>NZ_JBHMBS010000003.1:0-165671 GCF_042428775.1 Streptosporangium vulgare | reverse complement strand
CCGGCACCACGTCCCGGGCCAAGAGCCCCACCTCGCGAACCGCGAGCACCGGCTCCCGGACGGCCACCTCGCGTTCACGGACCGCGAGGCCCGCGGCACGTGCTACGGGCGCCGTCACCCGGGCAGCGGGTACCGCGGCGCGCACCGCGGGCGCCGCCACCCGCGCGGCCGGTACCGCCGCCTCGCGGGCGACCGGTGCCACGTCACGCACCAGGAGCTCCACAACCCGGGCGACCGGCACCACGTCCCGGGCCAAGAGCCCCACCTCGCGAACCGCGAGCACCGGCTCCCGGACGGCCACCTCGCGTTCACGGACCGCGAGGCCCGCGGCGCGGGCGGCCAAGCCCGCTTCGCGGACCACGAAGCCGGCCTCCCGGGCCGCGAAGCCCGCGTCGCGAGCTTCGGCGTCCACGTCCCGCACCGCGGGATCCGCCTCCCGGGCGAGGAGTTCGGCCCGCGGGAGATCGTCCAAGTAATCGCAGCGACGGGGCCGGTCAGGCCGCGCGTAACCACGGCCTGACCGGCCCCGTCATCTTGCCTGCCGGAGATCTGAATGTTCGTGCCCCGCCTGCTGTCCGTGCCCGCGGAAACCCTCTGGAACGTCGTACCCGGTGCGATCAAGGCCGTGCCCGCCGCGGTCATGAACGCCCTGCCGCGTTCGCGCGGGAAACGGGTCTGTCCCGGAGGGCTCCATGTCGATCTGCACGTGATCGGCTCACCGGGCAGCGAGTCGAAGGCCCAGCGGCTGGAGGACGCGCTGCTGAGGCTGGAGGGGATCGAGCGGGCGGAGGTCAACGGGGTCCTCGGCTCCGTCTTCGTGGGGTGCGACCCGGGCTCGATCAACCTGGAGAGGCTCCTGGAGGTCATCGAGGCGCTCGACGGCGAGGGCGACGACGACGATGACGATGACGAAGGCCTGACCGGCGACTACGACATCGACGACCTGGACGAGGACGCGGAGGACGAGGAGACCGAAGAGGAGCCGGACCTCCTCTCCTCCAAGCCGGCGGAGCACCACACCGCCAGGCTGGTGGAACGGCACACCCGCGCCGGCATCCGGCTCGGCGCGAGCCTGATCGGGGCGGGCATGGCGTTCGCCGGGCACGCGGTGCGCGCGCCGTCGATCCCGGCGATCTTTCCCGCCCTGCTGGGTCTCGCCGAGTCCACCCCGAGAGTCCGCCACGAGGTGGAACACCACCTCGGCGGCCCGGCCACCGTCACCCTGTTCACGACGGCGAACATCATCACCCACACGCTGGCGCTGCGCCGGGTGGGGATGCTCGTCCAGTCGGTCACCGCCACCGGCCGCTACCTGGAGGCACGCGACACGCTGCGGGCCTGGGAGGCGCGCCAGCATGAGCTGGCGTCGCGGAAGGGCTCCTACCGCCACATCCGCGCGGCCGGGAAAGCACGTCCCACGCCCGTAAACCACAGCCCCGTGGACCGGTTCGAGCGCGTCGGGAGCCCGCTGGCGGCCGGCGCCTCCGGGCTGACGTACCTTCTCAGCGACGGCCACGCGCGTGCCGTCGCCATGCTCACCGCGACGACGCCCAGGGCCGCGAAGCTGGGCCGTGAGTTCTTCGCCGTCGCGATCGGGCGTGCCCTGGCGAGACGCGGCGCGATCGTTCTCCAGGAACACGCCCTGCGCCACATGGACGGCATCGACAAGGTCATCTTCGACGCCGACGTGCTCGGCACCGGTTCGTGGGAGATCGACCGCATCATTCCCCTCGGTGAGCTGGACTCCCCGAACGGCGAGGGCCTCGACGGGCTGCGCGCGCGGCTCCTCACCCTGATCGACGCCGACGACCCCGGCGCGCGGCGGGAACACGACGAGTGGAAGGCCGAACCCCTCGCGGGCCCTGCCGGGCTCGTCACGGAGGACGCCGAGGGGTGGGAGGCCCAGGGGATCCGAGCCGTCCGCGTGACGAGGAAGGGGGTTCCGGCCGCCCTGGTCGGCATGGCGCCACGGGTCGACCCGCTGGCCGACGCGATCGTCGCCGCGGCGAAGGACGCGTGCGCCGTGGCGCTCGCGGGAGGCGGCACGGAACTCGGGCTGCGGCTCGGCATCGACGAGAGCGTGCCGGGCGGCACCCGGCTGGCCCGGTCGGTCCGCACGCTCCAGGCGGCCGGCCACGGGGTCGCCGTCGTTTCGGCGCGCCGCATGGCCGCGCTGGCCCAGGCCGACCTGGGCATCGGCGTGCTGCGCCGCTCGGGCCGGGTGCCCTGGGACGCGGACATGATCGCCGAGCTTGAGGAGGTCCACCTCCTCCTGAGCTGCCTGGGGCCGGCCAGGAGGACGAGCGAGCGATGCGCGTGGCTCACCTCCGCGGGAACCGTCGCCGGAGGCATGTTGACGACCCTCGGGCCGGCGGAGGAGTCGCAGAGCAAGGCGCAGCTCGCGAGCAACTGCACCGAGATGGCCGCCCTCGTCACGGGCGGATGGGCGGGCTGGCACGCCGGGCGGGAGACCCCGCCGGTCCGGGTCGACCAGACCCCCTGGCACGCGATGCCCACCAAGGAGGTCCTCGCCCTGCTGGGCTCGTCGGCCGCCGGGATCAGCGAGGCCGAGGCCGCGCGGCGCAGGTCCTCCAGGGGATCGGGAGAGCCGCAGGGCCCCGATTCGCTGCTCCGCGTGTCCGTCGAGGAACTGGCCAACCCGCTGACCCCCGTCCTGGCGGCCGGCGCGGGCCTGTCGGCCCTGGTCGGCTCGGTCTCCGACTCGGTGATGATAGGCACGGTCGTGCTCGCCAACGCGCTCATCGGAGGGGGCCAGCGCTACAGCGCCGACCGGGCGCTGCACCGCCTCACCGAGGCGGTGGCGATTCCCGTACGGCTGCGCCGCCCCCAGGAGAAGGCGGGCACCGCGGCGAAGGCGAGCGCGGCTCGCTCTCCCAAGCGAGGCTCCCACGAGAAGGCGGGCGCCGCCCGCTCCCACGAGCAGGTGAACGCGACCGTCGACGACCTCGTACCCGGCGACGTGATCGAGCTGCGCGCGGGCGACACCGTGCCCGCCGACTGCCGCGTGCTCAAGGCCGTGGGCCTGGAGGTCGACGAGGCGGCCCTGACCGGCGAGTCGCAGCTCGTCACCAAGTCGCCGGAGCCCGTCAACTCGCCCGCCGTCGCCGACCGGACCTCGATGGTCTACGACGGGACGACGGTGGCGGCCGGCAGCGGGCTCGCCGTGGTGGTCGCGGCGGGCGAGGCGACCGAGGCGGCCAGGACCGCCAGGGCCGCCGCGGAGCAGCCTCCGGTCACGGGCGTGCGGCTGCGGCTGCGGGAGCTGAGCCGGCGGGTCCTGCCGGTCGCGGTCGGATCAGGCGTCGTCCTGCTCGCCACCGACCTGCTGCGCGGCAACTCGGCGCCGCAGGCGCTCGCGCCGGCGGTGAGCCTCGCCGTCGCCGCCGTGCCCGAGGGGCTGCCGTTCGTCGCCTCTGTCGCGGAGCTCGCCTCCGCGCGGCGGCTGTCGACCCGTAACACCCTGGTGCCCAACCCCTCCACGATCGAGGCCCTCGGCCGGGTCAACGTCCTGTGCTTCGACAAGACGGGAACCCTCACCGAGGGGCACATCAGCCTGCGGTGCGTCTCGGACGTGCAGGACGAGCGCACCCTGGAGGACCTCACGCCCGAACTGCGGCACATCGTGACCGCCGGGATGCGCGCGTGCCCCCGGCACGACGAGGGGCGACCCGTCCCGCATCCCACCGACCGCGCCGTGCTGAAAGGGGCCGAGCGGCTGGGCGTGACCGAGAAGGGGACCGGAAGCTGGGAGCGGGTCGACGAGCTGCCCTTCGAGCCGGGACGCGGCTACCACGCCGTACTCGGCAAGGGCGACTCGGGCCCGCTGCTGAGCGTCAAGGGCGCCCCGGAGATCGTGGTCACCCGTTGCACGTCCATCCTCCGCGACGGCCGGGTGGTCCCCCTCGTGGACCACCTCGTGGCGGAGGTCGAGAAGGAGCTCGACCAGCTCGCCCGGCAGGGCTACCGGGTGCTCGCGGTCGCGGAGCGCTCCGCCTCCGACCGGCGCGACCTCGACGAGTCCCGCATCCAGGACCTGTGCTTCCTCGGGTTCCTCGGCCTGGCCGACCCCGTGCGGCCCACGGCCGCGGAGAGCGTCAGCCGCCTCACGCGGGCGGGCGTGCGCATCGTCATGATCACCGGTGACCATCCGAGCACGGCTGAGGCGATCGGCGCCGAGCTGAACGTGCTGAACGGCGGGCAGATCGTGACGGGACCCGAGCTGGACGAGATGGACGACGACGCCCTGCTGGAGGCGCTGCCGGACGTCACGGTCTTCGCCAGGACCACCCCGGCGCACAAGGCTCGGATCGTGAGCTGCCTGCGCCGGACCGGCAAGGTCGTCGCGGTCACCGGCGACGGCGCCAACGACGCCCCCGCGATCCGGGCCGCGGACGTGGGGATCGCCCTCGGGTCCCGCGCCACCCCGGCGGCGCGGGCGGCGGCCGACATCGTCGTGACCGACGACCGCATCGAGACGATCGTCGACGCGATCATCGAGGGCAGGGCGATGTGGGGGTCGGTCCGCGACGCCCTCAGCATCCTGCTCGGCGGCAACATCGGCGAGATCGTCTTCGCGGTCGGATCCAGCCTGATCAGCGGCGGGAACGTGCTGAACGCCCGGCAGCTGCTGCTGGTCAACCTGCTCACCGACATGCTGCCCGCGATGGCGGTGGCCTCCCGGCCGCCGGCGGCCACCAGCCCGGAGAAGCTGCTGGACGAGGGCCCCGAGGCGTCGCTGGGCGCCTCCCTGACCCGCGACATCTACCTGCGCGCCGCCACCACGGCGAGCGCGGCGGGCCTGGCCTGGGCGATCGGCCGGGTGACCGGTACGCGCGGGCGGGCGGACTCCATGGGGCTGGTCGCGCTCGTGTCGTCGCAGCTGCTGCAGACCCTGGCCCTGGGCAGCCGGGATCGCCTGGTGGCGCTGGCCTCGCTCCTGTCCCTCGCCGTCCTGGGCATGGCCGTCTCGGTTCCCGGGCTCTGCCGGTTCTTCGGCTGTCACTTCCTGGGGCCCGTGGGGTGGACCATCGCCCTGGGGAGCGCCGCGACCACGACGGCCGCCGGGGTGGCCTTCCAGGCGGTGACCCAGGGAGAGCCGTCACAGGAGACACAGGGAGAGACACAGGTGACACGGGGAGAGTCACAGGTGACACGGGGAGAGTCACAGGAGACACAGGTGACACGGGGAGAGTCACAGGAGGAGACGCGGAGCGTTTCACAGGAGGAGACGCAGGGCGAGGGGTGAGGGGCGACGCGGCGGATGTCACCGAACGTTCACCAAACAGCAACCTCATGACTGGTGACTTAGACTCCTTTGGTATGAATTATCGCCTTAAGACCCCTTTCTCCCTGTGAGGTTGCTATGTCCGGATTCCTTTCCACCGTGCTCGCCAAGGCGGTAGTCATGCTGATCGAGGCCCTGCTCACCCGCGTCATCCAGTCGCTCGTCATCTCGCTGGCCAGGACCGGCAACCTCCAGCTCGCCTGATCCCGCCTCGCGGCGGAAGCCCTCGGGCCCCTGTCGTTCAGCGGGCCTTCGAGGTGATGAGCCGGGCGACCTTGAGGTGCTCGGCCGAGCGCAGCACCCGCTCGGCCTCGGCCGGGTCGGCGACCGGCGCCCGGTCCAGCAGGCCGCGGGCGGCCTTCAGCTTCAGCAGTCGCCGGACGGACTGGTCGAGCCGTGCCTTGGAGATCTTCCCGGACGCCACGGCGGCCAGCAGCGCCCGGTGGGCCTCGCGGTAGTCCGGCGGCATGAGCAGCAGGTCCACCCCGGCCTGGATCGCCCGCACCGCGACCTCCCCGTCCCCGTACTTCTTGCGCACCCCCGCCATGTCCAGAGCATCGGTCGAGACGACCCCGTCGAAGCCGAGCTTCTCTCGGAGCAGACCGGTCAGGATCGGCTTGGAGAGGGTGGCGGGGTCACCCGAGGGGTCGAGCTTCGGCATCACGACGTGCGCGCTCATGATCGCGTCGACGTCCTTGCCGATGGCGGCGGCGAACGGCGGCGCGTCCAGCCTGTCCCACTGGGACCGGGAGTGCCTGATCACCGGCAGGCCGGTGTGGCTGTCGACGCCGGTGTCGCCGTGGCCGGGGAAGTGCTTGGCCGTGGCCCCGATCCCCGCGTCGTGGAAGCCCTGGACGGCGGCGGCGACCATCGGCGCGACCTTCTTCGGGTCCGAGCCGTACGCGCGCGGGCCGATCACCGGGTTGCGCGGGTTGACGTTGACGTCGGCGACGGGCGCGAAGTCGAGGTTGACGCCCAGGGCGCGCAGCTCGGTGCCCGTCACCCTGGCGGCCCGGCGGGCCAGCGAGAGGTCACCGGTCGCGCCGATGACCGACGCCCCGGGAAGGGGCGTGACCAGCGGGGCGAGGCGGGAGACCTTGCCGTTCTCCTGGTCGATGCCGATCAGCAGCGGGATCTCGGGGGACGCCTTCTGCAAGCCGTTGGTCAGCGCCACGACCTGCCGGACGCTCTTGATGTTTCCCGCCCAGGGGAAGAGGATCACCCCTCCGGGCCGGTAGCGGGCGACCATCTTCGCCGCGGTGTCCACCCCGAACCGCGCCTGGTTCTCCCCCGACGCCGTATCGGCCGCCGGGCCGTACAGCACGGGCATGAACAGCTGGCCGACCTTCTCCTCCACGCTCATCGAGGCGAGCATGCCCTCCACCCCCGCGGCCTCCACCGTCGCGGAGGCCGCCGGGGGAACGGGCGTCTCGGGGGACCCGGAGGAGCCAGGGGTCGCGGCAGTGGTGCCGGCGGTGCCGGTGGGTGCCGCTTCGGCGCTCGCGGAGCTCTCGCCCGCCCGCGTCGCGCCGGACGCGGGCGGGGCCGTCCTGCCCGCCTCCGCGCATCCGGCCACCATCGTCGCGATCATCGCGATACCCGTCACACGTCTCCACCGAACCATGCCGCTTACGCTATCCGTGCCCGCGCACCGGTGCCCGCCCGTCCACCCGGTCACCATCGGCCCCATGCCTCCCACCAACCGGTACTTTCCGATCCGTATGTCACCCACGAAGGAAGTCCGCCCACGTCACAGGGCCAGACCAGCCAGGCCGGGCAGGTGCGCGCGCGCCTCGGCGCGTGCGTCCGCCGGGGAGACCGCGGCCCGCGCGGCCGCGGCGGCGAGGTGACACTGCTGCCGCGTGTGGCGCGACAGCGCGGCCCGTACGGCGGGCAGCGCCGGGGCCGACATCGACAGCGAGGTGACCCCGAGCCCGACGAGCACGCAGGCGAGGGCCGGGTCGGCAGCGGCCTCACCGCAGGCCCCGCACTGCCTCCCGCGCTCGGCGGCGCCCGCCGCGGCCAGGGCGACCAGGTCGAGCAGGGCGGGCTGCCAGGCGTCCTGGAGCCCGGTCAGCGCGCCCAGCTGCCGGTCGGCCGCGAGAGCGTACTGGGCCAGGTCGTTGGTGCCGATGGAGAGGAAGCCCGCCCGGACGGCCAGGTCGGAGGCGCGCAGGGCCGCCGACGGTATCTCGACCATCACTCCCGCCGACGGCAGCCCCGCCGCGTCACAGGCGTCGGCGAACCAGGCGGCCTCCTCGGCGGTGGCCACCATCGGCGCCATCACCTGGAGTCTCCCCGCCGAGCGCGCGGCCGCCGCGGCCAGGGCGGCGAGCTGGGTGTCCATGATCTCCGGATGCGTCCTGAACAGCCGCACCCCCCGCTCCCCCAGCGCGGGATTGGGCTCGTGCGCTCCCGGCGGCAGGAAGGCGAGGGGCTTGTCGGCCCCCGCGTCGAGGGTCCGCACGATCACCCTGCCTCCGGGGAAGGCGTCCAGCACCTCCAGGTAGGCGGCCTCCTGCTCCGCCGCGGAGGGCGCCTCGGCCCGGTCGAGGAAGAGGAACTCGGTCCGGTAGAGCCCGATCCCCTCGGCCCCGTACTCCAGGGCGGCGGCCACATCCCGAGGCCCGCCGATGTTGGCGAGCAGCGGCACGGCGTGCCCGTCGGCGGTCGTCCCCGGCCCCGTGGCGGAGGCCAGCACGGCCTCCCGCGCGGCGGCGGCGTTGCGCGCCCCGAGGACCTCGTCGTCGGAGGGCGCGGGCCGTACGAGACCGGATGCCCCGTCGACCAGCACCGGCGTCCCCGGCGCGATCGAGGTCGCCCCCGGGCAGGCCACCACGGCCGGCACCCCCATGGCGCGGGCGAGGATCGCGGTGTGGCTGGTCGGGCCGCCCTGCTCGGTGACGAAGGCCGCCACCACGTCCGGGGACAGCAGTGCGGTGTCGGCGGGCGCCAGGTCGCGGGCGACGAGGACGTACGGCTGCCCGGTGTCCTCGGGCGGTCCGGGCGCGGGCCGGCCCTCGATCACCGCGATGGCGCGGTCCCTGACGTCGTCCAGGTCGGCGACACGCTCACCGAGGTATCCCCCGGCGGCGGCGAGCAGGTCGCGGTAGTGGCCGAACGCCTCGTAGACCGCGCGGGCCGCGGCGGTGCCCGCCTCGACCAGCGTGGCCACCCCGTCCGCCAGGCCCGGGTCGCGGGCCATCATGGCCTGCGCCTCCAGGATCTCCCTGGCCTCGCCACCGGCGCGGGCCCCCCGCTCCTCCAGGTCGGCGGCGACCCGCTCCAGCGCCCGCCCGGCCAGGGCGAGCTCCGCGGCCGCGTCCCCGGCCTCCCCTCCGTGCCGGGAACCCGGGGCCGGGACGGTCGCCTCGTACGCGAGCACGTGGGCGGGACCGACGCCGACCCCGGGGCTCACCCCCACCCCGGTGAGCGTGCTCACGGCGCCGACGCGATGCCGGCCAGCTGGTCGAGCAGCTCCTCGGCTCCCTCGCCCTCCGCCCTGATCACCACTGTGTCGCCCTCCCTGACGTCGAGCGAGAGGACCGCCAGGATGCTCTTCGCGTTCACCGGCTCGCCGTATCCCTTGGAGACGGTGACGTCCAGGGACGCCTTGGCCGCCGTCTGGACGAACGTCGCGGCGGGTCTGGCGTGCAGGCCGACCTCTGACTTGACGGTGACTTGGCGCTCGGCCACGTGTTCCTCCCGAAGGTTCGCCCGCGGTCTAGACCGCGGGATCATTGATGCTCGACAGGGGCCAGTCGACCCCCGTCAGGTCCGCGACCACGAGGTCGGCCGCGGTCAGCTCAGTGCCCGGGTGCGTGGTCGCTATGCCCACGCACGCCATGCCCGCCGCCTTGGCCGCCGTGATCCCGGCGATCGAGTCCTCGAACGCCACACAGTGTGCCGGATCGACCGACAGGCGTGCGGCGGCGAGGAGGAACCCCTCGGGGTCGGGCTTGCCCACGGACACGTCGTGGGCGGACACGATCGTCTCCAGCAGGTCGCGGATGCCGACCTGCGCCAGCCGCAGCTCCGCCCAGTCACGGCCCGCGGAGGTGACGACCGCGACCGGCGAACCGTACGCCGCGACCCTGCGGACCAGCTCGGCGGCACCGGGCACCGGCACAATGTCGGGCAGGTCAGGATGGTCGTGGAAGGAGAAGGCCTCCTCGATCAGGTCGTCGATCCGCTTGCCGGGGAAGAGGTGGGCCCTCTCCGTCAGGACGTCGCGCCCGCGCCGCCCCATGAACCCGCGCAGCACGACCTCGTCGTGGACCACTCCGTGGTTGTCGAGCAGCATCGACCACGCGGCCATGCTCCGTCGCTCGCTGTTGATCAGCGTCCCGTCGAGATCGAAGAGCGCCGCCTTCACCGTCTTCCCCACTCCTGCGTCCTCACTCTCGGCTCCGCGGCCGGTGCTTCGTGGTCGGTGGCCCGGTTCTCGTGAGACCCCGGCCGGATCGCTCCACCCGAAGAACTCGTCATGGCCGGTATCTCGATTCTCGTGAAACGTCGGCCGGATCGCTCCACTCGAAGAGCTCGTCACCGGCGCCGACGGCTCCCGCGGCGAGGCCGGTGACGGCGTTCGCGGCGGCGTCCAGCGCCACGACCGGGCAGATCGGGTGGCGCCCGCCCGCCTCGATCCCAGCCGGGTCCCACGCCACCACCGGCTGCCCGGCGCTCACCCGGTCGCCCTCGGCTGCGAGCGGCTCGAAGCCCTCCCCCCTGAGCTCGACCGTGTCGATGCCCAGGTGGACGAGGACCCCCCGGCCGTCGTCGCCGACGACCACGAACGCGTGCGGGTGCAGCTTGACGATGGTGCCCGCGATGGGAGAGAGCACCCGTCCGGGGGTCCTGTCCGGCTCGATCGCCATGCCGGGCCCGACCAGCCCTTCGGAGAAGACCGGGTCGGGCACCGAGCCGAGCCTCACGGCCACCCCCGCGACCGGTGCCAGAACTGTGGTCACCGCACCCCCCTCGGCATGCCGCCCGTGAGGACGGCCCGTCGGCGCCCCGGCCGCCCACACGTGCCGTCCGGGCGCGCCCCACCCGCGAGAACGTCCTCGCCGGCCCCTGTCGGCTCCCGTCAGACCCGATCAGCCCTGATCAGCCGATGTCCGGCCCTGCTCTCAGCCGATGATGTCCTCGATGTCGCTGGCGATCGTGTCGGCCTCGGGACCCACCACCACCTGGACGACGTTGCCCGCCGCCATCACACCGTGCGCGCCGGCCGCCCGCAGGGCCACCTGGTCGACCTTGGAGGCGTCGCGCACCTCGGTGCGGAGCCGGGTGATGCACGGTTCGATCTCGATGATGTTGCCCGCACCACCGAGTCCAGCGATGATCGCGTCGGCGTCGGCCGCCATGTCGCCCTCCAGATGTGATCACCCTGTTCCCAAGGCTACGACCAGGCTAAAGGACAGGTCGCGATCAGTCGGTCTGAGTCACCTTGTTGAGACCGCGGGGGGCGTCGGGGTCGATCCCCAGCCTGCGCGCGAGCGCCTCGGTGAGCAGCTGACCGGGGACGATGAGGCCCAGCGGGGCGACCCACTCGGGAAGGTCGGGGCCGTTCAGCGCGGCGGTGGAGACCGAGGAGAGCGCGGTGCCGCCGCCGACGGTGTAGGCCGAGGCGCCCGCGCCGGTCACCCGCTCGGCGAGCGCCACCGTGCCGGCCAGGGTCGGGCCCTCGCCCGCCGCGACCAGGATGGCCGGGGTGTCCTCGTCGACCACGGCGATCGGGCCGTGCAGCAGGTCGGCGTACGACAGGCCCATGGCGTGCAGGTAGCACGCCTCCTTGAGCTTGAGCGCCAGCTCCAGCGCGGTGGAGAAGGCGAGCCCCCGGCCGGAGACCACGACGCCCGGCTTGTCGGCCAGGCCCTCGACGATCGCCTCCAGGTCGCCCGGGTCGCCGACCAGCTTCTCGACCGCGTCCGGCACCCGCTGCAGGTCGGCGGCGTCGACGTCCGCGCCGAGGCCGAGGGCGAGCACCGCGAGCGCGGCGAGCTGGGTGGTGTAGGTCTTGGTGGCCGGGACGGCCTTCTCCTCGCCCGCGACCGTGCACAGGGCGAGGTCCGCGGCCTGGGCCAGGGGGCTCTGCTCGCCGCCGTTGGTGATGGCCACGGTTTTGGCTCCGCAGTCCTTCGCCCAGGCGAGGGTGTCGACGATCTCCTCGGTCCTGCCCGACTGGGAGAGGGCGACGGCCAGCACGCCGTCGAGGTCCAGCCTGCGCCGGTAGGTCGTGGCGATCGAGGGAGCGGCGAGAGTGGAGAGCCTGCCCGTGTGGGTCTCGGCCAGGTAGCGACCGTAGACTGCGGCGTTGTCGGAGGTGCCACGGGCGATGAACAGCAGCTGGCGGGTCTCCCCCGCGAGCCGTTCCACCTCCCCGACCCTGGGGAGGAGGGCGTCGAGCGTGGCTCGCAGCGCGGCGGGCTGCTCGGCGATCTCGCTGCGCATCTTGGTCGTCATCTCGCGCTCATCCTTCGGTTCGGACGGACGAGACCGGGCCGTTATCGATCCGTCTCCGGTCCGTACGTTGACACCCTTTTCCGGCCTGTGGTCTAGTCCGGACTAGACCAGTACGAACCATAACTCATGCGACATCTCAGATCGAGGGGGGAGGATCCTGTGGCCCAGATCGATCCGGACAGCCCGGTGCCCAAATACTTCCAGCTCCGGGAGATCCTGCTCGATCTCATCGAGAACAACGAGCTCGCGATCGGCACGGCGATCCCGTCCGAACGCGAGCTCTGCCAGCGCTTCGGGCTGTCCCGCATGACCGTACGCCAGGCCGTGGACCACCTGGTCTCCGAGGGCAGGCTTCAGCGGGTGGCGGGCAAGGGCACGTTCGTGGCCCGCCCCAAGATCGAGATGTCCCTGCGGCTCACCTCCTTCAGCGACGAGATGCGCGCCAGGGGCATGGAGCCCGGCTCCCGCGACCTGGACCGGCGGGTGGTCAGGGCGAGCGCGCACCTGGCCAGGGAGCTCGGCATCCAGCCGGGTGACGAGGTTCACTTCATCGAGCGGCTGCGGACCGCGGCCGACGAGCCCATGTGCATCGAGCGGGCCCACATTCCCGTCTCCCTCGCGCCCGACCTCGACACCCACGACCTGACGGGCCGCTCCCTCTACGCCCTTCTGGAGACCCGCTACGGCCTGGTGCTCGACGCCGGTGAGCTCACCATCGACGGTGGCATCGCCGACCCCGGGGACGCCGACCTGCTGAAGTTGCCGCGCGGCGGGGCCGTGCTGCTGCTCCAGCGGCGCTCCTTCGCGGGAGGCGTCTGCGCCGAACTCGGGGTGTCCACCTATCGCGCCGACCGTTACCAGCTCCGTACGATCCTGGAGATACCGGCCCGCCGCGCCTGATCCCGATGCCCGCCCGACCGACCACGTCCCACCCGCCGCGTCCGCTCAGATCACCTTCCGGCCCCGCGTCGCCGCCGTCACACCCCGCCCTGTCCCGCGCGACCGCCCCCTTCGCCGCCCTCCTCCCTTCCAGCCCTTGGAGGAAAGCCCGATGAGCCCTCTCCCGGCGGACGCGGGCCCGCCCGCCACCCGCCCCGGGTCCGCCGTGATGAGCGTGCTCCAGCGCCTGGGACGTTCCCTGATGCTGCCGATCGCGGTCCTGCCCGCCGCGGGCCTGCTGCTCAGGCTCGGGCAGGACGACCTCCTCGGCCGGACCGACAGCGCCCTGCTCGACGACGTGGCCCGCGTCGTCGGCACCGCGGGCGGCGCCCTGTTCGACAACCTGCCCATCCTGTTCGCGATCGGCGTCGCCATCGGGTTCGCCCGCAAGGCCGACGGCTCCACCGCGCTGGCCGCGCTCGTCGGCTACCTGGTCTTCCACGCCGTCAGCATGAACATGTTCTTCATCCTCTTCGACGCCGACCTGAGGGAGTCCATCACCACGGAGGTGTTCGACAGGGCCGACCCCGGCGTTCCCGACGTGGTCCTGAACCTCGGCGCCCAGAACCCGACCCGGGTGCTCGGCGGCATCGTCATGGGCCTGGTCTCCGCGCTGCTCTGGCAGCGCTACCACCGCACCAAGCTGCCGACCTGGCTGGCCTTCTTCGGCGGGCGCCGCCTGGTCCCGATCCTCACCGCCTTCGCCGGGCTGGTGATCGGCGTGCTCCTCGGCTTCGTCTGGCCGGTGCTGGGCGGCTGGGTCCGCGCCTCGGGGACCTGGCTCGCCTCCAACAGCGAGCTCGGCGCCGGGATCTACGGCATGATCAACCGCGCCCTGCTCCCGCTCGGCATGCACCACATCGTCAACAACGTGATCTGGACCCAGGTCCCCGAGTGCGTGGTCGACGGCAAGAAGCTCGCCGGGGACCTGATCTGCTTCAACAACGGCGCCGTCGGCTACGGCGGCTTCGAGGCGGGTTTCTACCCGGTCCTCATGTTCGGCCTGCCCGCCGCCGCGATCGCCATCTGGCGGGCCGCGCCACCGCACCGCCGTACCGCGGTCGGCTCGATCATGATCTCCGCGGCGCTCACCGCGTTCCTCACCGGGATCACCGAGCCGATCGAGTTCGCCTTCATCTTCGTGGCACCGGTCCTGTTCGTCATCCACATCGTGCTGACCGGCGTCTCCATGGCCCTCGCCTCCGCGCTGGACGTCAAGCTCGCCTTCAGCTTCTCCTCCGGGCTGATCGACCTCGGCCTGTACGGGACCGCGCCCAACGCCCGGGGAGTGCCGATCGTCATCGTGATGGGGCTGGTCTACGCGGTGATCTACTACACCGTGTTCAGCTTCCTGATCAGGAAGCTGAACATCATGACCCCCGGCCGCGAGCCCGAGCCCGACGTCGACTCCGGCGAGTCCTCACCTCCAGCGCAAGGCCCTCCGGCACAGGGTCTTCCGGCACAAGACCCTCCGGCACGAGGCAGGGACGGCGACTCCGGCGCCCCCTCGACCTCGGCACGGGACAGGCCGGACACCGGCCCTCCCACCACCTGAGCGGCGCACCACCCACCCTCCGTCCAGAGGCACGTCACCCTCCACCGAGCCGGTCCCCGCTGAGCCGACCTCCACCGAGCCGGTCTCCGCCCGAGTGGCACATCGCCCTGACCGAGCCACCCGCACCTGAGAGGCACACCGCTCCCCCCTCGGCCCGGCCTCCACCCCAGAGACGCACCGGTCTCCACCCGAGTGGCACCGCCGGGAAGGCGCGCCGAGTGGTTTCGGCCGTCCGCCGGAGATCACGGCTCTGGCCACAACCCTCCGCCTCGCGAGGACCGACCGCTCCAACCCGAGGTCACCTTCTTCGCCCATCAGGGCGAAGCGACCGGGATTCACCGGAAGTTGGCGGGCGGCGTATCTGGACGGCGGGCCGGAAACTCCCTGATGTGTTGGTTCCTCCACCTCAGCCGAGCACATCGGAGTTCCCATGTCGCCCCCACGACGTCCGGCATCGCTCCCCAGGATCGCGCCCTCCCCCGCCGCCGAGCCGCCCTACGACGACGACCGCCCCACCGGTGAGGCCCCGGCCATGCCGCCGTACGTGCAGGGCACCCTCGCCCTCGCCCTCGATCCCGGAGCGCCGGGACCCCAGGCCGGGGAACCGCCGGGCTGGGGCCCCGGCGCGGTTCCCGACGAGCGACGGCTGCGGGCCCTCGCGCAGGCCGTCGCCGAGATCCTGTCCGGCCGGCGCCCTCCGGCGAGCGTCTCCTGCCACCTGACCGGCAGGGCACACGCCGAGCTGGTGCGGAGCGGGAAGGTCATCACCAGCGCGCGCCCGCCCCGGGTGGGCCGGGCCCACGTCTCCCAGCCGGGAGACGGGGTGGTGGAGATGTGCGTCGTGGTCGACTGCGGCGACCGCTCGCGCGTCCTGGCGCTGCGGCTGGAGCGCAGGGGCGTGCGATGGCTGTGCACCGAGTTCGAGACGACTCCCGACCCGCGTCCCGTACGGGGAGGAGCCCGCGACGCCCCGCCCGGCCGCCGGTCCGCCCTCGCCCGAGAGGCGGCGAGACCCCCGGCCCCCTGACGCGCACCGGCCGCCGGGCCGTGCTCGTGCCCGGAGAGACGAAGAGGTCCGGAGAGACGAAGAGGTCCGGACATGCCGGAGGGCCCGCACCACACGTACGGTGCGGGCCCTCCGGGTGGCGGTCAGACCTCGACGTGCTTGGGGTCGCCGTGGCAGCGCTTGTACTTCTTGCCGGAACCGCAGGGGCACGGGGCGTTGCGCTCGACGTTGCCGTACGCGTCACGCTCGGCCTTGGTGCTGATTCGGGTGTGCTCCACCTCGCCGCTCTCGCCCGGAGCCGTGTACTCCAGCTCGGTGGGACGCTGCGGGCCGCGCAGGCCGCGAGCGATGATCGAGCGGGTCTCCGCGATCGCGGCGTCCTCGGAGTGGTCGTGCTCCTCGACGATCGGGTTGCTCTGCACCTCGACCTCGAGGTTGAACAGGTAGCCGACCGACTCCTCCTTGATGCCCTCCAGCATCTGGGAGAACATCTCGAAGCCCTCGCGCTGGTACTCGATCAGCGGGTCGCGCTGGGCCATCGCGCGCAGGCCGATGCCCTCCTGGAGATAGTCCATCTCGTAGAGGTGCTCGCGCCACTTGCGGTCGAGGACCGACAGGATGACGCGGCGCTCCAGCACCCGCATGCCCTCCGGGTCCATCGCCTGGGCGTTGATCTCCTCCTCGCGACGGTCGTAGGCGGCCATCGCGTCGGCCTTGATCCGCTCGTCGAGAAGCTGGGCGGTCAGCTCCTCGCGACCCCCGGCCTCCTCGATGATCTGCTCGGCGGTGATGCTGATGGGGTAGAGCTGGCCGAGGGCCTTCCACAGCTTGTCGAGGTCCCACTCCTCGGCGAAGCCCTCGGCGGTGGCGCCCGCGATGTACTCGTCGATCACGTCGTTGACGAAGCCGCGGATCTGCTCGTGCAGGTCCGCGCCCTCCAGCACCCGGTGGCGCTCGGCGTAGATCACCTTGCGCTGCCGGTTCATGACCTCGTCGTACTTCAGAACGTTCTTGCGGATCTCGAAGTTCTGCTGCTCGACCTGGTGCTGGGCGGAGGCGATCGCCTTGGAGACGATGCCCGACTCGATCGGGACGTCGTCGGGGATGTTGAGGCGCGTCATGATCATCTCGACCCTGGCCGAGTTGAACAGGCGCATGAGGTCGTCCTCGAGCGAGAGGTAGAAGCGCGACTCGCCCGGGTCGCCCTGACGGCCGGAACGGCCGCGGAGCTGGTTGTCGATGCGCCGCGACTCGTGCCGCTCGGTGCCCAGGACGTAGAGGCCGCCGAGTTCGGTGACCTCGTCGTGCTCGGCCTGCACGGCCGCCTTGGCCTTCTCCAGCGCCTCGCCCCAGGCCTTGTCGTACTCCTCCGGGGTCTCGACCGGGTCGAGGCCGCGGCTGCGCAGCTCCAGGTCGGCGCGGAAGTCGGGGTTGCCGCCGAGCATGATGTCGGTGCCTCGACCGGCCATGTTGGTGGCCACGGTGACGGCGTGCTTGCGGCCCGCCTCGGCGATGATCGCCGCCTCACGGGCGTGGTTCTTGGCGTTGAGGACCTCGTGCTTGATGCCCTTGCGCTTGAGCTCCTTGGCGAGGCGCTCGGACTTGGCGACGCTCGTGGTGCCGACCAGGACCGGCTGCCCCCGCTCGTAGCGCTCCTTGATGTCCTCGACGCTCGCCATGAACTTGGCGTCCTCGGTCTTGTAGACCACGTCGGCCTGGTCCTTGCGGATCATCGGCCGGTTCGTCGGGATCGGGACGACGCCGAGCTTGTAGGTCTGGTGGAACTCGTTGGCCTCGGTCGCCGCGGTGCCGGTCATGCCGGAGAGCGTCTCGTAGAGGCGGAAGTAGTTCTGCAGCGTGATCGTGGCGAGCGTCTGGTTCTCGTCCTTGATCTTGACGCTTTCCTTCGCCTCGATGGCCTGGTGCATGCCCTCGTTGTAGCGGCGGCCGTGCAGGACTCGACCGGTGAACTCGTCGACGATCAGGACCTCGCCGTCGACGACGATGTAGTCCTTGTCCTTCTTGTAGAGCTCCTTGGCCTTCAGCGCGTTGTTGAGGAAGCCGACCAGGTGGGTGTGCTCGGGCTTGTAGAGGTTCTCGATCCCGAGCCAGTCCTCGACCTTCTCCACGCCGGACTCGAAGATGCCGACCGTGCGCTTCTTCTCGTCGACGGCGTAGTCGCCGGTGTTCTCCTCGCCGTCCTTGCCCTCGGTGCCCCTGCGGAGCCGGGGGACGATCTTGGCGAACTCGGCGTACCACTTGCCGGACTGCTCGCCGGGACCGGAGATGATCAGCGGCGTCCTGGCCTCGTCGATGAGGATCGAGTCGACCTCGTCGACGACGGCGAAGTGGTGGCCGCGCTGGACGCACTCCTCCAGCGACCACGCCATGTTGTCGCGCAGGTAGTCGAAGCCGAACTCGTTGTTCGTGCCGTACGTGATGTCGGCGTTGTACTGCTTGCGGCGCTCGTCCGACGGCATGTTGGCCAGGATCACGCCGACCTCGAGACCGAGGAAGCGGTGGATCCGGCCCATCTCGTCGCCGTCACGCTTGGCCAGGTAGTCGTTGACCGTGATGACGTGGACGCCCTTGCCGGAGATGGCGTTGAGGTAGGTGGGGAGCGTACAGGTGAGGGTCTTGCCCTCACCGGTGCGCATCTCCGAGATGTTGCCCATGTGCAGGTTGGCCCCGCCCATGATCTGCACGTCGAAGTGGCGCTTGCCCAGCACCCGCCGGGACGCCTCACGGACGGTGGCGAAGGCCTCGGGAAGCAGGTCGTCGAGGGACTCACCCTCGGCGTAACGCTGCTTGTAGTCGTCGGTGAGCGCGCGAAGCTCGGCGTCGGTCAGGCTCGTGAAGTCGTCTTCAATGGAGTTGACCTGGTCGGCGATCCGCTTGAGCTTACGCAGAAGCTTGCCTTCGCCGGCGCGAAGAATTCTATCGAGAAAGGCTGGCACTTTAGGTAAAGCTCCTCGCAGGTCTTCCGCGGCCGGACCGGCCCGGCTGAGGACGAGACATGGTTCTCCGCTGCCATCGTAGGCGGTTCCGCCACCAGACACAGCCACCCTGAAAGACGCTCTTGTGGCCCATGGAGTTCCTTGCCCGCTTCTTTGAGAGAGTACGACCAGCTTCAAAGGGTATGTCGCCCTTTGGCACGCCCGCGATGGATCCCCCGCGCGGGCGCGTCGCCGTGCCGGGGAGGAGAAACCGTGATGGCGGAGGACGTGCGTCAGGCCGATGGCGGTACCCACGAGGGCCAGGGGGGCGACGGTGGCCCCGCCGTTCACCAGGGCTCCGGCGGTCACGGGGGCAGGGCGTCGTCCTGGCTCGCGGTGACCGTGATCCTGCTGGGCTTCACCATCGCCGGGATCGCCCTTTGCCTGGGCCCGAACTGGCCCCTCCTCTGGATGGGTGCGGCGGTCTGCGTCATGGGCGGCGTCCTCACGCTGGTCTTCCGCGTCTTCCAGGACATCGTCCTCGAAGCCCCCCGCGCGATGGGCGACGGAGGCGGCCGGGGCGTCCTGGACTGACCACCCGTCTCGGCGTGACGCCCCGGCGTCCACCGAGCCCGTCAAGTCCGCCGGACCCGTTAAGCCCGTCGAGCCCATCGAGGCCGTCGAGGCCGTCGAGCCCGCAAGACTCGTGGAACCCGACAGACTCGTCACCGCTCAGACGGTTCCGTGGAGCTCGTCCGGCGCACTCCCCCCTGCGGGGGACGCCTCGCTCGATATGACTTGTCCTGATTCACCCCGGCCGCGAATGCC
This sequence comes from Streptosporangium vulgare, assembly GCF_042428775.1. NCBI lineage: Bacteria > Bacillati > Actinomycetota > Actinomycetes > Streptosporangiales > Streptosporangiaceae > Streptosporangium > Streptosporangium vulgare. The sequence continues at coordinate 146,634 of NZ_JBHMBS010000003.1, read as the reverse complement.
TGACACCGGCGTAGCCTTTTCGTCGGTGTCAGGCGCTAGCCTCGGTCCACGACGTGTTGTCTCCCCCTGGGGCGGTCATGCAGCTCTCCCTTTCCTCCGACGAGGCCCGCCGTGTCATCCTGCGAGCCCAGGGATTCCTGGGCGCCGAGGCCCGGCGAGGCGGCGCCCCCGCGACCCTGCGCCGCCTCGGGGCCGTCCAGCTGGACACGATCTCCGTGCTGGCCCGCTCCCACGAGCTGGTCGCGTACGCCCGCCTCGGCGCCGTCGGCAGGCAGGAGGTCGAGCGGGCCTACTGGGACGAGCCCGCGCGGGCCTTCGAATACTGGTGTCACGCCGCCTGCATCCTCCCGATCGGCGACTGGGCGCTGTACGCCTTCAGGCGGAGATACTTCCGCGCCAGGAAGTTCCGCTGGCACGAGGTGCCCGACAGCGTCGGCAAGGTGCTGAACCTGGTCCGCGAGAGCGGCCCGGTCACCACCGCCGACATCGGCGGCGCCAAGAAGGGCGGCCCGTGGTGGGACTGGTCCGACTCCAAGATCGCCATTGAGTGGCTGCTCGACACCGGCGAGGTCGTCTGCACACGCAGGGTGGGCTGGCGGCGCGTCTACGACCTGGCCGAGCGCGCGGTCCCCGCGGACCTGCTGGCCGAGGAGTTGTCCGACGCCGAGTGCGTCACCCGCCTCGCCGGGATGGCCGGGGTCGCCCTCGGCGTGGCCACCCGCGCCGACCTCGTCGACTTCCTGCGTCTGAAGGCCCCCGAGGCACGACTGCTCGACGCGTGCCTGCTCGACGGTTCCACCGGGCTGGTGCCCGTCCGCGTCGCCGGGTGGCCCGAGCGGGCCGCCGACGCCTGGGCCGACCCGGCCGCGCTGGAGAGCGAGCCCAAGGGCCGCCATCGCACGACCCCGCTCTCCCCCTTCGACTCCCTGGTCTGGGACCGCGCCCGCACCGCCCGCGTGTTCGGCTTCAACCACCGCCTTGAGGCGTACGTGCCCAAGGAGAAGCGCGTCCACGGTTACTTCACGATGCCGGTGCTGGCCGGGGGCAGGCTGATCGGGCGGATCGACCCGGCACGCGAGGGGGCGACGCTGGTGGCCCGCCAGGTGAGCCTCGAACCGGGCGTCACGCCGGGCAGGGGGGCCGCCTCGCTGGCCGGCGCCCTCTGGGAGGCCGCGAGCTGGGTCGGCTGCGAGGCCGTCCGGGTCGAGCGTGTCGATCCCCTCCTGGCCGGCCCTCTCCAGGACGCCCTGAAGCGGGACGCCCCCTGATCCGGGACGCTCCCTGAATCTCCCCGAACGGGGAGGATCCCGCCGGATGCCGGATCGGTCCGTCCCTCGGATCGACACATCGCATCGGGCGCCGGGTCAGGACTCCGGATCAGAACGCCGGATCCGGCGAACACACCGGAGTGGTGAACAACGCGTTCCAGAACCCGCGTCGGAGGCCGCGGTGGAAAGCCGTGGCGGGAGGTCCTTCCGCGCCGGAGTGCGGTGACCGTCGGACGGTCACCGCACCGGCGCGTGTCAGGTGATCTCGAGCATCCGCTCGCGGACCGCGTAGACCACCGCCTCCATCCTGGAGTGAAGCTGAAGCTTGTCCAGGATGTTTCTGACGTGGTTCTTCACGGTGTTCTCGGAGATGAACAGCTGCTTGGCGATCTCGCGGTTGTTCATCCCCTTCGCGACGAGACGGAGCACCTCCATCTCCCGTTCGGTCAGGCGTGGAACGGGGAGTTGCGGGGGCCGCTCGGCCTCCTTGCGGCTCATGTTGGCGAACTCGCTGATCAGCTTGGCGGCCATCGCCGGGTTGATCAGCGACTGTCCTTCGTGGACGCCGCGGACGGCCTCCGGGACCTCGTCGAGCTGGACGTTCTTCAGCAGGTAGCCGGTGGCGCCCGCCTTGATCGCCTCGAAGAGATCCTCCTCCTCGTCACTCACCGTCAACATGATGATCCGCGTGCTCGGCACCGAGGCCTTGATCTCACGTGTGGCCTCGATACCGCTCCTCCGGGGCATCCGGACGTCCATGAGCATGACATCCGGAGTGAGGCGGTCGGCGAGTTCGACCGCTTCCTGTCCGTCGCTCGCCTCGCCGACAACCTCGATGTCCGTCTCCGCTGCCAGCGCCATCTCCAGACTGCGGCGGATCAGCGCGTGATCGTCAACGATCAGCACGCGGATCGGTTCGCCGCGTCCGGTCGGGCCGGTTGCGTCGTCGGGTTCCGTCACGCCTCCTCCTCGGGGGGCCAGAGCCGGTGGACCGCCATGATTACACGGGTTTCATGGTCCTCGGTTGGTCGGAGAGGATCTTCGAACGCGTTCGTCAGGGCTCAACGAGCCGCAGCACGCCGTAGTTGTACCCCTGTCGGAGGTATACGACGCTTGGCTGCCCGCTCTCCTTGTCACGGAAGAGATAGAAATCGTGCCCCACCAGTTCCATCTCAAGAAGTGCCTGATCGACGGTGATCGGATCGGCCTCGTGGAACTTCTCCCTGACCATCAGCGGCCCGTCACCGTCCATCTGGATCGGGATGATGGTCTCGTCGTCCGGGACGTCGCTCTCGGCCTGGGCCTCGGCCGGTGACTGCTCGGTGAGCAGGTTGGCCGGGGCGCTCTCGAACGACTCGGCGAGCGCCGTGGCCGTCAGCTCCGCGACCGACGGAGGGCAGTGGTTTCCATGATGGATCTTCCTGCGGTCGGCGAGCCGCCGCAGCCGTCCCTCGAGTTTGCCGAGTGCGATGTCAAGGGCGGCGAAACGGTCGTCGGCCGAAGCCTCCGCCCGGACCGCGGGACCACGTGAGTGGATGGTGAGCTCGACGCGCTCTCGCTGGTCGACGATACGGGGATTACTTTCCTTGGACACCTCCACGTCAACGCGAATGAGCTTGTGGTCCAAACGCTCGATCCTGGCCAGCTTGGTGTTCACGTGGTCACGGAATCGGTCACTCACTCCGGTGTGCCGACCCTTGACGATGATCTCCATGCACAGCCCCCCTTCGAATCTCGACGGTGGTATTGCGACACCCGCTCGGCCGACCTGGTCTTCGTCCCCACATCCGCCTGCTGAGGGTTTCGCAGCTCTTTGCCACTACATGCCCTTCTCTTCTGGCAAGGAACATCTGGCTCCTTGGGAAGGCAGGACTTACCTCTAAGCCGCACCGTGATCGATCGACGAAAAGTCGTCTTACGTGGACCGTTTGGCCTGCGGCTGGCATCGGCTAGCCGGGCCGGCCTCCTCGCGGAGGTCGGTCCGGTGCAACCACGGACCCGAGCGGGTGCCATGGCTCAGACGCTATCCGCATCCCGGCCGAATGTCAGCCTGACGATCGACCCAAAGGATCACTTTGCGTAATTCACAACCGGGCGGGCGACCCCGGGCTCCCTGCCCCCACGGGTCGGCGGCATGACAGGTGAAGCCTCCTCGCGTTCTTTGAACAGCGAGAAGGCATCGGCGGGACAGTGAGGTGTGGCTCCCGGGTGAGGTGAGGGCCGGGGCGCCGTCTCACCCTCCGTCACGGTCACCGGTTTTCGATCTTCGGCGTGTCGCGGCGACCGTGGCGGCGAGGGACGGCGTCACCCCCGCCTCGCGCAGCGCCCTCGCGGCCTCCGCGAGCGTCGCACCGGTGGTGACGATGTCGTCGACCAGCACAATCGCCTCCGTACCGCCCCAGGAGCGCGGCACAGGCGCGTTGCGGCCGACCGTGACCGTGAAGGCGGTGGACAGATTCGCGGCCCGCTGGAGGGAGCTCAGCCCCGCCTGGTCGGCGACGCGGCGGCGCTGGGCGAGAACCCTCGCCACGCTCGCGGGCCAGCCGGCCTCACGGAGGTAACCCGCCGCCAGCCCCGCGAGCCGGGCCACCGGATCGTGGCCGCGGCGCCTCAGGGCCGGGCGGGCACTGGGCACCGGCACCAGCAGCACCGGCCGCTCGCCGGCCGCCGTGGCGACCGCCAGGGCGAGCGCCCCGGCGAGGGGAGGAGCGAGGGCCGTGCGGCCGCGCTCCTTGTAGGCGATGATCGCCCGACGCACGGCGGGGGTGTATTCGGCCGCCGACCAGCACTCGGGCAGGCCTGGCGGGACGGGGTCGGGCATCCGGAGGGCGGGCGCTCCGTGAAGCTCGGCCGCGCATCGGGGACAGACGAGGGCGCCCGGCGCGTCGCATCCGGCGCAGCGGGGCGGCAGGATCAGGTCGAGCATGGCGGTCGTCACGGATCCAAGCTTTCAGATGGCACCGACAAAAAGCCCAGTCCAGGGTACCGGAGGGGGGTTCGGCGCCTCCCTGGAGACGCCGGTCGGCCCCGTCCGGAGCCGGGTGGGCCGCCCCCGGAAAACGCCTCGGCCCAGGGCGAGGGCCGCGCCGCCGGGGCGCGGGCCCGCCGATGTACCGCACGTGGGCGATGATCCGCGAGGGCCGCGCGCCGGCGGGGCGCGGACCCATCGACGTGCCGCACGTCGGCGATAAGCCGTGAGGGCCGCGCGCCGCCGAGGCGCGGACCCGCCGATGTACCGCACGTAAGCGATGATCCGCGAAAACCGCGCGCAGGCGGGGCGCGGGCCGCTCCGGTTCAGCCCAGCGGGAAGGCCGGGGACGAGGGGCCGTTCTCGGTGAAGTCCGTGGTCCCGGTCTCGTTCTTGACCAGCGGCTCCCACTTGGTGGCGTTCCAGAACAGGACCTGCCGGTCGCCCTGCTCGTCCCTGGCCCCGGCGAGCAGGGCGCCGTCCAGGGCGGCGATGCTCTCGATCCGCGAGTCGAAGGGCAGGGACCTGGTCGCGGCGGTGACCGAGGCCTCGAGCAGCTCCGACTTGCCGGTGAGCGCGTACAGGGTCTTGCCGTCCTTCCAGGCGATGTCCTTGATCGTCCGGTTGCCGTCGGTGTCGACCACGGTCTGGAGGTTGGCGATGCGGGTGCCCTCCCGATCCCCGATGACGGTGCCGACCTGGACCTGCTCGCCCAGCCCGTCCCTGACGACCACCGCGACGTGCACGCCGTCCCGCGCGACCTTGAGCGACTCGATGTGGAACGTCTCCAGGTCGGGGGCGGACACCCGGTACCGGTGCTTGTTGTCGCCGTCGTGCCGGGTGATGACCGAGGTGTGGTCGTTGGGCCGGTCGACCGTCCAGAGCGTGTGGTAGCGGTCCCAGGCCGGCGGGGCGAGGGAGACCCCCGTGGCCCACACCCGCCACTCGCCGCCCGCGCCGAGCGGCGCGACGGAGATGCTCCTGCCGTCCCCGGAGAGCGCCGCCACCTGCTGCACGGGCTGGCCGCTGATCGCGGGGTGGGTGAGCTCCACCCCCTTCTGACCGGCCCTGCCCGGTACGGGCCGCCCGACGTTCTCCTTGTCCAGCAGCCGCAGCGCGCCGTCGGCGAGATAGAACGGGTAGACGGAGTCGGGGGTCGTCCAGGGGTCGAAGTTCGACTGCTCCTGGGCGTCGATCTGGAGAGGCGCGTCGGGATAGTACGGCTCGCCGTTCACCGTGACCTCGAAGCCCCAGCCGCCCTTGGTGAGCGCGGCGAGGGTCGCGGCGAGCTGGGCCGACATCGGGTCGATCAGGTCGGGGTCCACCCGCCTGGTGAGGTCGACGACGACCCTGTTGTTCTCGATGGTGACGTCGATGAGCTCGGTGTCGGTGAAGGCGGTGCGCACCGCGTCCTTGAGGGAGCTGCTCGGCCCGCGCAGCAGCCGCTCGACCGTCGTCTTGGCGAAGTTGGCGCCCGGGTCGATCGGCACCCTCACCTGGTCGACCACGAGCCCCTTCCACTGGGAGTCGAGGAAGTACAGGTCCACGGGCAGGTAGCCGCGGGCGACGTCGGCCTCGGACAGCAGGAGGCCGTCGGGGGCCGCGCTGATGCGCCACTCGCCGCCGGGCCCCTTGGCGAGCGTGAAGGGCTGGTTCAGCGGACCGCCGCTCGGACGGTACCGGCCGTCCTGATCAATGATGGCGGTCTTGGTGCCCTTGAGGGTGACCTGCGCCTGTTTGTCCTCTTCCCTGAGGGGAGCGAACTTCTCGTAGTCGCCCTGCCGGTAGACCGTGACGCCGCTGTGCGGGTTCCACTTGGCGGCGAAGTCGCCGGTGAGGTACTTGCGGGCGACCTGGAACCCGGAGTCGTCGAGGCTCGCCATCGCCGCGCGGAAGCCGGTGACGACCTCCTCCGGCGACCAGTCGGCCTTCGGCGCCATCGCGATGACCCGCGCGTACGGGTCGCCCAGCGGGCTGCCCTTGCCCTCGTTGTCCACGGCGACGACGGACTTGCCGCCGGTGGGGATGACCGAGCAGGCGGTCATCCCGTAGACCAGGGCGATCGCCAGCAGCACCGTCCCGGCGTTCCGCGCGCCCCGCCGCGGCGCGGGCCCGCGTCGCCTCCCGCCGCTCAGAGGCCGCGCCGGCCCCGGCCGGCGTCGCGGCCGTTCGGTCCTAGTCCGCATCGCGCCCCCCGTCGGCCACCGCCGGCGACAGCACCGGCGTCACGTGCCCCCGCCACGTGCGTCGCATCTCCACCTCCGGGGGCACGAGCGGCAGGGGCGAGCCCCTGAGCACCGCCCCTGCCACCCTGGGCAGCGAGAGCCGGAACTGCGACCCCTCGCCGTGCGAGCCCCACGCCTGCAGCCAGCCGCCGTGCAGGATGGCGTCCTCGCGGGAGATGGCCAGCCCCAGGCCCGTACCGCCGATCGTGCGCGCCCGGGACGGGTCGGCCCGCCAGAACCGGTCGAAGACCAGGTTCTCCTCGCCGGGTTTCAGCCCCACCCCGTGGTCCCGTACGGCCACCGCCACCGCGTCCCTGTCGGCGGCGACCGAGACGACGACGTCGCGGCCCTCGCCGTGCTCGATCGCGTTGAACAGCAGGTTGCGCAGGATGCGCTCGACCCGTCGGCTGTCCATCTCCGCCATGCACGGCTCGCCGGGAAGGCGTAGGTCGAAGCGGGTGGAGTGGCGCTCGGCCAGCGCCTCGGAGTCGGCGACGGCGCGCAGCACCACGTCCCTGACGTCCACCGGGTCGACGTCGAGGTCGGCCGCGCCCGCGTCGTAGCGGCTGATCTCCAGGAGGTCGGCGAGCATCGCCTCGAACCGGTTGAGCTGGTTCTGCATCAGCTCGGCCGACCTGGCGGCCATCGGGTCGAAGTCCTCGCGGGCGTCGAAGAGCAGGTCGGCGGCCATCCGCACGGTGGTCAGCGGGGTGCGCAGCTCGTGCGAGACGTCCGAGACGAACTGGCGCTGCACCTGGGAGAGCTCCTCCAGCTGGTGGATCTTCAGGGCCAGGTTCGCGGCCATCTCGTTGAAGGAGGCGGCCAGGCGGGCCAGGTCGTCCTCCCCCCGCACCTTCAGCCGCTCGTCCAGGCGCCCGGCGGCCAGCCGCTCGGCGGCCTGCCTGGCCAGCCTGACCGGCGTGACGACCTGGCGGGTGACCAGGGAGGAGATCGCGGCGAGCAGCAGCACGAGACCGGCGCCGACGAGAATGATCATCTGCTGCACCGAGGCGAGGGTCCGCTCCTCCTTGTCCAGCGGGACCAGGTGGTAGATCTCGTACGACGAGTCGAGGCGGGTGCCGATGATCATGCCGGGCACCGCCTGCTCCGGCTCCCCCTTGTAGTACAGCGGGGTGTACCAGGTGCTGTCCTCGCCCGCCGGCTTCTTGAACAGCTCGTCACGCTGCCGGGCCGGGATGCTGCGGGGGTCGATGTCCGTGGTCCCGTAGAACGCGCCGGGCAGTTCCTCGTTACGGATGATCACCGAGTAGCGGCTCGCCGAGCCCGCGCGCCGCGCGAGCGCCTCCGTGGCCTGGCCGAGCGGGCTGCCCCCCGCCGCCTGCGGCCCCTGGCCCGGCTCGACGGGCTGCTTGGCGGCCTCCGCCGTCGGCTGGCTGAGATAGCCGAGCACCGCGTTCCTGTCGGCCTGCGCCTCGCTCTTGGCCGCGCTCTCCCTGGTCTCCAGGGTGGTCCTGATGATCTGCTGCATGAGGAAGACGCCGAGCACGGCGACGACCACGATGGAGATGACCATCGTGCTGGTGACCACGCGCAGCTGGAGCGAGCGCCAGAAGACGCGGCGCGCCCGGCCGGCCACGCGCCGGGTACGGCGCCGCACACCCCGCAGCAGCTGGCGCGGGGTGCGACGGCGTTTCTTCGGTGCGGGAGGCATCTCGGGGTCCGGGGGAGGTCGGCGGCTAGGCCGGTCCGGCCTTGTAGCCGACCCCGCGGACCGTCACGACGATCTCGGGGTGCTCGGGGTCCTTCTCGATCTTCGCCCGGAGCCGCTGGACGTGCACGTTGACCAGGCGGGTGTCGGCCGCGTGGCGGTAGCCCCAGACCTGTTCGAGCAGGACCTCGCGGGTGAAGACCTGGCGCGGCTTCCTCGCGAGGGCGACCAGCAGGTCGAACTCCAGCGGGGTGAGGTTGATGGTCTCCTCCTCCCGCTTGACCGAGTGCCCGGCGACGTCGATCGTGATGTCGCCGATCTGCAGGATCTCCGGTGTCGGCTCGTCGGTGCGGCGCAGCCGGGCGCGGACCCTGGCGACGAGCTCCTTGGGCTTGAAGGGCTTGACGATGTAGTCGTCGGCCCCCGACTCCAACCCCAGCACCACGTCGATGGTGTCGCTCTTGGCCGTCAGCATGACGATCGGCACCCCGGACTCGGCCCGGATGCGGCGGCAGACGTCGATCCCGTCGGCACCGGGCAGCATCAGGTCGAGCAGGACCAGGTCCGGACGGGTGTCGCGGAACGCGTCCAGCGCCTTGTCACCGTCGGAGACGAAGGAGGGTTCGAAACCCTCCCCGCGCAGCACGATACCGAGCATCTCGGCGAGAGCGGCGTCGTCGTCGACGACCAGCACGCGTCCTTTCATGGCCCCTCATTCGGTTTACGCAGTTCGGGAGTTATTGGGATAAACCGCTCGATCGTCGAAGATTACCCTTGTCCGCCTACTGGATGACACCGGTCGACGACCGGGCGTCCAAATGACGAATTTTAGGCGCACGCAATGTGAAACGCGCAGTGGTGCCCCCCCACGGCCGCCGCCGGCCCCGGCGACTGCGAACGCCGGGCGGTGATGACCACGGTCACAGTCTGCGGTAAACCACGGCGTCTCGGCCATCCCTCCGGCATCTCCGCCGCTCCGGGGAAGGCTGAAACGCTCGTGTGATCGCCCGATCACCACGGAGAGCGGGTCCACATGTCAGGATTGGGATATGTCAGACGGTCACGGCTCCACTCCCGGTGCTCCCGGCACGCCCCCTGGCTGGGCGTCCAACCAACCCCCGCCGTACGGGAACACCCCGGGATCGCCGTGGACCGCGCCCGGCCCGGCGTCCGGCGCTCCCGAGAGCCCTCCCCAGGGGTTCCCGCAGGCTCCTCCGCCCGGTCCCGGACAGCCCTACGGCCAGGCGCCGTACCAGCAGCCGTACCCGCAGGGCCCCTACGGCGCGGGCGGGCCGCCCCCGGCGATGCGTCCCGGCATCATCCCGCTGCGCCCGCTCGGCCTGGGCGACATCCTCGACGGCGCGATCAAGCTGATGCGCTCCAACCCCAGGAGCGTGCTGGGCCTGTCGGCGATCGTCGCCGCGCTGGCCGCGGTCCCCCTCGCGATCGGGCAGGCGAGCGCGCTCGACACCTCCCTCTCCTCGATCCTGGAGAACCGGAACGCGGCTCCCTCGCAGCAGAACATCATCTTCGAGCAGAGCAGCACCCTGATCTCCTACGCGGTCGAGATCATCGCGGTGACGCTGCTGACCGGCGTGCTGACCCGCATCCTGGGCCGCGCGATCTTCGGCGGCAAAATGACGGCCGGCGAGGCCTGGACGCTGACCCGGAGCCGGGTGCCCACGCTGTTCGGGCTGGTCGTCGTCACCCTCGTGGCCCTGCTCGTCCCGCTGGCCCTGGTCGTCGGCCTGTTCCTCGCGCTCGGCGCGGCGGGGGCCGGGGCCGCCGTGGTGGCGGTCGCGGGCACGGTGGCGGTGCTGGCCTTCGTGATCTACGCCTTCTTCGTCTCCACCCGGCTCGCGCTCGCCCCGGCGGCCGCGGTGCTGGAGCGGCGCGGTGTTGTCAGCTCCCTGCGCAGGTCCTGGCAGCTGGTCTCCGGCGGCTTCTGGCGGACGCTCGGCATCCTGGTCCTCACCCAGATCATCGCGTTCCTGATCGGCCAGGTGCTCGCCTTCCCCTTCGTCCTGGGCGCGAGCTTCCTCGCCCTCCTCGGCGGCGGGTCCACCGGCGCGCAGATCCTCTCCGCGATCCTCATCGCCGTGGGCGTCACCCTCGGCTCGATGATCGCCTACCCCCTCCGGGCGGCGGTCAACGGCCTGCTCTACGCCGACCGGCGGATGCGCTCCGAGGCGTTCGACCTGGTGCTCCAGACCGCGGCGATCGAGCAGCGACGGCAGGGATGGGTCCACGCGTCGGCCGACGACCTGTGGGACCCCGCCGTCACCCCCTCGGGCCCCGCGCGGTACGGGTCCCCCGACCAGGGAGCCCCGTGGTCCCACTCCTGACGTCCCCGATCGACGTCGAGCGCGAGGAGGCGCGGCGCCAGGCGATCCGGGAGCTGCTCGGACCCGAGTACTCCAAGGAGTCCCTGGTCGACCGTCTCTGGCGGAACGTCAACCAGTTCACCGGCGACCTGCTCGACCAGGAGTCCCTGGGCGCCGTCGGCAGCGTGGCCGCGCGGGCGGCCCTCCTCGTGATCGTGATCGTGATCATCGTCTCGCTGCTCCTGATCGCGCGCAGGACCGCCGGGGGCGGCGCCTCCCGCGCGAAGGGGATCTTCGGGGACCGCCGCCTCACCGCCGCCGAGCACCGCGAGGCCGCCGAGCGGCTCGCGGCGGAGAGCCGGTGGGCCGAGGCGGTCCGCGAGCGGCTCCGGGCCGTCGCCCGCGACCTGGAGGACCGCGTGATCATCGACTACACCCCCGGCCGCACCGCCGGCGAGCTCGCCGCCGAGGCCGGCCGCGCGCTGCCCGCGCTCGCCGACGAGCTGTCCTCGGCGGCCCGGGTGTTCGACGACGTGACCTACGGCGAGGTGCCCGGCACGCCCGAGGCGTACGGGATCATGCGCGACCTCGACGACCACCTGCGCGCGGCCCGCCCGGCGCCCGCCGGACGGGCGGAGACGCCATGACCCCGGCCGCGCCCGGACGGTTGGAGCCGACCTCCCCCGAGGTCGCCTCCGGGGTCGATTCCGGGGCCGCTTCGGGGGCCTCCGCGCGGAGCCCCGGACAGACCACCGCGACGACCTCCGTCTCACCGACCGCCGGCGGCCTCTGGCGCGGCGGCAGGGGCGTACTGCTGGTGGCGCTCCTCGTGGTCGGCGTCGCCGTCGCCGGCGTGCTGCTCGGCGGCTCCGGCGGGCCGGGGAGGCTCCTCGACCCGGCCGACGCCTCGCTGTCGGGGGGCAAGGCCCTGGCCAGGCTGCTGCAGGCGCGCGGCGTGCGGGTCGAGCGGGTCACCTCGGTCGCCGAGGCCGCGACGCTGGCCGGGCGGGCGGGTCCCGCGGGCAGCACCCTGCTGCTGAGCGAGACCTTCCCGCTCGACGAGGCCGAGGCGAAGCGGCTCGCCACCCTGCCCTCGGACCTGCTGGCGGTGGGCGTACGAGCCCATCTGGACCTGCTAGCGCCGGGAATCGCCCCGAGGCGGGAGGCGCGGGCGCGTTCCCGCGAGCCCCGCTGCGGGCTGCCCGCCGCGGAGAGGGCGGGCAGCGCCTACACCGGCGGCGTGGCCCTCACCGCGCCACCGGGGTCGATCGGCTGCTACCCCGCCGACGGGGTGCCCACCCTGGTCTCCCACAGCGGCGCGGGCCGGACGGTCACCGTCGCGGGCGACGGACAGTTCATGACCAACCTGCGGCTCGCCGAGGACGGCAACGCCGCGCTGGCGGCGAACCTCGCCGGTGGGCGGCCCACCCTGATCTGGCTCACGCCCCCCGAGAGCGCCGCGCAGACGGGCGGCGGCAAGGCCGGTCTCTACGACCTGGTCCCCGAAGGGGTCAGGTGGGCCGTGGCACAGGTGCTCGTCGCGGTGCTGCTGCTGGCACTCTGGCGGGGCCGCAGGCTCGGCCCCGTGGTGGCCGAGCGGCTGCCCGTCGTCGTGCGGGCGGCCGAAACCGTCGAGGGACGTGCCAGGCTCTACCGCGCGCGACGGGCCCGCGACCGGGCCGCCGCGGCCCTGCGGGCGGGCTTCACCGACCGGGTCACCCCCCGCCTCGGGCTGCCCCCGGGGACGGGTCCCGACGCGCTGGTGAACGCGATCGCCGAGCGGACCGGCCAGGCGGCGTCGCACGTGGGCGCCGCCCTGTACGGACCGCCGCCGGTCGACGAGGCGGGGCTGGTAGCCCTCGCCGAATACATGGACATCGTGGAAAGGCAGGTCGGAAAGTCGTGACCACACCACCGGGGAACGGCGGTCTCACCGAGGCGACCTCCGTCGTCAGGACCGCGCCCGGCGCATCCGCCGTACCCGCCGCGCAGGGCACGGACCGCGCCAGGGAGGCGCTGGGAGCCCTGCGCGCCGAGGTCTCCAAGGCGGTCGTCGGCCAGGACGCCGTGGTCACCGGGCTGGTGATCGCGCTGCTCTGCCGGGGCCACGTGCTGCTCGAAGGCGTGCCCGGCGTCGCCAAGACCCTGCTCGTCAGGACACTGGCGGCGGCGCTCTCGCTCGATTTCAAGCGGGTGCAGTTCACCCCCGACCTCATGCCGGGCGACATCACCGGCTCGCTGATCTACGACGCGAAGACGTCGGAGTTCGAGTTCCGCGAGGGGCCGGTCTTCACCAACCTCCTGCTCGCCGACGAGATCAACCGCACGCCGCCGAAGACGCAGGCCGCGCTGCTGGAGGCGATGGAGGAGCGCCAGGTCAGCGTGGAGGGATCGGCGCGCGGGCTGCCCGACCCGTTCATCGTGGCCGCCACCCAGAACCCCGTCGAGTACGAGGGCACCTACCAGCTGCCCGAGGCGCAGCTCGACCGGTTCCTGCTCAAGCTGACCGTCCCGCTGCCGCCCCGCGACCAGGAGATCGCGGTGCTGGAACGGCACGCGCTCGGCTTCGACCCGCGCGACCTGTCGTACGTCAAGGCCGTGGCCACCGCCGCCGACCTCGCCGCGGGACGCGCGGCGGTCGGCCAGGTGCACGTGGGCCCCGAGGTGCTCGGCTACATCGTGGACGTCGCCAGGGCCACCCGCCAGTCGCCCTCGCTCCAGCTCGGCGTCTCCCCGCGCGGCGCCACCGCGCTGCTCGCCGGGGCGCGGGCCTGGGCGTGGCTGTCCGGTCGCGGCTACGTGACGCCCGACGACGTCAAGGCGCTGGCCAGGCCCGCGATGCGGCACCGGATCCAGATACGCCCCGAGGCCGAGCTGGAGGGCGCGACCGCCGACGGCCTCATCGACGCCATCCTCGCCTCCGTCCCCGTCCCCCGCTGACCATGGCGCTGACGGGACGGGCCGCGCTGCTGGCACTGCTGGGCACCCTGGCCGTGCTGTTCGCCCCCCGGCCGGGGCTCGCCGTGGCCGGGATGGCGCTGCTGATCGTGGCGCTGGTCGTGGTCGACCTTCTGCTGGCCGGGAGCGTGCGCCCGCTGCGCTTCACCCGCTCGGGCGAGCGGCTGGTACGGCTCGGCGAGTCGGTCACGGTCGAGCTGATCGTGGAGAACCCCGGCACCCGCCGGGCGCGCGGCGTGCTCAGGGACGCCTGGCCGCCGTCCGCCGGCGCCACGCCCCGGCACCTGCCGCTGGACGTGCCCCCGGGCGAGCGCCGCCGGCTGGTCACGACGCTCACCCCCACCCGCAGGGGCGACCGCGAGGCGGTCACGGTGACGGTGCGGTCGCTGGGCCCGCTGGGCGTGGCGGCCCGCCAGGGCTCGCACCGGGTGCCCTGGTCGGTCCGGGTGCTGCCGCCGTTCCTCAGCCGCAAGCACCTGCCCGCCAAGCTGTCCAGGCTCAGGGAGCTGGAGGGCCGGCACCCGTCGATGATCCGGGGGCAGGGCACCGAGTTCGACTCGCTGCGGGAGTACGTGGTCGGCGACGACGTCCGTTCGATCGACTGGCGGGCCACCGCGCGCCGTAACGACGTCGTGGTCCGCACCTGGCGGCCCGAGCGCGACCGCCGGGTGCTGATCGTGCTCGACACCGGCCGCACCTCGGCCGGGCGCGTGGGTACCGCGCCGATCCCGCTGGCGGGAGAGGTGCCCACGACCGGCGGGCGCGGCGGGGGCGGCGGGAGCACTGCGGCGCGGGTCGTGCCCGGCTGGCCCCGCCTCGACTGGTCGATGGACGCGGCGCTGCTGCTGGCCGCCCTCGCCTCCCGCGCGGGCGACCGGGTCGACTTCATGGCCCACGACCGCGGGGTGCGCGCCTGGGTGTCCGGCACCGGCCGTACGGAGCTGCTGTCGTCGCTGGTCAACACGATGGCCCCGATCGAGGCCGAGCTGGTCGAGGCCGACTCCGCGGGGATGGTCGCGGCCGTCATGTCGCGGGCCAGGCGGCGCTGCCTGGTCGTCGTGCTGACCGACCTCAACCCGGCGGCGCTGGAGGAGGGCCTGCTGCCGGTCCTGCCCCGGCTCTCCTCGCGGCACCTGGTGCTCCTGGCCGCCGTCTCCGACCCGCAGGTGGCCGAGATGGCCGCCGGGCGCGGCACCTCCGAGCTGGTCTACGGCGCGGCGGCGGCCGAGCACCTGAGGGCGGGGCGGCGCAGGATCACCGCCCTGCTGCGCCGTCAGGGCGTGGAGGTCGTCGACACCGCCCCCGAGCAGATCGCCCCGGCCCTGGCCGACGCCTACCTGGCGCTGAAGGCGGCCGGGCGGCTCTGACGGCGTCTCCCCAGGGCTCCAGGTCTCTCCCCGGGGGTTCTCCAGGTCGGGGCTCAGCCCGCGCTGGGGGCCAGGTCGGGGGCGCGCTCCACGTCGCCGCTCTCGCCCGCGGCCACGGCCCGGCGGCCGAAGAAGATCACGTAGGCGAGGAAGGCGGCCTCCGCGACCACCCCGATGCCGATCCGGGCCCAGGTGGGCAGTCCCGAGGGGGTGACCAGGCCCTCGATGAGCCCCGAGACGAGCAGCACCACGACCAGGCCGAGGGCGACGCTCATCACGGCCCTGCCCTGCTCGGCGAGGGCCTCGGCACGCCTGCGCGGGCCGGGGTCGACGACCGTCCAGCCGAGGCGCATGCCGACGGCCGCGGCGAGGAACACCGCGGTCAGCTCCAGCAGGCCGTGCGGGGTGATCAGCCCGAAGAAGATGTCGAGCTTGCCGCGCGAGGCCATCAGGCCGGCGGAGACGGCCACGTTGAGCGCGTTCTCCCACAGGACGTAAGGGATCGGCAGGCCGAGCAGGATCGACATGATGATGACCTGCATCGAGACCCAGGCGTTGTTGACCCAGACCTGTCCGGCGAAGGAGGTCGCCGGGTTCTCCGAGTAGTAGTCGGCGAAGTCGTGTTCGACGAGCTGGGTGATCTCCTCGGGGGTGGCGATCGCCGCCTGGACGTCGGGGTTCTGCCCCACCCAGACGGCGACGACCGTGGAGACCAGCAGGAACGCGACGCTCGTGGCCAGCCACCACCAGCGGGCCCGGTAGGCGACCACCGGGAAGGAGACCGTGAAGAAGCGGACGAACTCCCGCCAGGCCGGGGTGTGCGCCCCGGTCACGGCGGAGCGGGCGCGGGCGACGAGCGCCGACAGGCGGCCCACCAGGATCGGGTCGGCGGAGGCGGAACGGACGAGGGACAGATGCGTGGCGACCCGCTGGTAGAGGTCGACCAGCTCGTCGACCTCGGCGCCGTCCAGCGAGCCGCGCCGCCGGACCAGGTCCTCAAGGCGGTCCCAGGCGGGCCGGTGCGCGGTGACGAAGGCGTCGATGTCCACGCGGGCAGCCTATCCAGTCGAAGGTAGGGTGCTGATTGTGTCCGATGTCGTAACCGGCGAGGCCGTCGTCGTCGAGGTCCGTGTCGCCCAGCTCCCGAGCAGGGCCGCGGCGCTGCTGATCGACATGACGGTCCAGGTCGTGACGCTGCTCGGCGCCTCCCTGCTGGTCGGCAGCCTGGGACTCCTGAGCGATCCGGCGCTGACCGCGATGGTCTACATCGTGCTCACCGTGCTCGTGGTCGTCGGGTATCCGGTGATCTTCGAGACGCTCACGCGCGGGCGCAGCCTGGGCAAGCTCGCGCTGGGGCTCCGGGTCGTCAGCGACGACGGCGGCCCCGAGCGGTTCCGGCAGGCCCTGTTCCGCGGGCTGGCGGGGGTCCTGGAGTTCTGGATGCTCAGCGGCGCCCCCGCGCTGATCAGCTCGCTGATCTCGGAGAAGGGCAAGCGGCTCGGCGACCTCTTCTCCGGCACCATCGTGATCTCCGAACGCGTCCCGCGGCAGTACGGGCCGCCGCTGGACATGCCGCCGATGCTCGCGCCGTGGGCGGCGACGCTGGAGCTGTCGCGGCTGCCCGAGCAGGTCGCGGCCACCGCGAGACAGTACCTCATGCGCTGGCACGACCTGGCCCCCGCCGTCCAGCACGAGATGGGTGTGCGCATCGCCACCGAGATGTCGGCCTTCGTGTCGCCGCCCGCCCCTCCCGGCGTGCCGCCGTTCGCCTACCTGACCGCCGTCCTGGCCGAGCGCCGCCGCCGCGAGCAGGCGCGCCTGGCCCAGCAGTGGCACGACCGGCAGCGGGCCGGCGAGCAGTGGGCCGGTGAGCGACGACCCGGCGAGCAGTGGGCCGGTGGGCAGCGGGCCGGCCAGGGATGGCCCGGCCACGTCGCGCCCCCACCCCATCAGGCTCCCCCGCCGTCGCCCCGGCCCTACGCGGCCGCGCCGCCCCCGTCGTACGCGCCGCCGAGGGCCGGAGACGGGCCGTACCCCAACGGGGCCGGAGACAGGTCGTACGCGCCCAACGGGACGGGAGAGGGGCCGTACGCGCCCCCGCCCTCGTCGTACGCCCCCAGGGCCGGAGACGGGCCGTACGCGCCTCCGGGGACGGCGTCCCGGCCTCACGCCCAGCCCGCCTACCCGGCGCCGCAGCCGCGGATCCCGCTCCCTCCCCCGGCGGAGGCAGCGCCCTATGTGCCCTCCGCGCCCTATGTGCCCTCCGCGCCCCCGCCGCCCGCAGCCGGGCCCGCCACGCGGGAGCCCGGTCCTACGCCCGGCGGGTTCGTCCCTCCCGCCTGACCTCTCCCCCTCAAAGGCTCCCTCACCGGTTCGCACCTCTCAACCGGCGCGGTGTCCGTACGCGCGTACGTGCCCGTACGGACCACGGGCCGTACGGGCACGTCGGCGGGAACGCGAAGAGGGACGGCGGGAGATCCGCCGTCCCTCTCCTCACGAGATCCGTGAAACCGCTACGGGTCCCTCGTCAACACCGCTCGCCCTCGTGGGCGATCACGCGTCAGTGGCCGTGGCCGTGGCCGCCGTAGGAGGCCTGGGTCTGCACGTTCAGCCGGTCCATGCGGACGCTCTTGGCCGGGTCGGTGCGACGGTCGTCGATCTTGAGGACGTCCAGTCCCCTGCGGAAGTCGCTGGCGTAGACGTAGCCGTTGTAGTAGTACGCGGACCAGATGCCGCCGCCTCCGCCGTCGGGCTCGGGGCCGCGCTCGAAGAAGCCGATCTCCTTCGGGTGGGACGAGTCGGTGAAGTCCACGAAGGAGACGCCGCCCTGGTACCAGGCCTGGACCATGATGTCCTTGCCCTTGACCGGGATCAGCGAGCCGTTGTGCGCGACGCAGTTCTCGGTGTCGGCCTGGTAGCGAGTGATCTTGAAGTAGCCCTTGAAGACGAGCTTGCCGCGGACGATGTCGTAGTAGGCGTTGGCGCCGCGGTTCGGGCCGGTGGCCTCGTTGCAGGTGGCCTGGCCGCCGCCGCCGAGCTCGTCGGTGAAGATGACCTTGGTGCCCTCGTTGTTGAACGTCGCCGAGTGCCAGAACGCGAAGTTCGGGTCGGTGGTCCGCGCGGTGATCACCGGGTTCTCCCGGTCGGAGATGTCGAACAGGACGCCGTCACCCATGCAGGCCCCGGCCGCGATGTCCTTCTCCGCGTAGACGGTGATGTCGTGGCAGCCGCTGGTCGGCAGCAGCAGGCCCGGCTGCGTCTCGTTGCCGCCGTCGGGGAAGACGACCGGCGTCTTGACCACGGCCGCGGCGGTCGGGGTGCGCAGCGGCACCTTGATGACCGAGATCTTGTCGTGCGGCGGCTGGCAGTCGGGGAACGTGGCGTTCGGGTTGTAGGAGGAGACGTAGAGGTAGACGTTCTTGCGGTCCCTGGACTTGCCGGGAACGAGTGTCAGGGTGTGGGAGCCGCAGTTGGTCTCGACCGACTTGATGTACTTGGGGTTCTTCTTGTCGCTGATGTCGAAGATCCGAACCCCTTCCCACGACTCCTTGACGCTGGCGGGCTGGGCGACACTGCTGCAGGAGTCGTCGTTGCGGGAGTTGTCGACCGCGGCGAACAGGAGGTCTCCGTAGACCGACACGTCCATCTGCGAGCCGGGGCACAGCACGCCGCTGACGAGCTTGGCACGCCTCGGGTTCCTGATGTCGTAGATCGAGAAACCGCCGTAGTTGCCGACGTAGGCGTAGTCACCCTGGAAGGCGATGTCGGTGTTGGTGGTGGCCTCAAGGCCGGGGAGCTTGGGCAGGGTGCCCACGTGCGTCACGTTGGGGCTGGTGACGACCTCACCGGGGGGAGGAATGTCGGCGGCCTGGGCCGAGACCGTGGACGTCAGCATCGCGGCGGCCGTGGCCACCACCGCCAACGTCCGGACGATCCTTCGGGGAGCGAACACTGCGGGTGCCTCCTTGAAGCGGACATAAGGCATGCATAAATTAGCAAACCGTCCACCTTGACGCCCGAGTCAACATCACGCGACTTTGTCACAATAAAATTTAATTCAACCTCTTTACTTACACTCCAGAAAAGTTTATTATATTACTCCTTTTGTGGCTCACCGTGGGGTTCCGGCACGAGCGAAGGTCGCCGGGCGCCCGTCCGGCGCCCGGCGACCTTCACGTCAAAGGTCAGTGACCCTTGTCGGGCTGGTAGGAGTCCTGGGTCTGCGGGTTCAGGTCCTTGAACTTGACCTTGCCCGCCTTGTCGAGGAGATCGTCGTTGATCTTCAGAACGTCAAGACCGAGGTTGAAGTCGCTGCCGTAGACGTGACCGTTGTAGTAGTACGCCGACCAGAAGCCACCGCTGAGCCGGTGGGCGCTGTCGGGACCGCGCTCGAAGAAGGCGATCTCCTGCGCGTTGGCCGAGTCGGTGAAGTCCACGACCGAGATGCCACCCTGGTACCAGGCCTGGACCATGATGTCCTTGCCCTTGACCGGGATCAGCGAGCCGTTGTGCGCGACACAGTTCTCGGTGTCGTCCTGGTGGCGGGGGATCTTGAAGTAACCCTTGAAGGCGAACTGGCCGTCCTGGAGGTCGTAGTAGGCGTTGGCGCCGCGGTTCGGGCCGATCGCCTCGTTGCAGGTCGCCGCGCCGCCGCCACCGAGCTCGTCGGTGAAGACGACCTTGGTGCCCTTGTTGTTGAACGTCGCCGAGTGCCAGAACGCGAAGTTCTCGTCGTCACGGACCGTGGCGGTGACCTTCGGGTCGACCGGGTTGGAGATGTCCATCAGGATGCCCTCGCCCATGCAGGCGCCGGCGGCGATGTCCTTCTCCGGGTAGGCGGTGATGTCGTGGCAGCCGCTCGTCGCCGAGGTGCGGTAGGGGTACGGCAGGCTCTCGCCGGGGTTACCGCCGTCCGGGAACAGAACCGGCGTGGCGACGACCTCGGCGGCCTCCGGGTTCTTCACCGGCACCTTGATGATCGAGATCTTGTCGTGCGGCGGCTGGCAGTCGGGGAACGACGCGTTCGGGCTGTAGGAGGAGACGTAGACGTAGACGTTCTTCTTGTCCCTGCCCTTGCCGGGGACGAGGGTCAGGGTGTGCGAGCCACAGTTGGTCTCGACCGCCTTGACGTACTTGGGGTTCTGCTTGTCGCTGACGTCGAAGATCCGGACACCCTCCCACGATTCCTTGATCGCGGCGCTCTGGCCGACGCTGCTGCAGGAGTCGTTGTTGCGCGAGGAGTCGACCGCGGCGAAGAGCAGGTCGCCATGGACGGACAGGTCCATCTGGCCGCCGGGACAGACCACCGAGCTGACCACCGAGGTCTTCTTCGGGTCCTTGATGTCGTAGATCGAGAAGCCGCTGTAGTTGCCGACGAAGGCGTAGTCGCCCTGGAACGCCATGTCGGTGTTGATGTCTGTCAGGCTGGCCGGCTTGGGCACGTTGGTGACGTGCTCGACGTTCCCGCTCTTGGCGATCTCGCCCGGCGCCGGAATGTCAGCGGCCTGCGCGGGTACCGCGGCCAGAACCATGGCGACGGTGACCCCGGCCACGAACAGGAAACGACCGGTCAGGCCCTTCCTTGGGGGGGTGGACACTTTGTACCTCCTAGCTGCATGCACTGATAAAGCGTGCATAAATGTCTGAATCGTTCACCCTGAGCGGCCGGTCAGGCAAGACGTCACAGTGTCAGCAACTGTTTCCGACATGTAGTCTTTACGGACAGCCCTCGGAGGGGTTACGGTCTTGCGGCACTGGACATGCAGGCCAAAACATCCCATGCCTCCCGTAGGGGCCCCTCTTCTCGTGTCGGCCCGACCCGTTAGGGTTGGGGTGTTCCCGCGGCGGACACGGTGGACGTGGCGTTACAGGCGGGACAGAGCGTGCCGTGTTCACATGGGGATTCACGTGGATGTTCACGTGGAGCTTGAGGCGTGCCCGACCTGCGGATCGACAGATCCCACCGGGGCCGGAAGCCGGCATCCCCGGCTCTCAGGCCGCGGAAGGACGGTAATGGACACTCACGAAGGAGGCCGGGTGCGCGTCGCGCTCATCGCCGTGGTCGCCGTCCTGTCTCTCGGCGCGTGCACCTCGGAGCCGGAGGCCCCCGCGATCCCCGAGGCCGCCGCCTCGGCACCGGTGATCGTCCCAGGCAGGCCGGGTGAAGCCGCCAGGACCGTCGGCCCGGGCGAGGCCGCCACGCTCGTGCCCTCGCCCACCGTGAACGCGGCCGACGTGAAGTACCTCCAGGACATGATCGTTCACCACCGCCAGGCCCTCGACATGGCCACCCTCGCCCCGACCAGGGCCGAGCACACCAGGCTCAAGGGCCTCGCCTCCCGCATCAAGGACGCGCAGGGGCCGGAGATCCAGTTCATGACCACCTGGCTCCAGCAGCAGGGGCAGCGGGTCCCCGAACACCATGCCGGGCACGGCGACATGCCCGGCATGGCCACGCCGGAGCAGATGGACGCGCTCAAGGCCGCCTCGGGCAAGGACTTCGACCGGCTCTTCCTCCAGCTCATGATCGCGCACCATCAGGGCGCGCTCACGATGTCCGAGCAGGTCCTGACCTCCGGCTCACACGTGCGGGTCGAGGAGCTGGCCAACGACATCTCGGTCACCCAGAGCGCCGAGATCCGCAGGATGCGGGAGATGCAGGCCGAGCTCTGACTCGCTCCCCTTCGTGGGCGGTTCGCGAGGATCGCGCCGTCCTTCGCCTCCGCCGGGCGCTCACCCCTGATCACGCACCCGGTGCGGACCGCCGTCGCCACGACCGTACGTCGTAGCCCCGCGGCAGGGTGTCCAGCGCCTTGACCGGGTCGACTCCGGCCGTGGAACAGGCATGGAACGAACACGGAGCGGATCCGGAAAAGGCACGAATCGGCGAATCGGCGAATCCCCTGTACCGACAATTAGACTGACAAATCATGACTTTGTCAGAACAAAATTTGATTAACCCCTTTACTTGATCATCAGAAAAAATTTACAGGCCACCTTCTTTCCTGTTCGCCCCGCTTGGGCGACGGCCGATATCAAAGATCGGCGACCTGAACTCCAGGAGCTACGGCAGCGAGGGCGGCAACGACATCACCGCCGCGCTCGTCAGGCCGGACACCGCGGACTCCCCGCTCTCGGTCACGGTCACCGGCAAGGACATCGTGGTCAACCTGGCCACGAACGCCTCCGGCGCGATCACCAGCACCGCCAAGCAGGTGGTCGACGCCGTCAACGCCGACCCGGCGGCGTCCGCTCTGGTGACGGCGAACCCCTACCGCGGCAACGCGGGCGCGGGCGTGGTGGCCGCCGCGGCGGACGTACGGCTCACCGACTTCCTCAAGGCGCCGGCGAGCGTGTCACGCGACCCGTTCCAGATGAAGGTCCTTCACATCGGCAAGAGCCGGGACCGTTCCAAGACCGGCGTGTTCCTCTACTGCCAGGAGCACGCTCGTGAGTGGGTCACCCCGATCACCTGTCTGGAGGCCGCCGAGCGGCTGCTGCGCAACTACGCGCAGGACAGGGAGACCAGGAAGCTCCTGGACGACCTCGACATCTTCGTGCTGCCGACCACCAACCCCGACGGTTCGCACTACTCGATGCACGACTACAACATGCAGCGCAGGAACATGACCAACCACTGCGCCGACGACGCGTCCGACCCCGCGCGCCGCAACTCCTGGAGGGTGGACCTGAACCGCAACTTCTCGGTCGGCGCCTTCTCCGACGGATACAACGGCGCCTCGGCGACCTGCACCAGCGACACCTACGCCGGCCCCGCCAAGCTCTCGGAGCCGGAGGCCCGCAACGAGGTGTGGCTCACCAACGAGTATCCGAACATCAAGTTCGCGATGAACACGCACTCCTACGGCGGCTACTTCATGTGGCCTCCCGGCGCCTACAAGACCGCCGGACGCGAGGTGCTGCCGCGGGTCGACTTCGGTACCGAGAACTACTTCTGGTCCGCCTCCGACCACATCCTGTCCGCGGTGCAGACCCACCGCGGCACGGCGATCTGGGTGGGTGAGTCGATCCAGGGCCTCGCCGCCCAGCAGACCACGGTCGACACCTCACTCTGGGCATTGCCGTGGCCGCAACTCGTTTTCCTCGCCCTCCTCGTTCTCACCTTCCTCGTCGTCCGGACGCTGCTTTCCCGGCGCCGCAAGCGCCGCGAGCAGCAGGCCGCGATCCTGCGCGAGGCGAGCGAACTGATCGCCCAGTACGGCGACAAGCCGGAGAAGTCATCATGACGAGGGATTTTCCGCACACGCGGCGTATCTCGTCTGTGACGGACGGAAGGGAGGTCAGGAACCGAGCCGCCACGAGTGGAGGTATTCCTCCTGGTCAGCGGTGAGATCGTCCATCTCGATCCCGGCCGCGGCCAGCTTGAGCCGCGCCACCTCCACGTCGACCTCTCCCGGCACGTCGTAGACCCCCGGCTCCAGCCGCGCCCGCTCGCGGACCAGCCACGCCACCGAGAGCACCTGCGCGGAGAAGGACATGTCCATGACGGCGGCCGGATGGCCCTCGGCGGCGGTCAGGTTCACCAGGCGGCCCTCGGCGAGCAGCAGGAGCCTGCGGCCGTCGGCGAGGACGTACTCGTCGGTGTTGGGGCGCACCCCCCGATGGACGACGTGCGCCAGGTCGTCCAGGGCGCGGACGTCGATCTCGACGTCGAAGTGCCCGGCGTTGGCCAGGATCGCGCCGTCCTTCATCTCCGCCAGGTGCTCGCCCCTGATCACGTCGCGGTTGCCGGTGACCGTGACGAACACGTCCCCGGCGCGGGCCGCCGCCGCCATCGACCGTACGTCGTAGCCCTGCAGCGAGGCGTCCAGCGCCTTGACGGGGTCGATCTCGGTCACCACGACCCGCGCTCCCAGGCCCCTCGCCCGCTCGGCGACGCCCCGGCCGCAGTAGCCGAACCCGGCGACCACCACGGTCTTGCCCGCGAGCAGGGTGTTCGTGGCGCGCATGATCCCGTCCATGGTCGACTGACCGGTGCCGTAGCGGTTGTCGAACATCCGCTTGGTCCGCGTGTCGTTGACCGCCACCACGGGGAACCTGAGGGCCTTCTCCGCGGCCATCTGGCGGAGCCTGATGATCCCGGTGGTGGTCTCCTCGCACCCGCCGGAGACCGTCTCCAGCAGCTCGGTCCGCTCCGTGTGCAGGATGTTGACAAGGTCGCAGCCGTCGTCCAGGACGATGTCCGGGACGATGTCGAGCGCCTGGTGGATGTGGTGGTAGTAGGCGTCCATGGTCACACCGGCCCGCGCGTGCACGACGACGCCGTACTCGCGGAGCGCCTCGGCGACGTCGTCCTGAGTGGACAGGGGGTTCGACGCGGCCAGGGCGATCTCGGCCCCGCCCGCCTTGAGGGTGCCCATGAGCACGGCGGTCTCGGCGGTGACGTGCAGGCACGCGGCGATCCGCAGCCCGTCGAAGGGCCGCTCCGCGGCGAACCGCTCGCCAAGGGCGGTGAGCACGGGCATCGCCCGCGCCGCCCATCCGATCCTCAACTCCCCCGCGGCCACCAGGGCGCGCTCAGCGCTGTCCACATCTCTCCCCAGGTCTGCCCGAACCCCAAAATCGCCGGAAGGCCCCCGCGAAGCGGCGGGGGCCCGGTGAAACTCGACCGCGGATGTCAGTAACGGTAGTGGTCGGACTTGTAGGGGCCCTCGACGTCGACGCCGATGTACTCGGCCTGGGCCTTGGTGAGCGTGGTGAGCTTCACGCCCAGGGCGTCGAGGTGGAGGCGCGCGACCTTCTCGTCCAGGTGCTTGGGCAGCACGTAGACGCCGATCGGGTAGTCGTCGGTCTTGGTGAACAGCTCGATCTGCGCGATCACCTGGTTGGTGAAGGAGTTGGACATGACGAACGAGGGGTGGCCGGTGGCGCAGCCCAGGTTCATCAGGCGGCCCTCGGCGAGCACGATGATCTGCTTGCCGTCGGGGAAGCGCCAGGTGTGGACCTGCGGCTTGACCTCGGTCTTCTCGATGCCCGGGATACGCGCCAGGCCGGCCATGTCGATCTCGTTGTCGAAGTGACCGATGTTGGACACGATCGCGTTGTGCTTCATCCGGGCCATGTGGTCGGCCGTGATGATGTCGAAGTTGCCGGTCGTCGTGACGAAGATGTCGACGAGGCCGACGACCTCGTCCAGGGTGGTGACCTGGAAGCCGTCCATGGCGGCCTGGAGCGCGCAGATCGGGTCGATCTCGGTGACGATGACGCGGGCGCCCTGGCCCTTGAGGGCCTCGGCGCAGCCCTTGCCGACGTCGCCGTACCCGGCGACGAGCGCCACCTTGCCGCCGATCAGCACGTCGGTGGCGCGGTTGAGGCCGTCGATCACCGAGTGGCGGCAGCCGTACTTGTTGTCGAACTTGGACTTGGTCACCGAGTCGTTGACGTTGATCGCCGGGAAGAGCAGCGTGCCGGTCTTGAACATCTCGTACAGGCGGTGCACGCCGGTGGTGGTCTCCTCGGTGACGCCCTTGATCTGCGAGGCGACCCGGGTCCAGCGGCCCTCGTCGGTGACCGTGCGGCGGAGCAGGTCGAGGACGACGCCCCACTCCTCGGGGTCGTTCTCACCGGTGCTGGGCACGGCGCCGGCCTTCTCGTACTCGCTGCCCTTGTGGACGAGCATGGTGGCGTCGCCGCCGTCGTCGAGGATCATGTTGGGACCGTCGGCACCGGGCCACGTCAGGGCCTGCTCGGTGCACCACCAGTACTCCTCCAGGGTCTCGCCCTTCCAGGCGAAGACCGGGACGCCCTGGGGGTTCTCCGGGGTGCCCTCCGGGCCGACGACCACGGCGGCGGCGGCGTGGTCCTGGGTGGAGAAGATGTTGCAGCTCACCCAGCGAACCTCCGCGCCGAGCGCGACCAGGGTCTCGATGAGCACGGCGGTCTGGATGGTCATGTGCAGCGAGCCCATGATCTTCGCGCCGGCCAGCGGCTGGGCCGCGGCGTACTCCTTGCGGACGGCCATCAGGCCCGGCATCTCGTGCTCGGCGAGCTGGATCTCCCTGCGCCCGAAGGCCGCAAGAGAAAGGTCGGCGACCTTGAAGTCCATGTGTGGTTACCCCTCTGGTTGATGGCGGCGTTCGCCTCACACCCTCGCCCGTCGCGCTCGTCTCGCGATCGTGCTTCGCTCCAAGGCCGGGCTCGCCGTTCCATCGGAACAGTCGACGCATGCGAGTTTAGGCGGCTGGAACGCCTCCGCGCACCTTTTGAACGGGTAACCTGACACAAGAATGTAAGGTTTCTCGCAAAACCGCTGGAAAGAGGTCACCGATGCGGATCACCGAGGCCGCCGGAAAGCTGGGCATGTCTCCCCGGATGCTTCGCTACCGCGAGGCGCTCGGGCTGCTCCCCCCGGTCAGGCACCAGGGCGCGCACCGGCGGTTCGGCCCCGACGAGCTCTCGGCCGTCGCCCAGAGCGTCGAGCTGGAGAAGCGGTTCGACGTCTCCCCCGCCGAGCTCGCCTTCGCGCTGCGGACACTGAGCGAGCCCGCGGTCGCGCAGGCCGTACGGGACCTGGGGCTGCGGATCGGCCGCCTCCAGGCCCCCCGCAGGGCACTGGACTTCGAGAAGGAGAAGGCGCTGCGCCTGCTCCAACGCCGTACTCAGGGGTGATCGAAAGGCACCGAAGGCGGGACGCCCCGGCCGGCGACCCCGCTCTCGCGGAGTGCTCGGCCCGCTCCACGACCCCCGCGTCCCACCCGCTCGATCACCCCATGGTCCGAAAAAAACGCGGGACCCCGGCGATGTGCGCCGGGGTCCCGCGTCCGAGCCGGGATTCCCACCCTGGGGTGCGGACAGGCGGTGACGCTCAGACGGCGCCGTTGACGCTGCTCCTGTCGAGGTCGGGCTCAAGGTAGATGACGCGGGCCTCGGGGACGGCCGCGCGGATGCGCTGCTCGGCCTCGTCGATGCCACGGGCCACCTCGGCGGCCGTGTCGTCGTGGTCCACCGCGATCTTGGCGGCGACCAGGATCTCCTCGGGACCCAGGTGGAGCGTGCGCATGTGGATGACCCGGCTCACCTCGGGCGCGCTCTTCAGGGCGTCCGCGATGCGGGTCTCGACCTCGGGGCCCGCGCCCTCGCCGATCAGCAGCGACTTGGTCTCGATCGCCAGGATCACCGCGATCACCGCGAGCAGGGCGCCGATCATGAGGGTGCCGATGCCGTCCCAGACGGGGTTGCCGGTCACCACGGCCATGGTCACGCCGAAGAGCGCGAAGATCAGGCCGAGCAGCGCGCCCAGGTCCTCAAGGACGATGACCGGCAGCTCGGGCGACTTGGAGCGGCGGATGAACTGCACCCACGACTGGTTTCCCCGGACGTGGTTGGACTCGATGATCGCCGTCCTGAACGAGAACCCCTCGGCGACGATCGCGAAGATCAGCACGCCGAAGGCCCACGCCGGGGTCGTGAGCGGCTCAGGGGCGTGGATCTTGTGCCAGCCCTCGTAGAGCGAGAACACCGCGCCGATGGTGAACAGCACCACCGCCACCACGAACGCGTAGAAGTAACGCTCCCGGCCGTACCCGAAGGGGTGCTGGGGCGTGCGTGCCCGCTGCGCGCGCTTGCCTCCCAGGAGCAGCAGCGCCTGGTTGCCCGAGTCGGCCACCGAGTGGACCGACTCGGCGATCATCGACGACGAACCCGTGAAGAGAAACGCCACGAATTTGGCCACGGCGATCGCCAGGTTGGCCGCCAACGCCGCGATGATTGCCTTAGTACCGCCGCCCGCGCTCACGGCAGCCTCCGCTCAGCTCGTTAGTCAGGAAAGACGAGACAAGGATCCTATTGCGAAACCCTTGCCTTGAGTTCTGTGATGGCCGACACAGTGGCCGGGTCGACCCCGTACCCGAGAGCGAGGTACGTACTCGCGAAATCCCCGAGCGCGATCAGCGTGGCGAGCCGCTCCAGCGGGTGCGCCCCCTCGGCGGCGATCTGCGTGACCGGGACGCCGCGATCCTCCGCGAGCCGCACCGACACCTCCCGCTGCCGTACGACCCGGGGGTGCTCCTCCACGTCGCGCAGCACGAACAGCCGCAGGGACCTGCCGCTCTCGTCGGCGAAGATGTCGCGCTGGGCGAGCGGGCCGTCGAGGGTGGCCACCTGGTCGTGGCCTGCCTCGGGGAGCTCCCCCCACATCGCCGGATACTTGCCGTTCGTGTTGAGCTGTCCGGCCCACCGGCGGGCCGCGACGGCCGCCAGCGGGGAGGAGCCCCAGATCATCGGCACGGTCTCGGCGAGCTCCATGGCGAGCGACTTGCCCGGGTTGATGAACGACTCGCTCGCCGGGCGGCAGCGGTGGGCGAGGTCCTCAAGGCGCTTGGCCACCTCCTCGAACACCGTCTCGCCGACCTCCACCAGCCCGAGCTCGGCGGCGGCGACGACCAGCGGGACCGACAGCGCCCAGACCGCGGCGCGCGCCTGCCCGCCGCCCCCGACGGGCACGAACGGCGCTCCCGCCTGCCTGGCAATCGCGTGGAGCGGCGAGTCGGGCCCGCCGACGGCGAGCAGGCGGCAGCCCCGGCGGACGGCCTCGGCGGCCACCGCGAGCGTCTCCTCGGTCCTGCCGGAGCGCGACACCGCGATCACCAGATCGGTCGCGCCGACCCAGCCGGGCAGCCGGTAGGACCTGACGGTCACGATCGGCAGCGGGGCGCCGTGGCCGCACACCACGTTGAGGATGTCACCGGCGATGCCCGAACCGCCCACGCCGGCCACCACGACCGCCCGAGGCCGTCCGTCCCTGGCGAGCGAGGACAGGCCCGACTCCAGGGCGGCTCTGCGGGAGGTGCGGACCTGCGCGGCCGAGTCGGCCACCGCCCGCAGCATGCCCGCCGGGTCGCCCTCGGTCAGCCGTTTCTGGTCGTCGAGCCGATCGGGCTCCCAGTTCACGACTTCCGGGCCTCGTCGACCAGCAGGACCGGGATGTCGTCCCGGACCGGGTAGACCAGGCCGCACGAGGCGGAGGTGCAGGAAAGCTCGTCCACCTCGGGCTCGGCTCGCAGGGGGGACTTGCAGTTGGGACAGGCCAGGATCTCCAGCAGCCAGTCGTCGATCTTCACTCGTTCAGCTCCTCACGACAGCAAGGACCTCGTCCCTGATCGCTGCCATCTGAATCTCGTCGGCCGCCTCGGCGTTCAGCCTGAGCAGCGGCTCTGTGTTGGACGGACGAAGGTTGAACCACCATCCGGGACCGGAGACGGTCAGGCCGTCCAGCTCGTCGAAGGTGACGCCGTCGCGGGCCGCGAAGACCTCCCGGACCCGCTCCGTCGCCGCGTCCTGGTCGGCGACCGTGCTGTTGATCTCCCCGGAGGCCGCGTAACGAGTGTATTCGAGAAGAATGTCCGAAAGCGGCTTCTCCTGCTCCCCCAGCGCGGCCAGCACGTGCAGCGCGGCCAGCATGCCGGAGTCGGCGAACCAGAAGTCCTTGAAGTAGTAGTGAGCGGAGTGCTCGCCGCCGAAGACCGCGCCGGTCCCGGCCATCTCGGCCTTGATGAACGAGTGGCCCACGCGGGTGCGGACCGGGCGGCCGCCGTGCTCGGCGACGATCTCCGGGACGCCCCTGGAGGTGATCAGGTTGTGGATGATCGCGGCCCCGGGATGCCTGCCCAGCTCGCGGACCGCGACCAGCGCGGTGATCGTGGACGGGGAGACGGACTCGCCGCGCTCGTCGACCACCCAGCAGCGGTCGGCGTCGCCGTCGAAGGCGAGCCCGATGTCGGCGCCCACGTCGAGCACCGCCTTCTGCAGGTCGCGCAGGTTGTCGGGCTCGATGGGGTTGGCCTCGTGGTTGGGGAAGGTGCCGTCGAGCTCGAAGTACAGGGCGGTCAGCTCGATCGGCAGCCCCTCGAACACCGTCGGGACCGTGTGCCCGCCCATCCCGTTGCCCGCGTCGACCACGACCCGCAGCGGCCGGATGCCGGACAGGTCGACCAGGGTGCGCAGGTGGTCGGCGTAGCCGCGCAGCAGGTCGCGCTCGGAGACCGTCCCGCCGCCCTCGCCGCCGAGGATGCCCGAGGCCAGGATCGCGGCGGCCCGGTCGCGGATCTCGACGAGCCCGGTGGCGCCGCCGATCGGCACGGCGCCCGCCCTGCACATCTTCATGCCGTTGTAGCGGGCCGGGTTGTGGCTGGCGGTGAACATCACCCCGGGCAGGCCGAGGCTGCCGCTCGCGTAGTAGAGCAGGTCCGTGGAGCCCAGGCCCGCGTTGATCACGTCGGCCCCGCGCGAGGTCGCCCCCCGGGTGAAGGCGGCGGCCAGCGGCACCGACGACTCGCGCATGTCGTGCGCCACGACGGCGGTCTCGGCCCCGGTCACCTCGACGAAGGCCGCGCCGACCGCCTCGGCTGTCTCCTCGTCGAACTCGTCCGGCACGACGCCACGAACGTCGTACGCCTTGAAGATCTTGGCGAGGTCGCCCACTCCAGCTCCACCCTTTGCGTCGTGTTCGTGACCCCCAGCCTAGTAGGGTCAGCGGTCGCGCTGGGGCTGAGCGGAGCGCAGCACTCGCAGATGACCTCGGCGGCCGACCTCGACCCCCTGGCCGACGGGCTCGGTACCACCGCTCGGCGCGGGTCTGGCCGCCTCGCGGACCGCGTTGGCGAGGGCCTCCAGGTCGTCGGTGCTCGGCGGGGCGCCGTCGGTCGGCAGGCGGACCACCTCCCAGCCTCTGGGGGCGGTGAGCCGCTCGGCGTGCTCGGCACACAGGTCGTAACAGTGCGGCTCGGCGTACGTCGCCAAGGGCCCGAGAACAGCGGTCGAATCGGCGTAGACGTACGTGAGCGTGAAAACGGCAGGCTGACTGCACGCGGTGCGGGAACAGCGGCGGACGGGGCTCACGGTGGGACCGTATCCGGTAAGCGTCCGGGGCGCCACTATCTGAGCGCTCTTAACGAGCGTGTCGCCACAATTCGGACACGTGTCCCGGCTTCCACCCGCCTGTACGGCTTACGCCCCCTGTCCACACGCCTCCCGGTGGCATCTGCCCTCACCCCCGTACCCGCCGTCACGGCTCCCCCCGTCCGCGCTCCGGTCACGGCTCCTCCTCCCGTCCAGGCACCCGCCGTCTCACGCCTCGGCCTCGCCCCTCGTTCCGCCCGGCGGCACCTCCCGCCCCCGTCCGGGTCACGTCTAAGCTGGGGCCGTGAGCCCGGCACCCGGCAGACCCCGTTCTCCCCGCAGGCGCGACAGGCACGGTCGCGGCCTGCGCGGCCCGCTGGCGCCCTCGCACGTGCCGATCGCCAAGGCCCGCAGCGAGCGGTTCGACGATCTCGTCCTCGACGCCGTCGACCGGCTCAAGCCCCGATGGGCCAAGCAACTGTCGGCCGTGGAGTTCGCGGTCGAGGAGGTCCCGCCGATCAGCGAGCTGGGCGACGGCCCCGGGCTGCTGACCGGTGAGCCCATCCCGTTCGGGCGGTCGGAGCCCGCCGCGGGAAACCGCCCGGCCGTCGTGATCATCTACCGTCGCCCCCTGGAGAGCAGGGCACGCGACCGCGACCACCTGGGCGCGATGGTGCACGAGGCGGTGGTGGAGCAGGTCGCGGGCCTGTTCGGCCTCTCCCCCGAGTCGGTCGACCCCGGCTTCGACGACCACGACTGACCCGCCGCCTCCCGACGCGACCGCCCCCGACCCGTCGCCTCCCGAGAGCGCCTCCCGAGAGGGCCGCTCCCGGCCCGCCACGTCCCAGAGTGACCGCCCCGGCCCGCCGCCTCCCGACGCGACCACGCCTGACCCGCCGCGACCAGGGCGACCTGGCGGTCCGGCCGTCCCTCGATCTCCGGGGCCGGGGCCTCACGGCCCCACGCCCTCACAGCCTCAAGACCTCACGGCCTCAGGGCCTCAGGGCAGGACGGTCGCGGCGGACTCGGCGATCGGCGGGACCAGCGCCCACATGCGGGCGGGGGCGAGCGGCTGCACGGTCAGCGCCGGCCCGCCCTTGAGCCGCTCCTCCATGACACGCCCGCCGTAGACCGGCCCCGAGCCGGGCAGCGGCTGCACGACCACCGCGAAGGGCCCGTCCACCTTCTTGAGCGTGACCTGCTTGGTCCGCGAGGCGGGGACCTCCACCTCGAACGGCTCACCCGGCTCGCCCTCGCGCGAAACCACCTGCACGCTCACCGCGCCCGGCGCGTCCGGCGCGGTCAGCAGCAGCCGGGACTCCATCTTGCCGCCCGCGCGGTTGTCGGCGACGACGCTGCCCAGGTCGATGGGGACCGCTCCGGCGGTGAAGGCCACGTCGGTCTTCGAACCGGTGCCGGTGGCGACGAGCCCGGCGACGATCGGGGTCTCCGAGGTGAGCACCAGCGCGGACGGCTGGCCGCCGATCCCGCTGGAGAGGTCGACGGCGGCGACGGAACCCGCGGGCACCTCGACGAGCTCGCGGCCCTCAAGCGCGTACGCCCCCTCGGGGGTGAGGGCCTTGACCTCCACCAGCGTGTCCACCTCCTCCGCGGAGGCGACGAGCAGCTCGCGCTTCCCGCCCCCGCCGGGGATGCCCGGCACGACGACGCGGGTGGCGGGGGCGGCCGAGACCGGCAACCAGTCCACGCCTCGCCCGTCGTTCATGAGCGCCCGCGCCGCGGCGGTGACCCGCCCCGAGCTGGTACGGACCTGGATCGCCAGGACGAGCGCCGAGGGCGCGAGATCCAGGACCTTGATCGTGCGGCTCTGCCCCGGCTTGAGGGTGAACACGCCACCGGTGTCGTCGAACACCGGGCCCTCACCCGTGTAGACCATGATCTCCGCGATGGCCGGGGCGAGGTCGGCATTGGTCAGGTACAGCGTGACGTCCGCCGCGGCCGGTCCCGGCCCGATCAGCCAGGTGCTCGCCACCGGCTCGGCACAGCGCGTCCCGGCCAGTCCCCGCTGCTTCCCCGACTTCTCCCGGCGGGTCTGCGCCACCTCCAGGCCCGCGGCCATGCTCCCGTCGGCCGCGACGACGAGGGGCGGCGAGGAGGCCGGCACCTCGTCGTGCCAGAGACGGCCGGGGGCGTCGACGGTGGCCAGGGTCTTGTCCCCGGTGACGAGCGTCGCGGAGCCCGGCTCCCGGCTGCCGGGCGGGGCGACCACGCCGACGGAGGTGTCGCCCGGCGCCGGGCAGACGGCCGTCACCGAGGCGACGGGCACCCTCTCGAACCCCGGCGCGGGGGCGGTGACGGCCGGCGGCTGGGTGGCGTAGGCCACCCCGTACAGGGCGAGCAGGGCCACCAGGACCAGCACCAGCAGGCTGAACCGGTTCTCGATCAGGGATTTCACCGGGCGGCCAGCTCTCTGCGAGGCTCGGACAGGTCCTGGGCGATGGCGGGCTCGTCGGACTCGGCGCGTGACCCCGGCGCGGCCAGGACCGAGACGATCAGCACCAGCACGGCCTGGGCCCAGAGCCAGCGGCCGTGCCAGGGGTCGCCGGGCGGGGTGACGGGAAGGGCGACCGGCTGGGTGAGCCGCCACACGCCGACCGAACGGGACAGGCTCATCCTCGCGAGCGAGGGCTGCGAGTCGAGCGCGTGGCTGATCTCCGGGTCGACGGGCGCGGTCACCACGACGAACCGCACGCCGTGGGCGGCGAGGACCCGGGCGTCGTCACCGCCCCTGCCGGACACCAGCCCGGCCGCGGCGACCCGGACCAGCTCCCTGGGACCGTCGGGGACAGGGATGTCGGCCTCGCCGATCACCGGGGTGCGCCCGCGCAGCACGGTGAAGAGCAGACCGCCCGGCGAGGCGCGCAGCAGCAGGGTCCGCTCGCCGCCCGCGGAGTTCTCCGCGGCGAGGGCGGGCACGACGTCGCGTACGGTCCCGCGGAGCGGGCCGTCCACGCCCTTGGCGATCCACATGCCCGCGGCGAGCAGCGGCGTGGAGAACGCGACCAGCACGACGCCGAACGCGGCGAGCCTGCGCAGGCCCCCGGCCTCCCGGAACTCCACGACCCTGTCGGCGGTGAGGGCGGCCACCACGAGCATGCCGGTGGCGGCGAAGGCGAGCGGCACGCCCGGCCAGGCGGGGGCCTCGACGTCGCCGTTGATCGAGGTGACGGTGGTCCTGCTCACCAGGATCGCCACCAGCACGCCGAAGAGCGCGACGCCCCAGCCGACCGCGATGACCATCCGGTTGCGGCGCATCAGCAGCGCGAGCAGGCAGGCGGCGAGCAGGCCGCCGGTCACCCAGAGCGGCGGCAGGCCGGGGCCGCCGGGGCTGAGCAGCAGCAGCGACCCGGCGGGCAGCCCGGGGTCGACCAGCGTGGGCTGGTGCAGCCCGGCCTCCAGCAGGAGCTGCCCCGGGTCGGCGACCACCTGGGCCATCCAGGGGAACAGCAGGACGACCGGGACGGCGAACGCCACGAGCATCGAGACCGCGACGCCCCTGCGCGGGAAGGCCAGCGCCGCCAGCGCGCCGAGGATCGCGGTCAGCGGATAGACCAGCGGGGCGAAGGCCGTGCCGACGGCCAGCAGGAGCCCCAGGCCCCAGGCCGCCCGGCGGGCGCGGCGGCGCTCCCCGGTGAGCACCGTGGTGGCGAGCGCCGCGTAGACGGGCAGCAGCACGAAGACCACCGCGGTACCGAGCCGCCCCGCGGCGACCGCGCCGGTGGCGACCGGCAACAGGGCGTACGAGGAGGCCAGCCAGACCCGGGTCCAGCGGCCGGGGATCATCGACCGGGTGGCAGCGTACGCGGAGATCCCCGCCAGCGGCACGCAGCCGAGCAGCAGCAGCGACACCGCGAGCCACGTCTTGCCGAACAGCAGCGTGGAGAGCACGGCGAGCACGGCCACGTAGGGCGGGGTCCACGCGTCGGTGCCCAGGCCCACCTGGTGGTAGCTCTCGCGGTAGAGGTCCCACAGGTCGGAGGCCCCGCCGATCACCGGGACGAGCGCCCCGCCGCCCAGCCTGGCGCCGCCCGTCACCGCGCGCTCGGCGACCAGCGTGACCACGGTGAGCGCCAGGAAGAGCAGGACGCCGGGGTTGCCGAAGACGCGCTGCATCACCCCGGCGTCGGTGAGCAGCTCCTCGCCGTCCTCCTGCGCGTTCGGCGAGGCGGTCACGGCGT
The DNA here is from genome assembly GCF_042428775.1 of Streptosporangium vulgare. NCBI lineage: Bacteria > Bacillati > Actinomycetota > Actinomycetes > Streptosporangiales > Streptosporangiaceae > Streptosporangium > Streptosporangium vulgare. The sequence continues at coordinate 111,801 of NZ_JBHMBS010000003.1, read as the reverse complement.
GGTGGCGTCCCGCGGACTCCACGAACCCGCCCCCGGCCAGGTAGCTCTGCACCCGGTCGACGAGCCGCCGGTAACCGGCGCCTGACGGGGTGAGCAGCCTGCTGACCGCCGCGTACGCCTGCCGCCTGCCCTTGGCACGCGCCCGCCGGGCCTTGATCATCCGGATGGGGTGGCCGAAGACCGAGCCGAACGCGAGGAACTCGTCCAGCGCGTTGGCGGGCTGCTTGGCCACCAGGAACAGCACCGTGCGGAAGATCGACCCGAACGCGTTGCGCACCAGCGCCCATAGCAGCGGGCGGGCGGGCAGGTTCGCCATGACGACGAAGAGGGCGTTGCGGCGGTCCAGGCGGCGGGGGTGGTCACCGCTCGCGGTGATGCGGCGCCGCCTCCGGGTGGCGGCCTCGGCGTGCCAGGCGACCGCCCGGGTGACGTTCTGCACGCGGTATCCGGCGGTCCTGACGCGCCAGCACAGGTCGAGGTCGTCGCGGAACAGCGGCAGCGCGGGGTCGAGCCCGCCGACCTCCTCCCAGACGTCCCTGCGGATCAGCATGCCCGCGGTGGAGACCGAGAGCACGTCCCTGGTCCCGTCGTACTGCCCCTGGTCGAACTCGCGGGGCTCCAGGCCGGTGTCCCTGCGGCCGGTGCGGTCGACGGTGACGCCGACCTCCAGCAGGAGCCGCCGGTCGAGCCAGTCGCGGAGCTTGGGGCCGAGCACCGCCGCCTTGGGGTCCTCGTCGGCGGCCTCGAGCAGGAGCCGCAGGGCGTGGACGTCCGGGGCGCAGTCGTCGTGCAGCAGCCAGATCCACTCCCGGCCACCGCCGGGGCCGAGCCGGTCGAGGACCTCGGCGACGGCCTCGCCGAAGCCGGTCGAGCGCGGCAGGGTGAGCACCGCCCTGGCGCCGAGGGCCTCGGTCAGCAGCGCGGCGCTGCCGTCCCTGCTGCCGTTGTCGACCCCGACGGCCCGGTCCACCGGGCGGGTCTGCCTGAGCAGGGCTTCCAGGGTCTCCCCCAGCCAGCGGGATCCGTCGTGGGAGACGACGATCGCGGTGACGGTGTGCTGGGGGCGCTGGGGGTGCGGGGGGTCGGTGATGGACATACGTCCCGTGTTCAGGAGTGGTGGTGATCGGCGCGACAACGATACGGCACCCTCTGTCTGCCTATGTCTTACACCTGGTCGCGCGCACGAAAAAAGGGTCACGCGACCGACGGTCACGTGACCCCGTGGACATATTCGTCAAGCGCCTCGGAGAGGCGTCACATATCTTCGCCAGACCGCTCGACCGTCTTCGGCACGTCTTCGGTGTCCGTCGATGTCGACCGGTGTTCATCGTGTTCGTGGCAATCGGTGTTCGTGGTGTTAATAGTGTTCATCAGTGCTCGGACGTCCGGACTGTCCGGATCCCGGAGCGCTCAAGCCTTCCGGCCATCCGGTCGCGGACGGCTCAGACCGCCTCGCGCTTGATCCGGCGGCGTTCACGCTCCGACAACCCACCCCAGATTCCAAACCGCTCGTCATGCTCAAGTGCGTACTCAAGACACTCGGCACGCACCTCGCAGGAGCGGCAAACCTTCTTGGCCTCTCGGGTGGACCCTCCCTTCTCCGGGAAGAACGCCTCCGGGTCGGTCTGCGCGCACAAGGCGCGCTCCTGCCAGCCAAGCTGCTCTTCAGCGATGCTCTCCTGTGCGATGACCAGGTCGGCCACTGCACACCTCCCTGCCGCACGCCCGCAAAATTGGAGCCCCCCTATGAACGCCTCCCCCTTACCCACCCAGAGGAAGGCGTAACAACACGTGTGTAATTACACGCGCGTGCCCGGTGTGGCGTCAAGCGGCATGCTGGTATCCGGGGAAAGACCTGCTCTCCCCGGTTGTGGGTCGTGTGCCTGCCACGACGGCAATTGCACCAGGTGATCGCTTCGACCGCCAGGGGCTCAGTGCTCTCGGCGGTCGGAACCGTACCAGGACATGTTCTGATCCTGACCGGGGCCCACCCTCTCTCTATCCGGGGTTTCCTCATCCGTGACCTGACCTGGGCGTTGTTCGGGCTTGTAGATCGCCGTGGGATCTATCGGCTGCGAGTCCCAGGTCCTGGGGACGGGCGCGGGCGCGGGGCCGCTCAGCGGGTCCCCCTGATAGGCGTTCGGGTCGAAGCGGAGCGTCGCCTCCGACTGGGGGTCCCACTGGTGGGACTGGTACGGCGGCGTCTGCGGGGCCTGCGGGTTCCGCGCGGGAGGCTGGGGATTCTGCGGGGCCTGAGGGGTCTGCGGGTGCCCGAACGGGCCTTCGTAGCCCGGGGAGCCGTACTCGGGGACACGCGGCTGAGGCTCGGTGCCGCCCTGCTGGGCCTGCTGCTGGTAGCTCTCCGCCTGCTGGTAGGCCTGGGCCATCTGCTGGGACCTGAGGTCCACCGGGTCGGGCGCGGAGTAGGACGGGCCCTGCTCGGCCTGGCGGCCGAACTCCGCGCCGGAGTAACCGCTGAACGGCTGGCCGTAGTTCTCCGGGGGCTGCGGGAAGGACTGCGGCGGCCGGCCGTCGAACGGCGGGCGCGGCTGGGCGTCGAGCGGCTGGCCCTGACGTCCGTCGGCCGGCGGGTAGGACGCGGGGGCCTGCTGCTCGGGCTGGTGACCGTACCCGGACGGCTGCGCCTCCTGCTGCCCGAAGCCCTGCGGCTCCGGCTGCCTGCCGAAGCCCTGGGCCTCGGACCGCTGGTAGCCCAGCGGGTCGGCCTGCGGCTCCGGCTGCTGGTATCCCTGCTGCTCGGGCTGCCGCCGGGAACCCGGCGCCTGCGACTCCTGCCCGTACGCCGGGGACACCGGAGAGGCCGGGGACTCGGCCTGCTGGCCGAAGAGCGGGTCGAACTGCCCGGAAGAGGCGCTCTGCCCGTAGTCGGACTGCGGCCGGTCCGAGCTCTGCCCATACTCGGGCTGCGGCCGGTCCGAGCGCTGGCCGTACGAGGAGTCGGCCTGCTGGCCGAAGCCCTGCGACTCCGGCTGCCCGTACGACGAAGACTCGGACTGCCCGTACGACGAGGAGTCCGAGTACTGCTCCGAGTACTGGGAGTAGCTCGGCAGCCGGGGGCTGGAGTGCCGCCCGGAACCCGACGACTGCGGCTCCTGGCCGTACGCCGGGGAAGCCGGGGAGCCCTGGGAAGCCTGGGAGGCCGGAGGGGCCGGGGAGACAGGGGGGTCGGCCTGCTGGCCGAAGCCCTGCGACTCCGGCTGCCCGTACGACGAAGACTCGGACTGCCCGTACGACGAGTCGGGCTGCCCGTACGACGAGGACTCGGGGAACTGGGGGTAGCTCGGCAGCCGGGGTTCCGTCTGGGCCTGCGGCTCCACCGGCGCGGCGTAGACCGGCGGGTCGTAGGCCGCGGCCGGCGGGTCGTAGGCCGCGGCCGGCGGGTCGTAGGCCGCGGCCGGCGGGTCGTACGGCTTCGACGGGGCCGGGGGCTGGACGTCCGCCGCGACGTAGGGGCTCGGGGTGTAGCTCGCGGCCGGGGCGGCGGGCTGCGACGGCTGCGGAACGGACTGCGGGTGGCTCTGCGGCTCCGGCTGCGCGTATCCCTGTCCCTGCCCCTGTCCCTGGGACTCCGGCCGCGGGTAGGGATCGGCCTGGGGGGCGTACGGCTGGTTCTCGGCGGGCGGCGCGTAGGGGGCCTGGGCGTATCCGTCACCGGTCTGCGGGACGGGCGGCGCGTGGGAGGGCGCCTGCCGGCCGTACTCCTCGGCGGCCCCGGCGGAGCTGTGCGCGGGCGCGGGCGGGAGCGCGGGACGGTTGTACGGGGGCTGCGGCGCCGGGACGGGCGGAGCCTCCTGCGGGTGACCGTGGCCACCCTGCGGCCCCTGGTCCTGCGGATGGTGAACGCCCTGCTGGGGCATCTGCTGCGGACCCTGCGCACCCTGCGGACCGGGGCCCTGAGGGCCCTGCTGAGCCTGGGGGCCCTGGGCGCCCTGGGGGTGGGGGTACGCGCCCTGAGGGCCTTGAGGACCCTGCGGACCCGGACCCTGCGGGTGCTCCTGGAACTGCGGGGGAACGGGCGGGCGCCCGTAGGCGTCGTACCGCTGGTCCCGCTGCTGCTCCGGGGAGCGGCCGAAGCCGCCGTCCTCGTGGAAGGCACCGGCCCGTGAGCCCGCGGGGACCGCCTTCGGCAGCACGTACAGCAGCGCGACCGCGGCCAGCGCGAGGGCGGGCAGGTTGACGAGAAGGAACTCGACCTTCCGCAGGAAACCCTCGACCCCGCCGAACAACCCGCTCACCAGGCCGACCAGGCCGAACAAGACGGAGAGGCCGAGCGTGCCGGCCACCACGAGGGCCATCACCTTCAGCCGCTGGATCACCGGGCCGAGGTTGGTCGCCAGCAGCACGCCGCCGACGAGCAGGGCGGGAACGACCGGCGAGGTGAGCCGCCCCAGGGAGTCCGCCGCGCGCTCGGCGAAGGAGGACGAACCGCCCCCGACCAGCAGGCGCTCGATGCCGACGAGAACGCTCGCGGACGCGACGGCGACCATGAGCCACGCCGCCGGTTCCCGGAGCCGGACTGCCTCGACATTGATCACAACTACCCCCATAGGGTCTTTAGGTAAACCCGGGTCAGTTTTGCACATGGCTGACTTTGTTGCCGGTGGTCCCAGGAAGCCCACCAGTCTCATAAGTACTCCATTACACCCTATAAGGCCACATATCGGGCGGCCAATCGGGCGATCCGGCCAGGGCGAACACCTCCCATAACGATCATGAAAAGACTACTGTGAACCGCCCGCGGACACCCCGCCGTCAGGCTCGGTGACCTAGTGGAACACTGGACGGCATGCGCATCGTGTCCCTCGCCGGCGGCATCGGCGGCGCCCGTTTCCTGCGGGGCCTCCTCACCGCGGCCCCCGATTCCGAGATCACCGTCATCGGCAACACCGGTGACGACATCAGCCTCTACGGCCTGCGGGTCTGCCCCGACCTCGACACCGTGATGTACACGCTGGGCGGCGGCATCGACGAGGAGCAGGGCTGGGGACGGCGGCAGGAGTCGCACGTCGTCAAGGAGGAGCTGGCCGCCTACGGCGTCGAACCGCAGTGGTTCGGCCTCGGCGACCGCGACTTCGCCACCCACATCGTTCGCACCCAGATGCTCGACGCCGGATATCCCCTGTCCGCGGTCACCGAGGCGCTGTGCGCCCGCTGGCGGCCGGGCGTACGCCTGATCCCGATGAGCGACGACAGGACCGAGACCCACGTGGTCATCTCCGACGAGCGGGGCCGTCGCGCCGTCCACTTCCAGGAGTGGTGGGTGCGGCTGCGCGCCTCGGTCCCGGCCGAGCAGATCATCCTGGTCGGCGCGGACGAGGCCTCCCCCGCCCCCGGCGTGCTGGAGGCCGTCGCCGCCGCCGACGCGGTCATCCTCCCGCCGTCCAACCCGGTCGTCAGCATCGGCACGATCCTGCAGATCAAGGGCATCCGCGAGGCCCTGGAGGGCAAGACCGTCGTCGGCGTCTCGCCCATCGTCGGCGGCGCCCCCGTCCGGGGCATGGCCGACGCCTGCCTGACCGCGATCGGCGTGGAGACCACCGCGCAGGCGGTCCTGGAACTGTACGGATCGCCGCTGGTGGACGGCTGGCTGGTCGCGGAGGAGGACGCCGGGGTGGCCCTCGCCGGCGTCGACGTCGAGGCCCGCCCGCTGATCATGCACGACGTCGAGTCCGCCGCCGCCATCGCCCGCGCCGCCCTGGACATGGCCGTACGGCTCGCGGGCCGGGACACCGGCTCTCCGGCGCCCCACGAGTCGGCGCCCCACGAGTCGGCGCCACGCGAATCGGCGCCACGCGAATCGGCGCCGCACGAGTCGCGTACCGGGGAGACCGGCCCGGCCCGTGAGGAGGGCGTGCGATGAGCCGGATCAGGCGCGGGCTGCAGGAGCCCGCCGACATGAGGCTGGAGATCTTCCCCGTCCCCGGCATCCCCGAGGTGCGCGAGGGCGACGACGTCGGGGAGCTGATCGCCACGGCCATGCCGGACCTGCGCGACGGCGACATCCTCGTGGTCACCTCGAAGATCTCCAGCAAGGCCGAGGGCCGGGTGCTGCGCGGCGTGAGCCGCGCCGAGGCGGTCGGCGCGGAGACGAGGCGGGTGGTCGCCCGCAGGGGTGAGACCGTGATCGCCGAGACGGCGCACGGGTTCGTCATGGCCGCCGCCGGGGTCGACGCCTCCAACACCCGCCCCGGCACGGTCGTCCTGCTGCCCGCCGACCCGGACGCCTCCGCCTCGGCCGTACGGGCGCGCGTCAGGGAGCTGCTCGGCGTGTCGGTCGGCGTGGTCGTCTCCGACACCTTCGGCCGCCCGTGGCGCAACGGCCAGACCGACATGGCCGTCGGCCTCGCGGGGGTGACCCCCGCGCTCGACTACCGGGGCATGTCCGACGACCACGGCAACGCGCTGGAGGTCACCCTGACCGCGGTCGCCGACGAGTTCGCGGCCGCCGCGGACCTGGTCAAGGGGAAGGTCGCGCAGACCCCGGTGGCGGTGATCAGAGGTCTGGCGGAGTACACCACGGAGGACGACGGGCCGGGGGTCGGCGAGCTGCTCCGCCCGTCCGCCGACGACATGTTCCGCTACGGCTCTCGCGACGTGCTCTTCGCCCGCAGGACCGTCCGCGAGTTCTCCGCGGAGCCCGTGGACGGCGCGAAGGTCCGCAGGGCGGTCGACGCCGCGATCGCCGCGCCCGCCCCGCACCACACCACCCCGTGGCGGTTCGTCCTGCTGGAGTCCGCCGGGACCCGCGAGAAGCTGCTCGACGCCATGCGGGAGGCCTGGATCGCCGACCTGCGCGGTGACGGCTTCTCGGAGGAGTCGATCGTCAAGAGGGTCAGGCGGGGCGACGTGCTGCGCGCGGCCCCGTACCTGGCGGTGCCCTGCCTGGCGATGGACGGCTCGCACACCTACCGGGACGACCGGCGCAACGCGGCCGAACGGGAGATGTTCGTGGTCGCGACCGGTGCGGGGGTACAGAACTTCCTGGTCCAGCTCGCGGTGGAGGGCCTGGGGTCGGCCTGGGTGTCGTCCACCATGTTCTGCCGCGACGTGGTCCGCGAGGTCCTCGACCTGCCCGCGGGCTGGGACCCGATGGGTGCCGTCGCCATCGGCCACCCCGCCGCCCCGCCCAGGGACCGCGCCCCCAGGCGGGCGGAGGACTTCGTCGTCGTCCGCTAGGACCTCGTCGTCCTCACCGTCGTCCGCCGGACCCGTCGGGGGCCTGGTCCCGCCGTTCGGCCCAGTACGAAGCCGTTCGAACCCTGTCGGGACCCGGTCCCGGCCGGGTCAGTCCTCCCCGTTCGCGTCGAGTTCCATCGCCCGGTTGATGTCGACGAGCGAGTCCTCGTAGCGGCCGAGGGAGCGCAGGACCTCGCCCCTGCGGATGTAGGCCCAGGTGTACTCGGGGTCGATCTCGATCGCCCTGCTGAGATCGGCCACCGACTCCTCGTTCCGCCCGAGCTCGTGCAGGACCGCCCCGCGGCTCGCGAGGGCGCGGTCGTTGTCGGCCTCCAGCTGGAGGGCGTGGTTCAGGTCTCCGAGCGCCTCGTCGAACGCGTCCATCATGCGGTGCGTCTCCCCGCGCGAGACGAGCGCCCAGACGTTGTTCGGCTCCAGGCTCAGGGCGTGGGAGAAGTCAGTGAGCGCGTCCGCGTAGCGGTCCATCTGGTAGTACAGGTCACCGCGGGCGTTGTACAGGTCGGCGTCCTCGGGGGCGATCATTATCGCCCGCATCAGGTCGGTCTCCGCGTCGTCGTACCGTTCGAGCCGTCGCAGCAGCCTCGCCCTGTCGCCGAGGAGCCAGACCTGGTCCGGGGTGAGCTCGATCGCGCGGTCGAAGTCGGCCAGGGCCTCGGCGGACCGGCCGAGCGCCGCGTACGCCTGACCCCGGCTGCCGATCGCGAACGCGTACTCGGGGTCGATCTCGATCGCGCGGTCGAAGTCGGCGAGGGCCTCCTCGAACCGCCGCATCCTCCGGTACAGCTCACCCCGGTTGGCCCACGCGATGTCGTCGCCGGGATCGAGGCCGAGCACCTCGGTCAGGTCCGCGGCCGCCTCCTCGAAGCGCTCCATCTCCGTGTAGGTCTTGGCACGCTCGATGAGCAGCCTGCGCCGCTGCCCGCCGCCCCCTCGACTCGCCTCGCTCACACGCCCGCCCTCTCTCTCTAGATCATCCAGCGATCGTAGGCGGTACGCCCCGATAAGACAGCACATTTCATCATGCCTACCTGGTCGCGAGCGAGACGAGCGACGCTCAGGCGGGAGTGCGGCAGGGCTCAGGCGGGAGTGCGGCAGGGCTCAGGCGGGAGTGCGGCAGGTGGGGTGGCACAGCCGCCTGGCGAGGGCGGACAGGAAGACGTCGATGATCTCCTCCGGCCCCTGGGCGACGTGCAGGGAGCCGTTGGTGACGGAGGTGACCTGGGTGAGGGCGGCGCGGTCGAGGTCGGTGCCGAAGGCGAGGACGACGACCTGGACCGGCGCCTCGGGGTCCCACTCCTCGCGCAGCGCCCGTACCAGGTCGGCGCCCGAGATCCCCTTGCCGTCGTCCTTCCCGGCCGTGATGACGACCAGGGTGTTGTTCATCTCCTCGTCGTAGACCTTGGTCATCTCCCGGAACCCGGCGAGGATCGAGTCGTACAGGGCGCTGGGCTCCTTGGGGGAGGCGCGCAGGGTGCGGGTCAGCTCCTCCAGGCGGCCGCGCCGGACGACCTGCCCGCCGTCGGGCTCGACGACCGGGCCGATGCTCACCCGCTCGCGCTGGTCCTCGCCCTTGGCCGAGGAGAAGTCCCACAGGCCCATGTGGGTGGAGTCGGGGAAGAGCTGCAGGCCGAGCCTGGCGGCCTCCAGGGCGACGGCGAGCCTGTTCCTCCCCTTCCGGCCCCTGATCGGCTCCGCCATGTGCCTGCCGGTGTCGGCCATCACCAGGATGTTGGTCGGCGGGGCGAGCCTGCTCCACGCCTCCAGCGCCTCGTCGATCATGGCGGGCAGGATGGTCGGACGGGTTCGGGGCGCCTCGGTGGGGATCTCGGGGCCGGGTGAGTACGGGCCCAGGGAGCCGTCGGCCGAGCGGAAACCCGCCCTGCGGGCCCCCTCCCGGGTCTCGGCGGAGCGCAGCCAGGCGGCGAAGGCCCGCGACCCGCTCGCCTTCGTCTCGTCGGAGGAGGTGACCACGTACGGGTAGTCGAGGTTGATCGTCCCCTCGCGGGGGTGCAGGGCGACCACCGGGTCGTCGGACGGCAGGCGGTTGTGCGCCCACACCGCCGACTCCGGCACGATCACCACCGGCCGCTTCCAGAAGGAGCGGTCGTCGACGGTGGCGAGCATGCTCCGGTAGTCGGGCGCCGACCCCGCCTGCGCCCAGCGCACGAACGCGGTGAGCGCCCGGTCGGCCTCGGGGCCGCTGCCGACCACGTCCCTGGCCGCGGCCACGGTGGCGATCCCGGCCCCCGCGAGCGACGGGTCGGGGACGCGGACCACGTCGGGCTCGTTCTCGTTCGGCCTGATCCGGCCGCGGGTGGTCGCGGGGAAGACCATCCGCCAGTTCATGTCGGTACTGCCCATGGCGAAGCGCCGGGCGAGGGACTTGCGGGTGGCGAAGACCAGGGGCGAGGTCGCCACGACGGTCTCGGTCCCGGCCAGGTCCGCGGCCCCCTGCTTGCGGGCGAGGCGGATCCAGGCCGAGGAGTCGGAGATCCAGCCGTCGGGGCGGCTGCCGAGCACCCCCGCGGTGCCGCCCAGCAGGGTCCGCAGCACGGTGGCGGGCGGCTGCTCGGTCACCTGCACCAGCACGCACCGGCCGTCGACGCCCGTCCGGCTCCGGTTGAACCGCCCCGCCGCCTCCATCACGACCGGGGCGATGTCGACGGCGGCGGCGACGCCGACCAGCACCGGGTCGCGGGCCGAGCACGAGTCGCCCACCCGGCCGGACACCAGGGCGACACCGCCCACCAGGGCGACCGCGATCGCGACGGCCGCCAGCGACAGGCGCAGACGGGCCTGCCGCCGGCGCCGCGCGATGCCGGCGGCCACACGGTGTCGACCGGAGGAGGACAAACCCGTACCTCTCCCTACATACGGCTATAAGGGAATGATGATTGTGCCCACGAACCTCTCGCGAAAGACGGACAGATGTAGAACTCGTTATAATTTTGCCGACGGCTCCAGGGAGAGCAGCGGGAGAGCGTTGGGGCGGACGCTGCGGCAGACGCCGTCGCTCGCCCTCGCCGCGGCCACCCGCTCGGCGTCCGGCGCGCCGTAGGAGGTGGTCCGCTGCCGGACCGGCCTCCCGGTCGGGGCGACCATCGCCTCGATCTCGCCGATGGTCTTGAACGAGCCGTTCTCCGACCCGGCCATCCTGCTGATCGTCTCCTCCATCAGCGTGCCGCCGAGGTCGTTCACCCCGCCCAGCAGCACCTCGCGGCAGAGCCCGTCCTGGAGCTTCACCCACGAGCACTGGATGTTGGCGATCGCGCCGTGCAGCAGCACGCGGGCCAGCGCGTGCACGGCCCGGTTCTCCCGTGCCGTCGGCCCGGGGCGGGCGATACCGGCCAGGTAGATGGGCGCGCTGTGGTGCACGAACGGCAGCAGCACGAACTCGGAGAACCCGCCGGTCTCCTCCTGGATGCGGCGGATCAGCCGGATGTGCTGCACCCAGTGCGAGTGGTTGTCGACGTGGCCGTACATCATCGTGGAGGTCGTCGGGATGCCGACCCGGTGCGCGGTGGAGATCACCTCGACCCACTCCCTGGTGGGCAGCTTGCCCTTGGTCAGCACCCAGCGGACGTCGTCGTCGAGGATCTCGGCCGCGGTGCCGGGGAGCGAGTCGACACCGGCCTCCCGCGCGGCGACCAGCCAGTCCTCGATGGACAGGTTGGTACGGCTGGCGCCGTTGATGACCTCCATCGGCGAGAACGCGTGGACGTGCATCTCCGGCACCCGGGCCTTGACCGCCCTGGCGATGTCGAAGTACGCGGTGCCGGGCATGTCGGGGTGGATGCCGCCCTGCATGCACACCTCGGTCGCCCCGGCCTGCCACCCCTCCCAGGCGCGGTCGGCGACCTGCTCCAGCGAGAGGGTGTAGGCGTCGGCGTCGGTACGGCGCTGCGCGAAGGCGCAGAAGCGGCAGCCGGTGTAGCAGACGTTGGTGAAGTTGATGTTCCGGTTCACCACGTAGGTGACGTCGTCCCCGGCCGCCTCCCGGCGCAGGCCGTCGGCGATCCGGCAGAGCTCGTCCAGCGCGGCGTCGTCGGCGCCCACGCCGTTCTGGTCCCCGGCGAGGTCCAGCAGGACGAGCGCCTGGGCGTCGCTCAGCCCCGCCGGGTCGCTCTCGGCCTGCCTCAGCGCCTCCCGCACGTCGCCCCGCACGATCGAGGAGGCGGCGGGCAGGCGCTCCCTGAGGGCCTCCCAGTCGCCGTACACGTTGTCGAAGTCGTCGCGGCGGTCGGCGCTGCGGCCCTCGGTGTCGACGGCCGTGTGCAGGTCGACGCGGCCCACGGAGACGAAACCGCCGTCCGGCTCCTGCCAGGGGCGGCCGGTCAGGACCGCGTCCTCGCGGGCGAGCCCGGTCTCCGGGTCCGCCAGGGCGGCCACGTGCGCGTTGAGCCTCGGGTCGAGCCAGGGCTCCCCGGCCAGCACGAACTCGGGGTAGATGGTGAGCCGCTCGCGCAGCGCGAACCCGGCGGCGGCCGTACGGGCGGCGAGTTCGTCGATCTGCGGCCAGGGACGCTCGGGGTTGACGTGGTCGGGCGTGAGCGGCGAGACGCCGCCCCAGTCGTCGATGCCCGCCCTGATCATCAGCTCGTACTCGGAGTCGACCAGGTTCGGCGGGGCCTGCACCCTCATCTTCGGCCCCAGCACCAGCCTGGTCACCGCGATGGCGGCGGCCAGCTCCTGCAGGTCGGCGTCCGGCATGCCGCGCATCGCGGTGTCGGGCTTGGCGCGGAAGTTCTGGACGATGATCTCCTGGATGCCGCCGTACTCGCGCGCCACCCTTCGCAACGCGAACAGCGACTCGGCGCGGTCCTCGACCGTCTCCCCGATGCCGATGAGGATGCCGCTGGTGAACGGCACGTTCGTCCGCCCGGCGTCCTCCAGCACGCGCAGCCGCACGGCGGGGTCCTTGTCGGGCGAGCCGTGGTGCGCCTGCCCCTTCTCCTCGAAGAGCCGCCGCGAGGTCGTCTCCAGCATCATGCCCATGGAGGGCGCGACCGGCTTGAGCCGCTGCAGGTCCTGCCAGGTCATCACGCCCGGGTTCAGGTGCGGCAGCAGCCCGGTCTCCTCCAGCACCCGGACGGCCATCGCGCGGACGTAGGACAGCGTGTCGTCGTAGCCGTGCGCGTCCAGCCACTCGCGGGCCTGGTGCCAGCGGTCCTCCGGCCGGTCGCCCAGGGTGAACAGCGCCTCCTTGCACCCCATCGCCGCCCCCTGCCTGGCGATCTCCAGCACCTCGTCGGGGCTCAGGAACAGGCTTTCCAGCTTGTGCGGGGCGGTGGCGAACGTGCAGTATCCGCAGCGGTCTCGGCAGAGCCGCGTCAGGGGGATGAAGACCTTGCGGCTGTAGGTGATGATCCCTTGCCGTCCGACGGCCTCCAGGCCCGCGTCCCTCACCCTCCCCGCGTGGTCGAGGAGGGTCTCCAGATGTTCGTCCCGCGCGTGCAACAGGACGGTGGCTTCGGCGGTATCGAGAGCTTTGCCGTCGCGGGCCCTGGCCAGAGCCCGGCGCATCGCGTTGTCGGTGGGGTTAGCGCTCATGACGGCACAGTACGGCGCGACACGAACATGCGGGGCGGCGGGTGCCCTCCCGCGAGCCTGAGAACCCTGCGCGGACGCCTTCCCGCGAACCCGGAAGCCCTGCGCGGACGCCTTCCCGCGAGCCCGGGAGCCCTGCGCGGACGCCTTCCCGCGAGCCCGGGAGCCCTGCGCGGACGCCCTCCCGCGCCCCCAGGGCCACATGCGGGCGCCCTCCCGCGCCCCCAGGGCCACATGCGGGCGCCCTCCCGCGGGCCAGGCCACCCACCGGACGGCGACCTACCAGGTCGCCGAGCCGGAGGCCCAACACTTCAGATCTCCTAAAGCATGCGGTCAAGCAAGTCTCGATAGACGTAAATACTTGTAGATGCATAAATTAGAGACATCGACCGGAAACCCCGCATCCGCGGGAAACCCATCCGGATCCCCCGAGGAAATCCCCTCGGACCCCACCCTCCAGGAGCCGAAAATGATCACGTTTCTCGTCGTCCTCGTCGCCGTCGTCGCCGTCGCCGTCCTCGCCCCGCTGATCGGCGCCGACACGCGCGACAGCCTCGACTGGCATCGCGACGAACCCTCCCCCGACGAGGGAGCGCTCAGAACGACCGGTAGTCGCGCACCGGCGTTCGCGGCCCGCGAGCGGGTGGCCGCACACCGCCCAACCCCAGCAGCCGGCTGACCCGGTGCCGGTGCCCCCGGTAGGGAGCGAGCAGCCGCAGCATCCGCGCGTCGTCCACCCGCTCACCGCTGAGCGACCAGCCGACCAGCGACGGCAGGTGGAAGTCGCCCACCGAGACGGCGTCCGCGTCGCCGTGCGAGCGCTGGCGCACCTCGGCGGACGTCCACACCCCGACCCCGGGCAGCGCCCTCAGCAGCCGATCCGCGTCGGCGCTGCCCTCGATCGCCTCCAGCTTCCCCGCGTGCCGGGCGGCGTTCGCGATCGTACGGGCCCGCACCGCCTCCGCCCCCGCGCGGTGCCAGTCCCACGACGGGATCGACCGCCACACCTCGGGCTCGGGGAAGACCCTCATCCCCTCGGGCGCGGGACCCGGCGCGGGCTCGCCGTAGCGGCCCAGCAGCCACCGCCACGCCCGCCACGCCTCGGTGGAGACCACCTTCTGCTCCAGTACGGCCGGGACCAGCGCCTCGAACACCCGCGACGTCCTGCCGATCCTGAGCCCCGGATAGCGTCTCACCGCGTTCCGCAGGACTTCCGGCCAGTCGTGCCCGGGAACGAACCCCGACACGTCGTCACCGGCGCCGAGCAGCGAGGGAAGCGTCTCCAGCATCCACTCCGCGCCCGGCCCCCACGCGGCGGCCGCCACCCGGCCACCCGCCCCGCCCCCGCCGCCGACCAGGGCCACGCGCAGCGTCCCCGGCCCGTCGGGAGTCCGTGAGGTCCGCCAGAAGGCCCCGCCGGGCCCCGGCCTCAGGGTGGGGTCGCCGGTCCCGCGCCGGTGCGGATCGAGCGCCAGCGCCAGGTCGACCGGCCACGGTGGGCACCACTCACGTTCCCTCACGAAGGTGCCCGCGCCGCGAACGGTCAGATGTCGCTGGAGAAGCGGATCGCGAACTCGGGGAGCACGACGCCCGGCCAGACCCGGCTGCCCGCGATCAGCTCGTTCCCCGAGCCGACCACGGCCCCGTCGCCGAGGACCACGTCCCGCAGGACCGCTCCAGAGTTGACCCGGGCGCCGATGCCGACCACCGAGTCGACCACGACCGCTCCCGAGTGCACGACGCAGTCGTCGCCGAGCACGCTGCCGCTGACCTGCGCCCCCGACTCCACGATCGCGCGGGCGCCGATCACCGAACCCCCCGAGACCTTGGCCTCGGGCGAGATCATGGCCCCGGGCAGGGCGAGGAAGTCACCGGTGGGCCCCGGCAGGGCGGGCGAGGCGAGACGGCCGAGGACCAGGTCGCGGGAGCCCTTCACGAAGGCGGCGGGCGTGCCCACGTCGAGCCAGTAGGAGGCGTCGGCGTAACCGAGCACCAGGGCACCGTCCTCGATCAGGCCGGGGAAGGTCTCGCGCTCGACCGAGACGACCTCGCCCGCCGGGATGGTGTCGATCACCGAACGGGTGAAGACGTAACACCCGGCGTTGATCCGGTTGGTGACCGGGTTGGGGGTCTTCTCCAGGAAGGCGGTCACCTGCCCGTCCTCGTCGGTCGGCACGCACCCGAAACGCGAGGGATCCTCCACCTCGGTCAGGTGCAGGGTGACGGCGGCCTTCCTCGCGACGTGCGTCGCGATCTGCTCGCCGATGTCGTGGCCGGACAGGATGTCACCGTTGAGGACCAGCACCGGGGCGTCGGGGCCGCAGGTCAGCGCCTCGGCCGCGTTGCGGATGGCCCCGCCGGTGCCGAGCGGGACCTCCTCCGTCATGTATTCGAGCGAGAGGCCGAACGCCTCGCCGTCTCCGAAGGCCTCGGAGAACATCTCCGCCCGGTAGGAGGTGGCGAACACGATGCGCCGCACGCCGAAGGCCCGCGCCCTGGCGAGCTGGTGGGCGAGGAAGGGAACCCCGGCCGTGGGCAGCAGGGGTTTCGGGGTGCCGAGCGTCATCGGACGCAGGCGCGTCCCTCGTCCACCGACAAGGAGAATCGCCTCTAGATCGGGCAAGGGGGTCTCCATCATTCCGCGAGGTTAGCTCACTACTCGGCCGCACGCTGGTAGGAGAGCAGGTGCGCCTCGGCCGAGGCGTCCCAGGTGAACTCCTTGGCGCGGGCGATCCCGGCCACGGACAGCGCCTCCCTCCGCTCGGGCGACGAGAGCAGCGTGCGCAGCGCCTCGGCGATGCTCTCGGCGTCCGGCTCGGTGTAGGCGACCGCGTCGCCGCCCACCTCGGGCAGCGAGGTGCGGTGGGTGGTGAGCACCGGCGCGCCGCAGGCCATCGCCTCCAGCACCGGCAGCCCGAACCCCTCGCCCCGCGAGGGGAACGCCGCGACCACCGCCCCGCCGAGGAAGCCGCACAGGTCGGCGAACGACAGGAAGCCGGGACGGAGCACCCGTACGGTCGAGGGGACCTCCTCCACCGCGGCGTCCACCTCGACGTCGCGGATGCCCCCGGCGAGCACCAGGGCGGGCGGGTCCGGGATGTCCCCGACGGCGCGGACGAAGCCGCGGATCAGGTTTGGCACGTTCTTACGCGGCTCCAGCGGGCCCAGGAAGGCCACGTACGGGGTGCCGTGCAGGCCGAGCCGGTCGGAGGCGTGCGTGACCTCGCGCTCGGACGGCGGGTGGAACAGCGCCGGGTCGACGCCGTGGTAGGCGACGTCGATGCGGGTCGGGTCGGCCGAGAGGATCCTGATCAGCTCGTCCCTGGTCGCCTTGGAGGGCACGATCACCCGGGTGGCGTGCCGGACCGCGGTGCGGGTCGCGGCGCGGAAGAACGCCGCCTTGACCGCGTCGTGCTGCAGGGGCTCGGTGAAGCAGGTGAGGTCGTGGACGGTCGCCACGGTCGGCAGGCCCGAGCTCAGCGGTATCGAGTAGTAAGGGGCGTGGATGACCTCGGCGCCGACCTGCCGGGCGAGGAACGGCAGGCCCGTCTGCTCCCACGTCAGGCGGGCGGCCCGGTTCGTGATCCCGTGAGGCCCCGGCACGATTCGCGCGGAAGGCGCCAGGCCGGCGTATCTGGCGGCGTCGGCGCGCTGGCAGACGACCGCGAGATCGGCTCCCGCCCTGTCCAGTGCGGCGACGAGTCCATCGACGTACCTGATCAGCGCACCGCGATCGGCCGGAACCGCGGCCGCGTCGACGAGCACTCTCGGCGGCAAGAAGGATCGCTCCCCTCATGATCCACAGCGGGACGACCGTCCCCTTCCTCTGTTTACTCTATTGCCAGAGTCTCGGAAACCGTGGGGGAAATCACACTGCTTTTCCCGAAGCGTGGTCCTTCCGGGATCCCCCGGCGCGGCGCGCCACCAGACCCGCGAGACCCGCGCAGAGGAGATCGCCGAGAACGATCACGATCCGCGAGCAGAGCGCCGCCGCGATGGCCGATCCCCGGTCCAGGACCGGCGCCAGGACGGCCACCATCGCCACCTCGCGCACCCCCGCCCCCGCCGGGACGACGAACGTCATGATCCCCAGGCACCACGACAGCGCGAACGCGCCGATCGAGAACAGGACCGCGGTGAGTCCGGAGGATCCGAGGTCGTGGACGATCGCCGCCAGGTGCAGCCCGTACGCGACCCAGCCGAGCAGTGCCCAGCCCAGCGCGGTGAGCATGCCCCGGCGGGTGAGCGGGCGCTCCAGCGGCTCGCGTCCGAGCCTGCGCAGCCCGAACCCGAGGACCGCGTTGACCACCCTGGGCTCGAAGGCCACCGCGAGCACCGGGGTCAGCAGGAACACCCACGCGTACGGCGCCACCGACCCCGGCAGCGCCGCCAGCAGGGTCACCCCCGAGACCACCAGCCCGCTGCCGAGCTGCACCGGCAGCGTCAGGAAGAACGCCGCCGCGCTCCGGGACCGGGGCACGCCCAGCTCCCGGCCCATCTCCATCTGGGCGATCACCGGCCACAGCGAGCCCGGGATGTACTTGCCCAGCTGGCCCACGAAGAAGACCTTCGCCCCGTCGCGCAGGGGCAGCGGCGAGCCCAGGTCGGCCAGCAGCGCCCGCCATGTCATCATCCCGCCGCACAGCGCGGCGAGCACCGCGACCAGCGACAGCGCGAGCGACGTCCACGACAGCCGGGCGAACCCCGCGCGGATCTCGTCCCACTGGCCCACCACCACCCACGCGCCGAACCCGAGCGCGACGAGCAGGAAGGCGACGCGGACCACGCGCTTCAGGGTGGACGTACCGGATCCGGCGGCCGCGGTCACCGGAGACCCGCCGGGGTCACAGACGGGAGCGCGGCCGGGGTCACAGCGGCTCCGGCGGCCGCGGCGCGACCAGGCGCGGGCTCGCGGGAGACCCGTGGAAAGCCGCCCGCAGGGGGCGTGACGGCTCCGGCGCGACCGGGTGAGGGCTCACGGACGGCCCGGCGAGAGCTCACAGGGGGCGTACCGGCTCTGGCGGCCGGGGCAGGGATGGCCCGGCCGGGCGGCGGTCGCCCTTGGTCGCCACCCACAGGTAGGTGGGCACCACCGGCAGCAGGGCCCGCAGCACGGGGCGGGGCAGCCTCGACAGCACCCCGCCCGCCACCCGTCCCACCGGGCCGGGGAAGAGCTCGTTCCCGGCGAACGCGGCGGGGGTGGCGAGCACGGGGAAGGTGTAGTCCCACACCCGCAGGCCGCGCACCATCTTCCGCAGGCCCCGGCGGGTCCGGTAGCGCTCGTAGTAGCTGTCGGCGCGGCCGGAGAGCCGCACGTAGCGGTCGGCCAGCGCGGGCGGCAGGTAGGACAGGAACGGCAGCTTGTAGTGCGGCTCCATCACCCCGAGCCGGTTGCCCAGCCCCAGGTAGAGGACGCCGTCGTCGGAGAGCACCCGGCGCATCTCGGCCATGATCGCGTCCGGGTCGACCACGTGCTCGTAGATGTGGTTGAAGACCAGCACGTCGATCGAGCCGTCGGGGAAGGGCAGCGCGGTGCCGTCGGCGCACACGAACTCGACCCGCTCGCCGAACCTCTGGGACGCCTTGCGCAGGCCCGGCACGTCGATGTCGACGCCGAACGTGTGGCGCGCGCCCGCCGCGGCGAGCTCGTCGGCGATGAAGCCCGCCGAGCAGCCGATGTCGGCGACCGTCAGACCGGCGAGGACGTCCTTGTCCCTGCCGAGGAAGTGCCCGAGCACCGCGACGATCTTCGCGGCCTTCCTGCGGCGCTTCTCCTCGTCCAGCATCGCCGCCTGGAACTCGGAGTACTCAAGCTGCGCGACCCGCTCGGCGCTCATCACTCGCTCACCGTTCCTCTTCTTCCCTCCGCGTGACGCCGGTCCCTCCGCGTGACGCCGGGACCCTCTTCCCTGGACCGCGCTTCCCGTACGGCGCCTCCGGAAAGCACTTCCCAAGAGCACTTCCCGGAGAAGCGCTCCCCGGGGAAAGCGGCTCCCGGGTGGCGCGCGGCGCCCGGGGGCACTCCGCCACGCCGCCCAAGAGTACCGGTGACCCGCGACCCTACCGCCGGGTAACGGGACCGTCGTACCCTGGGCGGATGCTCAGCCGACTGCGGTCAAGCCGCCTCCTCCGGGTGCTGCTCGCGCTGGTCGCGGTGGGTTTCCTCGGCTACGGCCTGGTCAGGAACCGTGACGAGACGGCGGCCGCGTTCTCGCAGCTGTCATGGTGGTCGCTCGCCGGGTCCTACCTCTCGGTGATGGCCGGGATCGGCGTCATGGTGCTGGCCTGGCGGGCGGTGCTGGCCGGGATGGGCTCGCCGCTCCCCCTCGGGAGCACCGCGAGGGTGTTCTTCGTCGGCCAGCTCGGCAAGTACGTGCCGGGCAGCGTCTGGGCGTACGCCGCGATGATGGAGCTCGGCCGCGACCACGACGTCCCGCCCCGGCGCATGTTCGGCTCCGTCTCCCTCGCCCTGCTGGTCTCCCTGGGCTGCGCCCTGCTCGTCGCGGCGGTGACCCTGCGCGAGACCCTGACCCGGACGAACCAGGCGTGGTACCTGCTGGCGCTGATCCCCGTCATCGCCGTCTGCCTGCACCCGGCGGTGCTCACCTTCGGGCTCAACCTGGCCCTGCGGGTCGCCCGCCAGGAGCCCCTCGGCCAGGGCCGGCTGCTCGGCGGCAGGGCCGTGCTCGTCGCGGTCGCCCTCACGGTCACCGGCTGGCTGGTGTACGGCCCCCACCTGCTGCTGCCGATGGCCGACCTGGGCGCCTCGGGCGCCTCCCTCTATCCGGTGGCGGTCGGCGCCTACGCGCTGGCCTGGGCGACGGGCATCGTCACGGTGATCGTCCCCGCCGGGATCGGCGTCCGCGAGGGGGCGCTGGTGCTCGCCCTTGCGCCGGTTCTCGACTCCCCCAGGGCGCTGGTGGCCGCGGTGGTGTCGCGGGTGATGTTCACCCTGGCCGACCTGAGCTGGGCCGGGATCGGCTTCCTGTGGGGACGCCTCTCCGGCCCCGCGGACCGTCAGCGCGCGGGGTCCGAGACCAGCGTCTCGACGTAGGAGGTCCAGTAGGGCTCGGGATCGACGGCCTTCACCCCGGCGCGCAGCCGCTCGGGCTCGCCCGGCCGGTAGAACGCGGCCAGCGCGGCGCGCAGCCCCTCCACCGAGCCCGGCTCGACCAGCAGCCCGTCCACGCCGTCGGTGACGTGGTCGCCGAGCGTGCCCGCCCGGCTGGCGACGACCGGCACCCCGTGCTCGTGGCCGAGCCACACCTGCTGGCTCGCCGTCCCGCTCCGGTAGGGCAGGACCAGCGCGTCCACGTCCGCGAACAGCCCCGGCACGTCGGCCGAGGCCACGTACCCCGGCCGCAGCTCCACCCGCCCGTCCAGCCCCAGCTCGGTGACGAGCGCCCTGGTCGTCTCCTCCAGACCGCCCCAGAACTCCCCGGCGACCCGCAGCGACACCCCTTCGGGCAGCGCGCGGAGCAGCAGGTCCAGTCCCTTGTACGGCCGGACGAGGCCGAAGAACAGCAGCCTGTGGTGCACGCCCTCCTCCGGGCCGCGGCGCTCGGTCCCCGACGGGAGGTGCGGGGCCATCTCGGCCACCCGCACGGGCGCGGCCGCCAGCTCGCGGGCCTTGCCGGCCTGCCCCTCGGAGTGGACGAGCACCGCGTCCACCCGGCGCAGCAGCGCCTTCATCAGCGGCGTGTCGTACGGCTTGCGCTCGTGCGGCAGGACGTTGTGGCAGAGCGCCACGACCCGGGTCCGGCGGCGCAGGCCGTACAGGATGCCCAGGTAGGGGGGGACCTGCACCGGGCTGAGGACGGCGAGGACGACCAGGTCGGCGCTCCTGAGCCGCCTCCCGGCGCGGACCCAGCCGTCGGGGCGGCGCCAGTCGAGGTCGCGCAGGACGTGCGGGAACGGCTCGCCGTCTGGCGTGTCGGCGGTCTGCTTGCCCGGATACAGGAAGGAGGGGTACTGCGCCCGCCACGACTCGATCACCACGTCGTGCCCGGCGGCCCGCAGCCGGTGGGCGAGCTCGGTGGTGTGCGCGGCCCCGCCGCCCTTGTAGGGGTACGTCGGCCCGACGACGGCGATCCGCACTACTCGCTCCTGGAGCGCACGATGAGGTCGGCCAGCAGCGCCAGCGAGCCGATGAGCAGGCCGGACAGGAAGATCACGATGGTGTTGCTGGTCAGGTAGAACCCGTAGCGGACGATGTCGACGACGCCCTTGACCAGGCCGATGCCGACCAGCCAGAGCGCGGGCGGCATGAGGACCTTGAGCGGGTTGAAGTACATGACCATCCGCAGCACCTGCAGGATGTAGCGGTAGGCGTCGGAGACGAAGCTGAACTTGGACTTGCCCGCCCGCTTGCTGTAGCCGATCGGCAGGTAGTAGACGTCGTGCTGGTTCGACAGGAACGACAGCGTGATCGTCGTGACGCAGGAGAACCCGGGCGGCAGCAGCCTCAGATAGGGCTTCGCGACCGACTTGCGGAACGCCCGCAGCCCGCTGTTGAGGTCGGGGATCTTCTGCCCGGCGAGCCGCTCGGCCACCTTGCGGATGAACCACTTGGCCGGGACCCGCAGGAACTTGTGCGAGCCCTCCTCGCTGGTCCGCGCGCCCACGACCTGGTCGATCGCCGGGTCCTTCTCCAGGATCTGGATGAGCTCGGGGATGCGCTCGTTCGGGTAGGTCATGTCGGCGTCGGTCCACACGACGATCTCGCCGCGCGCCTCCTGGGTGCCGATCCTGCGCACCGTGCCGGAGCCGCCGTTGCGGTGGAAGGCCCTGATCCGCATGTTCGGGAAGCGGGGGGCGGCCTCCTGCAACCTGGCCAGGGTCTCGTCGGTGGAGAAGTCGTCGACCGCGACGAGCTCGTAGGTGTATCCGCTGTGGTCCATGGCCTCGCAGATGCGCTCGACCTCGGCGATGACGTGGTCCTGCTCGTTGTAACACGGCAGGACGATGGTCACGTACGGCGTTGCGTCCACGGCTGATCCACTCTCGGGCTCTCGGGCATGCTCTCGACGGGCGAGGATACTCTGCCCGGACGAGGCCCGAGCGCACATCACCTTCTCGGGACGGCTTCCCGGTACGGCTTTGGACCGCCCACCGGACCGGCTCACTTCCCACCCGTGCCCTCCACCGCCCGGACGCCGTCTGTCTCCCGGGCCCCGCCTGCAACCATCCGTTCGCACCCGAGACAGTGATCTCGACACAGCGGTTTGTCGGGAAGAGGCGACGTCTCAGGGAAGTTTCGCGTCAGCCGGCAGAAGAGTGAAGGCGTCCGCCCCGTTGAGCGGAGTGATCACGCGGAAGTGCCGTTCGTCCAAGGTGAAGATCGTCGCTGTGTCGTAGCGTGCCGCCAGCACGACGTTCATGCAGTCGGTCACCCCCACGATCGTCGGACAACGGCTCACTCATGTGGCAATCGTAACTTCAAAGTGGCCACATCTCAGAGAAAACCCTCTCCGAACAGCGGCAACGGTCCGCTGAGAAGGTCATCCAGACGTCAGTGCCCGCCATGCCGACGGGGCACGACGAACTCCGGCCCGCGGCAGGGCGCGCGACCCGCGCTCCGGTTCCCCGGAGGACGACTCATCGGCTCCGTCCCTCACGTGTCCGTGTTCGCACGTGGAACGGTCATCCAGACGTCGGCGGCCAGGGACCAGGTGCCGTTGGGGGCGTCGACGAGGGAGCGGTCGTCCTGGCGGGTGCGGAGGTTCATGATGTGGACAGGGGTGCCGTACCCGGAGAGCTGCCGGGACTCGGCGGCGAGCAGGACCGGGGTGCGTCCGGCGGCGCGGACGCGGGCGGCCAGCCGGGCGACGTCGGAGGCCCTGGGGACGTCGGAGTGATAGATCGTGAGACGGGCGGCCGGGAGGCCGCAGACGCCCCGGACGACCTGGGTGAAGCGGGCGGCGGTGACGCGCTCGACGACGAGCACCGAGGCGCGCGGCGGGAGGGCCGCGCACATGTTCTCGACCGCGGCGAGCTCGCCCCGGTCGACCGGGCTGAACGCCGTTCCCCCCGAGGTGATCACCGGGGGGACGAGGAAGAGGACCGCGCCGGCCGCGACGAGGCCCTTGCGCACGCCCTGGCCGTATCCCGACCTCCGTGCCCTGTCGCGCGCCCAGCGCAGGCCCCAGGCGGCGAGCAGGATCAGGCCGGGGATGACGACGGGGACCAGCCGCCGGGCGGCCCACGGGTGGTCGGGGGTGATGCCGGGCCGGTAGAGCGTGGTGACCGTGGTCCAGCCGATCACGGCGAGCGGCAGCAGCCAGCCGGGGGCCCTCCCCTTGACCAGCCCGCGCACGAGCAGGGCCGCGGCGAGGACGGCCAGGAGCGCCACGGGAAGCCCGACGTACCAGACCGCCCAGTGCGCCGAGTTCTCGTAGTAGAGCCGGGTGCCGTCGAGCGGCAGGCGGTTGATCCGCTGGACGCCCTTGATGAACTCCGCGGTCACCCGGTCGTCCTGCGTGACGGGCCGCCGGACCACGGTCTCCAGCCACGGGCGGGCGGCGAAGGCCACCGCGACCAGCGCGACCAGGCCGGCGGCGATCTCGGGCAGCCTCGGGACACCGGCCACCCGCCGCAGCGGCCCCGCGAGCCGCGGGGCGAGCGCCGCAGCCGCCACGGTGAGGACCAGGACCGCGCCGCAGATGGCCAGCAGCGGGACGACCGAGTCCGACAGATAGTTCAGGTACGGCCTGGACAGCAGGTAGGCGGCGGCCAGCCCCAGCCCGGCCCCCGCCGCCAGCCCGCCGAGCAGCGGCACGCCCAGCCGCCCCCCGTCGCGGTCCCCCACCCGGCTCAGGGCGATGAGCAGCCCGGCGTAGCCGAGCACGGGGAGCACGTCGCGCAACCCGTCGATCCTGACCAGGACGGCGAGCCCGAACACCAGCCCCGCCAGGGCCGCCCCCGCCCGCGCCGCCCTCACACCGGACACACCGGACACGCCGGAGCCGGAGGACATGGGCGGCGGGTGACCGGCGCCGACGGCGCCGGGACGGAGCCTGGCCTCGGCGTCGTACAGCAGGGCGAGACCACCGAAGAGCAGGACCAGGGACGGGATCTCGCTGAAGGTCGTCCGCGAGGTGTAGAGGATCGGGAGGCAGACGGCGAAGGCCAGCGCGGCGAGAGGCGCCCAGCGAGCCCCGACGAGCCGGGCGACGACCCCCGCGAGGACGAGCACGGCCGCCGCACCCAGCACCGGCGGCACCAGCAGCAGCCCCGCGACGTCACCCAGCCAGGCGCCCACCGCGTGGAGCATCGGCGCCCCTGGCATGAACTGCGGCACGACCGCGCCGCCGGAGGCGTAGAAGCCCACGCTGTCGAAGTGGAGCGCCGGGTCGGTGCCGCCGAACGCCTGCTCCTGGAAGGGGATCGGCAGCGAGCCGTGCCGGGCCAGCCAGACGCCGTACTGGGCATAGGTGGCGGGGTCTCGGCGGACGATCAGCTGCTCGCCGTGGAGGAGGCCGTTGAAGATCCCGGAGGCCAGGGCGGCGGCGACCACCCCGGTTACCTGCCAGGCGGTCGCCTCGACGGTCTCCGGCAGGCGGCGCAGGCCGTACCGGCACAGCAGCGCGACGGCCGCCAGCCCCAGCGGGACCGCGACGAGCGGCCGGAACCAGCCGAGCAGCAGCAGCGGCAGCCCGGCCAGCAGCCAGCCGGCCAGGACGAGCGCGGGCACGACGGAGACCACGGCGAGCACCCGGCCCGCCGAGGGCCTGCGCGTAGGGTCCAGCCAGCCGGTGGTCATGATGCGAACCGAGCGTAGTGCCACTTTCGGCCCGCCCCCGGCACGCCGTGCCCGGGCGGGCCCGGATCCGGGTTCGGGGCCGCGGACACGGGGTCCGGCGCGAGCGCGGAGGCAGGTGGAAGCCGGTAGCGTACGCGCAGCGTGCGAGGAGGGGGACGAGTGATCGGGTGGGTGCGGCGGTATCGCGGGTTCCGGGGTGACCGCGAATTTCCTGACCGCCGCGGGCCCGGGGGCGGCCGCGGGCTCCGGGAGCGCCGGTTCCGGGGTCGTCACCGGCTCCTGGAGCACCGCTGGTTCCTGGTCGTGCTGGCGGCGGGGATCGCGCTGCGGGTGATCACCATGCTGGGCTACCGGCCCGCGCTGTGGTTCCCCGACTCCTACACCTACGTCGTCACCGCCCTGAAGCCCCGGCCCGACCTGGTCCGTCCCGCCGGGTACCCGATGTTCATGCGACTGCTCGAACCGTTCCACGAGTTCGCCGTCGTCGCGCTGGCCCAGCACCTGCTCGGGCTGCTGGTCGGCGTGCTGGTCTATCTCACCGCGCGGCGGCTGCGGGCGCCCGGCTGGGCCGCCACGCTCGCGTCCGTCCCCTCCCTCCTGGACGCCTACCAGATCCAGCTGGAGCACCTGCTCGTCTCCGACACCCTGTTCGGGGTCCTGGTCATGTCGGCCGCCTGCCTGGCCGTGCGCGGGTCCGTCGGATGGCGTTCGGCGTGCGGGATCGGGCTGCTGCTCGCGGCGGCGACGCTGACCAGGACCGTCGGGCTGCCGCTGGTGGCCCTCTTCGCGGCCTGGCTGATCTTCAGGGAGCGGGGCCGGGTGCTCGCGGCGGGGGTGATGCTCGCCGCCGCGACGTTGCCCGTCGTCGGGTACGGGGCCTGGTTCTACGCGACGTACCAGCGGATCGGCATCGTGGGCGCGAACGGCGTCTTCCTGTACGGCAAGACGATGACCTTCGCCGACTGCGGCGTGATGCGCCCGCCGCCCGACCTGGCCGTGCTCTGCGACCCCCGCCCGGCGGCGCGGCGGCCCCCCGCGCAGGAGTACGTCTGGGCGCAGGACTCGCCGCTGGTCAAACTGCCCGGCATCACCTTCACCAGGACGAACGACACGCTGGCCGGGCGGTTCGCGTCGCTGGCGATCATGAGCCAGCCGCTGGACTATCTCGGCTCGGTCACCTCGGAGCTGGCCCGCTCGTTCACCGTGGGCCGCCCGATATACCCGGACCAGGAGATCTACGACTACTACCAGTTCCCCGCGACACCGCCCGCGCCGCCGGGGCGCTATCCGGCGACCGTGGGCGCCGAGGCCGCGAAGCGCTACGAGCGGGGCCCGATCTCCACCCGGATCGTCGAACCGTACGCGGGCTGGATCCGTACCTATCAGGGAATCGCCGGACTGCCTGGCGCGGCGGTCCTGGTGATCCTGCTGCTACCGCCCGCGGCGGCGTGCGTCCGGCGCTTTCGCCCGGACTCCACGGCGTGGGCGCTGCCCTGGTCGGTGGCGGTGGTGCTGCTGGTGATGCCGGCGGCGGTGGCGGAGTTCGACTACCGGTACGTCCTGCCGGCCGTGCCCGCCGCCTGCCTCGCGGCGGCACTTGCCGTTCGTAAACCTAATTTCAGTAACATTCCTACTAATGTCCGGATTTGAGTATGCTGGCCGCCGGATCCAACATGGCGGTGTCAGGGGGCGGTCTTGGCCAAGTTCGCATCATCACGACTCCTGGCGCGCACCTCGTGATCTACCCTATGGGCTCGATGATCGAGCACGGGCACCGGACGACGCCGCCTAGCGGGAGGATCGCATGAGCGACCACCGGCAGGCGGCCGTCAGAGACCGCCGGAGCGAACCGACCTCCCCCGGTCGCCGGGGCGCGCGGCGCGCGGGAGGGGAGGGCCCTCCCCCGGAGATCTCTCCGAGAGACCTCCCGACACAGCCCGAAGAAGCGGCGCCGAGGGGCAGGGGCCGCAAGCAGGGACGGCTCACCGTCGGCGCCTGGGCCGGCATCGCGGCGACCGGCCTGCTGATACTCGGCACCCTGGGCGGCTACGGGGTCTACCGCAACACGGTCGGCAACATCAGCGGCCTCAAGATCGACGACAAGCTCGGCAACGACCGGCCCGCGGCCGTCAAGGGCGCCCTCAACGTGCTGATCGTGGGCTCCGACACCCGCGAGGGCGACAACCTCAAGTACGGCCAGAAGATGGCGAACGCGGGCAAGCGCACCGACACGATCATCCTCATGCACATCGCCCCCGACCGCGACAAGGCGACGTTCGTCAGCTTCCCCCGCGACTCGGTGGTCGACATGCCCGCCTGCAAGTCCGAGACGGGCGCACCGGTGGCGGCCCGCACCGAGATGATCAACGCCGCCTACAACGAGGGCGGCATCACCTGCACGATCACCACGATCGAGGCGCTCACCGACATCCGCATCGACCACTTCGTCGAGGTCGACTTCACCGGTTTCAAGAACATCGTGGACGCCCTCGGCGGCGTCAGGGTCTGCCTGACCAAGCCGGTCGACGACAAGAAGGCCAAGCTCACCCTCTCGGCGGGCTGGCACCTCCTGGCGGGCGAGAAGGCGCTGGGCTACGTCCGGCTGCGCGGCTACGGCGACGGCAGCGACATCGGCCGCATCAAGCGCCAGCAGGTCTTCCTCAGCCAGGTGGTGAAGAAGGCCACCAGCAGCGAGCTGCTGACCGACCCCGCCAAGATGCTGAACTTCATCAACACCGCCGCCAAGTCCGTCCGGATGGACGAGGAACTGGCCAAGGACACCGGCACGCTGCTCCAGATCGGGCAGAGCGCCCAGAAGCTGACCGCGGGCGGCGTCAAGCTGATCACCGTCCCGTGGGGCCCCCACCCCGACGACCCCAACCGGGTCGCCTGGGTGCAGCCGTACGCGAACCAGCTGTTCGCCGCGATCAAGAGCGACACCGAGGTCACCCCGCCCCCGGACCCCAAGGCCAAGCCCGCCGTCAAGCGCGAGCAGGTCAGGGTCCAGGTCTTCAACGGCACGGACACCCCGAACAGGGCGAGGGAGGTCGCCGCCGAGCTGGCCGACCAGGGCTTCGTGGTCACCCACGTCGGCAACGCCCGCCCGGCGACCGGCAACGTGCCCACCACCACGATCCGCTACGCCAAGAAGGACGCCGCCGACGGCCTCTCGTACGGCGACGCGCTGGCCGCCAGGCTCTCCAGCGACAAGCGCGTCCCGGTCGCGGGCAAGATCAAGCCGGTCACCACCGAGAAGTACGTCCCGTCCGTGGCGCCCCCGCCCACCCCGGGGGGCAAGGCCCCGGCCGGGCCGGTCATCCAGCTGATCATCGGCGCCGACTGGCCGGGCGTCCGCGCCCTCCCGAAGATCCCCGACGCCCTCACGGACAAGGTCGTCGACAGCAAGACCAACCCCTGCACCTGACCCCCGGCACGACGAACCGGACATCGTGCCCGGGGGCGGGGAGCCCCCACTCCCGGAGGCGACGGGAACCGGCCGCTCACCGGGATATGGACAGTCACGATTACCCGAGAACCGCCCGAATCAGAGTGCGCGTGTGCGACAGAGGGCGCACAGTCGGTTTAGGGTTGTTCAAGGCCGCGAGGCGAACGCCCGCCCGCACCCCCGGCCCGTCCCCCGGGCGCCCCGCCGGTCTGCCCGACTGCCCCCCGGTCTCCGACAGATAGCTGAGCCTTCCCCTCGTGAGCGACATCCGATCCTTCCAGGTGCCGGCCCCCCAGGACGACGGCGGCTCCGACCCCGGCTCCGGTGGGTCCACCGGCGGGCAGGGCCGGAGGTCCGCCCCGTGGCCCGCGCCCGGTCACGCGCAGGCACCCGGCGGCTCCCAGCCCTCGTGGCCCGAGCCGCCGACCCCGGGTCCGGCCGCCTCCGGCAGGGCGTCCCGGCGCGACGCCGGGGACGGCTGGGAGGAGAGCCCCGGCGAGGTCACCGAATGGGGAGGCTACCCGGCGTACCGCGAGCCCCACACCGACGGTCCTCACGGCTCCCACGACCCGCTCGACCTGTCCAAGCCCCTGGCGTCCGAGCCGGTCCCCCAGGAGCCGTCGTGGATCCGCGAGGAGCCCACGTGGTCCCATGACGGGCCGGCGTGGGCGCAGGAGTCATCGTGGGCGCAGGCGTCGTGGGCCCAGGAGGATCTCCCGGTGCCGCCGCGCACCCGGGAGGACCCCTCCCCCCGGGTGCCGCCGCGCGCACAGGAGGGCTCCTCACCCTCGACATCGCGGGCGTGGGAGGATTCCCCCTCGCCGATGCCGTCGTGGGCGCAGGACGGCCCCACTCCCCCGCAGGGCGCCCCCCAGGTGCCGATCCCCCGGCCCGACTGGGCTCCGCCGCCCACGCCGCCGCGCGTCCCCCCGCCGGGGGGAGCCGCGCGCCCTCAGGCTCCCGGCCAGGCGCCCGCCCCGGCACAGCCCGGCGTCCCCGGAGACTCCCAGCTTCCCGGCCGCCCCCGGCTGCCCGGCGAGCCCCAGGCTCCCGTACGGTTCCCCGACCCGGTACGACCGCCGTCCGCCCCGCGACCCCGGCAGGAGCCCCGGCCGGCCGGTGAGCGGCCCTTCTCCTACTGGGAGAACACCAACCGGGAGAGCGAGCCCTCGTTCTGGAGCCAGGGCCCGCAGGCCGAGCAGGAGCTGCGGGCGGAGCGCGAGCGCGAGACGGTCGCCGAGGAGGAGACCCCGGCCCCTCCGGCCAAGAAGAAGCGCGAGCCCTACCTCGACAACGTGAAGTTCGTCCTGATCGCCCTGGTGGTGACGGGCCACTCGCTGGTCCCCACCCTGAAGGCGCACTCGGCGGAGTCCGCGTACCTGTTCATCTACATGTTCCACATGCCGGCGTTCGTGCTGATCAGCGGCTACCTGGGCCGCAACTTCTGGAACTCCAACGCGAAGATCAACAAGCTGGTCGACACCCTGCTCATCCCGTACGTGGTCGTGGAGATCGGCTACGCGCTGCTCCGCTACGGGCTTGGCCAGAAGTGGACGCTGACGATAATTGACCCGGCCTGGCTGAACTGGTATCTGCTGGCCCTGGTCCTCTGGCGGATCTCCACGCCCATCTGGACGCGGATGCGGCAGCCGCTGCTGGTCGCGGTGGTCATCTACATGGCCGCGGGCTTCTCGGAGATCTCCGGCGACTTCAGCATCGACCGCTTCTTCGGCCTGCTGCCGTTCTACGTGCTCGGCCTGCTGCTCAAGCCGGAGCACTTCGACCTGCTCAAGCCCCTCTGGGTCAAGATCACCTCAGCGGTCGTCCTCGTCGGCGCCGCCGGGGTGGCGATCGTCATCGCGCCCCGCGTCCCGCTCGACCCGATCTACTTCCGCTACAGCTTCAAGGCCATGGACATGTCCTGGTGGCTGGGCTTCGGCGTGCGCGGCGCCGTGCTGATCGCGGCGCTGGTCATGACGGTCGCGGTGCTCGCGCTGGTGCCCCGGGGCGAGACCTGGTTCTCCGACCTCGGCACCCGCACCCTGTACGCCTACCTGCTCCACGGCGTCGTGGTGGTCATCGCCAAGGACCAGGGCTGGCTGAGCTTCCCCTGGCTGTACGGCCCGCTGGGCGTGGCGGCGATCGCGTGCAGCTCGCTCGCCCTCGCCATCGTGCTGTGCCTGCCGGAGACCCGCAAGCTCTTCAAGTGGATGCTCGAACCCCGCCTGGTGTGGCTCTACCGCCGCCCGTCCCCTCCCGCCGCCACCACTGCCACCACCGCCACCACCGCTACCACCGCACCGGCCGACGCCACGCCCGCCGCCAAGGAGAGTTCAGCGTCAGTTACCCGGTAATTAACCCCACACATCCGGTGATGACGGAACGAACGCTCAGCATCGGGATATGCGGGTATGCGTCGCGACAATCGCTCATCACCCAGAGGACGCCCGGATCATGCATCGGCAGATCCGGTCGCTCCTCGACGCCGGGCATGAGATCACCTACGTCGCCCCTTTCACCGACTGCAACGTCACCCCGGATCCCGGGATCCGGGCGATCGACGTGCCCCGGGCGACCGCCGGGCGTCGCAGGCGGGCGCTGAAGGCCGCCCGAGGGGCCCTCAAGCGCGGGGTGGAGGGCGCCGACCTGCTGGTCGTACACGACATGGAGCTGCTGTTCCGCCTGCCCAGGCGCCGTCCCGTCACCGTCTGGGACGTGCGCGGGGACGCCGGGACCGCCTGGGGCGCGACCACCGGCCTCCCCGGCCACCTGCGCCGGGCCCTGCCCGCGCTGGTACGCCGGGTCGAGGCCCGCGCGGAGCACCGCCTGCACCTGATCCTGGCCGAGGACTCCTACCGGGAGCGGTTCTCCGGCCCCCACCCGGTCGTGCCCAACGCCGCCTACGTGCCCTCGGTGCCGCCCGCGCCGCCCGGCCGGAACCGGGTGGTCCACGTCGGCCACCTCTCCGAGGCCGGAGGCGTGGCCGAGCTGGTGGAAACGGCCCGGCTGCTGCTCCCGTACGGGATCAGGCTCGACCTGATCGGCTCCGCCGACGTCCGGATCAGGCCGCTGCTGCGGGACGCGCAGCGGGAGGGCCTGCTCGACTGGTACGGCTACGTGCCCAACCGGCACGCGATGCGGATGGCCGAGGGGGCGATCGCCGGCCTGTCGCTCCCGCACGACGCGCCCGGCCCCCGGCCCGTACCAGCCAAGATCATCGACTACATGTCCCGGGGCGTCCCGGTGGTCACCACCCCCCTGCCCGCCGCGGCGTCCATGGTCGAGCGGGTCGGGTGCGGCGTCGTCGTCCCCTTCGGGGACGCGCGGGCGGCGGTACGCGTGGTGCTGGCGTTGCGGGACGACCCCGAAGGGGCCGCCGCGATGGGCGGGCGCGGCCACGCCGAGGCCCTCGCCCGTCACAACTGGCCGGACCACGCGGGCGCGTTCGTCGGACGGCTGGAGGAATGGGCCGGCAAACCAGTGACGTCCGGCCTGGAGATTGGTGTACTGGAGGCATGGCACGCCATCTGATCCAGGGGCGCGAGGTCACCATGCCGGTCCGCGTCCGCGACGTCATGGTCTGTAGCGCGTCCTACCTGGTCAGGGCGGACGCCGCACGGGCGGTGATCGCCTACTCGCATCTGGACGTCGCCGAGGTGCTGCCCCGCAAGGCCCTGTGCACGCTGGTGTTCGCCGACTATCTCGACAGCGACCTCGACCGCTACCACGAGTTCGGCGTCGCCTTCCTGGCCAGGCCCCCCGGCTCGGGCCACGTCCCAGGCGGGGGGCTGCGCGCGAACCTGGCCGAGCTGCGCCGCACCGGCGCCGGGGCGTTCGTCCACTGGCTCCCGGTCGACCAGGGCTTCACCCTGGAGGCGGGCCGCGCCATCTGGGGCTTTCCCAAGGAGCTCGCCGACATCGACCTGCGCATGTCCTCCCCCTACAAGCGGTGCATCGTCCGCAAGGACGGCCGCCTGGTGCTGGACCTGCTGATCAAACCCGGCGTCCCGGTGCCGGGCACCGGCATGGTGACCGCCCTCGACGCCTACAGCCACCGGGACGGCGTCACCCGCCGCATCCCCTGGTCGCTCACCCCCCGGGGCATCCGCGCGCGTCCCGGCGGCGCTCTCATCCGCCTGGGCAACCATCCGATCGCCAGGGAGCTGAGCGAGCTCGGCCTGCCCAAGCGCGCCCTGGTGACGAGCACGATCTCCCACCTGGCCATGTCGTTCGGCGAGGCCAAGGAACCCTGACGGCCCCGTACGGGATCAGCCGTCGAGCTCCAGGAGGGGCAGCTCGGCCCTCGTCGGCAGGCCCTGCCAGTCGCTGGGCCCCGACGAGGCGAAGGCCGCGAGCAGCCCGCCCCGGCGCAGCCGGTCGGCCGGATGGAGACCTTCCAGCAGCGCGCTGAGATAGCCCGCGACGAAGGCGTCCCCGGAGCCGTTGGGGTCGACCACGGGCGTGGAGAGGCTGGCGGCGTCGTGGCGGACACCGTCGACCCGCACGCTCGCCCCCCGGGCGCCGCGGGTCACGATGACCTCGCGGTCCCCGGTGAGCGCGGGCTTGACCAGGTCCAGCTCGGTCTGCCGGACGAACAGCACGTCGGCAGAGCAGGCTAGCACGCTGAGGACCTCCTCGGCCTCGCGCAGGTCGGGCCAGAGCTGGTCGTGGTAGTCGATCGCCACCGAGACCGCGACCCCGGCGGTCCGCGCGGCCCGTACGGCGGCGTGCATGGCGTCGCGCGCGCTCAGCGCGGCGGTGATCCCGCTGACGTGCAGGACGCGGGAGGCCGCGATCCGGTCCACCGGAACGTTCCCCTGGGCGAGCCTGACGCCGGTGCGGTAGTACGTGACCCTGGAGGCCTGGCCGAGCCTCGACTCCTTCAGGAGGATCCCGGTCGGGGACGCCTCGTCCACCCGGGCGTCGGAGACGTCCACGCCCTCGCCGCGCAGCGCGGTGAGGATCCTCGCCCCCAGCTCGTCGCCGCCGACCTTGCCCAGCCAGCCCACCCGGTGTCCGAGCCTGGACAACCCGACCGCGACGGTGAACTCGGCCCCGGCGACGTCCAGCCTGGCCTCGTGCTCGTGGCGGATCCGGCCGCTGGTGACGACGCCGAACGCCTCGCCCAGTGTGTAGACGTCCACCGTGGATCGGGGGTCAGACGATCGGCGGGCGGCCGAGGCGGAGCATCCGCCAGGCGGTCTTCCATCCCATGGGACGGCGCTCGCCGGCGGGCTCGCGGAGCCCCTCGGTGAAGCCCTTGAACCAGGCGCGCAGAGCCGGCCTGGAGCGCTCGCGGACCAGGGTGAGCACGATCCAGTTGAGGAGGTAGAGTCCGGCCAGCACCCAGGGAAGGTTGCGGCGGGCGAGCCAGACCCGGTTGCGGGCGTTGAGGCGGTAGAAGTCGGTGTGCCGGGTCGGGGGGACCTGCGGGTGGTACATGACCGTCTTGGCGTCGTACTCGATGCGGTAGCCCTCGCCGAGGAGCCTCCACGCCAGGTCGGTCTCCTCGTGGGCGTAGAAGAAACGCTCGGGCAGACCGCCGACCTGGAGGAAGGCCGAGCGGCGGATGGCGCACGCGCCGCCCAGGAAGGTGGTGACCGGGGAGGACCGCTCGGGGTCGCCCGCGCGCAGGCGGGGCACGTGACGGCGCTGGCCGATGCCGCCGTCGGGGTCCTTCACCCTGAAGGAGACGACCGCGAGGTCGTGCTCGGTGGAGAAGCGCTCCCGCAGGTGGGAGACGAGCCCCATGTCGGCGTACCAGCCGTCGTCGTCGAGGAAGAGGACGACGTCGCCCGAGCACTCCTCGACGCCGCGGTTGCGGCCCGCGGGGATGCCCGCGTTGTGGTTCAGCCGCACGCTCCTGATCGAGGCCGAGGAGCCGGAGGGCACGGCGGCCGACAGCTCGGGGACGTCCGTGCCGTTGCCGACGATGACGACCTCGACGTCACCGTCGACCTGGTTCAGCGCGGACTCGACCGCCCGGTCCAGCTCGGGGACCCGGTTGCCCATGGTGAGGATGACGCACGAGATCTTCAACGGGTCATCGTCCTGACGCGTCGCGAGCACGTACGGAGCATACTTTCATGATCACCGAGTCTGCTGGGTCGGGAATTCTGGCGGGGCTGGAGTTTCCTGGCATACCGGGGGACAAGCGTATCGGAACCGCTGGCGAACACCTGCCAAACAGCGGGGTGTTCGCACTTACGACGCGCCCGGACGCCATCCGGTTCCTCATGAGAGCCGCCTGGACGCCAGAATGCTGATCAGATGCAGGATCATCTGCAGCACGGCGACGACCACGCAGGCCACCACGAGGATCCTCGTCGCCGCCAGACCGCCGTTGATCGCGTCCCAGATCGCGGCGACCACGATGAGGAGGGACAGCTCGACCGCCTGCACGATCCGGTGGAACTTCAGCGCCGCGGCCGCCCTGCGCGCCATGCCCAGCCCGCGCGACCGGAAGTGCTCGGCCGAGGCCTCGGTCGCCGCGACCAGCCCGGAGCGCGCTCGGGCCACGTCGACCAGGTCGGTCTCCGCCTTGATCAGGATGGCGCCGAGCGCGGCGGCGAACCCGACCACGGTGTACCAGTCGGGCAGGATCTCCGACGCCCGGAAGCCCAGCCCGATGAGGATGGCCGCCTCGGCGAAGTAGTGGCCGACCCGGTCGAGGTAGACGCCGGTGATGGAGGTGCGGCCGGTCCAGCGGGCCAGCTCGCCGTCGGAGCAGTCGAGCAGCAGGTAGAGCTGGACCAGCAGGGCCGCGAGGACCGCCGCCCAGAGTCCGGGCAGCGCGAGCACGGCTCCGGCCAGCAGGCCGGTGAGGATCATCAGCCAGGTGGTCTGGTTGGGGCTGATCGGCGTCTTGGCGAGGAACCAGGTGACGTAGATCGACAGCTTGCGCATGTAGAGAGCACCGGCCCAGTGCTCGCCGCTGTTGCGGTCCATGGTCGAGTGCGGCTGGGCCACCGCACGGAGCTCAGCGACCGACGGCCCGGACATAATCCTCCACCCGATCGTGAATCTCCGGCTCCGACAGACGCAGGTGCTCGAGGATCGTGTAGCGGCCGGGGCGTGTGGCCGGGGCCAGCATGACCGCCTCGGTGAACTGGGCCGGGGACAACCCCACGTCGACGGGGGTGACCGGCAGCTCGTGCCCGCGCAGGCAGTCGACGACCTGGTTGAGCCTCCGTGAGTCCTCGCGGAGGAAGAAACAGAATGCGGCACCTATCCCGGCGAGCTCGCCGTGATTGGAGGTGCCGGGAAAAAGCTGATCCACGGCATGCAGGATCTCATGGTCTCCGCCACTCGATGGACGTGAGGAGCCGGCGACCACCATCGACATGCCCGACAGGATGAGCGCCTCGGCCAGCACGGTGAGGAACGCGTCGGACTCGATCGAGTCGGACCTGCCGATCACCGCCTCCGCCGAGGTCCGGGACATCGCGCAGGCCAGGCCGTCGATCGGCTCCCCGCGCTCGCTCGCGCCGAGCTGCCAGTCCTCGATCGCGGAGAGGTTGCTGACCACGTCGCCGACCCCGGATCGGACCAGCGAGGCGGGCGCGTCGTGGACGAAATCGAGATCCACCATGATGGCCAGCGGCATGGGCACGCCGAAGGAGCCCTTGCCGCCGTCGTGCGTCAGCGACGCCACCGGCGAGCAGATCCCGTCGTGCGACAGGTTGGTGGCCACCGCCACCATCGGGATCCCGGCCAGCGACGCGGCGTACTTGGTCACGTCGATGGTCTTGCCGCCGCCGATGCCCACGACCGCCTCGTACGCGCCCTTGCGCAGGTCGGCGCCGAGCGAGATCGCCGCGTCGACCGAGCCGTCGGGCACCCGGAAGACCTGGGCCTCGCCGAGCGAGGGAGTGATCACCGAGGCGATCCTGTCTCCCTGGCCCGCGCCCACGGCCACCGCCACCCGCCCCGAGGTCGCCACCCTGCTGTCGGCCAGCAACGAGCCCAGCTGGGCGACGGCGCCCCGGCGCACCTCCATCGACAGGGGGGCCGGGAGCATCCTGGCTAGTATCGGCACGCGATCTCCCGCGCCTTGGCGAGGTCGTCGTGGTTGTCTACCTCGACCCACGGGACGTCGCCGATCGGAGCGACGGCGATCTTCTCACCGCGGGCGACGAGCTCCTGGTAGCCGTCCTCGTAGTAGAGCTGCGGGTCGCGCTCGAAGGTGGCCTGGAGGGCGTCGGCGAGACGGTCGCCGATGCCGGGGCGGATGAGCGTGGCGCCGATGTACTCACCGGCGGCGCCGGCCGGGTCCATCAGCTTGGTGATCAGCCGCAGGTGGCGGTCGCCGTCGAGGGTGACCTTCATCTCCTCGTCGGCGAGCTTCTTGACGTCGTCGACCGCGAGCAGGATGTCGGTGGTCGCCGGCGCGGAGAGCAGCGTCTCCTCCACCGAGACGGGGTGCACCGTGTCGCCGTTGACCAGGAGCACGCCCTGGTCGAAGTAGTCTCGCGCGCACCACAGGGAGTAGGCGTTGTTCCACTCCTCGGCCTTGTCGTTGTGCACGAGGGTGAGCTTCACGCCGTGCCGCCGCTCCAGCTCGGCCTTGCGCTCGTGTACCGCCTGCGCCTGGTAGCCGACGATGACCACGACGTCACGGAGATCGGCCGCCGCGAGGTTGCGCAGCGAGATGTCCATGATCGTGGTGTCGCCGTCGACCGGCACGAGCGCCTTGGGCAGCGTGTCCGTGTACGGCCGCAGGCGTCGTCCGGCCCCGGCGGCCAGCACCATTCCCAGCAACGTGCACTCCTCATTCGGGTGAGAGCCTCCCGGCGGGCACTCCTAGGCCCCAAAGATTAGTTGCCTTCAGGCCCTGATCGTGTATTGAAGTGCTCTCCATGGCTAAAGCCGGGGGATTTCAGCCAGCCTGGACGCCGCTGTTGCGGTGGTCTGCGCTGCTGTTGCTTGGCGGTTGGCCTTGCGGCCCACGCGGTTGCGTGGTTTGCGCGCCCCAGCTCGCACACCCGGTCTGGGCTGTGCGAACTCCGCCCTCCCGGCGGTGAGTATGTTCTTGGCGGCGTTCACGTCGGCGTGTGCTGTGTGTCCGCAAGAGGTGCACCGAAAGACCGCTTGGCTCTCGCGGGACTTCCGATCCACCACCTTGCACACGTCGCACGTCTGACTCGTGTACGCCGGATTGACAGTGATCACATGAGTGCCCGTATACCGGGCCCTGCTACGGGTGGCCACCTCGATCCGGTACCAGCCCTTGTCCAAGATGGACCGGTTCAGTCCGGCCTTGGCGGCAGCCCCGTTCGGCAGGAACGCGCCCGGCCGCTCAGGGTCTGGTCTGGGTTCGGCCCCGGCGGTCATGTTCCTGGTCTTGAGTGCCTCGAACACGACCAACTCAAAACCCGTGGCCAGAATATGGGCGGTCTTGGCGGCGAAGTCCTCCCGGCGTCTGCGAACCCTCCGCGCCATGCCGGCGACCCGCGCGGCGGCTTTCTTGCGCCGGGCCGATCTCTTCGTGGTCCGGGCGAAGTCCCGCTGAAGCTTCTTGGCATGCTCGACCTCCCGATCACGGGCGAACACCTGGTGGTGGAAGCGGCCGTCGGAGCGGGTCACGACCTTGACCACGCCCAGGTCGATCCCCACGGCGCTGCCGGGGTCGGCGTGCCGCTCAGGCGGGGGGAGCGCGTCCTCGACGAGAAAGCTGACGTACCAGTGCTCGCCGTCCCGACTGACGGTGGCGTTCTTGACCTTCCCGCCGAGCGGGCGGGTGATACGCAAGCGGACCCAGCCGAGTTTGGGCAGCTTCACCCGCGCCCAGCGCCGGTTGAGCCGCTCGACCGTGATTTTCCCGCCCTCGGGAAACCGGCAAACTCGGCGGGTTGGCGGCCTTCGACTTCCAGTGGACCTTCCACGTGCCGTGCATGGCACACGCCTGATCCAGGTCGATCAACGCCTGCTGCAGACAGTGACCGGGCACCTCGGCCAGCCATGGGAACTCCGCTTTCGCCTCAGCCACTTGGCGGGCCTGGTCGTGGTAGCCGATCCACCCCCCGCGCTGACGGTGGATCCGGCGCTGTTCCAGCGCGGTGTTCCACACCGACCGGCACGCCCCGCCGATGCGTTCGGCGAATTCACCCTGTTCGGCGGTGAATTCCAGGCGGTACTTGCGTCCGGTAAGCATAGGCGATCACTGGTTCTCGACGTAGCGCGTGACCACCTCTGGGGGCGCACCACCCACGCTCGCCACGAAGGAAGAGTTCGCCCACAAGGCCGACGACTTCGACCTCAGCGTCGAAAATTCTTCGCTCAGCAGGCGAGAGGTACGGCCTTTGACGGCCTTGACCAGCTTGTGGATCCCGAACCGGAGGTCCACCTCAACCAGCAGGTGATCGTGGTCGGGCATGACGTCGAACTCCACCGGTCACGCCCCCTTCTCCTCGATCACCTTACGGATCAACTTTTTGAGCCGTTCTTCGATCCGACCACCCAGAACCCGCCACCGCTACTTGGGGCACCACACCACGTGCAACGCACACCGGAAGGCGCTGACGCTGATCGTCCGGAGCGTCACGGTCACACTGAGTCAGTATGCAGAAGAGAGCGACCTACCGCTCAAAGATTCGATGACCCATCATGGAGAACTCTCATCAGGACAGAGCACGCCCCCTGTCGCGCCGGGCTTATCCCCATGGCTGAAGCCAGGGGCCCACGCCCGGTACCTCCGATCGAGGGTTCGCCGGACGTTCTCAATCGTGTGCGCCGAGGTCGGCCGCGTCCACCCCGACCCTCGGGGCGGCCAGCCAGCAGGTGACGCTCTCCCAGGAGAAAAGGCACCACAGGTAGAGCGCGAGCAGGGCGAACACCAGCGTGACCTGCCCGGCGAGCCCGCCGAGGGCGATCAGCAGCATGCGGCCGTCCCAGCCGAGGCCGGATGTGGCCAGCCAGGACGGCGGGTAGACCCGCTGCCTCAGCCGGTAGACGACGTCGTAGTGGTGGAAGGCCATCGCGCCGAGCAGCATGAAGATCAGCCATGGCGGCACGTCGTGCGCGAAGCCCACCGAGGCCACGAAGCCGTACTCGGTGAGGCGCAAGACCGGCGGCACCAGCCAGTCGAGCCGGCCGTCGTGCGGGTGCGAGCTTCCGAGACCGGCCAGCAGCAGCGCCACCGCGGGGGCGAACACCGCCGGCCCGTCGGTGCCGGCCACGCCGACCATCAGCAGCACCCCGGTCACGAACATCCCGACGATCGCGGGCGGCAGCGGCGGGAGTTGCCCGGCCACCAGGGCGCCCATACCCCTCGACAGCACCCCGTCGTCCCGGTAGGCGACCACGGCACTCCGCGGCACCGGCGCCATATGCACAGAAATCATGATCGCACCTGTTCTCCCACTCGCCCGGCGGGAGATCCGTCCCGCCGGTCACCGACCCCGCGCTCCGGGCCGCTCCGGGTCGTTCGTCTTTCCGATCGCGGCCCCTGCCACCCGGGGCGTTCGTCTCACCGATCGCAGGTCCCTGCCGCTCCGAGGCGTTCGTCTCGCCGGTCACGGCCCCGCCGCTCCGGGCCGTCCGTCCCGCCCGTCACGGACCCCGCCGCCCCGCCGTCACGGATCCCATCGCCCCGCCGTCACGGACCCCGCCGCCCCACTCATCGGCTGAGCGACCTGCCCGTCCGGCCGAAGAGGATGTAGAGGGCGGCGATCCCGCCCCAGAGCAGCAGCGCGACGAAGGTCACCCGCGCGTTGAAGAGGGCGGCGGTCACCGCGATCAGGGCCATCCGCTCCCCGATGGGCAACACGATGATCTTCTTGAACCAGCGCGTGGGCGACGCCTTCTCCATCGCCCGCGAGAGCCGCACGACCGCGTTGCCCGCCCCGGGCCCGGCGCCGTCACCGGTGGCCGCCCCGCCCGGGAAGTCCGTCCTGCCCGCGAGGTCCGTCCTGCCCGCGGAGTCCGTCCTCCCTGGGAAGCCCGCCCCGCCCGAGGAGTCCGTCCTCGCCGGGAAGCCCGCCTGCTCCGGGAAGCCCGCCTGCCCGCTTCCGGCACCCGTCGTCCGCTCGCCCCCGGGTCCAGCCCTCTCGCCTCCGGCACCGGCGACCGGTGCGCCGGCTCCCCCGCCTCCGCTCTCGCCCGCGCCCGGTGTCCGCCCCGCGTCGGCACCCGCGAACGCGGCCCGCCGCTCCGGCCACCGCGGCGCCACCGACCGCCTCGCCTCACCGGCCGGGTCGGCCAGCGAACCCGCCCTGGCCCAGGCCGCGCCCACCCGGCTCGCGTCGGCACGCGCCCCCGCGTACGAGAAGTCGATCATGTGACGGAGCATCTGCAGGATCATCGCGGACACCGCCAGCGCCCAGATGCCGTCCGGGCCGCCGCCCGCGACGTCCAGCCCGGCCGCGTACCCGATGGCGAGGCCCAGGTAGACGGCGTACTCCTTGACGCGGTCGAAGGTGGCGTCCAGCCACGCCCCGAGCGGTGAGAAGGTCCTGGTGTAGCGGGCGAGCTGGCCGTCGACGCAGTCGAACACGAACGACAGGTAGAGCAGGACCGCCCCGGCGACCAGGCCGGGCCGGGTGCCCACGGAGAACCAGATCGCGGCGAGCATGGCGAAGCCGACGGAGATGCCGGTGACCGCGTTCGGTGTCAGGCCGAGCGCGGCGACCGCCTTCACGACGTGCCTGGACCAGGAGCTCACGCCGTACGTGGCGAAGAAGCCGTCGTTGGTCTTGACCGCGGCGTCCAGCCGGGCCTCGTTCTCGTCGACCTCGGCCAGCCGGGGCACGGCCACGTCGGCCTCCGCCTGCCCGGCCATCCGGTCGGCGTGCAGACGGCCGAGCCTGGCCGCGCGCACCTGCGCGCCGGAGCGGACCAGGCCGACCAGGAGCAGGCCGGGAGCCTCGCCGCCGTCCATCGTCCCGAAGGCGCCCGCCTCGGCGAGCTCGGCGAGCGTCTCGACGGTCTCGGCGAAGCCCGCGAGGTCGGACACGCCGATCTGGAGCGCGCCCCTGAAGGTGCCGTTGCTCTCGCCGACCTCGTGGAAGGAGGTGCCCGCGGTCACCACGGACCTGCCGTCGGTCCTGACCGGCGGGCGCGTCGGCCCCGGGGCCTCGTCCACCCGGTCCCCCTCGCTCACCAGCGCGGCGGTGTCGCGGGCCGGGTGCTCCACGAGCATGGCCAGCGCCTCGGTGTGCGCCACCAGGTCACCGGTGACCACCAGCACCGGGCCGATGGACGAGCGGGCCACCTTCGCGATCCTGCGCAGGTCGTCGGCGAGCCCCCTCGACCCCTCGGCCCCGATCATGTGGGTGCCGCCGGACGCGTGGATGATGTCGCTGGAACGGGCCACCACGTGCACGTCCCGTACGGGAAGCGTGGCGAGCTGGCCGGTCAGCCTGTCGAGGAGGGTCCCGCCGGAACACCGCAGGCCGGACGCCTCGGTGGTGGCGAGCACGACCGCGACCGCCTGTGAGGCGTCGGACGAGGCGAGGGCGTGAGAGTCAGGCAATCCGGGCTCCTTCGTATCCGACGGGATCACCGTACGAATCGGGGAGTGCGCACTCAGCGTAGCTAGATCTTGACGGGATAGCACGGGAGCACGCCGGTCGATCGGGTACGCACCCATTACGCTCGCCATATCCGAACTGTCAAAGGAATCTGATCGTGGCCGAACGTGAACCGCGTCCCCGAACCGTCGGTGTGGTCCTGGCAGGGGGCGTCGGCCGGCGTGTCGGCCACGACACCCCCAAGCAACTGCTGGAGATAGCGGGCAGGACGATCCTCGAACACACCCTCGCACTGTTCGAGGGGGCACCGGAGATCGACGAGATCATGGTCCTGATGGCGCCCGGCTTCACCGGCGAGGTGGAACGGATCGTCGAGCGCAACGGCTTCACGAAGGTCGGCAGGATCCTGGAGGGTGGCGCGAGCCGCCCGGAGACCACCTGGCGGGCGCTGCGGGCGCTGGGCACGCGAGAGTGCCTCGTGCTGCTGCACGACGCCGTACGCCCGCTGGCGGAGCCCAGGATCATCGCCGACTGCGTCGAGGCGCTGAGGACCTTCTCGGCGGTCGAGGTGGCGATCCCGAGTTCCGACACGATCGTGGTGACCTCGCCGGGACCGCACGGTGAGATCGTCAGTGAGGTCCCCGACCGGGCCCGCCTGCGCCGCGTCCAGACCCCGCAGTGCTTCCGGCTCTCGGTGATCCGTGAGGCGTACGAGCGCGCCTTCGCCGATCCCGGTTTCGCCGACCGGCCGCCCACCGACGACTGCGGGGTGGTGCTGCGCTACCTGCCCGACGTGCCGATCCACGTGGTGCCGGGCAGCGAGCGGAACATGAAGGTCACCCACCCGGTGGACCTCTTCGTCGCCGACAAGCTCCTCCGGCTCGCCGCGAGCGACGTCCCCGCCCGCTCCGGCACCGCCCTGCGCGACGCGCTGGAGGGCAGGACCGTGGTGGTCTTCGGCGCGGACGACGCCGCCGGCGCCGAGGTGGCGGAACTGGCCGGGCGCCACGGCGCCCGCGTGTTCCCCCTTTCGGGCTCACCGGCCCTCCCGGGTTCACCGGGCCTCCCGCGACCGGCGCACTCCCCCGTGTCACCGGACTCCCCCGTGTCACCGCACTCCCCGGCGACACCGGGCTCCTCCGGGACGCAGGCCCTTCCCGGCCTGCGTGGCCTTTCCGGTACGCCGAGCCTTCCCGGTACGCAGGGTCTTTCCGGTGCTCCGGACGGGGTCCGCGTCGACGACTTCCGGGCGGTGGCCGACGCGCTCGCCCGGGTCGTCAAGGAGACGGGCGGGATCGACTACGTGGTCAGCGCGGCGGGCGCGCCGCCGGGCAGGATCGACGCGGTGGACGACACCGCGATCGCCGAGACCGTGAGCGTGAACCACCTGGGCCCGGTCACCGTCGCCAGGGCGGCCCTCCCCCATCTCCGCGAGACGCGGGGACAGCTGCTGTTCCACGCCCCCTCCCGCGCCCAGGACGGAACGGGAGACGGCCTGCGCTCCTTCGCGGGAGCCGCCGTGGCCGGCCTGACCCGGGCGCTCGCGGAGGAATGGGCCGGGTACGGGGTACGGGTCAACTGCGTGGATCCCGGGAGGGCCGAAGCCACGGCACCGTCGGGCCCGTCCGCCCCGTACGCCGTCGCCCGCACCTCACTGGACGTGCTCGCCTCCGGCGTCACCGGCCAGGTGGTCGACGCCCGCCCCTGACCGTCACCCGCCTCCGGCCGGTAAGAGCCCTGGTCGGCGTGTGGCCCCGGCGGCGCGCTCCGGCGAGGGTCAGCCGCTCGCGCGGTCGGGCCTGCCGAGCCTTCTCGGGCTCGTCAGGAAGCCCCAGCCCCACGACATGTGCATGGTGACGTAGACCAGCGGCAGCCGGGCGAACGCGGGGGCGGGCAGGCCGCTGCCGGTGACCGCGGAACCGGCCAGGATCGCGGCCAGGTAGCCGCCCGGGATCAGCAGCCCCGGCCAGAAGAACGGGGAGACCGCCAGGCCCGCGAGGATGGCCAGCACGGCCAGGGGCGGCGCCAGGTAGCGCAGGTTGATCGTGCCCTCGTGGGTGCGGGCGACCACCCTGCGCCAGCGGCCGTAGTGGAAGTACTGCTTGGCGAGCGCCTTGAGGTCGGGCCTCGGCCGGTAGGAGACGCGCATCCGGGGCTGGAACCAGACCAGGCCGCCCGTCTCGCGGATGCGGTGGTTCATCTCCCAGTCCTGGGCCCGCTGGAAGTGCTCGTCGTAGCCGCCGACCCGCTCCAGCGCGGAACGGCGGAACACGCCGAGGTAGACCGTGTCGGCCGGGCCCGCGGTGCCGCCGGTGTGGAACCGGGCGCCGCCGACGCCGATCTTGGACGTCATCGCGCGGGCCACCGCCTGCTCGAACGGCGTGACGCCCTCGGCCGCCATGACGCCGCCCACGTTGTCGG
Source organism: Streptosporangium vulgare (assembly GCF_042428775.1). Classification (NCBI taxonomy): domain Bacteria; kingdom Bacillati; phylum Actinomycetota; class Actinomycetes; order Streptosporangiales; family Streptosporangiaceae; genus Streptosporangium; species Streptosporangium vulgare. The sequence goes on along the minus strand of NZ_JBHMBS010000003.1, from coordinate 67,940 downwards.
CGCCGGTCTCCTCAAGGGTCTCCACCGCGACCTGGAGGTAGTCGTCGGGGAGCATCGCGTGGCCGTCCACCCTGGCGATGATCGCGTTGCCGGACGCCGCGATGGCGGCGTTGAGCGCGTTGGGGGTGCGGCCGGTCGGATTGGGCACGACGACCACACGGGGGTCGTCGGCGGCGATTTCGTCGGCGACCTCCTGGGTACGGTCGCGGGAGGGGCCGATCGCGAGCACGACCTCGATCGGTCCCGCGTACCGCTGCGAGAGCACCTGACGCACCGCCTCCCGCAGGTGGCGCTCCTCGTTCAGCACCGGGATGACGATGGAGATGGGGGGCCAGACACGTGTCTCGGAAGACGACGCCGGCGCGGGCGAGTCGGGGAACTGCTTCATGGCGTCGCTCACGCTACTGTACGAACGGGTACCTCATCGACCCAGCTGGAGCCTAGGGGGCCATGCATGCGCGACCCGGAGGAGGATTCGGGTGTGCACGTAGGCGGCGACGCCTACGGAAGCGTTCGGGTGACCCCGAGGCGTGACCGCAGGTCGGCGAGGGGCGCCCGCACCAGGCGGCGCGGTCTCGTGATCGCCGGCGCGCTCTCGTGCCTGGTTCTGGGCAGTTCCGGGGTGACGTGGGCGCTGACCAACTACGCCACGACGAAGATCGAGGCGGTCGACGCGGGGGTTCCCGGGTCGCGGTCGAGCACCGGCGCCATGAACATCCTGGTGGTCGGCGTCGACAAGCGCGACAATCTCACCCGTAAGCAGCAGAACCAGCTCAAGCTGGGCCGCGAGACCGGCGAGCGCACCGACACCATGATGGTGATCCACGTGTCGGAGGACCACCGCAAGGTCACCGTGGTCAGCCTCCCCCGCGACACCTGGACGACGATCCCCGGCAAGGGCCTGCACAAGATCAACGCCGCCTACCAGCTCGGCGGCCCGAAGCTCGCGACGCGCACGGTGCAGACCGCCACGGGGCTCACCCTCCACCACTACGTCGAGGTCAACGTGCTGGGCTTCATCGAGGTGGTCGACGCCCTCGGCGGCATCTCGGTCTGCACCCCGGTCCCGATCAACGACCCGAAGACCGCGCTCGACCTGCAGCCGGGCACCTACTCCTTCGACGGCGTCAAGGCCCTCGCCTACGCCCGCACCCGCGCCACCGCCCGCTCCGACCTCGACCGCATCGACCGCCAGCAGCAGGTGATCTCCGCGCTGCTGAACCAGGCGCTCAGCGGCGAGACGCTGACCAACCCGATCAGGCTCGCCTCGTTCGTCGACACCACGCTCGACACGATCCGGGTGGACGACGCGCTCCGCGGGGACCTGCTCGGCCTGGCCGACCAGCTCAAGGACGTCTCCACCGACGACGTGGCCTTCGCCACGGTCCCGCTCGCGGACGTCGACTACAAGACGCCGACCGGCGAGTCCGCCGTGCTCTGGGACAAGGAGGCGGCCAAGGAGCTGTTCCGCAGGATCGCCGCCGACGAGACGCTGGTCAAGCCCACCAAACCCGCCAAGCCCGGCAAGTCCACCCCCACTCCGGCGGCCTCCCCCTCGGCTCCCGCCCTCACCGTCGCGCCGTCACGGATCGCCCTCAGGGTGCTCAACGGCACCACGATCACCGGCCTGGGCGCGCAGACCAGGGCCGACCTGCAGAGAGTCGGCTTCCTGGTGCCCGAGACCCCGGGCAACACCCCGCAGAAGGACTTCGAGAAGACCGTCATCCGGTACGGCCCCGGCCGCGAGGACTCGGCGCGCACCGTCGCCGCCGCGCTGCCCGGGGCGGAGCTGCGCCCGCTGGAGAGCCTCGGCGACAAGATCGAGGTTGTCGTCGGCCGGAAGCACGCCCCGGCGAAGAAGGTCACCGTGAAGGAGGCGGCCGCCTCTCCCACTCCGAGCGCCGCACCTGTCGCGACTCCGACAGCAAGGACGGCAACGGACAACATCTGCAAAAAGTGAGTTATGTGCATAACAACCTTCTGTCAGGGCAGCTAGAAAGCCACGGAGGTGATGATCGTGATCTCGACATTCGATGTTCAGACATGGCGCAGCGGCACCTGTGCGGTCGTGCGGGCGACGGGCGAGCTCGACATGGCCGTGGCTCCCCGGTTGCGCGCGGAGATCGACCACGTCCTGCGGGACGCGGGAAATCCGAACCTGGTGATGGACCTGACAGGGGTGCCGTTCTGCGACTCGGTGGGACTCGGGGTGATCGTGGGCACGCTCACCCGCCTCAAGGAGGCCCACGGCCGCCTCATGCTGGTGGTGAGCCCCGGCATGATCACCCACCTGCTGACGATCACCAATCTCGACCGGCACTTCGAGACGCGGGACAACCTGCGCGAGGCGCTCGACGCCATGGCCCCCAGCCACTCCTCGGGCTGAATCTTCGCAGGTCAGGGCACATTTCCCGGTCGACTCACGCCCCTCCCCCGTCACTCGGGGACCGGCTTTCCCACGCGTCGACACCCCCGCGCGGGCTAGGCTACAAAGCTGTTTCCTCGAATAGCTGGAACATATGCACGTTGGCATCTACACTTCGCTTCGAAGCTATACGATCACGGAAAGCGATGATTCGCACCGTTAGGGAGTATCGTGGCTTCAGATGGTCCACCCCCTCCGCGCCCGCACGACGCGACCGGGGAGGCGACGATCTGAGGCCGGGCGTCCGAACGACACCCCCTGGCCGGATACGTACATTCACGTGAGCCTGCAGGGAAGTGGGCGATGAACGCACTTCAACTCACGAGCGAGCACGCGAACGGCTTCGTGGTCATCACGGTGGCCGGCGAGCTCGACCTCGCCACCAGGCCGGACCTGTCGGCCTTCACCCAGGACGTCATCGACGCCCGCCCCGGCACGGTCATCATCGACCTGGCCGGCGTCACCTTCATCGACGCCTGCGGCCTGAGCGCGCTGATCGCCGTCAAACGGTACGCACGCGAGCACGACACACCCCTGCTCCTGGCCGGAGCCCCGCCGGTGGTCCTGAAGCTCCTGAAGCTGACCAACCTCGACGCGTCCTTCACCGTGATCTCCCGCACCGGGGCGATGAGCCCTCCACCGGGCTGTCCCGAGGGCGCCTCGCACGTCCAGACGGCCACCCCCCTCGCCGACCGCTAGACGTCGGCCCCACACCCCGCGGAGCGGCCGTACCGGCCGTTCCCGTCCCGCTGTCCGGTCCCGCGGCCTCCGGACCGCGCCACCCGTCCGGCGAGGTTCCCGGCCCGGGACCGGCCGGTCCGCCCCGATCAGGCGGACTCCCTGATCACCAGGGTCGGTTCGAAGATCCGTGAGGTCACCGGATGGTCCGGGTGCTCGATGTGGGTGAGCAGCAGCCGTCCCATCTCGGCGGCCATGTCCTCGACGGGGTGGCGGACGGTGGTGAGCGGCGGGCGGCAGGCCAGCGCCGCGCTGCTGTCGTCGAAACCCACCATGGCCACGTCGCCGGGCACGCTGCGCCCGTGCTGGCGCAGCACCAGCAGGGCGCCCTGGGCCATCAGGTCGTTGGCCGCGAAGACGCCGTCGATGTCGGGATGGTCGGCGAGCAGCCGTTCCATCGCCACCTCGCCGCTGTGGAGGGTGAAGTTGCCCTCGGCGCAGGGGATGTAGGGATGGCCGTGCACGGCCATCGCCTCCTGGAAGCCCGCCAGGCGGTCCTGGCTGGCCGGGACGTCGAGCGGGCCGGAGATGGTCGCCAGCCTGCGGCAGCCCCGGGCGACGAGATGGTCGGCGGCCAGCTTGCCCCCGGCCCGGTGCCCCACGTCGACGTAGCTGATCGGGATCGGCCGGGCCGGTCTGGCGAAGAGCACGGCGGGCAGCGAGGCGTCGGCGAGCAGCTTGGGCAACGTGTCCTCGGCGCTGATGGAGACCAGGATGGCCCCGTCGACGTTGCCCCGGCGCAGGTAGGAGATGACCTGGTCGCGGGTCTCCGGGGTGTCGGCGAACATCAGGATCGGGTAGATGCCCAGCGGGCGCAGGAAGCCGACGACACCCCCGGCCACGCGCCCGAAGAACGGGTCGGCGAAGACATGGCCGGGAAACGGGCTCTCCTCGCTGCTGCCCGCTCCGGAGACGATCAGGGCGATCGTCCCCGTCCGCCGGGTGACCAGGGAGCGCGCGGCCTGGTTGGGGACGTAGCCGGTGAGGGCGATCGCCTGCTTGACCTTCTCCTGGATCGCGAGGTCGACATTGCGGATCCCGTTGATCACGCGCGAGACCGTGGCACGGGAGACTCCTGCCGCCCGCGCCACATCCTCCAAGGTCGGGGGTGCCGACACTCGCGGTAGGCCTTCGCTCATAGGGCTTTTATAGCACAGCGAGAGAGCGCTCTCCCGAGGAGTCTCGCGAGGTCGGCGGCTCCGCGCCGAGGAGTACCGGGGCGCTCAGCGGCAGGTCGGCGGCCGAGCGGCCGGCGAGCACCGTGAAGGCGCCCTCCTCGGCCCGCCAGGCGTGGTGCTCGGCCGACCAGTGTAGGAAGGCCCGTGCCGGGACGTCCACCGTGACCTCGACGACCTCACCGGGCCCCGCGTCGGCGAGGGCGTATCCGGCCAGCCAGCGCGCGGGACGGGTCACGCCCGTCTCCGGCCGGGACAGGTAGACCTGGACGACCTCGCGACCGGCGCGCCCGCCGGTGTTGCGCAGCCGTACCCGGACGGGCAGCGCGCTCTCCGGGGAGACGTCCCAGGGCACGGAGAGGTCCTCGTAGGACCAGGAGGTGTATCCGAGGCCGTGCCCGAACCAGTACGCGGGCGGGGCGGGCCGCCGCAGCCAGGCGCGGTACCCGATGTCGAGGCCCTCGGCGTAGGTGAGCGTCCCGTCCTCGGGGACGGTGGAGACGAGCGCCCTGTCGGCCCAGGTCGTGGGCAGCCTGCCGCCGGGTTCGGCCCGGCCGAACAGGACGTCGGCGAGACCGTGTCCCGCCTCCTGCCCCGGGAACCAGCTCAGGAGTACGGCCGGCACCTCCTCGCGCCACGGCAGGACCATGGGGCCACCGGAGTTGACGACCACGACGGTCGCCGGGTTGACCGCGGCCACCGCGCGGACCAGCTCGTCCTGGCGTCCGGGCAGCTCCAGGTGCGTACGGTCGGTGCCCTCGTTCTCGATCTCCTCCGTGGAGCCGACCACGACGACGACGGCGTCGCAGGTACGGGCGAGCTCGACCGCGGCGGCCAGCTCCACCTCGTCGGCGCGCCGGGGCGGGTCGGCGGCCAGCACCGAGGCGATCCCGCTGCCGGGGTCGAGCCGCCGCCGGGAGACGAGCTCCACGTCCCGGCCCGCCGTCACGGGGAACCGGGCACGCCGGTACGGCGGGGACAGGTGCACGGTGGCGGGGTCGTCGGTGTCACGCTCCACCTCCTCGTCGACCAGGACGTGGCCGTCCGCCTCCAGCAGGACGTGGCCCCATCCGGCGACGGCCAGCTCCCACAGCCCGTCCACCTCCGGGCTCAGCAGGGCGCGGATCTCGACGGTCGCGGCGGCGTCGATCCGGGCGGGTTCCAGGATGCGGCCGGTGAGCCGGTGCTCGGCGTGGACCTCCGCTCCGGCGGCGTCCAGCAGCCGGACCAGGACGCCGGGCTCGCCGGTCAGGGGGTCGCGGGCGTTGTCCGTGCCCAGCGGGGTCGGCCGGTCGTCGAGGTGCGGGCCGGGGCGGTGGAGCACCTCCGCCGTACCGGACAGGGCCTCGCGGATGCCGTCGAGGGGAGACACGACGGACACGGGGAACACGCCCGCGCTGCCGCCCCCCTGGATCCGGGGGGTGGCGGCGTTCGGGCCGAGCACGGCGACCCTGCGCAGGCGCGAGGGGTCCAGGGGGAGCAGCGAGTCCTCGTTGCGCAGGAGGACGGTGCTCGCGGCGACGGCCCGGCGCAGCAGCGCACGCGCGGCCTCGCGCCCTTCCTCCACGTCGTGATCCTCCTGCTTCTCCTGTTCCTCCTGCTTCTCCTGCTCAGCGCGCTCTCCCCGGTCGGCGGGGCCGGGGAGGGCGGGATGGGCTCCGGCGGCGAGGTCCAGCGCGCCGACCCGGGAGGCCAGCCGGAGCAGGCGCCGGACCTTGTCGTCGATCGCGGCCTCCGGCACCTCGCCCGCGCGCACCGCGGCGACCAGCGTCTCCCCCCAGGTGCCCTCAGGTCCCGGCATCGCGAGGTCCTGCGCGGCGCGGGCGGCGGGACCGGTGGAGCGGACGCCGCCCCAGTCCGACACGACCACCCCGTCGAACCCCCAGACCTCCTTGAGCGGGTCGGCCAGGAGAGGGTTCTCCGACATCGTGGTCCCGTTCACCCCGTTGTAGGCGGACATGACGACCCAGACGCCCGCCTCCACCGCGGCCTCGAACGGCGCCAGGTACAGCTCGCGCAGGGTCCGTTCGTCGACGCGGGCGTCGAGGGTGAGCCGTTCGGTCTCGGAGTCGTTGGCGACGTAGTGCTTGGCGGTGGCCGCCACCCCGCCCGACTGGACGCCCCGGACGCAGGCGGCGCCGATCCTGCCGGTCAGCAGGGGGTCCTCGGAGTAGCACTCGAAGTGGCGCCCGCCGAGCGGCGAGCGGTGCAGGTTGAGCGTCGGGGCGAGCAGGACGTCCACCCCCTTGCGCCGCGCCTCGTCGGCGAGCAGCCCGCCCAGCAGTTCCACCAGGTCGTCGTCCCAGGTGGCGGCCAGCGCGGTCGCGGAGGGCAGGGTCAGGGAGGTGCTCCGCTCGTCCCAGCCCTCCCCGCGCACGCCGACCGGGCCGTCGGAGGTGACCATGGCCCGCAGCCCGATGCCCGGCTCCGCGTGAGTGGACCACACGGTGGCCCCGGTGAGCAGCCGTACCTTGCGTTCCAGGTCCAGCTTCTCCACCAGCCGGTCGAGCTCGTCGATGCCCACGTGTGTTTCCCTTCGCTGTCGGAGAGCGCTCTCCAGTACGTCACGGCGGTCCCGCGCTGTCAATGTCCGGTAAATGTCCGGGAGCGGACACGCCTGAGGCCCCCGTCCGGGAAAGGCCCCGTCACACCTGAGGCCGTCATCCGGGGAAAGGCCCCGTCACGCTTGAGGCCCTCGTCTGGGGAAAGGCCCCGTCACACCTGAGGCCCTCGTCCGGGGAAAGGCCCCGTGTCGAGAAAAGCACGTGCCCGGCCCCGGCCCGCGGGTGCCGGAGTCCGGGGCACCCGCGGGCCGGAGCCGGGCACATGCGGTCAAGGAGGGTCAGGGAAGGTCAGGGGAGCTCGAAGTTCTCCGTGAGGGCGGCGCCGCGGTGCGGCTTGTACAGGTCGTAGCCGCGCGGGTTGCACTGGAGGCCACCGTTGATGCAGTGGGTCACCAGGGCGTCCAGGATGGCGGGGTTGTCCCAGGCGTTGAAGAAGTCGTAGTGCCAGGTGTAACCGCGCCCGCTGGCCAGTCTCGCCTGCGACAGGTCACCGCTGGCGGGGAAGGCGATCTTGAACTCCAGCATCGGCACCGCCACCGGGTGGCTGGGCGGGCAGTAGCCGCCGACGGGGTAGGACATGTGGCTCTTGTGGTTGGCGCTGTCGAGGTTCACGCCGTCCCAGCAGCTCGGCGCCTGGTAGCGGACGTTCACCTGGCTGCCCGCCACGCAGGACGTCGGGATGTCCCAGCTCTTGGAGATGTCGCCGCACTCGAAGCCCTCGACGGCGCCCGGCGAGTCGCGGAACTCGGCGAGCGTCGCGGTCGGGCTGCCGACGACGAAGCGCAGGCCCTGCGGGAAGGGCTGCACCTCCCAGTAGTTGAGGATGCCGGACTTGTAGTAGATGACCTGGTTGCCGGTCGGCTCGATCAGCTGGGTGCCCTTGTAGAAGCTCGGGAACCAGTAGGCCGACCTGTCGTGCGGGTTGGTGCACGAGGTGGCGCCACCGAGGAGCGACGACTGCGTGCTGCTCGCGTTGGTCGTCCTGTTGCCGACGAAGGTGTGCATGTGCGAGGCGCCGGGCAGGCCCGGGTAGATGATCGGGTCGTCGGGCCGGTTCGCCGTCGGGGAGCAGTTGGCCTGGAACTCGTGGTGCGTCACCTCGTCGGTGAACGTCGGCTTCGGCCTCGGGGTGACCGGGGATCCGCCGGTGCCGTACACCTTGAACTCCCACAGCGAGTAGCCGTAGCCGGTGCCCCTGGCGGTGCCGTACATCCGCACGTACCGGCCCGAACCCGAGACGTTGAGGGTCTGGGTGCCGCCGGTGCCGGTGGTGGTCGAGTGGACGTCGGTCCAGGAGGAGCCATCGGCCGAGGTCTGGATCTTGAACGACCTGCCGTACGCGCCCTCCCAGTTGAGGACGACCTGGGAGATCGTCGCGGTGCCGCCCAGGTCGACCTGGAGCCACTGCGGGTCGGCGGCGGCGCTGGACCAGCGGGTCCCGTTGTTGCCGTCGAAGGCGGCGCCGGCGCCGTAGCCGCCTCCCTCCGAGGATGAGGCGGTCGCGGGCCGGCTCTGGGAGATCAGGCCGTCCGCCGCGCTGGCGGGGGAGATGATCGCCAGACCGGCCGCGACCAGCGCGGTGATTGCGGCGGCGACCAGTCCCAGGCGGAATCTGACTGGACTTCGGGATGGGCGCATTGCCTCTCCTTCAGTAGGGGGCGGCCGTTGGGAACGGCACAGGGAGAGCGCTCTCCTACGAGGTTGATCCTCCCTGTTGCGAATTGTCAAGACGAGAGCCAACCCAATCTGAAACCCGCCGTTCACGTCACCGACACGGGGGCACGCCCGCCTCCTCGCCGCGGACGTGTCGGCGGACGTGCGAGAAGGTGGACTTTGAAGGGATATGTCCACCGGGAAGAAGTTTCCGGTGCGTGAGCAGCGCGTTTCGACCTCACGGAAAGAAGGGCCTTGACACCGCTCGATCCACGGGAGCACCCTCGGTTACGGAGAGCGCTCTCCCCCCTCGCCGTCCCCTGGCGGGCATCCCCCTTTCGAGGAGAGATCGTGTATCCAGCTCGTAGTTCGGGCCGCTTCCGGTTGGGCCTGGTCATCGCCGCTCTGGCGGCACTGGTCCTTTCCGGGCTGGCATTCACCGGCCCCGCGGCGGCGGCCGACGGCCTGCTGTCGCAGGGCAAGACAGCGACGGCCTCGTCGTCCGAGGGCGCCGGCTACGTCGCGTCGCTGGCGGTCGACGGGAACCTGACGGGCACCCGCTGGGCCAGCGCGTTCAGCGACCCGCAGTGGCTCCAGGTCGACCTCGGCGAGACGGCCACGATCAGCCGGGTGGTGCTGACCTGGGAGGCCGCGTACGGCAGGGCCTTCAAGATCCAGACCTCGGCCAACGGCTCCTCCTGGACCGACGTCCACTCGACCACCACCGGCACCGGCGGCACCCAGACCCTGGACGTGACCGGCTCGGGCCGGTACGTGCGGATGTACGGCACCGCCAGGGGCACCGGCTACGGCTACTCGCTGTGGGAGTTCCAGGTCTACGGCAGCACGGGCGGCTCCCAGGAGCCGGAGGAGCCCGGCACCTGGACAGAGGTGTGGAAGGACGACTTCAACGGCTCGGCCGGCACCTCCCCCTCGTCCGCCGACTGGATCCTGCGCACCGGCACCTCCTACCCCGGCGGCGCCGCGAACTGGGGCACCGGCGAGGTCGAGACCATGAGCGCCTCGACGGCGAACGTCTACCTCGACGGCACCGGCAACCTGAACATCAAGGCGATCAGGGACGGCGCGGGCAACTGGACCTCCGGCCGGATCGAGACCCAGCGCACCGACTTCGCGCCGCAGCCGGGCGAGCTGCTCAGGTTCAGCGCCCGGCTCAAGCAGCCCGACGTCGCGAACGCCCTGGGCTACTGGCCCGGCTTCCGGGCGACCGGCGCCGCCTACCGGGGCAACTACAACAACTGGCCGTCCATCGGCGAGACCGACATCATGACCGGCGTCAACGGCCGCGGCCAGCTGGCCAACACCCTGCACTGCGGCACCGCGCCCGAGGGCGTGTGCAACGAGTACAACGGCCGGACCAGCGGTTTCGCCACCTGTGACGGCTGCCAGACCGGCTACCACGAGTACGCGCAGGTCATCGACCGCACCAAGACCGACGAGGAGATCCGCTTCTACCTCGACGGCCGGCAGACCTGGGTCGTGCGCCAGAGCCAGGTCGGCGTCACCGCGTGGAGGGCGGCCCTGCACCACGGCTTCTACCTCCGCCTCGACCTCGCCGTCGGCGGCTCGCTGCCCAACGCGCTCGCGGGAACCACGACGCCGACCGCCGCCACCACCTCCGGCGGAGTGCTCAGCGTGGACCGGATCTCGGTCGCCAGGCAGGCCGGCACCGTCCCCGCCGCGATGACCGACCCGGCGACCCCGGCCGGGCCGAGCACGGTCAGGGTGACCGGCTCGCAGGGCAACTGGCAGCTCCAGGTGAACGGCGCCCCGTACGTGGTCAAGGGCCTGACCTACGGCCCGCCGCAGGCCGCGGCCGACGGCTACATGCGTGACCTGGCGGCCATGGGCGTCAACACGATCCGCACCTGGGGCGTCGACGACACCCACACCCCCACGCTGCTCGACAGGGCCGCCCAGCAGGGCATCAAGGTCATCGTCGGACACTGGCTCAACCAGGGCGCCGACTACGTCAACGACACCGCGTACAAGAACAGCGTGAAGAACGAGATCGTCGCCCGCGTCAACGCCCTCAAGAACCGCCAGGGCGTGCTCATGTGGGACGTCGGCAACGAGGTCATCCTCACCATGCAGGACCACGGCCTGCCGGCCGACGTGGTCGAGCAGCGGCGGGTGGCGTACGCGAAGTTCGTCAACGAGGTGGCGCAGGCGATCCACGCCGCCGACCCCAACCACCCGGTCACCTCGACCGACGCCTACACCCACGCGTGGACCTACTACAAGGCGCACTCCCCCGCCCTCGACCTGCTCGCGGTCAACTCCTACGGCGCCATCCACACCGTCAAGCAGGACTGGACCAGCGGCGGGTACACCAAGCCGTACATCGTCACCGAGGCCGGGCCCGACGGCGAGTGGGAGGTTCCCAACGACGTCAACGGCGTCCCCAACGAGCCGACCGACCTGCAGAAGCGGGACCAGTACACCGCGAGCTGGAACGCGATCAAGGGTCACCCGGGCGTCGCGCTCGGCGCGACCGAGTTCCACTACGGCCTGGAGAACGACTTCGGCGGGGTGTGGCTCAACACCACCACCGGCGGCTGGCGCAGGCACGGCTACCACGCGCTCAAGGCGGCGTACACCGGGCAGCCCTCGGCGAACACCCCTCCGGAGATCACCTCGATGACGGTCGGCTCGCAGACCGCCGTCCAGGCCGGGAAGACCTTCACCGTCGAGGTCGCCGCGACCGACCCGAACAGCGACCTGATCCGCTACAACCTGATGTTCAGCAACAAGCACGTCAACGGCAACCGCGGTTTCGACAACGTCAGGTTCGTCCAGACCGGCCCCGGCAGGTTCACGGTGACCGCACCGGAGCAGATGGGCGTGTGGAAGGTGTACGTGTACGCCTTCGACGGGCACGGCAACGCGGGCATCGAGCAGCGGTCGTTCCGCGTCGTCCCGCCGACGGTCGCCGGGACCAACGTGGCACTCGGCAAGCCGACCACCGCCTCCTCCTACCAGCCGACCGGCGACGGCGGCCCGTTCACCGCGAACCGGGCCACCGACGGCAGCTTCACCTCCCGGTGGGCGAGCGAGTGGGCCGACCCGCAGTGGATCCAGGTCGACCTCGGCGCGACCACCACGATCAGGCACGTCCAGCTCGGCTGGGAGGGCGCCTACGGCAAGGCGTACCAGATCCAGACCTCCGCCAACGGCTCGACCTGGACCACCGTCCACTCGACCACGACCGGCGACGGCGGGTTCGACTCCGTCGACCTAAACGCGTCGGCCAGGTACGTCCGGGTGAACCTCACCCAGCGCGGCACGGCGTACGGCTACTCGCTCTGGGAGTTCGGCGTCTACAGCTAGTTCCTCGTACGAATTCGATCGGCGGTTCCGCTCTCACCGCGTCCGGCCCGCGATGGAGCCGCACACGCGGGTGACGGCCCGTTCCGATGACACGCCGCCCAGGTCACTGACCGGGCGGCGTGTCATCGGCCTCCTCCCGGAAGCCCTTCGGAAGTTCCGCGGAGGCCCCGTGAGGCCTGGAGTCCCGGCCGTCAGGCAACGCGCGAGGAGGGCACCGTCCAGGTCTTGCAGGAGCCGGGGTCGCCGCTCCTGAAACCGCGGTCGAGCCAGTAGACGATGTTCTTGCCCTTGGCGAACCGGCGGTCCTTCTCGTAGTTGTAGTCGCCGTTCCCCTTCACGAGTTCCAGCAGCGCGGGGGTCTGAACATGAGAGAACACGTTAGGGCAGGACACCGACGGCGATGAGGTCCGGAGCCGTCATGGAGATCGTTCCGATGCCGGAGAGGTCGGGAAACGATCCGTCCGTTTCAGGACGGGCTCCGGGAATCCACGGCCACCAGCAGCCGCGCGGCGACGTCCGCGCCGTCGGTGCGTACCGCGCCGGCGAGGGATCGGGCGCGGGCCGCCACCTCCGGCCGGAGGGTGCGGCCGAGAGCCTCGGTCAGTGAGCCGGTGGTCGGCGCGCCGGGCGCGTGCGCGGTCCCGGCCCCGAGGTCGTCGACCCGCCGTGCCCAGTAGTGCTGGTCGAAGTGCTGGGGGATGACGACCTGGGGCGCCCCGGCCCGCGCGGCCGCGGTGGTGGTGCCCGCGCCGCCGTGGTGCACGACGGCGGCGACCCGCCGGAAGAGCGCCTGCTGGTTCACCTCCCCGATGGACAGGCAGTCGGGTTCGTCGTCCAGCGGTGCCAGGCCGGCCCAGCCCCGCAGCACGACCGCGCGGCGGCCGAGCGCGCGGGCCGTCTCGACCATCGTCCTGCCGAGGTCGTGCGGGGCGCGGATGCTGCCGAAGCCGAAATAGACGGGCGGTTCACCGGCGTCGAGGAAAGCCTCCAGCTCCGCGGACAGCGGACGCTCGTCCGGCAGGATCCAGGCGCCCGTCTGGACCACGTCCGGGTCCCCGGGCTCGGGCCAGGGCCCCAGCACCGGGTCGGCGGCGAGCCAGGGCCGGTCGGTGAACATGTGACCTCGCACGTCGCCGACCGGGGCCAGGCCGATCGAGGCCCGGTGGGAGTCGAGAGCGGCGCCGAAGGTGTCGTTCCAGCGTCGCGCGTCCTGCTCCCAGAGCGCGCGGTTGCCGGCCGTGCCGTCCACCGGCGCGTCCCCCCGCATCGGCAGGGGCGGCGGCGCGTGGTGCGGGGAGGGCAGGGCCACCGGGCAGTAGGCGGTGAAGACGTAGCGGATCCCCGTCCGCTCGGCCACCGAGCGGGCGGCCACCACCAGGTACCCGCCCGCCACGATGACGTCGCAGCCCTCGGCAGCCGCCGACAGCGTCTCGAACTGGTCGGCGATCGAGGTCTCCACCATCCGGCGCCGCCGCTCGGGCGAGGGCGGGGCCGCCGCCGGGTCGGCCTTCCCGGTCGAGCGCAGCTCGGGGCCGAGGGGCGTGAACGGGATCCCGAGACCACCGATCCAGTCGCGGAAGTCGGGGGGCGCGCACACCCGGACCTCCTCGCCGAGGTCCCTCAGCCGCACCGCCAGCGCCACCACCGGCTGGACGTCGCCACGCGACCCGATCGTCGACAGCAGAACACGCATCGAAACTCCCCTTCTCGCTCCTCGCGACAGCGACAACGACGGCCACGGTCGGCCGGGGCATGGCCGGCCGGGGCATGGTCGACGTGAGCCCGCACACGCGCCCGTCCCCGCTCGCCGGGTGCCGGTTCGGCTCACGGGCCCGAATTCTGGCCCGTCACCGGGGCCTTGCCGCAAGCCCCCCTGTCCGCTATACGTTGAAAGTGGCGAGGAGATCGGGGATTTCCAGGGGCCTGACGTGGAGATTCGCCTCACGAGCGCCGGGCGTGACCGCCGCGTCCATGACGTGGTGAACCGAGGTCCCCAGGACGCCGCGACGTACCGAACAGCGATTCCTAGAGCGCCTCGACATACACCCAGCCGCCCGCGTGCCGGGCGAAGCGGCTGTGCTCCTCCATGTGGCCCGGCTCGCCGCGCTCGACGTAGTGGGCGCGGAAGCGGACGGTGCCCTCGGTGTGGAAGGCGCTCCCGCCGGTCGTCTCCAGCACCTCCAGCCGCGTCCACCGGATCGAACCGTCGAGCTCGACGGCCGGTGGGCGCGTCGACGGATGCCAGGTGCGGAGAAGATACCCGGCGTCCCCGACGCTGAAGGCGCTGAACCTCGACCGCATCAGCGCCTCGGCCGTGGGCGCGGACGCCGTCCCGCGGTGCAGCCGTCCGCAGCAGTCCCCGTACGGCGCGGGCAGCCCGCACGGACACGAGGTGCCGGGCGCGGGCGCGGAACGGACTCGGGAGCGTGGATCACGTCGTGGCACGTCCCCAGTATGCCCGCGCGCTCCACCAGGCCCGTTCCCGGCGCCCGCCTCGGCCCGGCGGCACCCGCGACCCGCGGGACATGCCCCCGGCACTCGTTCCCGGTCTCGGTGGAGGCGTCGGCGCCTCCTCCCGTTCGGGACCGCCGCCCCGAAGGGCCTACGGCGTGCGGCGCCGGGCGGCGGGCGCCGACAGGCGGATCACCTCGACCGGGCCGTCCAGGCGGAGCGGACCCGCGGCGTACGGAACCAGCAGCGTGTCCCCCCGCCGGAGCGGCAGGTCGTCGTTCTCGCCGGTCAGCCTCCCCTCTCCGGCCACCACGACCAGGACGCCGAACCCCTGGTCCAGGCGGTCGCCGCCCCGCACGCGGCGGGCGGAGAAGAACTCGTCGGCGGCCTCGGGCAGCAGTCGCGCCGGAGTCCCCCGAAGCCCGTCGAGGCGCGCCGGCGTCCACCTGTCGCGGTCGACGCACCGCAGGGCCAGGTCGTAGCCGAGGCCGAGGTGGCCGCCGGGCAGGCCGAAGCCCTCGTACTCGAGCAGCACGGAGAAGTCGGTCGGCTCCTGGACCTCGACCAGCAGGATGCCGTCGCCGATCGCGTGCGGCAGTCCGGCCGGGCAGAGGATCGCGTCGCCGGCCGCGACCGGGACCTTGTTGGTGGCGGCGAGCATCTGCTCGATCCTCTGGCCGGCCACCCAGCCGGCCAGCTCGCCCGCCTCCACGTCACGGGCGAAACCCAGGTGGACGTACGCGCCGGGCCGCGCGGAGACGATCACCCAGGCCTCGGTCTTCCCGTACGGCGAGGCCAGGTGCGCGTTCGCGAAGCGGCGGTCCGGATGCACGTGCAACGGCAGCCGCTGCCCGGCGTCGAGCAGCTTCACCAGCACCCCGGTGTCAGCGCGCCCGGGACCGAGCCACCACTCCGGGTCGGCGGCGATCGCCTCGGCCAGCACGCGGCCGTCCCGCAGGGTGGTCAGCCCGGAAGGGGCGTGCCCGAACCGGCTGGTCACCGAGCCCACCCAGTCCTCGGGGCGATCGGGCAGCGCCGGTGCGCCGCGGAACCCCGCGATCCGGCCGGCGCCGCGGTAGAACGTCTCGGGCTGGTTGGCGGGCAACGCCTCGATGGTCATCGGTCTTCCTCAGGAGCTTCCTTGCGAGCTTCCCCACGGGCCAGCGCGGCGAGAAAGCCGCCGACGAACGTGTCGCCCAGCCCGACGGTCGTGGGGTTGCGGACGTCGAGCGAGAATCCGGGGACGCAGTGGACGGTGTCGCCCATCCGCTCGTGCAGCGCCCTCGCGAAGGCGACGGACTCAGGCCGTCGCGGGCGCCGGCGCAGCCGGTCGACGTCCTCGTCGGTGAAATCGTCGCCGTGGCAATAGCGGGTCGCGGCCATCACGGTTCCGGTGTCGAGGGCGTCGGCGTACTCCCCCGCGCGCGTCCCGGACGCCACCGCCCAGTACTTCGTGTGCAGCACCAGCGTCGGCACCGGGATGAGCTCGCGCAGCGCCGTGAGCGCGGCGGCGACGTCCTCCGCCGAGAGCAGGTCGACCTGGCGTCCGAGGTACGACTGCATCTCGTCCTCGTTCAGCCCGTACACGTCGATCTCGTCGAGCAGCGCGTCCCGGACCCGGTGGCTGAAGGCGGGCTCGTGGTAGGCCGCGTCCTCGAAGTAGGTCACCGCCCCGCGCGGCAGCCGCCGCATGTGCGAGCGCAGCTCGGCGAGCCGCCGGTCGAGTTCCTCCTCGTCCTGCATGGCGTTGAGGCCCGAGACGAGGAACACGTCCGCCGTGGCGAGCCGGTCGCCCAGGTCGCCGGTGAGCAGCATGTCGCCGTTGGCCGGGTCGTTGACGTAGATCAGCCGGTTCGGGAACGGCGCGGTGATGTCAAGGTCACCGGCCCGGACCCGCAGGCCCTGGTCGTACTGGACGATCAGGTGGGGGTAGAAGGTGTCCTCGACGCCGCTGGAGACGTGGTCGCCGTCCGGCGGCAGCAGCCGCCGGAAGGTGTCGTTCACGCTGACCAGGTGGAGCGTCGACGGCACGCCCAGCCGGCTCATCAGGATCCCGGCCCGCACCGAGGTGCCGCCCAGGGTCACCCGGTGCGGGAACCGGCCGGCGAAGGACTCCAGCGCCGGGGCGGAGGCGACGAAGTGCTCGCCACCACGGCCCCGGGCCACGTATCCGAGAATGGACACCACGAGGTCCCGCTCACCGGTCACGGTGGCCGGCGGCGAGGCCAGTTCCGCGGCGACGATGCCGTGGTCGGCGACCAAGCGCTCCAGGACACCTGCGGTGAGCGTCAGCTCGTAGTCGACGCAACCGCCGAGGCCGAGGACTACACGGGACGCGTCGGCCATGTCAGTAGAGCGAGCCCTTGCCCTCGGCGCCGAACAGGTCGATCTTGTGTGCGGCGACCACCTTCATGGCCTCGACGCACGCGGGCTGGATGCTGTTCGGCTCGCGCAGCTTCCCGTCGGCCAGCATCTCGCGCATCTTGTCGTGGTAGGCGACCTTGATGTCACTGGAGATGTTGATCTTGTTGATGCCGATCCGCGCGGCCTCGGCGATCTCCTCGTCCGGGTTGTTGGAGCCGCCGTGCAGCACGAGCGGAATCGTCACCCGGCTCTTGATCTCCTTGAGCAGGTCGAGCTTCAGCTCGGGCATCAGGTGCGCCGGGTAGATGCCGTGGTAGGTGCCGATCGCGATGGCGAGGCTGTCCACGCCGGTGACCTCGACGAACGTGACCGCGTCGTCCGGGTCGGTGTAGATGATCGTGTCGGCGCCCTCCTCGGCCTCGCCGTCGGTCGCGCCGATCGTGCCGAGCTCGCCCTCCACCGACACACCGAGAGCGTGCGCGGAGTCGGTGACCCTCTTCGAGATGGCGAGGTTCTCCTCGAACGGCTTCAGCGAACCGTCGATCATCACGGATGTGAAGCCGTACTGGATCGCCCGCAGGATCTGCTCGTAGGTGGCGCCGTGGTCCCAGTGGATCGCGATCGGGACGCTTGAGTTGTGCGAGCGCTCGATGATGCCGGTGATCATCTCGCGGCCGATGTGCCGTACCTCGTCGGGGTGGATCCCGACGATCAGGGGCGCGTTCTTCTCCTCGCTGATCTCCACGATGCCCTTGAACATCGCCCAGTCGCTGATGTTGAACGCGGGCACGGCGAAACTGTGCTCGTTGGCGACGTCCAGGATCGTCTTGCCGGTCGTCAGCATTTCGGTGTTTCTCCTTCTGATGGGGGTGTCTGGTCGCTGGGGTGTTCGAAGTGCCCGGGTGTGTCAGGCCTTGACGGCGCCGGCGGTGAGCCCGCCGATGAACCGCCGCTGGAAGAGGAGGAAGAGGACGAGGACGGGGATGGAGCCGAGGATGCTCATCGCCATCATCTGGTTCCACTCGTAGGAGTGCTGGCCCATGAGCAGCTGGATGCCGATCGGCACCGTGCGCATGTCGTTGGTGCGGGTCAGCGTGAGCGCGAACAGGTACTCGTTCCACGAGATCATGAACGTGTAGATCCCGACCGCGATCAGACCGGGCACCGAGATCGGCACCAGGATCCGCCACAGCGCGGTCCAGCCGGTGCCGCCGTCGACCTTGACCGACTCGTCCAGCTCCCGCGGCAGCGTGTTCAGGTACGCGGTGATCATGATGATCGCGTACGGGAGGGTGAACACCATGTGCGTGAGGATCAGGCCGGGATAGGTGTTGTACAGGCCGAGCCCGACGACGAGCCCGAAGTACGGGATGACGAGCGTGATCGGCGGCACCGCCTGGACGCTGACGATCACGGCGTTGATGGTCCGCTGGAACGGGAACCTGAAGCGGCTGAACGCGTACCCGGCCAGGATGGCCACCAGGAGCGTCAGGACGGTCACCGCGAAGGCGACGATGTAGCTGTTGAGGAAGAACCTCAGCTGCTCGCCGTTGCCCAGGATCGCGCGGTAGGCGTCCAGCGAGAAACCCTCGGTGATCAGCTGCGGCGGGCTCTGGAAGACCTCCCCGTTCTCCTTGAACGAGGTGGAGAGCATCCACAGGACCGGCAGGACGGCGAACAGCGCGCCGAGGACGAGTCCCGTGATCACCCCGGCCTTCGCGAGGGTGTGCCGCGTTTTGACGGTGGCCATCTCACCGCTCCCTTTGCTGGCGTACGTAGAAGAAGGCCAGAACCATCGTCAGCAGCAGCACGATCACGGCGGCGGCGGACGCGGTCGCGAACTCGTACTCGCTGAAGCCCAGCTTGTAGGTGTAGGTGCTGAGCATCTCGGTGGCGTTCAGCGGCCCGCCGCCGGTCATCATCCAGATCAGCGCGAACTGCTGGGAGGTCCAGATCAGGTCGAGCACCGCCATGCCGATGATCACCGGCCGCAGCTGCGGGAGCGTCACGTTCAGGAACCGCCGGAGCGGGCTCGCCCCGTCCACGGCGGCCGCTTCGTACAGGTCGCCGGGGATGCCCTGCAGCCCGGCGAGCAGGCTGATCATGAAGAACGGGTAGCCGGACCAGATGTTGACGAAGGTGATCGCCCAGAGCGCCGTGGCCGGGTCGCCGAGCCAGTTCACGCCCTCCTGGACGAGGCCGAGCGTCTGAAGTATGTAGTTGACCACTCCGGACGGGTCGAGCAGCAGCCGCCAGATGACGGCGATCACCGCGATCGTGAACAACCAGGGCAGGATGTAGACGATCCGGAAGACGGCCTTCGCGACCCCGCCCAGCAGCCGCGTGTTGAGCATCATCGCGAAGGCGAGACCGAGGACCAGGTGGGCCACGGTGCTGACCGAGATGAAGATGGCGGTGTTCTTCAGCGCGGCCAGGAAGTCCAGGTCGGTGAGCACCTCGGCGTAGTTGGCGAACCCGGCGAACACCGAGTTCTCCTGGATGATCACGTTGTCCCGGAACGAGTAGCCGACGACCATGACGATGGGAACCACCATCAGGACCACGACCAGCAGGATCGTGGGGGACAGATAGCCGTACGGGACCAGGCGCCGGGCCGGGGTGGAGCGGTTCCGGCCGGGGGCGGCCCGCCCTGGCGGCGGCGCGCTCTCCGGCGCGGTCATGGGTTCGACTTGCGCCGATGTCATCGCTGTCTCCTTGATCAGGCGCCGCGCCGGCGGAGCGGCGCGGCGCCCGGGCGGACTACTCGATCACCGAGGACCAGGACTCCTGCGACTTCTGGAGGGCCTCGTCGACGCTCGTCTTGCCGGTCAGCACGAGCTGGAGCTGATCGTCGAAGTCGCGCATCAGCTCCTCCGCCTTGGGCAGGCCGACGAACTCGTTGGCCGGGTAGCCCTGCTGGTAGATGTCGAAGGCGGTCTTGAACATCGGGTCACTGTCGCTGAAGTCGGGCTCCGCGTTCTTGTTGCCGGGGAAGCCGTTCGCGATCGTGCTGAGCTTCGCGTTCGCCTCCTGGCTCATCAGGTAGGACACGAACTTGAACGCCTCGGCCTTGTGCTCGGTGGAGTCGGAGATGCCGATGCCCCACGACGCGTACGGGATGCCGCGCTTGCCGGTGTAGCCGTCCTCGGCGGGCAGGGCCGCGATCTCGACCTTCAGGTCCGGCTTGTTCTTCTTGATCAGGTTGATGTGCGCGAGCGAGTCGATCATCATGCCGACCTGGCCGTTGGTGAACTTCTCGACCTTGTCCTGCTCTTTCATGGTGAGCGAGCCGGGCGCGATGACATCGGCGTCGTTCAGGCTCTTCACGTACTCGACCGTGCTCTTGACCTGAGGACTGGTCAGGTTCGGCTTGCCGTCCTTCAGCATGCTGCCGCCCGAGGCCCACAGCCAGGACATGACGTCGTTCTGGATGCCGTTGGGGACGGCGGTGTCGAGCGGGAGCGCCCAGCCCTTGACGTTGTCGCCGGTCGCGCTGATCTTCTTGGCCGCGTCCAGGAACTCGGAGCGCGTGCCGGGCACGTCCGCGACGCCCGCCTTGGTGAGCAGGTCCTTGTTGACGAAGAGCGGGTAGACGAAGTTGACCACCGGGATCATGTACGTCTTGCCGTCGAGCTGCACCTGACTGGCGAGCTGGCCGGCGTCGTAGCCCGCCTCGGTCATCAGCTTGGACATGTCGGTGATCGCGCCCTGCTTGGCGAAGTCGTTCACCCAGGCGCCGTCGAGACCGACCACGTCGGGCAGGGTCTTGGACGCCGCGCCGGTGAGCAGTTGCTGCTTGGTCGAGGCGTACGGCGCGCTCAGCAGCTTGATCTTGATGTTCGGGTTCTTGGCCGTGAAGTCATCGATGATCTTGTTGAAATCCTCGGCCGGGAGCTCGGCCCCCCACCACTGGGCGAACTCCAGCGTCACGGCGCCGTCCGCGCCGGCGTCAGCCGAGTCGCTCGCACCGCCCGAACCGCACGCCGCGACGAACGCGACCATCGCGGCCGCTGTCACCGCCCCTGTAAGTCGCTTCAGCCGGGCTGCGCGAATCGTCATGGCCAGCTCCTTCCGCATCTAGATCTTTCTGTTTTCTGCTGTGTGGCGGTCACGTTAGCAGCGCGTTACGAACGAAAACAAGAGAAGAACAGCAGAAAGCTGCGAAGTATGGCAAAGTGGCGCGTCAGGAGGTTGAGCCCGCGACCTGGGCCCCTCCCCTGACCTGGAGGTACACGGACAGAGGCACGCTTCAAGGTACCCGCCCGCTGTTGCCGTTCTGCCTTGTTCTATGCTGCAATGCGCGCGAGCGGGCTGCATTTGTGGCATACTGCCGCACTGTTGAAGGGAGATCAGTGAGCGGTGACAGAGACGATCGGCAGCGCCACCTGCCTGCGGGCCGCAAGGCTCAGCTGGCCGCGTACGTCTCCGACGCCGGTCAGGTCACGGTGGGCGAGCTGGCCGAGCGCTTCGGCGTCTCCATCGACACCGTGCGACGCGACCTGGACCAGCTGAGCGCCGAGGGCATCCTCGTGCGGACATACGGCGGTGCCGTCAGCCTGTCCACGATCTCCCGCACCGACCGCGCCGTCGACCAGCGACTCAACGAGCAGGAGAAGGAGAAGGAGAAGATCGCGGCGCTGGCCGCGGCACTTGTCCAGGACGGCTCGACCATCATGATCAACGGCGGGACGACCACCCTCGCGTTCGCCCGCAGCCTGCGCCAGCACCGCGACCTCACGGTGGCGACGAACAACCTGCTGGTGCCGGGCGCGCTGCCGCCGACGGCGATCCGCGACATCTACATCTTCGGCGGCGCGGTGCGCTCGCTCACGCTGGCCACGATCGGCCCGGTCAGCTTCCGCGCCAACACCGGCACGGAGCTGGACGTCAGCTGCGACCTGGCGCTGATCGGCGTCGGCGCGATCTCCGCCGACGCCGGCTACACGACGAGCAACCTCGCCGAGGCCGCGATGATGCAGGAGATGCTCTCGCGCGCGGCCCGCGTGGCGATCCTCGCCGACTCCTCCAAGTTCGGCCGCCGGCTGTTCGCCCAGGTGTCGGAGCTCGGCGCCGCCGACTACCTGATCACCGACACCATGCCGCCGCCCGACCTGCGGGACGCCCTCGCCGCGAGCGAGGTGGAGCTGATCACCCCGGCGGCCCCGCCCCGGCCGCGAGAGGCCAGGAGCTAGCCCCGGCGCGGTCGTGACCGGTCGTTCCATCACCGGACGCCGGGCACATGGCCGCCGGCGAGCGCCCGCTCCGGCCCCGTGACCTCGCCCACGGGCCGGGCACGGAACAGCGATCTTTCATCGCCGGGATCGGAAGACGGCGAACCCCGCCCCCAGAAGGCAGAGGCGGGGTTCATGTGCTTCGAGGGTTACTTCAGGAGCTGACGGGCCATCACCATGCGCTGGATCTGGTTGGTGCCCTCGTAGATCTGGGTGATCTTCGCGTCGCGCATCATGCGCTCGACCGGGTAGTCGCTGGTGTAGCCGTACCCGCCCAGGAGCTGGACGGCGTCGGTGGTGATCTCCATGGCGGCGTCGGAGGCGGCGCACTTGGCGGCACTGGAGAGGAAGGTGAGGTCCTTCTGCGGCTCGCCGTGCATGGCCAGCTCGGAC
Organism: Streptosporangium vulgare; assembly: GCF_042428775.1. Classification (NCBI taxonomy): domain Bacteria; kingdom Bacillati; phylum Actinomycetota; class Actinomycetes; order Streptosporangiales; family Streptosporangiaceae; genus Streptosporangium; species Streptosporangium vulgare. Next base: position 45,595 of record NZ_JBHMBS010000003.1, on the reverse strand, counting down.
CTCGCCGCGGCGGCGTAGGTGAGCTGGCGGGCGGCCTCCAGCTTCATGGCCATGTCGGCGACCATGAACTGGACGCCCTGGAAGTCGGCGACGGCCTTGCCGAACTGCCTGCGCTCCTTGACGTAGCCGATCGCGTAGTCCAGCGCGCCCTGGGCGATGCCGAGTGCCTGGGCGGCGATGGTGATGCGGGTGTGGTCCAGGGTGGCGAGGGCGGTCTTGAAGCCGGTGCCGGGCTCGCCGATCATCCGGGACGCGGGGATCCGCACGTTCTCCAGGATGACCTGCCGGGTCGGAGAGCCCTTGATGCCGAGCTTGCGCTCCTTGGCCCCGAAGCTGACGCCCTCGTCGCCCTTCTCCACGACGAACGCGGAGATGCCCCTCGCCCCGGCGCCCGGCTCGGTGACGGCCATCACCGTGTAGTACTCCGACACCCCGGCGTTGGTGATCCACATCTTGGCGCCGTTGAGCACGTAGTGGTCGCCGTCGAGGACCGCGCGGGTCTTCATCGCGGCGGCGTCGCTGCCCGCCTCGGCCTCCGAGAGGGCGTACGAGAACATCGCGTCGCCCCGCGCGACCGGCGTGAGATAGCTCCGCTTGAGCTCCTCGGAGGCCGAGAGCAGCAGCGGGACGGTGCCGAGCTTGTTGACGGCGGGGATCAGCGAGGACGAGGCGCAGGCGCGCGCCACCTCCTCGATGACGATCACCGTCGCGAGGGCGTCGGCACCGGCACCCCCGTACTCCTCGGGGACGTGCACGGCGTGCAGGTCCGCCGCGACGAGCGCCTTGTAGCTGTCCGCCGGGAACTCCGCGGTCTCGTCGGCCTCGGCGGCGCGGGGGGCGATCTTCTCGTCGGCGAGGGCGCGGACCGTCTCGCGGAGCATCTCGTGCTCCTCGGGCAGTGCGTAGAGAGGGTAGCTCATGGGCAAATAGTAGGACGTCCAACAAAACCTGGAGCGCTCCACCCCATCTGATATGTACTCCGGCGTTTGCGCAGGTGGCAAAGTAGAAGCGCCAGATGCCGGTACCCTGTCGGCAAAGAATTGGGCAGAACCGAAGGGAGCACCAGTGGCCTACCGCCTGACGATGGTGGGAACCGGATATCTCGGTGCGACGACGTCCGCATGCATGGCCGAGCTGGGCTTCGAGGTCCTCGGTGTCGACGTGGACGCGGAGAAGATCGACCGTCTGCGGGCCGGCGATCTGCCCATCTACGAACCGGGGCTGCAGGAGATCCTGCGCCGCAACCTGGCCAACGGCCGGTTGCGCTTCACCACCTCGTACGAGGAGGCCGCGGCCTTCGGTGACGTGCACTTCCTGTGCCTGGGCACCCCCCAGAAGCCGGGAGAGTACGCGGCCGACGTGTCCTACCTGGACTCCGCGATCGAGTCGCTCGCCCCCCACCTGGACCGCGAATGCCTCGTCGTCGGCAAGTCGACCGTGCCGGTCGGCACCGCGCAGCGCCTCGCCGGCAAGCTGGCCCGGCTCGCCCCCATCGGCGCGGGTGCCGAGCTGGCCTGGAACCCCGAGTTCCTCCGTGAGGGCTTCGCGGTGAAGGACACCCTGCACCCCGACCGGATCGTGCTCGGCGTCGCCTCCGACAGGGCCGAGAAGGTCATGCGGGAGGTGTACGCCTCCATGCTGGCGATGGGCACCCCGATGGTGATCACCGACTACCCCACGGCCGAGCTGGTCAAGGTGGCCGCCAACGCCTTCCTCGCCACGAAGATCTCCTTCATCAACGCGATGGCCGAGGTCTGCGAGGCCGCCCACGCCGACGTCAAGCAGCTGTCGCTGGCACTGTCCTTCGACGACCGCATCGGCGGCAAGTTCCTCAACCCCGGTCTCGGCTTCGGTGGCGGCTGCCTGCCCAAGGACATCCGCGCCTTCATGGCCCGGGCCGGGGAGCTCGGCGCCGACCAGGCGCTCACCTTCCTGCGGGAGGTCGACGCGATCAACATGCGCCGCCGCGCCCGCATGGTCGACCTCGCCCGCGAGCTGGCCGGGGGTTCCTTCCGGGGCTGCACGGTCGCGGTGCTCGGCGCCGCGTTCAAGCCCAACTCCGACGACATCCGCGACTCGCCCGCCCTCGACGTCGCCGTCAAGATCAGCGAGCAGGGGGGCCGGGTCACCGTCTACGACCCCGTCGCCCAGGAGAACGCCCGCAAGGCCCATCCCGGGCTCTCCTACGGAGCCTCCGCCCTCGACGCGGCCAGGAACGCCCATGTCGTGCTGCTGCTGACCGAGTGGCAGGAGTTCATCGCGATGGATCCCGAGGAGCTGGGTTCCGTGGTGGCCTCCCGCAAGATCGTCGATGGCCGCAACGCCCTCGACGCCGAGACCTGGCGGGCCTCCGGCTGGCACTACCGCGCCCTGGGCCGCCCCTGAGCCCGTTGCGCCCGTTGAGTTCGGTTGAGTCCGTTAGCCCGTTGAAGCCCGGCCCGTCCCCGCGGCGCCGCGTCTCTCACGTACGCCTCCTGACATGACGACGGGTTCCCGGTCGAGACCGGGAACCCGTCAGGTAAGCATCGACTTCTCAGAGACCACATCGGTCACCCTGACCTTCTCGCGTCACCGGTCCCGGACCTCACCAGTAGTACCAGCGACGCCAGTGGCGACGACGATGACGACGACGACGGTGGCGCCAGTAGGGATCGTGGGCAGGCCAGCCCCCTCCCGGGAACATCGTGTTACCCATGAGGAAGCCCCCTTTCGCAGTAATCTCTCGGACATGACAATTACTACGATATAGGACATATCGCCGCAAAACAGGCCAAACCGCTTCCAGATTGGCTATAGAACGTTTTTGATGGTTATTACGGTGAGAGCATTGCCATTTCGGTGAATGCGAGCCCCTCGCGAAACCAGCTCTTCCTGCGCGTTCGACAAAAGGACTTTTACCCTGGCGAGAAACCGGCGGCCGGGCGGGTGAGCCCCGCCGGCGCCGCGTCTTTCACCGGTCCGACCAGGTACGAGGCCCGGCCGCGCCCATCGGGGAAAGCCCCGGGAGACGCGCGGCGAGAAGGCCGCCGTCCCCGACGGGGGCCTTCCGTCCGTCCTGGTGCCGCCCGGTCAGTTGTCGAACTCGCCGAGCTTCACGCCCCCGACGAAGGCGTCCCACTCCGAGCGGGTGAAGAACAGCTTCGGCCCGTCAGGATTCCTGGAATCGCGCAATACGTAAAGAGGACCCGAACCGGCCTTGTGCCCCTCCGCGGGGGCGTCGACCACGGCCACCTCGACGCAGTTGCCGCCGTCGTCCCCCTCCGGAGCCGCCCTGCGCCAGACGGCCTTGCTGAGGTCTGCTTCCACGTCGTCTCACCTTCGCTGTGTCGGCGGCCCGCCCAACGGGCGGAGTCTTCGAGCGGATCATCCCGCGAGACCGGCACGCCTCCGCCACGTCCGGGAGTGACCCGTGACGTGCCCTCCGGCGACGGCTCACGAAAGCGCCTGGTCCCATGGACGGCAGCGGTTCCAAGGACGGCGGCGGGCTCCACGAAGACAGTATCCGGACCGCCCGCGGCGTCCGCAACGACAACCGCCCGCGACGCCCGCGAGGACAACCGTCCACGGTGTCCGCGACCACGACCGCTCACGACGTCCGCGACGACGAAGGCGCCGGGCGGGCGACCTGTCCGGACCAGGCCACGCGGCGCTTGCCGCGCTACCACGACGGCCGTACGAGACCGGGAGGCACGCCCTCCGACCGGCCCTTACGCGCCTGAGGATCGGTGACGCCTCCCCGGGGACTCCGGGGCTCCGGGGCGAGGCCGGCGGGGGCTAGCGCGCCGACACGGAACTCCCGGCGGAGTCGACGGGCTTCTGGCTCTCGCCGGCACCCAGGCTTCCGAACACCGCCAGCACGGCCATCGTGAGTCCGAGGATGGCGCGGATAGCGTTCCTCATGGTTCTCGACCTCCAAGATATTCGAAGATCCTCCCCTTCCCTCCGCGCCCTCATCTATCCGCGATGCTGTCAAGCTATCGGTCAAAAGTGGTGATATCAGGCGCCGAGCTGGGCGGCTTCGGCCCGGAGTTTCTCGCCCTTGGCGTGAGCCTGATCCTTGAGAGCGAGCTGGAACGCCTCCATCCTCGCCCGCAGCCTCTCGTCGGCGGCGGCGAGGATCCGCACGGCCAGCAGGCCCGCGTTGCGGGCACCGCCGACGGCGACGGTCGCGACGGGGACCCCCGCGGGCATCTGGACGATCGAGAGGAGGGAGTCGAGGCCGTCGAGATACTTCAGCGGGACGGGAACCCCGATCACCGGCAGCGGGGTCACCGACGCGAGCATGCCCGGCAGGTGGGCGGCTCCCCCGGCCCCCGCGATGATCACCTTCAGTCCGCGCCCGGCCGCCTCCGCGCCGTACGCGATCATCTCCTCGGGCATGCGGTGCGCGGAGACCACGTCGGCCTCGAACGCCACCCCGAACTCGGCCAGCGCCTCGGCGGCGAGTCTCATCACCGGCCAGTCGGAGTCGCTGCCCATGACGATGCCGACGGTGGTCATTGCGTCTCCTTGCCTCGCGGCCCGCGGGCCGCGCGCGTTCGCGGTGGTGCCGTGGTCCACGCCGGTACGGCGCGTCCGGCGGTGCGGGGGTTCCGGACGTCCCGGCGCCCCTCCCGGGGCTCCGGACGGTCCCGGCGTCCTTCAGGTACTACCAGGTGCTGCCAGGTATTACGGGAACTCCCGGCGGCCCCGGGGGCCGGGGAGGTGGGCCGGAAGGGCGAACCGGCCGGCCCACCGGCTCAGGTGTATCTTCCCTCGGTGAGGTAGACGGCGGCGTGCCGCGCACGCCCGCGGACCTCGTCCAGGTCGGTGCCCATCGCGGTGACATGGCCGATCTTGCGCCCCGGCCGCACTTCCTTGCCGTAGAAGTGGACCTTGATTCCCGGGTCGTGGGCCATCACGTGCTCGTACCGGGAGAAGATGTCGGGGTCGTCGCCGCCCAGGAGGTTGGCCATCACCACGACGGGGGCGGTCGGCGCGGGCGACCCGAGAGGGAGGTCGAGGACCGCGCGCAGGTGCTGCTCGTACTGGGAGGTGCGGGCCCCGTCGATCGTCCAGTGGCCGCTGTTGTGCGGGCGCATGGCCAGCTCGTTCACCACCAGCCCCGATGGGGTGGCGAACATCTCCACGGCGAGCAGCCCGGTCACGCCCAGCTCCTTGGCGATGGTCAGGGCGATCCGCTGGGCCACCGCGGCCCACTCGGGGTCGAGGCCGGGGGCGGGGGCGATCACCTCGACGCAGATGCCGTCGCGCTGGACGGTCTCCACCACCGGGTAGCTGACCCCCTGCCCGTGCGGCGACCTGGCGACCAGCACGGCGAGCTCCCGCTCGAACGACACGAACCCCTCGGCCATCAGCGGCACGCCGGAGGCGAGGACCTCGGTCGCGTCGTCCGCGGAGCGGCAGACCCAGACGCCGCGCCCGTCGTAGCCGCCCCGGACCGCCTTGAGCACGACCGGCCAGCCGTTCGCCGCGGCGAACTCCTCGACGTCGGCGGCCGTCTCGACCCGCCGCCAGGGCGGGCAGGGAACGCCGATCGCGGTCAGCCGCTCACGCATCACCGCCTTGTCCTGGGCGTGGACGAGCGCGTCGGCCCCGGGGCGCACGGCGAAACCGTCCTCGATCAGGGCCCGGACGTGCTCGGTGGGCACGTGCTCGTGGTCGAAGGTGACCGCGTCGCATCCCTTGGCGAGGTCGCGCAGGTCGGCCAGGGACCGGTAGTCGCCCAGGCGCACGTCGGCGATCACGCGGGCCGCGCTCTCGTCTGGCGAGTTGGCCAGAACCCGCAGCTCGACGCCGAGGGCGATGGCCGCCTGCTGTGTCATCCGGGCCAGCTGGCCCGCTCCGATCACGCCGACGACGGGTCCGATGGGACTGGCCAAAGAAGGGCTGCTCACAGCGGTTAAGTTTACTGTCACGCGGTACCCGGCCAGGCGGCGGGCAGGTGACAGGCGGCCGGTGGGCGAGCGGAGGGGGCCGCCGGGGACCCGCCGGGAGAGGCCGGGGACCGGGAACGGCCGTACGGAGGCGTTCGGCCCGCCGGGTCAGCCCGCCGTGAGGGTGGCGAGGCCGCGGCGCATGCCGATCGTGGCGAGCTTGGAACCGTTGCCGACGATCTCGGTGGCGACGAGCACGACCTCGGTCCCGGTCAGTTTCGCGGTTCTGGTCCTGCCGGTGAAGCCGCGCAGGTCGGCCCTGCCGTAGATGGGGCGGGCCAGCGCGGAACGGCCCTGGCGGGCTCTCTGCCGGTATTCGATCTCCAGGGCGTGGATGACCAGGGCGCCGCCGGTGGGCAGCAGCAGCGCGCGCTGGGGGCCGACGAGCAGGCGGACGTCGGTGGTGAGGCGGTCGGGCCGCGCGCGCGGCGGGCGTCCGACCAGATCGTCGAAGAGATCCCGGATCGGGTCGCCCTTGGGGAAGGTCACCCCGCTCACCCCCGCCGGGTCGGTCAGGTAGGCCAGGTAGCGCTGCGGCACGAGACGGGCCTTGACCCCCGCGTCGGGGTCGTCGGCGGGGACCGCGCCCTCGGTCGGCTCGCGGACCTCGCCCTGGATCGGGATGGGGCCCGCGCCGAGCCGCCACTCGCCGTCCTCCTGGAGGAACAGGAAGTAGGCCGGGTCGGGCTCGCGGGCCAGGGCGACGAACCATCGGTCCTGGTCGTCAACGCCGGGCAGGTACAGCTCCACGTCGCTGTAGGACTTCCTGGCGGGGGCTGGGCGGCCGTTCCGGGTCGCCTCACAGGCACGACCGCCCAGCGCTCTCTCCGCCCAGGTGGTGAGTCTCTCGACGGTCGCGCAGTCCCGGTCGTGCCAGGCGTCGTCGAGCCTTTTCAGCTGCGCGAAGGCCTTGGACGCCTCGTCGAGCCGCACCCCGGCGGACGCCTCGCGCGACGGGCCGGTCTCGGGGGCGATCTCCGGCGTGCCGCTCCGCGCTCCGCAGCCTGCCGTCATCGACAGGCCGAGGATCAGGGCGAGGAGTCGGCGGCGCAAGGGTTGATCCCCGGGGTAGTAGCCGTCGCGTACGGCAGTCCGTCTGGACCGATCACGGGAGGTGAAAGTTTCAGGGACTTCCCGTGGTCAGAGGGATCAGCGTAACGCCAGTTTCCCTATTTATCCGGTGCTATGCGACATTCATGGAAAAAGTCCCTGCTGACGGCTATGGACATCAACGGGTCAACCTCGCGCGGATCATGCTCCCTCACCGGTAGCCTGGCCCGAAGAGTGTTCGAGGTCCTCCGACGCGGCGGATCAGCAGCCGACCCCGAAAGGACCGTGCAGGAAACGTGGAGTTTCTCCGACGCGCCTACCGGCGGCTCGCCGAGCTGGCGAGAGAGCTGGCGAAGTTCGGGACGATCGGCGCGGTCGCCTTCGTGATCGACACCGGTGGCACCAACCTGCTCAGGTTCGGCGTCGGCTGGGGGCCGCTCACCTCCAAGGTCATCGCCACGATCGTCGCGGCCACCTTCGCCTATCTCGGCAACCGCTACTGGACGTTCCGGCACCGCGAGCAGAGCGGCCTGGCCCGCGAATACTTCCTGTTCTTCGTCCTCAACGGCATCGGCCTGCTGATCTCGCTGCTGGTGATCGGTTTCGTGACCTACACCCTGGGCCTGCAGGACGCGCTGAGCTACAACATCGCCCTGTTGACCGGCACCGCCCTCGGGACCCTGTTCAGGTTCTGGTCGTACAAGAAGTGGGTCTTCCTGCCCGGCACGCCGCCGGTCGACGCCGTCCCCGGCACGCCACCCACCCGGCCGGCGACACCGAACAGCCAGGTCAACGGCCACATGTATCTGCTGAACAAGACCTCGGAAGAGAGCGCGCCGCCCCCCGGCCCACGCCAGTAACCGCGCCGGTACGCCCGCCGGCGGTCAGTCGGGGTCCAGCAGCCGGGCACCCGGAGCGCTCAGGCGGGCCCGCGTACGACGCGGTTCCTGCCCGGCTCGCCCACCTGGCGCAGGAAGAACGCGAACGCCGCCGGACGCGCCCGTACGAGCTCCAGGCGCCCCCCGTCGGCGGCGGCCAGCGCCCTGGCGAGGGGCAGGCCGAGACCCGTGCTGCCGCGCCCGCTCACGTTCCGTTCGAAGACCCTGGGGGCGAGCTCGTCGGGGATGCCGCTCCCCTGGTCCGCGACCTCGATCACGATGGACCTGTCCCTGGCACTGGTGGTCACCGTCACCGTGCCGCCGCCGTGTTCCAGCGAGTTCTCCAGCAGGGTGGAGATCACCTGACTGATGCCGCCGCCGGTGCCCAGCGCCTGGAGGCCGCGCGTGCCGACCAGGCTCAGCCGCCGCCCGGCCCTGCGGAACGCCGGGCCCCACTCGATGAACTGCTGATCGAGCAGCACGTCGAGCTCGACGATCTCGGACTGCGCCTGACGCTGCCGTCTGGCGGTGGCCAGCAGCTCGTCGATCACGGCGGTGAGCCGCTCGGCCTGCACGATGGCGGCCTCGCCCTCCTCCTTGACGATCCCCGGCTCGTCGGCGGCGGCGACGATCTCCTCAAGTCTCATGGTCAGGCCGGTGAGCGGGGTGCGAAGCTGATGGGAGGCGTCGGTCGCGAACTCCCGCTCCCTGGCCAGGAGGTCGGAGATGCGGGTCGCGCTGCGGTCGAGCACCTCGGCCACCCGATCGAGCTCCTGGATGCCGTAACGGTGCTTGCTCGGTCTGGCGTCACCGGAACCGAGCCGCTCAGCGATCATCGCAAGGTCGCTGAGCGGTAACGTCAGGCGGCGCGACTGCACTATGGCGAGCCCGACCGCGACCGCGAGGGCAGCGGCGGCGAGTCCCAGGATGAGGAACAACCACGCGCGAACCTCACGCTCCACTCCCGTCTTGTCCCGGCTGACCGCGACGTACACGCCGTTCTCCGACTGCGCGTCCTCGGTCATCTTCTGGCTCTCGGGGGGCTCGGTGCCCACCGTTATCACCTGGGGAGGCGTCCCCTTCGCGTAGATCTGGATGTAGAGATCGGAATACTTGCGTTCGAGCTGTTGCTCGTCAACGGGCTGATCCTGGATCCGGGCGTACTCGACCTCCCCGAGCAGGCTTTTGGCATGGGAGGACAGTTCCTGGGTCGCCTCCTCCTCGATGAGCCGGTTGACCGCCACACCGAGGGGAATGCCAAGCAGCAACACCCCGATGACCGCGACGAGGAGAGTTGAGGAGAGAAGACGGCGGCGCATCTCCTACTCGCGCTCGAACCTGAAGCCGACTCCTCGAACGGTTGTGATGTATCGGGGCTTGGCGGCGTCGTCACCGAGTTTCCGGCGTAGCCACGAGATGTGCATGTCCAGGGTCTTGGTCGAACCCCACCAGTTGGTGTCCCACACCTCGCGCATGATCTGCTCTCGGGTAACCACCTTTCCGGCGTCGCGGACCAGGACCCTCAGCAGGTCGAACTCCTTCGTGGTCAGATGCAGCTCCTTGTCTCCCATCCACGCGCGACGGGAGTCGGCGTCGATGCGCACACCCTGGACCACGGGCGTCTCGGACGTGCCGCGCCGCAGCAGCGCGCGGACGCGCGCCAGCAGCTCGGCGAGGCGGAACGGCTTGGTGACGTAGTCGTCGGCCCCGGCGTCGAGGCCGACCACCGTGTCGACCTCGTCGACACGGGCGGTGAGGATCAGCACGGGAGTTCCGTGACCCTCGGCACGGATGCGCCGGGCCACCTCCAGGCCGTCCATCTCGGGCAGGCCCAGGTCGAGAACGATCAGGTCGATGCCACCTGACAGCGCCCGCTCCAAAGCCTGCGGGCCGTCAGGGCTCACCTCCACTTGATAACCCTCGCGGCGCAGGGCTCGAGCCAGCGGCTCGGAAATCGAGGTGTCATCCTCGGCGAGTAGTACACAGGTCATGTTGCGATCGTAGGACCTTAGGGGATCGTTTCCCGGGTACAGCGCGCGGTTTGACTCGTCGTTGACCTATCCATTGACCTGGGCAAACACTGATAAATCCCGGATAGTCATCCCGCAACGGCCGGGGGCCACGGAGTAGGTCTCCCGCATTGGAAGTCCCTCGAAAGCACAGGCCCGCCAAAGAGGCGACCGACAAAGCAGAACACGCCCTACCAGAAGGGATCTGGCGGGCGTGTTCTGCTCGATTCACCTCAAGATGCCGACGGTCACCTCAAGACGCCGACGGCGGCTCGGCGTAGCGAGCGAGGTAGAGCTGCTCCCCGAGGCTTCCGATGAGACCCAGCTCGGTCTCCAGGTAGTCGATGTGGCGCTCCTCGTCCTCGAGGATCTCCTCGAACAGGCGGGCCGAGGTGGCGTCGCCCTTCTCGCGCATCAGGATGATCGCCGGCTTCAGGCGGGTGACCACCTCGAGCTCGACGTCCAGGTCGGCGCGGAGCTGCTCGGCCACGGTCTGGCCGATGTGCAGGGTGCCCAGCTTCTGGTAGTTGGGCAGGCCTTCAAGGAAGAGGATGCGGTCGGTCAGCTTCTCCGCGTGGCGCATCTCGTCGATGGACTCTTCGCGGGTGTATTTGGCCAGCCTGGTATATCCCCAGTTTTCCTGCATCTTGGCGTGCAGGAAGTACTGGTTGATCGCGGTCAGCTCCGCGGTCAGCTGCTCGTTGAGCAGTTCGATGATTTTCTTGTCGCCCTGCATGGCGGGCTCCTCGTGCTATGCGGTCGGCATCAAATCTTCGGACCGCTTTAGGATCGCACAGATTTTTCGCACGCAAGAAGCGCAGTCGCCACCGGCACCCGTGGCATCGCGGATCTGGCGCGCGCTCCTGGCACCTGCCGAGATGCAGTCGTGCACCTCGTTCTCGGTGACCGCGCGGCAGAGACATACGTACACGGGAGTGCGACCTCTCTGGAGACTACCATAGGTTAGGCACACCTAAGCTAACTCATTTGGTAAGGCTTGCCTATGTGAGGTGAGACACACGGCCTTAAACTCGCCGTCACGAGCACGAATTTCCCGCCGGAAACGCGAAACGCGCCCCGGCGAAAGCCGGGGCGCGTGATCGGGCCGAACGTCCGAAAGCCGAACGTGGTGCAAGCCGAACGTGCCGAAAGCCGAACGTGGTGAAAAGCGGCCCGGCGGTGAACGCCGGTCAGCCGCGGAACACGGTGTGGCGGCGAGAGGCGGGTCGGCGGCAGGACGTGGATCAGTGGCCTCTGGCCAGCCATTCCTCCAGGTGTCCCGCCTCCGCGCCGATGGAGGTGGAGGCGCCGTGACCGGTGTGCACGGCCGTCGCCGGCGGCAGGGTGAGCAGCCGCCCCTTGATCGACTCGATGATCGTGTCGAAGGAGGAGAAGGACCTCCCCGTCGCGCCGGGACCGCCGTTGAACAGGGTGTCGCCGGTGAAGACCGCGCCGATGTCGGCCCCGTACAGGCAGATCGCGCCCGGAGCGTGGCCCGGCGTGTGCAGCACGGTCAGCTCGATCCCTCCGGCCGAGAGCACCTGACCGTCCTCGACCGGGGTGTACGGCAGGTCGGTGTAGACCATCTCCCACAGCACCTGGTCGGCCGGGTGGAGCAGGACCGGCGCGCCCGTCCGCGCGGCGAGGTCGGCCGCCGCGTCGATGTGGTCGTTGTGCGCGTGGGTGCAGACGATGGCCTTGACCTCGCGGTCACCCACCCGCTCGGCGATCGCGGCGGCGTCGTGCGCGGCGTCGACGACGATGACCTCGCTGGCCGAGCCGACGATCCAGACGTTGTTGTCGACGTCCCACGTCCCGCCGTCCAGCGAGAACGTGCCGGAGGTGACGACCCTGTCGATCACAGGACCACCACCGAGCGCAGGACCTCGCCGCGGTGCATCTTGGCGAAGGCGTCCTCGACGTCGCCGATGCCGATCGTCTCGGAGACGAAGCGGTCGAGGTCGAGACGTCCCTGGCGGTAGAGGTCGATGAGCATGGGGAAGTCGCGGCTGGGCAGGCAGTCGCCGTACCAGGAGGACTTCAGCGCGCCGCCCCGGCCGAAGACGTCCAGCAGCGGCAGCTCCAGCGTCATGTCCGGGGTGGGCACCCCGACCAGGACCACGGTCCCGGCGAGGTCGCGGGCGTAGAAGGCCTGCTTGTAGGTCTCGGGGCGGCCGACCGCCTCGATGACCACGTCGGCGCCGTTGCCGCCGGTGAGCTCCCTGACCGTCTCGACCACGTCGGCGGTGCGGGAGTTGACCGTGTGGGTGGCGCCGAAGTCCTTGGCCCAGCCGAGCTTGCGGTCGTCCACGTCCACCGCGATGATCTTCGAGGCGCCCGCGAGCCGGGCCCCCAGGATGGCCGCGTCGCCGACGCCGCCGCACCCGATGACCGCCACGCTGTCGCCGCGGGTAACCCCTCCGGTGTTGATCGCGGCGCCGATGCCGGCCATCACGCCGCAGCCCAGCAGCCCGGCCACCCGCGCCGGTGCCAGCGGGTCGACCTTGGTGCACTGCCCGGCCGCGACCAGGGTCTTCTCGATGAAGGCGCCGATGCCCAGGGCCGGGCTGAGCGGTGTGCCGTCCTCCAGGGTCATCTTCTGGGTGGCGTTGTGGGTGTTGAAGCAGTACCAGGGACGGCCCCGCAGGCACGCCCGGCAGTCGCCGCACACGGCCCGCCAGTTCAGGATCACGAAGTCGCCGGGGGCCACCTCGGTGACGCCCTCGCCGACGGCCTCGACCACCCCGGCCGCCTCGTGGCCGAGCAGGAACGGGAACTCGTCGTTGATGCCGCCCTCGCGGTAGTGCAGGTCCGTGTGGCAGACGCCACAGGCCTGGACCGTCACCACGGCCTCGCCGGGGCCCGGATCGGGCACGATGACGGTCTCCAGCGAGACGGGCTCGCCCTTGCCACGCGCGACCACGCCTTGCACGGTGTACGGCATGTCCTGCACCTCATCTGTCATGGTTTCGGCCCTCGCGGGCCCGCTTACCGGTCGGACGACCCTGGGGCTCCGGCCTCAATGATTACCAGCCCTGCGTAACACGTACGGCTGCACCACCCCGAGGCCGCGGGCCGGCCGCTGGCGGATGCGGCCGACCTCGACGCCGGGCGCGTCCTTCAGCGCCTCGGCCAGCCTGTCGTCGGCGACGACGGTGCCGGGGCGGGCGATGGCGGTGAGCCTGGCCGCCAGGTTCACCGTCGTGCCGAAGACGTCGCCCATGATCGGCAGCACCGGGCCGTACGCCAGCCCGATCCGCACGTCGGGACCGTACTGGCGGATCGCGCCGACCAGGTCCAGGGCGATCGTCGCGGCCGTCCGCGGGTCGGCCGCGGTGAAGAACACCTCGTCGCCGAGTGTCTTGACCATCCGCCCCCCGTGCTCGGCGACGACGTCGGAGGCCCGCGACTCGAAACCCTCTACCAGCTCCGCCAGGCCCCGTTCGTCCAGCTCGCGGGAGACCCGGGTGAAGGAGACCAGGTCGGCGAAGCCCACCGCGAGGGTGAGCCGGGCCGGCGCGAGGTCGTCGTTGATGTCGGCGAGCGTCAGCAGGCGGGTCCCGGCGGCGGCGAGCTGGGCGCGCCAGACGTGGACCAGCACCTTCTCGAAGTCGGGCAGCAGCCGGCGCGAGGTCTCCATGACCGCCGCCAGGTCCTCGTCGGTGGGCCGTCGGCCGGGGTCGAGCATGGCGCCGATCATGATCTCGGCCTGCCACTGGGCGAGCCTCGCCGTCGTCTGGCCGAGTGCCCTCGACATCCGGATGACGGTCCGGTCGTCCAGCAGGCCGCTCTCCATCATCGTCCGGACCCGCTCCAGCACGGCCACGTCCGCGTCGGTGAAGGCCACCGTGTCGTCGGGGAGCGTGGCGAACCCCAGCGCGCGCCAGATCCGCTCGGTGAGCTCCTGCGGCACCCGGGCCAGGCTCGCCACCTGGATCCGGGTGTATCGAGGAGAGGCGCCGACGAAGAGGCGCTCGATCCGCTCGGCCGTCGGGCGACCCGCGGGAACCTCCGTCTCGTCCCCGTCCTCCCCCAGGCCCAGGAGGTCACGCCCCATGGGTCACCGCCCGCCGGGTTCCGAGGGCTCCCCGTCGGCCGCGTCGTCGATCGCGCGGAACAGCTCGGCCCGCACCTCCTGGATCCGGGGAATGTCCCGCAGCGTGATCCGGCCGTGGTCGCCCGCCGACTCGACGACCAGCGTGCCGCAGCCGAAGAACCTCTCCATGAGGGTCTGGTCGGCGCTGACCGTGTTCACCTTGGTCATCGGGATGTCGTCGACGGACGTGTTCAGCACCCCCGTGCCGATGGTGAACCGGTGCGAGGTGAGGACGTAGGAGGTGTTCTTCCAGCGCAGGTACGGGATGAACGACCACACGGTCAGCAGGCCGACGGCGACCACCGCCACCGCGATGAGCGCGTAGGACCGGTACTCGAAGTCGGGCATGAGGAAAAGAGCGGCGCCGGACCCCACGATGATGAGAATCAACGCGAGGAACGGGCCGATAAGTCGCTTCCAGTGAGGGTGGAACGACCTGATCCGTCGCTCCCCCTCCGTCATGTGGTGATCGGGTAGACCCATGGGGCAAATCGTGGCACGCCCGCATGCCCCACGTCATGAGCTGTGGGGTCGAACATGCACGACGTCGCCCGCGCTGAGCGTGTGCTCCTCTCCCCTGGAGCTGACGACCAGACGTCCGGCGCGGTCGACACCGGTGGCGGTGCCGGTGAGCACCCGCTCACCGGGCAGCTCCACCCTGACCTCCTGCCCGACCGTGGCGCTGACCGCGAGGTAGGCGGCCCGCAGGCCGCAGGCCTCGACGTCGCCGTTCGCCTCCGACCACTCGCGGTAGTGGGTCTCGATCTCCCGCAGCACCCCGCGCAGGATCGGATCGCGGTCGACGCAGACGGCCTCCTCGATGGCCAGGGAGGTGGCGGTCTCCACCGGCAGCTCCTCGGGGCGCACGCTCACGTTGAGCCCGACGCCCACGATCACCGCGCTGTCGATCCGCTCGGCGAGCACCCCGGCGAGCTTGCGCTCGCCGATCAGCAGGTCGTTCGGCCACTTGAGGCGTACGTCGACCTCGGCGACCTTCCGCACGGCCGACGCGACCGCCAGGCCGATGAGCAGGGGGAGCCACCCCTGCTCGGACAGGGGCGGGTCGGGACGCAGGAGGACCGAGAACGTCAGGCTCGAACGAGCTGGAGCGCTCCAGACGCGGCCGAGCCTGCCACGCCCGGCGAACTGGGACTCGGCGACGACGACGGCGCCCTGCCGCGCGCCGTCGCGGACGGCGTGCGCGAGATCGGCGTTGGTCGATCCGGTCCTGGTGACCACGGAGATGCCGGACCAGAGTCCACCGGGACGGACCAGCGCGCGGGTGAGCGCCGCCTGGGAGAGCGGCGGGCGGTCGAGATCAGTGAAGGGCGAGTCGAGCACTTAGCCATCTTGCCTCCACTAACGACCCCCTGTTACCGAATTAATCCAATGACCAGGGAATACTGTTATCGAAGTCTGGGTCGGCGGGCAAGGTTCGGCTTTCTGACGGGGCGGGAAACCGTTCAGACGGCGGCGAAAAGAGATGATGAACGCATGAGCAGACATCTCCCCGCACGGAACGGCACCGACGTGACCTACGTGACCGGCGTGACCGACGTGAAGGACACTCCGGGCCCCGAGGTGGGCACGAGCTCAGCGGCGGGTGCGGGTTCAGGAGCAGGTGCGGGCTCGGAAACGGGTGCGGGCTCGGGAACGGGTGCCGTCTCGGGAGCGGATCCGGGCTTCGAGGTGGTGGAGGTCGTGCGGAGGCCGGGGCCCACCACCCGGGCGCGGGTCGGGCAGATGCGGTCGGGGACGATCCGCGAGCGCCGGGACGACCTGGCCACCGAGGAGCCGCTGGAGATCCGCATCCAGGCGGGCGAGGAACGCCGCACGGTCGCGATCACCATGCGCACCCCCGGCCACGACTTCGAGCTGGCCGCCGGATTCCTGTACGGCGAGGGCGTCGCGGCACCGGCGGACATCGTGTCCATCGCCTACTGCACCGACGAGGACGTGCCGCCGGAGGCGCGCTACAACACGGTGACCGTACGGCTGCGCGGTGACGGGCTGCCCGATCTGCCCTCGCTCGACCGGCACTTCATGACGTCGAGCGCGTGCGGCGTCTGCGGTACCGCCAGCCTCGACGCCCTGCGCGGCCGCTGCTCGCCGCTGCCCGGCCAGGAGGACGTGCTGGTCTCCCCCGAGGTCCTGTACGACCTGCCCGGCAGGCTGAGAAACGCCCAGGGGATCTTCGGCAAGACCGGCGGGCTGCACGCGGCCGGCCTGTTCACCGCCGGGGGCGAGCCGCTCGCGGTCCGCGAGGACGTGGGGCGGCACAACGCGCTGGACAAGCTGGTCGGCTGGGCCATGATGACCGGGAGGCTGCCGCTGGGCGGCCACGTGCTCATGGTCAGCGGGCGGACCAGCTACGAGATCATGCAGAAGGCCCTCACCGCGGGCCTGCCGGTCGTCTGCGCGGTCTCCGCGCCGTCATCCCTCGCCGTCGACCTGGCCAGGGAGTTCGGGATGACGCTGGTCGGCTTCCTGCGCGAGGAGCGCTTCAACCTCTACGCGGGGGCGCACCGCATCGGCCCCTGAGCCACCCTCGCCCGCGCCACCCTCGCCGCTTCTCGGACCACGCCCGCGCCGGCCGGTCCGCCCAGGACACCCCGCGGCGGCCCCTGAGCCGCCCGCTCCGGCCCCCGGATGCCGTTATGTACCCTTCTAGTCCACTTACGTTAAGAATCGCTCATATTGGATTCTGTGGAGCCGCCCGCCCGCGCCGGGGAGCCGTCCCCGTCAGCCGGGAGCCGTTTGGCCATGAAGACGACGTCGCGCGGGCCGGACCGGCGGCTTTCGGTGATCTCGTACCCGAGGCGCCGGTAGAGGGCGATGTTCGACTCCATACGGGCGTTGGTGTAGAGGCGCAGGGCGCCGAGGCCCGCGGCGCGGGCCTGTTCCTCGGCGAAGGACAGCAGGCGCCTGCCGAGCCCCCGGCCGTGCAGGCCGGGAGCCACCGCCACGTTGTCCACCAGCAGCACGCCCTCTTCGGGGACCAGCACGATCAACCCGGCGATCCCGGCGTGCCCGTCCTCTCCCGGGAGATCTCCCTGAAGTTCTTCCCGAAGGTCCAGCACGTGGAGACGACCGGCCGCCGCGTGGGCGGCGTAGTCGTCGTCCATCGGCTTGGGGCGGACCCCGATGAGGTCCGCCCACGGCCGGTAGGCCGCCTCGACCAGTCTCTCCACGGCCGGGAGGTCCCCGGCCCTCGCCTCGCGGATCATCCGGTGTTCTGCAGGCCCGCCGCGACACCGTTGACCGACAGGAGCAGCAGCGTGGACAGGCGCTCGCGCTCCTCCTCAGACAGCCCGTCGTCGGCGCGGAGGGTGGACAGGGCCCGCAGCTGCAGGTGGGAGAGCGCGTCCACGTACGGGTCGCGGAGCTGCACCGCGCGGGACAGCACCTTGCGGTCCTCCAGCAGCCGGGTGTGGCCGGTGATCTCCAGGACCAGGCGGCGCGTCAGGTCGTACTCGGCCAGGACCTGCTCGACGAAGTCGTCCCTGGCGCCGAGCGCGAGGTAGCGGGCGGCGATGTCGCGGTCGGTCTTGGCGAGCGACATCTCCACGTTGTCCAGCAGCGAGGCGAACAGCGGCCACTCGCGGTAGGCGGCGCGCAGCTCGTCCAGGCCCGCCTCGGAGATCACCGCCTCCAGGCCGCTGCCCAGGCCGTACCAGCCCGGCAGGTTGACCCGGGTCTGGGCCCAGGCGAACACCCACGGGATGGCCCGCAGGTCGTCCAGGGACCGGGGCGCGCCGAGACCGCGCCGGGCGGGGCGGGAGCCCAGGCGGAGCGAGCCGATCTCCTCAAGCGGGCTGACCAGGGAGAACCACTCGGGGAAGCCGGGCGCCTCGGTCAGCCTCCGGTAGGCCTTCTCCGAGGCGGAGGCGACCTTCCCGGCCACGCCGCGGAAACGCCCCGCCGCCTCGGCCGTACGGGCCTCGATGGACGGGGTGGAGGCGAGCAGCACCGCCGAGGTGACCTGCTCCATGTGGCGGCGGGCGATGGCGTCGTGGCCGTAGCGGGCGAAGATGACCTCGCCCTGCTCGGTGACCTTGAACCTGCCGCCGACCGAGCCCGGGGCCTGCGCGAGCACGGCCCGGTTGGCCGGGCCGCCGCCCCGGCCCAGGGCGCCGCCCCGGCCGTGGAACAGCGTGAGCGGCACGTCGTGCTCGGCCGACCAGGCGGCCAGCGCCTCCTGGGCCTCGTACAGCTTCAGGGTCGCGGCGGCCGGGCCGAGCTCCTTGGCGGAGTCGGAGTAGCCGAGCATGACCTCCAGGCGCCGGTCGGCGTCGAGCCTGGCCCGCACGGCCGGGATCTCCAGCATCCCCGACAGCACGGTGGGGGCGGCGGCCAGGTCGGCGCCCGACTCGAACAGCGGGACCACGTCGAGCCGGGGCGCCCGGTCGCCCAGCGCGTGCGCGGCCAGCGCGTGGACCGCGGCGATGTCGTCGGCCGAGCGGGTGAAGGAGACGACGTAGCGGGAGCAGGCGGTCACCCCGAACCGCTCCTGGATCCAGGCGATCGTGCGGATCGTGGCCAGGACCTCCTCGGTCCGCTCGGAGGTGCGCCCGGCGGCGATGTCCTCCAGCGCGGCGGCGTGGACCTGCGAGTGCTGGCGGACCTCCAGCTCGGCCAGGTGGAAGCCGAACGTCTCCACCTGCCAGATGAGGTGCTGCAGCTCCCCGTACGCCTGCCGGTTCGCCCCGGCCTCGACCAGCGAGTCCTGGGTGGTGCGCAGGTCGGTCAGGAGCTCCTCCGGCGAGCGGTACGCCAGGTCGAGGCCGCGCTGACGGGTCGCCGCGATGCGGGCGGCGACGAACATCAGCCACTGCCGGTGCGGCTCCCTCGGGGAGCGGGTGGCCATCTCCGAGACCACGTCGGGGTGGTCGTTCACCGCGCTCGACAGCGCGGCCCGCAGCCCGGCGGAGGCGGGGGTGTACTCGGCGGTGAGGGTGAGGGAGCGGCCGATCCTGAGCGTGGCGTTCTCCAGGGCGATCAGCACGTGCTCGGCCTGGATGAGCACGGCGTCCCTGGTCACCTTGGAGGTGACGTTCGGGTTGCCGTCGCGGTCGCCACCGATCCAGCTGCCGTACCTGATGAAGGCGCGGGCCCTCGGCTTCCCGGTGCCGGCCCCGCCGCCGAGCGCGGCGTCCAGGGCGCGGTAGACCTGCGGGACCACCCGGAAGAGGGTCTCGTCGAAGGCCGCCATCGCGGTGCGGACCTCGTCCAGCGGGTCGAGCTTGGTGGACCGCAGCTGGGCGGTCCGCCACAGCAGGTCGATCTCCTCCAGCAGCCGCCGCCGGGTCTCCGCCCGCTCGGCCGCGCCCCTGTCGGAGCTGTTGTACGCGGCGAGCTGGCCGCTGATGCGCTGGATCGCGGTGACCACGGCGCGCCTGCGGGCCTCGGTGGGGTGCGCGGTCAGCACGGGGTGCAGGCGCAGCCCCTCGACCAGGTCGGCGACCTTGTCGTCGCCGAGTTCCTGGACGGCCTGGGCCAGGGACTCGGGCAACGGCTCCTCGCCGGTGTCGCGGACCCTGAGGGTGCGGATCCTGAAGTGCTCCTCGGCGAGGTTCGCCAGGTGGAAGTAGCAGGTGAACGCACGGGCGATCTGCACCGCGCGGTCGATCGGCCACTCGGCCACCATCGCGGTGATCTCGTCGACCGACACCTGCTTTCTGCGGGCCCCGATGACGGCCTTGCGCAGCCGTTCGACATCGGCGAGCAGGTCATCGCCGCCATGCTCGGCGATGACCTGCCCCAGGAGTTCACCGAGCAGTCGCACGTCCGCGCGCAGCTCGTCGGGCATCTCGGTGACAGCGGAGGAACGCTCTGCCTGATGGGACACGGTGGCGGGCATGCCCGCCAGCGTACCCAGTCCGTTTTGTCGAACGGAGACCGGTCTCACCCATTGGACTAGACCATTCGGGAGGCCGTCGACGGGCTGTTCAAGAGGTCGTCAACGGACCGTTCGGACGGCCGCGGGGCGAGCGTCAGGTGGCCATGGAACTCGCCTCCAGGAGTGCCGGATACCGGGCGAAGGCGATCTTCCCCGCGACCCTCCGGCCGCCCCAGGAGACCAGCAGCCCGTACGGCACCGCCAGCACGCCGACCCACGTGAGGCCCATCAGGACCGGCACGACGATCGGCAGCGCGAGCAGGCCGGTGCCGATCAGCGCGCCGAACGACGCCACGAAGGCGATGCCGCCCTGCCCGGGGGCCGCGCCGGTGAAGGCGTTCAGGCGCTCGGGCACGGTGTACGGCATCAGCACGCTGGTCAGCGCGCCCACCCCGAGCCCGGCCCCGAGGACGCCCCAGGCGGTGAGCGCGGCCGGAACCGCCCACAGGACGTCCCCGGCGAGCAGGGCCGCGACCGTGGCGAGCAGGAGCAGCAGCGGGACCGCGATCGTCGCCACGGCCAGGTGCCGCCCGGCGATGTCGGTGCGCCAGTCGCGGTCGGTGCCGTAGGCGACGGCGTTCATCCACAGGGAGCGGCCGTCGATGCCGAAGGCGTTGCACCACTGGATACTGATCATCACCGCGCCGATGCAGGCGGGGAGGATCGCCAGGACGCTCCCGGCCGCGCCGTCGCCGTTCCCGTACATCGAGAAGGCCATGATGCCAGTGACCGCGACGGCGGCGAACCAGCCGACCCTGCCCCGCGGGTCGCGCCGGGCGTACTTGAGCTCCTTGCCCGCGACCGCGGCGAGCGGGCCGTCGGGCAGGATCCTGGCCAGCAGGCCCTGGGAGTTTCGCACCGACGCGCCCTGGGTGGAGGCGTCGGAGGAGACCAGGGAGCGCCGCAGCGCCGCGATCCACAGCCACCCGGCCCCGGCGATCAGGACCGCGAGCAGGGCCGATCCCGCGACCGCCAGAAGGCCGCCGTCGGCGACGGCGCGGGCCGCGACACCCGAGGGGGTCCAGCTCAGCACCGAGGCGATGCCGTGCAGCACGGCCCCGGGGTCGGCCGACAGGCCGCCGTTGATCAGCAGGTTGGGCAGCTGGGCCGCCAGGATGAGGAAGACCACCGAGACGGCCAGCACGTCGCGTCCCCTGCGGGTGCGCAGGATTCCCGACAGTGACGTGGTGACCAGCCGGGAGAGCGTGACGCAGAGCGCGAAGTGGAGCAGCACCGCGACCGCGCCCAGGATCACCCCGCCGATCCCGGTGGCCAGGCCCGCCACGGCCCCGGCCATCACGGCCAGCGAGGCGAGCGGCCACACGCCGGTGACCGAGGCGGCGAACATGCCGGTGGCCAGCTGGCCGGTCCGCAGCGGGAACAGGGCCAGGCGCGACGGGTCGAGCGTGTCGTCCAGCCCGAACGCGAGCAGCGGCACGACCGCCCAGCCCACCAGGAAGACGGTGAACAGCACGGTCACGGTGTCCAGCGCGACGTCCGCGGGCGCGAGGCGCAGCGCGGCCATCATCAGGAAGCCGAAGGTGCCGAAGAGGAACGCGACGATCACCGTGAAGACGAACCCCAGCAGGCGCTGGGTGCTGCCGCTCAGATTCCCGGCGACGAGCCGCAGCTTGAGCCGTACGAACACCATCGGCCCGACCCGCACGGTCCCCGCACCTCCCGCGCCTCCCGTACCTCCCGCGACGGCGCCTCCCCGCATGCCCGCGCCCTCCGTACCTCCCGCGCCTCCCGCGCCTCCCGCGCCTCCCGCGCCTCCCGCGACGACATCTCCTCGCACGCCCGCGCTCACCCCGTCACCCCGCCCGTCACCCCTCCCGTCGTCCTCCTGCCGCCCGGTCCCGCCCGGCGCGCTCACGAGGGGGTCGCGCCCAGCCACGACAGGCCCCCCTGCCCACCCGGGCCGTCGTCGCCGCCCCGGGCCCCGACCAGGCCGAGGAAGGCCTCGTTGAGGCCGCGGCCCGCCCTGACCTCGTCCAGCGGCCCCTGGGCGACGATCCGCCCGCGGTCCATCACCGAGACCCAGTCGCACAGGCGCTCGACGAGCTCCATGACGTGGCTGGAGAAGACCACCGTCGACCCGGAGGCGGTGTAGCGCCTGAGCACCTCGACGAGCGTGTTGGCGCTGACCGGGTCGACGCCCTCGAACGGCTCGTCGAGGAAGAGCACCCCGGGGTTGTGCAGCAGCGCCGCCGCCAGGCCGATCTTCTTGCGCATGCCGGTGGAGTAGTCGACGACGAGCTTGTCGGCCGAGTCGGCCAGGTCCATGACCTTCAGCAGCTCCTCCGCCCGCCGCCCCACCTCGGCCCTGGGGATGCCGCGGAGCTGGCCGTTGTAGGAGAGCAGCTCCCTGCCCGACAGCCGCTCGAACAGGCGCAGCCCCTCGGGGAGCACGCCGATGCGGCCCTTGACCGTGACCTGGTCGTGCCAGACGTCGGCGCCGCCGATGTGGACGGAGCCGCCGTCGGGACGCAGGAGGCCGGTGACCATGCTGAGCGTGGTGGTCTTCCCCGCGCCGTTGGGGCCGACCAGCCCGGCGAAACTGCCCCGCGGCACCACCAGGTCGACACCCCCCACGGCCACCTGCTGCCCGAACCTCTTGAGCAGCCCCCGCGTCCTTACCGCCTCCGTGACCTCCGGCATGGCACCTCCCCTTCCGCGGCCCGCGGATCGGCCGCCCCGCACGGGAAACGAACGATCGCCCCCGATAGTTCGCGATGTGAGACGACGGTTACCCTGCTGGGATGAGCGAGTCCCTGAGTGCCGAGCCGTCGGATTCCGGACCCGACATCCACACCACGGCCGGGAAGCTGGCCGACCTGGAGCGCCGCCTGGGCGAGGCGGCCCACGCGGGTTCGGCGCGCGCCGTCGAGAAGCAGCACGCCGCGGGGAAGATGACCGCCAGGGAGCGGGTGCTCGCCCTCCTCGACGAGGGCAGCTTCGTGGAGTTCGACAAGCTCGCCAGGCACCGGTCCACGAGCTTCGGCCTGGAGCGCGAGCGGCCGTACGGCGACGGGGTCGTGACCGGGTACGGCACGGTCGACGACCGCCCGGTGGCGGTCTTCGCCCAGGACTTCACCGTCTTCGGCGGCTCCCTGGGCGAGGTCTTCGGCGAGAAGATCGTCAAGGTCATGGACCACGCGCTGAAGACCGGCTGCCCGGTGATCGGGATCAACGACTCCGGAGGGGCGCGCATCCAGGAGGGCGTCGTCTCGCTGGGCCTTTACGCCGAGATCTTCAAGCGGAACGTCCACGCCTCCGGGGTGATCCCGCAGATCTCGCTGGTCATGGGCCCCTGCGCGGGCGGCGCCGTCTACTCCCCCGCGCTCACCGACTTCGTGCTGATGGTGTCGGAGAAGTCGCACATGTTCATCACCGGCCCCGACGTGATCAGGACGGTCACCGGCGAGGAGGTGACGTTCGAGGAACTCGGCGGGGCGCACACGCACAACTCCCGCTCGGGCGTGGCCCACTACGAGGCGTCCGACGAGGCCGACTGCCTGGAGTTCGCCAGGGCGCTGCTGTCCTACCTGCCGTCCAACAACATGGACGACGCCCCGGCGTTCGACGCCGATCCGCCGCTGGAGACCACCGACTCCGACCGCGAGCTCGACACGCTGATCCCCGACTCGGCGAACCAGCCCTACGACATGCACGCGGTCCTCGAACACGTCCTCGACGACGGCGAATTCCTGGAGGTGCACGCGCAATTCGCGCCCAACATCCTCGTGGGTTTCGGGCGGGTCGAGGGACGCTCGGTGGGGATCGTCGCCAACCAGCCGATGAGTTTCGCCGGCACGCTGGACATCTCGGCCTCCGAGAAAGCCGCGAGATTCGTCCGTACGTGCGACGCCTTTAACATTCCCGTACTGACATTCGTCGACGTCCCGGGATTCCTGCCGGGCACCGACCAGGAATGGAACGGGATCATCCGGCGCGGCGCCAAACTGCTCTACGCCTACGCGGAGGCGACCGTGCCCCTCGTCACGGTCATCACCCGCAAGGCGTACGGCGGGGCGTACGACGTCATGGGGTCCAAGCACCTTGGCGCCGACGTCAACCTGGCCTGGCCGACCGCGCAGATCGCGGTGATGGGCGCGCAGGGCGCGGTCAACATCCTCTACCGGCGCGAGCTCGCCGCGGCCGAGGATCCGGACTCCCAGCGGGCCAGGTTCGTCGCCGAGTACGAGGACACGCTCGCCAACCCGTATCTCGCGGCCGAACGTGGGTATGTGGACGCCGTGATCCGCCCTTCCGACACCCGGGTCCAGATCGTCAAGGCGCTGCGGACCCTGCGCGACAAGCGCGCGACCCTGCCCCCGAAGAAGCACGGGAACATCCCGCTGTGAGACATCTGAAGATCATTAAAGGGGACGCCTCCCCCGAGGAGATCGCCGCGGTGGTGATCGCCCTCTCGACACGTGCCGTACCGGCGAGTTCGGCGTCGAAAGCCCCGCAGACGTCGAAATCCTGGAGCAATCACTCACATCGCATGCGAAAAGCACTTCCTACCGGACAAGGCGCGTGGCGATCCAGTGCGCTGCCGAGATAGATCCCGGGAACAGGGTGTCAAGTTGCACGAGAGTTGGGACCATCTAAGAAATGGGCGCATATAGTCAGCCGATCAGCTAGTTCCGAGGCCTGGAGGACGACATGACCATCCTGGACCTCACGTCGCATCCCATCGCCGCGAAGTACGCCGTCCTGGTCGACGTCGGCTATCTCTACGCGGCGGCCGGCGAGGTGCTCCTGAGTGCCAAGGAGCGCAAGGAGTACCGGGTGGCGGCGGACGAGCTGATCCAGGCGTTGCAGAAGCACGCGGAGGAGCGCATCCACGGGGAGCTGCTCCGGATCTACTGGTACGACGCCGCCCGCGACCGGGTGCCGACCGTGGACCAGCGGGTCATCGCCCAGCTGCCCTGGGTCAAGGTGCGCCTGGGCAACCTGAACGCGCGGGGCCAGCAGAAGGGCGTGGACGCGCAGATAAGGAGCGACCTGGAGGCGCTGGCCAGGCACCACGCGGTGAGCGACACGATCCTGCTCGCCGGGGACGAGGACATGGTCCCCGCCGTCGAGGCCGCCCAGGCGTACGGGGTGCGGATCCACCTGTGGGGGGTGGAGCCCCCCTACGGCACCAACCAGGCCGAGCGCCTGGTCTGGGAGTCCGACACCGTCGAGATCATCAGCGCCGACTTCCTGCGGTCCTTCTTCAGCCGCGCCCCCGCGCCGGTGCCGGTGCCGGTCCCGCCGATCGCCCCCTCTCCCGCCCAGGTCTTCGCCGGGCGCACCGCCGCCAAGCCCAAGGCGCCGGTGGGCCAGGTCACCAAGCTGGGCCCGAGCCGCCCGCGCGTCGAGGAGGTCGGCGAGCACGTGGCCCAGAAGTGGATCCTCACCCGTGGCCGCGACAACATCCGCGACCTGCTGCCGGGGCCGATCCTGCCCACGGTGATCGACACCGAGCTGCTCATCGAGGCGGAGAAGGAGCTGGGCCACTCCCTGCGCCCGTATCCCGAGGCACGCGTCTGGCTCCGCGACGGATTCTGGGCCCGCGTCTACCGGGAGTTCGAGATCGGGGTCGGCGTCTCCTCAAAGTGACGCCACCGATCCTCCGGGGACGCCTTACCGGGGGTTCCGGGGACGCCTTACCGGGGGTTCCGGGGACGCCTTACCGGGGGTTCCGGGGACGCCTTACCGGGGGTGACGTCTCCCCCGTGCGGGCCCTCCTCGGGGGCCGGTCACCCCGGCCGCACGACCGCCACGGCCACGTCCGATTCCCGCCAGCCGTACCCCGTGCGCCGCGGGTAGCGTCGTCGGCGTGTCCGTGAAAGAGCTCGACTTCGACTCCTGTTACCGCGCGGTGGCCGCGAGGGACGCCCGGTTCGACGGGCGGTTCTACACGGCGGTCACCTCCACCCGCATCTACTGCCGGCCGATCTGCCCGGCACGCACCCCGTCCACCCGCAACGTGCGGTTCTACCGCCACGCGGCCTCCGCCGAGGCGGCCGGGTTCCGGCCGTGCAAGCGCTGCCGGCCGGAGCTGAGCCCCGGCGACCCCGGCTGGGACCACCGGGGCGACCTGGTCGGCCGGGCACTGCGGCTGATCGACGAGGGCGTGGCGGACGACGGCGGGATGACCCGGCTCGCCGAGCGGCTGCACATCACCGGACGGCACCTGCACCGGCTGTTCACCACGGAGATCGGCGTGGGTCCGCTCGCCGTGGCCAGGACCAAGCGCCTGCTGCTGGCCAAGCAGTTGCTCACCGAGACCGGGCTGCCGATCGTCGACGTGGCGTTCGCGTCGGGCTTCGGCAGCGTCCGGCAGTTCAACGCGACCATGAAGGACACCTACGGCTTCACCCCCGGCGAGCTGCGGGCGACGACGGGCGGCAAGCCCGGGATGTGCGGCGACGCCCTCACCCTGCGGCTGCACCGCAGGGAGCCGTACGACGCCGCGATCCTGATGCGGTTCCTGGGGGCGCGCGCGATCCCCGGGCTGGAGAGGGCGGACGACACCTCCTACAGCCGGGCCGTCCCCGGCGGCACGATCACCCTCACCCCCGGGCCCGGCCACGTGAGGCTGGACGTGAGCGTCGACGACACCCGCCACCTGGCCAGGATCGTCGCCCGCTGCCGCCGCCTCCTCGACCTCGACGCGGACCCCGAGGCCATCTCCTCCGCCCTCGGCGCGACCTCGCTGGCGCCGCTCGTCGCCGCCCGCCCGGGACTGCGCGTGCCCGGCGCCTGGGACGGTTTCGAGGTGGCCGTCCGCGCGGTGGTCGGCCAGCAGATCTCCGTCGCGGGCGCCCGCACCATCCTCGGCCGCGTCGCGGCCAGGGCCGGGCGCCCCACCGGCGGGCAGGAGCTGACCCACCTGTTCCCGTCCGCGGAGGAGCTCGCCGAGGCCGATCTCGACGGGCTCGGCCTGACCGGGCGGCGGGTGGCGACGCTGAGGGCGCTCGCCGTAAGCGTGGCGGGTGGCCAGATCGACCTGGACGGCGCGCAGGAGCCCGCGGAGGCGGTCGCCGGGCTGCTGGAGGTCCCCGGGATCGGGCCGTGGACCTCCGGCTACATCGCGCTGCGGGCGCTGCGCGACCCGGACGCCTGGCCCGGTGGAGACCTCGGCCTGCGGCGGGCCATGGCCTGCCTGGGCATCCCCGAAGATCACATCGAGCGGTGGCGCCCGTGGCGGGCGTACGCCGCGCTGCACCTTTGGAGCTCGGAATGATAGAGGCACAGGTTCTCGACACCCCGGCCGGCCCGCTGGCCATGCTCGCCCGCGAGGGCGTGCTGCTGGCGGCGGGCTTCACCACCACGGGTCCGGAGGAGATGTTCGCCCGGCTCTCCCCCGAGCTGCGCGCCGAGGGGCTCACCCTCACCGGCGACCTGGGCCGGCCGGCGCGGGCGGTACGCGACTATCTGGACGGCGACCTGACCGCCCTCGACGCGGTGCCGGTGGAGCAGCCGGGCACGCCCACGCGGCAGCGGCTGCTCACCGCCCTGCGCCAGGTGCCCGCGGGCGTCACGATCAGCTACGCCGAGCTCGCCGAGCGGGCCGGGCTGCCCAGGACCGCGGCGAGGGCCGCCGGTTCCGCCTGCGCGCGGAACCTGATCGCGCCGTTCGTCCCCTGTCACCGCATTTTGCCGTCCACCGGCGGGTTCGGCGGCTACTACTACGGCACCCCGGTCAAGCGGTGGCTGCTCACCCACGAGGGCGCACCGGCCGCCGAACGGCTCAGGACCGGGGAGGAGAGCCGCTGACCGATCCTCCCGGCCGTCCCCCGCGCCTCACCGCGGCCGGTCACGGGCGCGTGACCGGCCCGGACGGCTAGCCGGTCTTCCTGACCGTGCTCTGCACCTCGCCCACCGGGACGTCGCGGGTGGCCCCGACCTCGACCGGGTCGTAGGCGAAGGGCACTACATCGTCCTCGATGTCGATCTCCCAGACCGAGGTGACCTCCAGCACGTAGACGCCGCGCGGCTGGTCGATCGAGGCCCGTTTGTAGCTCACACCGCAGGTGAAGTCGGCACCCTTCCTGTACGGGGTGCCCTTCAGGCCGCACCCCTTGGTCTCGACCGTCGCCCGGTCGTCGGTGGTGCCCGAGTCGATCTCGAGGTTCGTGAGGTTGGCGGTCACGGTGGCGCTCATCACCCCGGGCAGCGTCGCGGTCACGGACCTGGTGGTCTCGCCGGCACCGTCCAGCCAGACCCAGGTCGGCAGGTTGACGTAGCTCTTGGCGTCCGGGTTGAGCTCGATCTTCGGCTCGGGCACGGTCAGCGCGGCGCGGGCGATCTCGACGAGCTCGGCGATGGTGATCCCGTTGGGCGGCGTGGTGTTCGGGGGCGCGAAGACGTAGGGCTCGGCGAGCCCCGCCGCGCACGCCATCCCCGCCGGGTCCGCGGAGTTGTAGGCGCGCTGCCACCAGGTGCCCTCCTGGCCGATCCGCGCCTCGAACGGCTCCAGCGCCTCCTTGCGCCTCTCCCACTCCTGGCCGGGAAGGGCGTCGGGGAGCGCCTCGATCTGCGAGTCCAGCATGTCGGCGGCGTTGCCCCGAGGTTCGTACCAGCAGGGACGCTTGATCCGGTAGCCGTCGCTCTTGCCGCTGAGCCCGGTCCCCGTGACGACGATCTGGGAGTCCTTCAGCGTGACCCCGGCCTCCCGGCCGCGCTGGTGGCCTTCACCGATCGGTCCTCCGGTGTCAGGGGGGGCGAACATCAGCAGCCCCGCGACGATCACGTTTCCGATCATCAAACACCTCCGGGGTGGGGACCGGGCCTCGGCCTCGGGGAGACAGTCATCTGAGACAGCCCTTCGCGCGCTCGTCTGGGAGCTTCGCGTGGCGGAAGAGCCGGATGCGCCAGCCCCCGTCGTCGCCCCGCCCCATCGCGGCGGCCTGCAGGAAGGGCTTCCTGGTCCACTCGGGCTGCCTGGCGACCGGCTTGCCGGTGGCGGCGTCGAGGAGCCGCATCTTCGACTCGTCGACGCAGACGTCCAGCTGCGCCCCCCGGTCGTCGCCCGAGCCGCTGACCGCGCTGACGTTCGGCGCGTACAGCCGGGCGGTCCCCCGCACCGACCTGCGCCGGTCGAGGAAGGCCCGCACCCAGGAGGACGCGTCGCCGGCCGCGTCGTGCTCGACCACGTCGAGGTAGCCGGTGTCGCGGCCCTCACTCGTGACCGCCCTGAAGGCCCCGGCGAAGTAGTCGCGGAGAACCTCGATCATCGCGGTCGTGTCCGCGTCGGGGGCGGCGGGCCACTCGACCACCACCCGCACCCCCGGCGCGACCTTGACCGTCTCCACCCACGGCGCCGCCGCCCGCGCCGGATCCGCCGGGGAGGGGGGCGCGGAGGCACCGGCCTCCTGCGGGGAGGTGTCGGCGGGCAGATCCGCGGGAGTGAACGGCTGAGCCTCCGACGGGGCACAGCCCGCCGACGCGACAAGGGCCAGGACCAGCGCGATCACGACACGCACACCGATCACGCTAGGAGCGACCATCCGCCGGGACCACCGATATGCACGATTCGGCATGACTCCCCTCTCACCCCCCTCGACCTTCTCGCCCCCCTCGGCCTCCGCGTGCCTCCTCGCCGCGCGCCCGCTCACGCCGCGGCCCCTTGGCGTTCGGGCGCACCGGCCTGGGCCGTCATGCCGTCGGGGCCGAGCGCATCCGCCACGAGGGCAGCAGCTCGTCGATGAGGGCCTCGGTCTCGGGGGCCATCCCGCCGCCGTAGGGGTGGGAGGCGGCCCGCCGGTGCAGGGCGTCGACCACGGCGCGCAGGCGGACGGGGTCGGCGGTGAGGTGGGTGGCCCGCAGCAGGTCGCGCCAGAGCCCCTCGTCGTCCGCGGCCAGCAGCAGCCCGGCGCGCACCGCCGCCACGGCCTGGTCGGTCTCGCCGCGGGCCAGCCGCACCTCGCAGAGCCGGTGCGCGGCGTCCGCGACGCTCGCGGTCACGTTGTACTCCAGGTCGTCGGCGGCGAGCCAGGCGTAGCGGCCACGCGGGCGGCCGTTCAGCAGCGGGCCCCGTACCAGGCTCAGTGCCCTGTCGAGGAGCGCGGGACGTCCGGCGGGTTCGGCGTGCGACCGGCGGACGAGGTCGCGGAAGAGCATCCAGTCGCTGCGCACCTCGGGACCGAACCGGAGCCGCCCGGACTCGTCGGCGTAGAGGTTGGGCCGTCCCTGGCTGTCGGTGCCCATCCAGGCGACGACCCTGGCGATCGTGGCGTCCCTGACCACCGGCTGCACGCCCCTCGGCCAGAGGATGCCGCCGAGCACCACGGGGTGGACGCCGCCGGGGTGCGTCGCCAGGTAGACGGCCATCTCGACGGCGATCACGGCCCGCCCCTCCTCCATGGGCGGCGGGCCGACGACCTCGGCGGGACCGAGGACGCGCACCTCGACCGAGGGCGTGTCCGTGACGGGCTCCGGCTCGTCGGAGAGCGGCTCGCCCTCCAGCCGCTCGGTCGCCAGGAACAGGTCGATCAGCGCCCGGTACTGGCGGCGGGGCAGCAGCTGCGCGGCCACGTCGAAGCCGAGCGCGTCCACCTCGGCGCGGCCCTCCTGGGTGATCGTCCAGTTCCAGGTGGCGTGCGGCACCTCGCCCGCGATGACGTATCCGGCGGCCGTCCTCACACCCTTCCTGGCGAGCAGCGCCAGCCGCCGGCCCTCCTCGGGGGTGGGGGCGATCGCGGACAGCAGGTAGTGCGGCGCGCAGACCGGGTCGGCCGCGCGCCCGTGGATCCGGCCGGTGAGCACCTCACCGCCGTGGGCGCCGCGCCCCCCGGCCCCGGCCTCCAGCTCGGGCAGGATCTCCGCCAGGGAGCCCACGTACCTGATCCGGTCGGAGGCGATCACGGTCAGCTCCTCGCCGAAGCCGACGAGGGTGACGCGCATCCGGTCCGACCAGCGGTTGGTGGCCAGCTCCACGGCGAGCGCGGCGAGGGCGGCGGTGGCCTGCGGGCCGCTGATGCTGATCGGCCCGTGGGCGGCCTCCAGGTCGACGAGCACCCGGCCCTCGCCGTTGGAACCGAGCGAGACCAGCCCCGGGTACGGGGCGGGCGCGTCGGCGAGCGCCCGCTCGTCGATCATCCGGCCCTCGTGCGCGGGAAGCCGCCAGACCTGGCCGCCGTCGTGGGCGGTCCAGGGCGCGGGCGCGTCGGGGTCGGGCGGGTGGATCCACAGGTCGAGGGTCTGCGGCGACAGGTGGGCGGCGTAGATCGTGGGCGGGACGCGGTTCTCGGCGGCGAGGGACCTGCCGAGGAGCCGGAGCCCGATGTCGAGCATCCGGCTGCCGGGGGCGTCGGCGCCGAGCCTGAGCGCGAGCTCGGCCTGGGCGGCGTCGTCCCTGGGCCGGGTGATCCGGCGCCCGAACGCCCGGTGCCAGAGCTGCCGCCTGCGCCTGCGCCCGAGCGCCGCCAGCAGCCCCGCCGCCGCGAGCGAGGCCCCCGCCAGGTAGTCGAGCGTCCCCAGCCCGGCGTCCTGCCCGCTGTCCGCGCTGTCGGTGGGGTCCACCGCCACCGGGTCCCGCCGCTCCACCTGGCCGGGGTCCTGCCGCCCGCTGTCGGGCACGGTGTCGGGTACGGCCCGCGGGGGGCGCTCGGCGGGTGCCGGGTCGCGGGAGGTGTCCTGGCGCGACCGGTCCGGGCCGCTCTCCCTCGTCCCTTCGGCACCGGCCCTCTCGCCCGCCCTCTCGCCGGACCGGTCACCGGCCCTGTCCCGGGAGCCGGAGACCTCGGGCGCGGGCTCCGCCGGAAGGTCCGCGCGGCCGGGGGTGAAGGTCTGGGTGCGGCCGTCCAGCTCCACCGGCTTGTCCGGGTGGTCCTTGAGGGTGTCGTCGCGCGGCTGGGAGGCCGGGACGAGGTGGATGTTGCGCGCGTCGTCTGGCATGTCCAGGACCCAGCCCGGCCTGATCAGGTCGGCCATGTGGAGGCGGCTGCCGTCGGGCTGCTCCTTGTGCTGGTTGAGGCGGTAGATCTCCGGATACCGGCGCCCGTCGCCGAGGCACTTCTCCGCGATCTCCCACAGGCTCTCGTGGTGGCGCCCGTGCGGCGGTTGCACCACGTACACCTTCTTGGCCTTCCGCACCGGCTCCAGTTCGGCCCGCTCACCGGCGGCCGGGCCGGAGGTCGAGGAGAGCCCGGTGGAGACGACGCTGGGACCGGAGGGCGGCAGGCTGGTCAGCTTCGCGATCGGCAGGGCCACCGCCGAGACGGTGAACAGCAGCATGGCCGCCGAGACCAGCCGGTTGGCGAACATCTGCGTGCCGCCGGAGAACGGCACCCTGGCCGGCATGCCGACCCGGCGCAGCCCGGCGTAGATCTCGACCAGCACGCAGACGACCAGCTGCAGCCACGCGAGCCAGACCAGCAGCACGAGGATCGCGACGATCGTGCTCGTGCCCACCTGGCTGGTCAGCAGGTCGAGGTTGAGCAGCTCGGGCGGGAGCGGCGGCCCGGCCAGCCGGAACAGGGCGTAGGGGACCCCCGCGATGAGCGCGACCAGGACGATCAGCGCGCCGAGGCCCGCCAGCAGGTCTCCCGGTGTGCGCCTGGCCTTGATGCGCGTGGGCTGTCGCGTGGGCATTCGTCTCCCTCCCCGTCCAGATTCGTCCTCGGTCAACCGGTGGGCCAGCGATTCACGGCAATTGGTCTTCCCCGATGTCCGGCCCGGCCGTGGCCTCGGCCTCCATCTCCGAGCCGGGGAAGCCGAAGGCGGCCAGGAAGAACGCCTTCCAGGTGACGGAGACGCTCACGGTGACCTCGGCCTGACCGCCGCCGAGCGCGCATTCCGTGAGCTGTACGTCGCCGCCGCCGTGGGCGGAGACGATCTCCTCGGCCGGGGCGCAGGTCTCCCCCTCCCCCAGCAGCCTGGCCTGGCCGGTGGCGCGCAGGTGCTCGACGTCGATCTGGTCGGCGGCGGCCCTGGCGGCCTGCTCCGCGACGTCGGCCGCGCGCAGCCGGGCGTTGATCGCCGCCCCTCCGTCGACGAGCAGCCCGGCCAGCAGGAACACCACCACCGAGAAGATCACCGTGAAGATCGACATCGATCCCCGCTCCCGCTGCCGCCCCTCCCCCCCGGCCGGGCGCGCGGGACGTCCGGACGCCCGGCACACCACCGGTGGACGTACGAGCCTCCGCCACGCCATGGGCACCCGCACGGATCTCCGCCACGTGGCCTGCGGGCGCACGGACCTCCTCCTCGACGGGGAGCGCACAGGTCTTCTCCATCTCGCGGGCGGGCGTACGAGGCTCCGGTGCGCCCGATGCGCCCGGGTCTCCGGAGAGGGCGGATCCACGGGCTTCACTCCTCGACCCTCCGGAACTGCTCCAGCGGGACCACCGAGTCGCCCTTCATCTCCTTGGCCGCGCCGAAGCCCAGAAACTCCAGGTCCAGGGAGCAGGTCACCTCGGCGTGGACCCGGCCGCCCTCCTCCCAGGTCGTACCGGACAGGCTGACCTCAGGCTCGCACTCGCCCGACAGGGCGCCGCGGGCCGCCTCGTCCGCCGCGGTCTCGGCGTCGGACAGGGTGCGCTCGACGGAGGCGGCCCTGGCGGCGTCCCTGGCGGCGCCGTTGACCTCCCCCTGGGCCTCCACCACCCTTCCCGCGCCCACCAGGAACAGCAGGAACAGCAGGAAGACCGGGGCGAGCAGCACCGTCTCGGCGCTGAGCGACCCGCGGTCGCCGCCGGTCTCGGAGATCAAGGGGATCACTCGCACCCTTCGCTCCCGTCGTCGGGCCGGAAGCACTCGATGGGACCGCCGAAGCGCGCGGTGACGGTGAACGTGGTGGACGGCAGCAGCGGGACGACCTGGACCGCCGAGGCGGTCACCTCGACACCCCGCAGGTCGCCCTCCTCCCAGGCCGTGACCGTGGCGCCTTCGAGGAGCTTCGGCCCCACGGTCCGGATCAGCTCCTGGGCGCGGGACTCGGCGTCCTGCCGCCAGGACTCGGTGTCGACCCGGGCGAGCCGGGCCCCCTCCCTCGCCGCGGCGTCGGCGATCTGGCGTCCGTGGAACCAGAGGGCGGTCTGCACGATGAGCAGGATGACGACCAGCACCACCGGCATGATGATCGCCAGTTCGACGACCGTGGCACCGCGCTCGCCGCCACGGCCTCCGGCGCCGGGGCGCCCGCCGCGCCTCGGTCTCCCCGCCCGGTCGCGTCCGCCGTCCCTCCGCCGGTCCTCCCGGTCCTCCCGGTCCTCCCGGTTCTTTCGGTGCTCCCGGCACTCCCGGTGCTCCCGGTGCTCCCGGTCGCGGTACCGCGAGCGATCACGGGTCGCCAAGTTCGCCGCCCCCGCCCCCGCCGCCCCCGCCTCCGCCGAACTGGTTGGAGATCTCGGCCTGCTTCCCCTCGACGAGGGTCTTGATGAGGGTGGCGAGTCCGAGCGCCACCCCGGCGATGATGGCCGTGATGATGACCCATTCGACGGCGGAGGCTCCCCGGGTGGGGGCGCTGCGCGCCTTCTCGATCCGGACGCTCAGAACGGCGGCCGCGTAGACGATCCACGGATGGCTCAGCATGGTCAGGACCCCAACATCTTCATAGCGGCCGGGAAACTTAGAAAGATCACGAAGCCCGCGCAGAGCAGGAGCTGGGCGACGAGCATCGACTGGGAGCGCTCGCCCGCCTGCCCCTCGATCTCGGCGAGCTCCCGGCGCCGCATGGTCGCGGCGCGGGCGGTGAGGGAGGAGCGGACCTTGGCTCCGTCATCGGCGACGAGCCCGAGCGCGGCGGACAGGTCGCGCAGCTCGTCGACGTTGATCTCGTCACCGAGCTGGCCGAGGGCCTGCCAGGGGGTGATGCCGACGATCCTGGCGTTGCCGAGCGCCTCGCGGATGCGGGACATCGCCCAGTTGGCCCCCTCCTCGTCGGGACCCGGGGTGCCCACGGAGACCGCCATCATCAGTGCCTCGGGCACCCCACGCCCGCCCGCCAGGTTCATCGCGACGAGGTCGAGGAAGGAGCCGACGACGTGCCGGAAGTCGCGGCGCATCCGCGCGGCGTCCCGCTTGACCTGCAGGTCGGGCAGGACGAAGAAGACCCCGGCGACCACGAGCGCCGCCCACAGCGGGACGGTGAGGGAGAGGCCCCACCCCATCAGCACCAGCCAGCCGACCAGCAGCGGGAACGCCAGCAGGCCGGAGACCGCCAACAGAACCTTGGTGGCGAGGAAACCCTCGAACGACCTGCCGAGCAGGGCGAGGTCGGCCCTGGCCGAGCGTGCCTCCCAGCCCCTGGCGGCGTAGAAGCGGGCCATCCGCTCGCCCAGGCCGCGCCGGAACGCGCTGACCTCCTCGTCGGGCAGGATGAGCCGGGCCCGGGGCGCGTCGGTGCCCTCCCTGGCGGCGTCGAGGGCGAGCAGTCGCGTCACCAGCCCGGGGCGCGCCGGGAACAACGCCCGCAGCAGCAGGAACAGACCTATCCCGAGCACCGATCCGGCGAGCAGCGCCTCAGTCATCGCGTACCTCACCTCCGGAGGGCAGGCCGAGCAGGCGGGCGGGCTTGTCGAAGCGGGCCAGGCGGCGCATCCA
Source organism: Streptosporangium vulgare (assembly GCF_042428775.1). Taxonomy (NCBI): domain Bacteria; kingdom Bacillati; phylum Actinomycetota; class Actinomycetes; order Streptosporangiales; family Streptosporangiaceae; genus Streptosporangium; species Streptosporangium vulgare. Next base: position 10,181 of record NZ_JBHMBS010000003.1, on the reverse strand, counting down.
GGCGAACCCGGCGCCGAAGAGCCCGGCGACCACCACGAGCACGGCCTGGCCGAGCGCGTTGTCGTACTCCTCGACGTAGGAGGGGTTGAACACGACGAGCATCACGGCGAAGGCGACGGCCGTGCCGACCACGATCTGCACGCTGCGGCGGGTGGAGCGGCGCTCGGCCTCGACCCGGCGGCGCATGTCGAGCTCCTCGCGCGCCGACACGGCCAGCGCGCCGAGGACGTCGCGCAGACCGGGGCCGCGCAGCTTGGAGTTGAGGATGAGGGCGGCCACGACCAGGTCGGCGGAGGGGTCGTCGAGCTCGTCGGCGAACAGCCTGAGCGCGTCGGGCAGCGCCATCCTGGTGTGCAGGCGGTCGACCATGGACCGCAGGTGCGGGCGGAGCGTGGGGGCGGCCGCCCGGATCGAGGACGGGATCGCCTGCTCCAGCCCGGCCGCTCCGGCGATGGTGTCGCGGAGCGACTCGGTCCAGGCGGCCAGGGCCTCCAGCCGCCGCATCGCGGTCCGTTCCTCCGCGGCGCCGCCGGACAGGCCCCGCCAGGCCACGGCGAGGAGCACGGCTCCCACCGCCATGACCGGCCACCCGGTCACCACGAGCACGACCACCCCGACGATCGCCCCCACCGCGGTCCGGGTGGACAGGGCGCGCAGGAACTCGCGCCTGCCCGCCGTCCTGCCGGGGGCTGACGGCTTGACGGGCACCCCGTACAGGGAGAGGAAGAGCAGGAAGAGCCCGGCGCCGAGCGCGAGGCCGGAGAGCAGCACGAGCGGGTCGAACAGGCCCGGCGGGAAGGTCATGCCCAGCCTCCCGGGTCGTAGCCGAAGTGGGCCAGCTCCTCCAGGCACGACAGCGGCGCGTGCGGCACCACCCGGCCGTCGGGCGCCATCGCGAACACCTCGGAGGAGAGCACCCGGCCGTCCACCCCGGCCACCTCGCGCACGCTCGACACGAAGCGGCGCAGCCTGCCGCCCACCGCGTAGTCGTTGCGCTTCTCGATGAACACCACGAAGTCGATCGCGCCCGCGATGAGCATGTGGGTGGCCTCGATCGGCAGGCGCTCGGTGGCCTGGAGCGCGTAGGTGGCGATGCGGTTGAAGACCTCCATCGAGGAGTTGGCGTGGATGGTCGACAGCGAGCCGTCGTTGCCCTGGGTCATCGCGTTGAGCATGGTGACGATCTCGTCGCCGAGGACCTCGCCGACGATCACCCGGGACGGGTTCATCCGCAGGGAGCGGCGGACCAGCTCCGCCATGGTGATCTCGCCCTGGCCCTCGGAGTTGGGGAGCCGCTGCTCGAAGGCGACCACGTTGGGATGGAGCTCGGGAAACTGGTCGAGGCCGAGTTCCAGGGCGCGCTCGACGGTGATGAGCCGCTCGGACGGCGGAATCTCGTTGGCGAGGGCGCGCAACAGGGTCGTTTTCCCGGCGTTCGTCGAACCGGAAATCATGATGTTCTTCCTCGCCGCCACCGCGGCCGAGAGAAAACGCCCCAATTCCGGAGTCAGGCTGCCGTTTCCCACGAGATCGGTGAGAAACACCTTGCCCAGCCGGGAACGGCGGATGGAGATGGACGGGCGCACCGTCACGTCCATCACGGCCGAGAGACGGGAGCCGTCGGGAAGGCGCAGGTCGAGCTGGGGGTTGGCGGTGTCGAACGGCCTGCTGGACAGGCCGCTGTAGGCGGCGAGGATCTGGATCAGCTCGACCAGCTCCTCGTCGGACTCGGCCACCGGTTCGCGCATGAGCTCCTGGCCGTCGGCGTAGCCGACGAACACCCGGTCGCAGCCGTTGATGTCGATGTTCTCGACCTCGGGGTCGTCGAGCAGCGGCTGGAGGCGGCCGACACCGAACAGGGCCGCGTGGATCCCCGCGGCCAGCGCCTCCTCCTCCTCGGCGGTGGGCGGCGTCCTGCCGACGCCGATCTCGCCGCGGGCGAACTCCTCCAGGATCTGGGCGATCAGGGCGCGGGCGAACTGGCGCTCGTCCTCGCCGGTCATCGGCGGCAGGCCGCTGGCCTGGTCGAGGCGACGCTGGTGGGCGAGCCGGTCGCCGACGTCCTGCCGGAAGCGCTTGACCAGCGTGTGGTCGATGGTCACGGCCTCGCCCCGCCCGACGGCTCGGCGGGCAGGCGGGCGGCCTGCTCCCGGGCGCGGAAGGCCGACTCCGCCGACTCCTGGGCACGGAGCTGGGCGTCGAGACGGCCGCCCAGCTCCCTGGCGGTGCGGATCAGCAGGGAGCGGTCCAGGCGCCCGCCCCACTGGCCGCGCAGCAGCTCCGCGCCCTTGGGGTCGTGCGCGAGCCCGCTCACGAAGGCGACGTGCCTGCCGGTGCCCGCGACGATCCGGCGCACCTCGTCGATGGTCGTGCGGTACTGGCGGGGGTCGGCGATCACGACCACGCCCACCTGGGGCTCGCGCGGCATGACCTGCAGGCGCTCGCGCAGGTGGGCGACGTGGTCGAGGCTCGCCCTGGTGAACAGCACGACCAGCGAGGCCTCGGTGGTCAGCTCGGCGAGCTGGGGGTGCCCGCCGAGGCGCCCGCAGTCGGCCAGCACGTCGGCGTCGGGCAGCGTGGCCAGCGCCCGGCCGAGCGGGCCCCAGAGCCAGGTGAGCCCGGACGCCTGCTCGCCGTGGGTGAGCCCGGCCAGCACGTCCAGGCCGCCGATGATCTTCTGGGTGTGCTCGTGGATCTGGTCGGGGTGCAGGCCCCGGCGGGCCATGGCGCCCAGGGTGAGCAGGCCCCTGGCGGGGTTGAGCACGCCGCCGTCGGCTGCGGGCAGGCGGTAGGCGAGGTCGCCGCCCGCCGGGTCGCACTCGGCGAGCAGCACCGGGCGCGGCCAGATCGCGCCGAGCGCGGTCGCCGCCGTGGTCACGCCGGGTGCGCCCTTGTCGGCGGCCAGCACGATGAGCGCCACGTCAGCGCGCTCCCGGCAGCTCGGCGAGGGCGATCTCGCCACTGGAGGCGTACGCGACGATCTCCGGCGAGATGGAACTGTCCACGATGATGGTGACCAGGCCGTTCGCCCCGGTCCTGCCCGGCGTGCCGATCTGGTGGACCAGGGCGCTCTGCGCCAGCACCCGGCTCTCCCGGTCGGCGCCGGTCCCCCTGCTCGGCACGTGGACGACCTGGACCCGGTCCCCGCGCTCCAGGGTGCCCGGTGTCTGGCCCGGTTTGAGCGACAGGCCGACCTGCGCCTTGCCGGGACCGAGCTCCCTGCTGGCGGAGACCACCATGTCGCGGGTGAGGAGCGTGCCGGGGATGAGGGTGACGCGGGCGAAGTTCTCGGTGACGCGGGCGCGCTGGGACCAGGCGACGTAGCCGATGCCGGTGTCGGCGATCTGGACCTCCCTCAGCATCGCCTCGGTGAAGGGCTGCCCGGCGCCGACCTGCTGGGCGATGGCGATCGCCGAGACGCGGTCGCCGCTGCGCAGGACGAGCAGCGTGGTGGCGAGGGCGCCGCCCAGGATGAGGAGGACGGCGAGGGCGGCGAGGGCTGGTTTGCGCTCGCGTGGGGGCACGGGAAGTTTGCGCGACGCCGGGCCCGACAGGGTGCCCGCCGACGTCGGGCGCTCGGCGTTGACCGGGACACGGCCCGTTGGCTTCTCACTGGTCCTCATGGGTAGGGGGACTCCCAGAGTGATCAAAAATATGGGGAACTACTGGTCGAATTTACGCCATTATGCGCACCATGCCGACGGGCTGTCGGACAAAAGCCAGGACCCATGCTCGTTTGATAGGAACACGTCTGTCAACGCCACTTCAGAAGAAAATGGCCGTTTGGCTAGATGACGGGAGACTTATCTGGGTGATAAGGACGGTAATTAACTCTCGTACCAATCACCCCACCTTTTTCACCCCTCATTCACGTGTCCGGCTCCAGCCGCCTCCACCCGCCCCTCGCCTGTCCTCTCATCTCCTTCGCTCGCCCTTCGCCCGTCGTCTTCGCGCGCGGCTCCCGCCCTGTCGCCGAAGGAGCGGGCCGCCACCGAAGGAGCGGGCCGGCGACGTCCGGGATGCCGATCGCACTCGCACCGGTCCCGGACCGACCCTGGGCCGGCCCGGATCGGAACCCGCCGTTCCGCCTCGTTCTCCGAACAGGTTTTCCACAGCCTTGTGTCACGAACAGGTCACCGCCCACAAGCCCTCGCATCGCCGAATGCCCACCTGGGGCGGCATAACCGGTCAACACCCCCGGATAGTTATCCACAGGTTTTGCTGTTTTCCACATACCGGTCGCGATCCGTGACATTGCCGCGAACACTCTCTCGGGGACGGTTTTCACTCTGTACGGTGGATCCGGGGCCTGACCCGAGGAGAGCGGCGATGCGGATCATGCTCACCGTGCTCAACGAGCACGCCGACCGCGATGTCGTGGTCGAGGGCGACGAGACGACCACGGTGGCGAGACTCGCGGAGTCCCTGGCGGGCCAGGGAGGCGAGCGGCCGAGCAACGTGGTGCGGCTGACGCGCAGCAAGGCCCCGTACGGGCTGGACCGCGACTCCGCCGGGGCCGAGCCCCCGACGCTCTGGATGGACGGCCGCCCCCTCGACCCCGACGCCCCCGCGCTCGGCCTGCTCCGCGACGGCGACCTCGTCACCCTCGACCGCTCCCTCGCGGTGGCCACGCTCGCCGAGGAGCCCGGCGGGATCGTGGAGATCCGGGTGGTCGGCGGGCCCGCGGCCGGATCGGTGCACCGCCTCAGCCTGGGGGTGCACACCATCGGCTCCGACCCCGCCTGCTCGGTGCCCGTGGCCGACCCCCGGCTGCCCGCGCGGGCCGCGGTGGTGCGGCTCACCCCGGACGCCATCACCGTGGAGCCCGGGGAGGGCACGCCCCCCCTGCTGGACCGCGACCCCCTGGAGGGTCCGCTGCCCTGGCCCGAGCACGCCCTGCTGAGCTGCGGCGGGACCGTGCTCACCCTCAAGGCGGTGGAGCCGCCCGACGCCCACCTGGACGCGCAGCCCGACGGGGGACTGGCCTACAACCGGCCGCCCAGGTTCCGGCCGCCGGGCGGCGCGCGGCGCTTCGAGGTCCCGGCCGAGCCCAAGCGGGCCGAGACCATGCGGCTGCAACTGCTCACCGCGTTCCTGCCCGCCGCGCTGGGGGTGGGCATGTGCATCGCCCTCAAGTCGTGGTACTTCCTGCTGTTCGCGTTCATGACGCCACTGATCATGATCGGCCAGTGGTGGAGCGACAGGCGGCACGGCCGCAAGCAGTACCGCCAGCAGGTCAAGGAGTACAAGCAGCGGCTGAAGGTCTTCGAGGCGGCCGTGGAGCGCGCCCGCGCCGACGACGAGACCGCCCGCCGCGCCGCCGCGCCCGACCCCGCCGAGGTGCTGCTCACCGTGACCGGCCCCCGGCGGCGGCTCTGGGAACGGCGCGACCACGACCCCGACGCGCTGCGGCTGCGGGTCGGTCTGGCCGACCTCCCCGCCGACCTGGAGTTCGCCGCCGAGCGCTCCGCGCCGATCGACGCCCCGCTGCCCGCCCCGCCCACCTGCCAGGCGGTGCCGGTGGCGCTCGCCATGCGCCGCCTGGGCGTCGCCGGCCTGACCGGGCCCAGGAACACGGCGGCCGGGGTGGCGCGCTGGCTGGTCGGCCAGGCCGCCGCCCTGCACAGCCCGCGCGACCTCGCGATCGTCGTCCTGTCCGCGCACGGCGACGGCGAGGAGCGCTGGAACTGGGTCCGCTGGCTGCCGCACTGCGCCCCGCGCGGCGGCGAGGACTGCGTGGCCCTGGTCGGCGCCGACCCGGAGGCCGCGGCCCGCCGGGTGAGCGAGCTCGCCGCGCTGATCGACGAGCGCCTCGGCGACGACGCCGCCGCGGGCCCCGCGGCCAAGCTGGGCCGCGTCCCGGCGGGCTGGGGCGACCTGGGCGGAGCCACGGGCACGGGCGCCGAGCAGCCGTACGCCGCCCCCGTCTACGACGAGCGCCCCTACGACGTGCTGGTCGTGCTCGACGGCGCGCAGGTGCTGCGCGCCCTGCCGGGCATGCCCCAGGTGCTGCGCCAGGGCCCCAGGGCGGGCGTCTACACCCTGGCGATCGACGGCGACCAGCGGCTGCTGCCCGAGGAGTGCGCGACCGTCGCCGCCGTGGAGGCCGACGGCACGGTACGGCTGCGCGGTGGCGGCCTGGACGACCTCGGGGAGATCCTGGCCGACCAGGTGACGTCCGCCTGGTGCGACCGGCTGGCCCGCTCGATGGCGCCGATCCGCGACGTCAGCCGCGACGACGCCGGGCTCGCCCTGCCGGACTCCGCGCGGCTGCTGGACCTGCTGGAGCTGCCGTCGGTCTCCGGCGCGGCTCTGGCCAAGCGCTGGGGCCGGGCCACCGAGGCCGTGGTGGGAGCGGGCCCCGAGGGGCCGTTCTCCGTCGACCTGCGCACGGACGGGCCGCACGCGCTCATCGCGGGCACCACGGGCGCGGGCAAGTCGGAGCTGCTGCAGACCCTGATCTGCTCGCTCGCGGTGGCCAACCGGCCGGACGAGATGACGTTCGTGCTGATCGACTACAAGGGCGGCGCCGCGTTCAAGGAGTGCGTGCGGCTGCCGCACACGGTGGGCATGGTCAGCGACCTCGACGGCCACCTGACCCAGCGGGCGCTGGCCTCGCTCGCCGCGGAGATCCGCCGCCGCGAGCGCCTGCTGCTCGCCGTGGGGGCGAAGGACATCGAGGACTACCACGAGCTGCGCGACGCCCGCACGGCCCGCGCCTCCCGCGACCTGCTCGTCGCCGGGAGCGGCCGGCAGGTCAAGCCGCTGCGCGGGCGTGCCGCATCGGCGAGCGCGTCCCTGGAGCCCCCGGCCCCGCTGCCCCGGCTGGTGCTGGTCATCGACGAGTTCGCGGCCATGGTCAGCGAGCTGCCCGACTTCATGACCGGGCTGGTCGACATCGCGAGGCGGGGACGCTCGCTCGGCATCCACCTCATCCTCGCCACCCAGCGGCCCGGCGGCGTGGTGACCGCCGACATCCAGGCCAACACCTCCCTGCGGATCGCCCTGCGGGTCACCGAGGCGTCGGAGTCGGCCGACGTCATCGGCCGCCCCGACGCCTCGTACATCCCCAAGTCCGCTCCCGGCCGGTGCTATGTGAAGTCGGGCGCGGGGGCGGCGACGGCGGTGCAGACCGCGCGGATCGGCGGCCGTAGCCCCGGCGCCTCGGGCGGCGAGGTGAGGGTACGGGTGACGGAGGTCGGCTGGCAGGCCCTGGGGCACCCCCGGCCGGTCCACGCCGGAGCCGAGAGCGGCCACGTCACCGACCTGTCCATACTCGCCGACGCCCTGGTCGAGGCGGCCCGCCTCGCCGGGATCGCCGAGCAGCCGAGTCCCTGGCTCGAACCGCTTCCCGACCTCGTGACCGTCCCCGTCCTCCCGGCGACGCCCGTGCTGCCCGGTGACGCGCCCGGCGGGCTGCCGTACCGGGCGGGGGCCGAGGAGGTGCCGCCGCTCGCCTTCGGGATCACCGACCTGCCCTGGGCGCAGGACCGGCGGGCGCTCGCGCTCGACCTCGCCCACGGGGGGCACCTGCTCGTCGCGGGCGCCTCGCGCAGCGGGCGGTCCACCGCGCTGCGCACGCTGGCGGGGGCGATCGCCGCCGGAGCCTCCCCCGACGACGTGCACGTGCACGCGATCGACTGCGGCTCGGGCTCGCTGCTGCCGCTGGTGGCGATGCCGCACTGCGGGGCGGTGGTGACCCGCGACCAGCTCGACCGGGTGGAGCGGCTGCTGACCCGGCTGCGCGCGGAGGTGGGGCGGCGCCAGCAGCTCCTCGCCGAGGCCGGGTACGCCTCGCTGGCCGAGCTGCGCGCCGCCACGGACGGTCCGCGGCTGCCGTGGCTGGTCCTGATGCTCGACCGGTGGGAGGGGTTCGTCGCCGCGTTCGAGGCGTACGACTACGGGCGGCTGATCGAGTCGCTGATGCAGCTGCTGCGCGAGGGACCCGCGGTCGGGCTGCGGGCCGTGGTGACCGGCGACAGGTCCGCGCTGATCGGGCAGATCTCCACGGTCTTCGACGACCGGCTGATCCTGCGGCTGGCCGACCCCTCCGACTACGGCCTGGCCGGGCTGCCCGTCAAGGACCTGCCGGCGACCCTCGCGCCGGGCCGCGCGCTGTCGACCGGCGAGCACGGCACGACCGAGAGCCAGATCGCGCTGCTCTGCGACGACCCGTCGGGACCGGCTCAGGTCGCCGCGCTCCAGGCGCTGGCCCGCTCGGCTCCGGAGATCACCGCCGACCCGCCGCTGCGGGTGGACGCGCTGCCGATGCGCGTCACCGCGGCGCAGGTCCTGGACCTGGTGCCCTCCTTCCGGCCCCCGTCCCCGCTGTGGGCGCTGCTCGGCGCCGGGGGCGACTCGCTGGCGCCGCTCGGCGTCGACCTGCTCGCCCACGGCCCCGCCGCGGTCGTCGCGGGCCCGCCCAGGTCGGGCAGGTCCACGGCGCTGCTCACCGCAACCCACTCGCTGCTCTCCCACGGCACCCCGACGGTCCTCGTCACCCCCCGGCGCAGCCCGCTGTGCACGCTGGTGGACACCCCGGGCGTGCTGGCCGTGCTGGACGCGGGCGGCGACCTGCACGAGGCCGTCGCGGGCCAGGACCGCTACGTCGTGATCGTCGACGACGCGGAGCTGATCTCCGCGGACTCCCCCCTGGGCACCGCGCTGGAGCAGGTGCTGCGGAGCGGCAGGGACGGCGAGCACGGCATGATCGTCGGTGGCACCACCGGGGACCTGACCACCGCCTACCGGGGGTTCGCGGCCGAGGCCCGCAAGGGCCGCACGGGCCTGCTGCTGTCGGTCCAGAGCCCCGCCGACGGAGACCTGTTCACCGTCCGCCTGCCGCGCGGCGCGGTCGGCGGTCCTCCCGGCCGCGGCCTGCTGGTGACCCTGGGCTCGGTGGTCCCCGTCCAGGCCGCCGTCACATGAGGGCCACATGAGCACATGAGGGCCACATGAGACCCATCACCCACCACATGAGGGACGACGTCATGTAAGGCCACCGTCACGTGAGGGCCGCTTCCCCTGCCCACGCGAGCCGCCCACGCCCGTCCTGTGCGCGCCGTCCTGTGCGCCCCGTCTGTGCGCGCCGTCTGTGCGCGCCGTCTGTGCGCGCCGTACGCCTTGTGCGTCCGCGCCTTGTACACGTGCGCTCCGTACCGCCCGCCCCGCCCGTGCCGTCAATGGGAAAACGCCCCGGCCCTTAAGGGGCGGGGCGTTTCGGCGGACCGTTTCCTATCGGGTGGCGGACTCGATATTGCCGCGATAGGTGTTGATGACCCGGGAGGCCTCGGCGAGCTCCTCGGACATGCGCTGGAAAGCGGCCCGGTAGTTCTGCCAGGCCTCGCTGAAACGCTGGGCACCGGGCCCCGTCCAGGCGGTGCCGACCTTCGCGGCCTCCCGGTCGAGGGCGGCCACGGTGGCCCTGACCTGGTCGGCCTGCTGGGTGAACTGGGTGGCCATCTGCTGCATTTCCGCGGGATTGCCGCCGAGCAAGTTCTGGCTCATGCCAGTCTCCTTTGGATCGGTGTCGAGAGGGAGTCGCCAAACGAAATCACGATAGGCGTAAGGATCACATAGGTATCCGGGTTATGCCGAGCGGCTATGGACGTTCCCTGAGTCGCCGAGAGGCTAAACGTTCTCCATTGTCTTGATTTTTGGTAATTCAGGGGCTGGAGACGGACGGGTGACAGGTCTCCCGCGTTCCTCGCGATCGGTCAGAGGGCGGGCCCCTCCCTCACGATCGGAGGCGAGGAACCCGCTCCCCCTCCACGATCAAAGGACGCCTACACTCCGTTGAAGGCCCGCCAGTCCTCCGTCCGCACGTACTGGCCACGTACTGAAGGGAACGACGTCGGTGCACAAGGTCCTGATCGCCAACCGTGGTGAGATCGCGGTGCGGATCGCCCGCGCCTGCAAGGACGCCGGGCTGGCCAGCGTCGCCGTCTACGCCGACCAGGACCTGGACGCGCTCCATGTCCGGGTCGCGGACGAGGCCCGCGCGCTCGGTGGCCAGACCCCCGCGGAGACCTACCTCGACGTCGACAAGCTGCTGGCCGTCGCCGCCGAGGCCGGGGCCGACGCCGTGCACCCCGGCTACGGCTTCCTGGCGGAGAACGCCGGGTTCGCCCAGGCCGTGATCGACGCGGGGCTCACCTGGATCGGGCCTCCCCCGGCCGCGA
>NZ_JBHMBS010000029.1:0-105926 GCF_042428775.1 Streptosporangium vulgare | reverse complement strand
ATCAGCACCGTGGGCAAATCGAGGCCCTAGCCGCAGGGGCCCCGAATCGTTGCAGCTCAGACGCTACTCCGGTGGAAATTTCTTCATTGCTACTGGGCCCCCATGAGCATGACGGCCGACCGCGCCGACCGTTTCAGGTGTGACGGCGCAGGCCGTCGAGGATGACGCGCAGGAGGTGGTGGGCGCGGGCGTCCCACTCCGCGGGCTCCAGGCGGGTCAGGTAGCCGATGAGCAGGATGACGTCGCGGGCGTCCACATCGGGGCGGATGACGCCCTCGGCCTTGCCCGCGTCCAGGAGCCTGGTCAGTGTCTCGCCGATCGGGCCGAGGCTGTGCGCGGACAGGTCCTGCCACACCCCCACCTCGAGGGCCGCGAACACCTCGCGCTTGACCTTCGCGTACTCGGCCACCCGGTCCAGCCAGGCGGCCAGGGCGGGCAGCGGCGCGTGCTCGGCGAGCAGTCTCGGCGCGGCGGCCACGAGGTCGTCCACGTCGTTGCGGTAGACCTCGGCGAGCAGGGCCTCGCGGGTCGGGAAGTGGCGGTAGAGGGTGCCCTGGCCGACGCCCGCCCGCTTGGCGATCTCATTGAGCCTCACCTCGTCGGCGTTGGCGATGACCTCTCGTGCGGCCTGGAGGATCCGTGCGCGGTTCTCGGTGGCGTCGGCTCGGCGGCGGGGTGCGTTCATCGGTCCTCTGCATCGCGGGCTGGCTAAACGGACACGTGTCCGTTACGGTGGAAGCACCTAACCGGACACGTGTCCATTTTACTGTGGAGGGAATCCCCATGTCAGCCATTAACGGCAAGGTCGTGGCCATCACCGGGGCGAGCAGCGGGATCGGCGAGGCCACCGCGCGCCTGCTCGCCGAGCGGGGCGCCGCCGTCGTGCTCGGCGCCCGGCGGACGGAGCTGCTCGACGAGATCGCCCGCCAGATCCGCGACCGCGGCGGGCGCGCCGTCACCCACGCCGTGGACGTCACCGTCCGCGAGGACCTCGAACGGCTCGTCGGCCTGACCGTGACGGAGTTCGGGCGGCTCGACGTGCTGGTGGGCAACGCCGGCATCAGCAAGATCGGTCCCGTGGCCGACCTCGACGTGGCCGGCTGGTCGGCGATGATCGATGTCAACCTGCGCGGCGTGCTGCACGGCATCGCCGCCGCGCTGCCGGTGTTCCGCGCGCAGGGGCGGGGCCACCTCGTGACCACGGTGTCGACGGCCGGTCTGAAGATCACGCCCACGATGGCGGTCTACGCCGCGACCAAGAACGCCGTGCGCACCCTCCTGGAAGGGCTGCGGCAGGAGTCGACCGACGGCGTGCTGCGGACAACGGCGATCTCGCCGGGCTACGTACGTACGGAACTCGCCGACTCCATCGACAACCCCGAGGTCCGCGAGGAGATCCGCCGCAACATGGACCAGTACGCCATCGCGCCGGAAGCCGTCGCCCGCGCCGTCGCCTTCGCCATCGAACAGCCGCGTGACGTGGAGATCGGCGAGATCGTCATCCGCCCGGCGACCCAGAACTGAGCCGGTCACCCGCGTCCGGGACGACGCCCTCCGATACGCGCCCCGGCCAGACGCCGCGCAAGCCCGCCTCCCGCGCGCCCGCGCTGTCCGTGGGCGGGTTGCCGCCCATCATCCAGCCGCCCTCGTCCGGGCCGGGCCCGCACCACCGGGCCGCGATGACGAACGGCTCCGCCGCTTGCGCACCCTCTCGGCCCCAAGCGGCCAACTGCCTGGCCCCGCCCGCGCCGCGGTGCTCGTCCTTCTCGCCACCCCGAAGAGCACCACCCGGCTCGTGGCGCTGACCGGGCAGAGCCTGGGGGCGGCCGGCACCTGGAAGTGTTCCTCCACGCCCGCCTCGTGCGCCCCGGCCCGACCTAACCCAACACCCCTGCTCGGGGCGTCTACTCGGCCTTGATCGAATCGGGCTTCAGCGCCACATCCGACCAGAACACCTGAACCCGGCTCCACCGCCGCCGGCACCGTCATACCGCATCGAGGCGGCCCGGCAGCGCGGCCGCGGCCGCCGACCGGGCGGCTGCCTCACTGGCTCCGCTGCCCTGGCCGCGGACCAGGGTGTTCGTGGCGAGCAGGCGGGTGGCGGCGGTCGCGGTGAAGGCCGGGGCGTGCGACGGGCCGGTCGATTCCACCGTCCAGGTGACCGTCTCGATACGGCCCTGCTGGGTCAGCTCGTTCAACACGCTCACCGGATGACGCTGCCCCGCCCCCACCCCGCCCAACGACCCCGGTGACCCCGCCGGCGTCGGCGCGGCCGGGCGCATCAAACGACCAGTAAGACACCATCACAGCAGGAAAGCCCGCAGACACGATTGTTGCGCGCGGAAATGGCGTGCACGGCGTCGCCGGCACTGCCGGACCGCCCACCGGGGGAGCGCCATGAAAACACCATGAAAACGATCATGGGCAGCGATCCGCCTGACCAGGCCGACATGATCGGACCGGCGCTGCCGGCTTGACACGGCCCGCGCGCCAGGTGATCGTCAGGGCCCGGCCGCCCCCGGGTCGCTCGCGAACCGCCCTTCACCGCAGGGAGACCCATGCCCGTACGGAAGGCCCCCCTCGCCTTGCTGGCGGCGCTCGCCGTCGCCGTGGCGCCGACCTGGTCCGGAGGGACCGGCGCCGCCGCGGCCCGGCAGGCGCCGCCCCCGGCCGCCGCCCCGGACACCGTCACCGTGACGGTCGACACCCGCGCCGGGCTCGCCACCGTCCACCGGGCCGCCATCGGCGCCAACGCCGCGATCTGGGACTCGCGCATGAACGACCCCGAGGTGGCGGGGCTGTACCGCAGGGCCGGCGTCGCCGCCGTGCGGTACCCGGGCGGCTCCTACGGCGACCTATACCACTGGGAGACCCACACCGCTCCCGGCGGATACGTGGCGCCGAACACGGAGTTCGACCGGTTCATGGGCACGGTCAAGGCCGCCGGGGCGCAGGCGGTGCTCATCGCCAACTACGGCACCGGTACCCCGCGGGAGGCCGCCGCCTGGGTGCGGTACGCCAACGTGACCAAGAAGTACGGGGTGAAGTACTGGGAGATCGGCAACGAGCTGTACGGCAACGGCCACTACGGGGCCCAGTGGGAGGCCGACGACCACGCCGACAGGAGCCCCGCCGCCTACGCCCGCACCACCCTGGAGTTCGTGCGGGCGATGAAGGCCGCCGATCCGCACATCAAGATCGGCGCGGTGCTCACGCTCCCCGGCAGCTGGCCGGACGGTGTGGTCGCCGAGGGGGACGAGGCGAACTGGAATCACACCGTCATCCCAATCGTCGCCCCCGAGATCGACTTCTTCACCGTGCACTGGTATCCCGGCACGAGCGTCGTCACCCCGGGCGACGACGTCCCCGGCATGCTGGCCGCGCCACCGATGCTCGCCGAGATGCTCGCCCAGGTACGCGCCGACGTCGTCGCCCTGGCCGGGCGGGACGTGCCGCTCGCGCTCACCGAGACGGCCTCCAACATCGGCCGCAACGTCCACGCCGCGGCGCTGTTCGCCACCGACACCTACCTGACCGCGCTGGGGAACGGCGTGTTCACCGTGGACTGGTGGAACACCCATAACGCCGTCGAGAAGGTGGGGACGGTTGACGGCGAGCCCGACTTCCAGGACTTCGGCCTCCTCTCCAGCGGCCTGTGCGCGCCGCCCCCCGAGGGCGGGCCGGACGCGGAGGAGGTGTGCCAGCCGCCGGTCAACACGCCGTTCCCCGCCTACCACGGCATCGAGATCCTCGGTACGGCCGTCCGCCCCGGCGACGGGCTGGTGAAGGCGGCCAGTGACCGGCCCGAGGTGGCCGCGCACGCCGTGTGGCAGGCCGATGGCGACCTGGCCGTGGTGCTGGTCAATCGGGACCCCGGCACCGCCTACCCCGTGCGGATCCGCTACGGCGGTTTCGTTCCCGACGGCCGCATCCCGGTCACCCACGCCTTCACGCGGGGCGCGGGCGCGATCGTCCGGGCTGAGCAGGGCCGCCCGGACGCCCAGACGCTGCCGCCGTACTCGATCATGACGGTGACCCTGAAACCCGCGAAGGGCCCTCAGGCCGGGCCGCCCGCGCCGGGCCCGCTGACCGCGGCTGGGACCACCGTCAGCTGGCCCTCCTCCGGGCGGCGGGCGGACAGGTACGAGGTGTACCGGCAGGTGGGCGCGCAGGCCCGTCTTCTCGGCGTCACCCGCCGCACCTCACTGCCCCTGACCGGCCTCGCGCCCGGCGAGACCGTCACCGTCAACGTGCTGGCCCGCGACCACGCCGGCCGGACCTCCCGCCCCTCCGCACCGGTCACCTTCACCGTGCCCACCCCCGCCGACAGCGCCTGCGCCGTCCGCTACCGGGTGACACAGGGGTGGGGGCGCGGGTTCCGCGCCGAGGTCACCGTCACCAACCGTGCGGCCGCCGACCTCACCGGGTGGCGGCTGGCGTTCCGTTTCCCCGTGTCCGGCGAGCGGGTCGGCAGCGGGTGGGGCGGCACCTGGACGACCGGCTCCCAGGACGTGGAGTTCACCCCGGCCGCGGAGAACGCGATCATCCCGGCGGGCGGCTCGGTCACGACCGGCTTCGTCGGTGCCAACGAGGGCGCCTACCCCTCGCCCGCGGTCTTCCGGATCAACGGCACCATCTGCACCACCCAATAGCATCCCTGGTTTGTCGTCCAGCGCCCCGGCGCCGGGCCGGAGCAGGGCGACGGGACGGCGATGCCCGCGTCGCGGGCGCCGCCGCGGAAGGGCCCGACTGGCGGACGTGCACGCACGAAGGACGGAGAGTGACGACATGACGGACACCACGGGCGACTCCCTGGACGGCACTCGGCTGCCCCGGGTGACACGGCTCCCGGACCACGCGGCCCAGGCCCCCGCCTCGCGGGAACGGGGCGCCGCGGTCGTGGCCTCGGTGGCACACCGCCGCGGGCAGGGGAGCGCGGGCCGTGCTCCGGACGTGCCGCGCGACGGGGGAGGGGAGGGCACGAGCGCGGTCCCGGCCGGCCCGGCACGCGGGCGGGGCCGGTCCGGACGCCTCGTCCGTGCCGTGACGGCCGCCGCGCTCGCACTGGTCACCGCCGCAGCCCTGGCCGCCCCCGCGGTCGCCGCACCCGGTACCGCCACCGGAGGCAAAGGACTGCGGTGGGAGGCGTGCGCCGGGGTGAGCACGCCGGACCTGCGATGCGCACGGGTCACCGTCCCCCTCGACCACCGCCGCCCGCGCGGCCGCACCATCTCCGTCGTCATCTCCCGGCTGCCCGCCACCGACCCGGCGCGGCGCCGGGGCGTTTTGCTCACCACCGGCGGCGGGCCCGGCGGGCCGGGCGTCCCGCTGCCCGTGAGCCTCGCCCCGGCGCTGTCCGCCGAGGTCCGCGCCGGGTATGACCTGGTCGGGTTTGACATGAGATTCGTCGAGCGCAGCACGCCCATCGGCTGCGGGCAGCCCGAGGAGGAACCCAGCGGGTTCTGGGTACGCCCCGCGCCCCCCGGACGCTTCCCCGCCGAAGCCGCCGAGGCCCGGCGGTACGCCGAAGACTGCGTACGGGCCTCCGGCTGGGCCCTGCCGCACGCCACCACCGCGAACGCCGCCCGCGACATGGACCTCATCCGCGTGGCCCTCGGCGAGGAGAAGATCTCCTATCTGGGCGGCTCGTACGCGGGACTGCTCGGCACCGTCTACGGCACGCTGTTCCCGCACCGCGTGGACCGGTTCGTACTGGACAGCCCGGTGAACGCCGACACGATCTGGCGACCCTACGAGATGGGCCGCACCCCTGCGTTCGAGGAGGGAACGGTGGCCCTCGCCGCCTGGGTCGCCGGGCGGCACTCCGAATACGGTCTGGGGGAGACCACCGCACAGGTGCACGCCACGCTCACCGGGATCCTCGACCGGGCCACCCGAGCGCCCATCGTCATCGGCGGTCACGCCTGGACCGTCGGCGAGCTGGGTGCCCTGCTGGTGGCCGGGATCTACGACGAGCGCGCCTTCGGCGTCGTCGCCGCGGCCTTCGCCGCCGTCGCGGCCGGACGGGAGCCGTCCCTGCCATTCCCCATCCGCCCTCCGCGGCCCGAGGGCGTGCCCGGCGTGCCCGCCGACCACTACACCGCCACCAACATCGCCTACCGCTGCGCCGACGCCCCCTGGCCGCGGGACCCGCGCGTCTACCTGCGCGACATCGCCTCCCAGCGGGACCGCCACCCGCTGTTCGGCCCGGTCAACGCCAACATCAACCCCTGCGCGTTCTGGCCGCCCGCCAAGGACGAACCGGTGCGGCTCGACGGCAACCGCGCGCCGGCCGCCCTGGTCGTCGCGGCCCTGCGGGACGTGGCGGTGCCGCCGTCCGTGAGCAGGGCCGTGGCCGCGCGCATCCGCGGGTCACGCCTGGTCACGATCGATGCCCACACCCACGCCCCGTTCCCGCACTACGGGAACGCCTGCCTCAACGCCACGGTCACCCACTACCTCATCACCGGTGAACTGCCGGCCACAGACACCGCCTGCTGACCCCGCCGCCCAGCGCGCCCATTTTTCATCCGTCCGACGGCGGCCGCTTCCGCCGCTCGCCCACGGCGGGGACCGCACCGGGCGTCGCCGGGCGTCGCCGGCCGGGACCGGCCCCAGGGCCGCGGCCCTGACCGGCCGTCAGGGCGCACGGGCCGGCCTCGCGGCCGCGGCCCGCGAGTCGGCGGGGACGCCCACGCGGTACTTGCCGGTGAGCACGCCCCGCCCGAACGGCGACCACGCCAGCACCCCCGCGCCGACGTGGTCGGCCGCCGCCAGCAGCTCGCGCTCGGCGTCCCTGGCGAGCAGGGAGTACTCCACCTGGACCGACAGCTCAACACCCAGGCGATCATCTCTACCGGTAGGGGCGTGCAGTAACCCAAACCCGGCCACCGACTTCACCGCCTCACTGACCGGCCTGGCCCGCCATCTCGATTAGCTTGTGACCATCAGTGGCACTGCGCGGTGCGCGCCGCCCTCGACGACCACCAGCTCACCAACGTCCAATGAGTCGCCATCGCCGTCGACATCATCGACGCCATGGGATCGCGCCGTACGGCAACGACCAGGCGTGCCGGTGGATCGCCATCCGGCACGCCGCCGACTACATCCACCTCATTGCGACCCTCACCCGCCCAGGCTGCCGAGCGCGGCCGCAGTCATCCCACCGCGAAGCACCGACGCCGTCTTACCCAACGCGGCCAGGATCTCCCGCCGCGCCTCGGGGGACGGCTGTCCCCGCCGGCCGGGCTCAAGACGGGACAGGATCATGGTCAGCTGCTCGAACAGCACCTCGGTCGGGGGAGCGGGTCCGGCGCGGTCGGCCAGCCAGCCCACCACCGCGATCGGCATCACCGCCACCAGGAGCGTCACGGTGAATGTGCCGATGCCCTGGATCGCGGGCATCCACGATTCCTGCTTCAGATCCGCCACCCACGCCGGGCCGTCGGCGTACCGGACATGCAGCGCCGCGGGGAAGCATCCGACGGCGACCGCGGTGATCGGAGCGTCGGTGAGACCGCCGAGGACCCGGCCGTTCTCGCGTCTTTTCTCGCCCCGCATCACGACCGGGACGAACAGCCCGGTCGCGACGACGGCCCTGACGAAGTCCCACCAGCCGGTCCAGAACAGCCCGATCAAGACAGCGAGGCCACCGACGAACGTCACCGAGAACCACACCAATGCCACCTGGCCATCGATGTTCTCCCGACGCAGCGAACGCTGCGCGGCATGGACCGCCACCATCCGGTACTGGCTCCGCAACCACGCTGTCTCCATGGACGGGTCCAGCCCCCGCGCGAACAGCGGCCACATGCCGTCCAGGCGCTTGGCCTTGGCGAACACCACCGCCATACGGTCGGGGTCCGGCTCGGCGGCACGCCCGGCTGGCCGCTCTTCTCCTAACAGCCACATCACGGTCCATGGCCAGCAGTACACCAACCCGCCTCGCTATGGCTGGTGCGCGGCACAGATCCGCCGGGCACAAAGAAGGCGGACACCTTGACATACAAAAACCGAAAGGCCATCGGCCCGGCATGCCGCGCCGAGCAGGCGAGGCTGAAGACCGATGGCAAGTGGCCGCCCAACGTGATCGTGAACGGGAAGTCGGTTCCCAAACTGCAGTGTGACGAGTATCCGTTCGCGTCAACCAAAACCGGGGCGCACGCCTCGAAGGGGCACTTCTCCATCCGTTACGTAGACAAGGACAAGAATCACCTTCACGGCCAGTATCTGGCCGCGTTCTACTCCAGATACCGGGTCGGCAATGACAACAGGTTCTGGGTGAGAATCAGCAACTAGCCCATGCCGGTGCGCGGGAGCCACCGCTCCCGCGCACCGGCTTTCGTACGTGGAGAAGGAGAGCGGAATTGGACACCGACAAGGATCTCTGGGAACTCCTCGTCGCTCACGGCATCGACTATGACACGCCGTTCCGGAGCATCTGGGTGGAAGGCTTGGACGTCGAAGAGGTGGCACGGAGGCTGGGCGCCGATCCGAGCAGTGCCCGGGCCTGCGGCTGGCGGGAAATCGTCACCGGCAGCTACACGGAACACGGCGACGGCGTCCTCTGGACCGGCCCGCAAGCACCGGGCTGGGTCCAGGTGATCCAACTCGATGGGAACGACGCATGGCGATGGCGGTCTTGGGCCGAGCTGACCCGGGACGGCGGGCGACTGCTCTACCTCGGCTGGCCCCTGTACGAACTGGAGGGGGTCGAAGACCTTGAATACGTGGTCGACGGCGAGGTTGTGACGACCTTGGTGGTCGGGGATCCGGAGGAACGGGACGGCACTGATCCGGATGCATTGGACGGCTACCTAGACGGGCTGGCCTTCGAAGGCGACACGGCCGCGGCCGAGGTGACCTCCGCCCTACGCCTCATCGGCCGCGTCACAGGAAGGGAACTCGACGAGGCGTGGCTGAATGGCCCGCACACCAGATACGTCATTCCCACGTCCGCTCGAGAGAAAAGCGAAGCCCGCGACCACGATGTCTGAGTGCGTCACTGAGCAGGTACGTCCCTGGATAAGTCGTCTTATCCAGGGAGTGTGGGGAGGATCTCCCCGGATAAGAAAGAGAGGAGTACGGGGGCGAGCGCCGACACAATGATCAACAACGGAGGCAGAACACCATGACCGCTTGCCGTCGCCAAGCCGTCGCCTGCCACGACTGACTGCTCAGACGATCGCTCAGTTGCGTTCGGCGCGCGCCGTGTCCCGGATTGTGCCCTGGGAACTATCTCCACAGGCCCGGGGCCGATCCGCAAATGATCTTGAAAGGAGGACCGCTCCGAGGGCTATCCCCGTATGTACGGGGTCAATCCGGACTGCTCGGGTCCTCATCAAGGGGACTGAGGGCCATCCCCTTTGGGGGTGGTCCTCAATGCATGCCGCCATGTGTCTGGCTTGATTTCTCCATCCGAAAGGGGCGCAGAAAAAGCTTCGACCTTGCGCGACGGCAACAATCCGCTAGTTTTCTTCAGGGGGATCTTGAGATACTGAAACCGTCATTATTGCCGCAACTGCACTAATCGTTGCTGGTCCGATAATGCGTACCCAGTAAAGTTCCGGCAGCCCGTCGAATCTAGTAACCAATCCTTCGGCCCCATCAGGCCAAGATTGACTGGTCTTCGGCAGGCATAACACCGACACTTCATCAACGAACACGCTTACCAGGTCGTCACCTTTACTGATCTTGAAGTATCGAACATCTTCAAGGAGTACTGTTACTACTCCCCATTTTTGGGTCTGAATCAGCTTGAAGTCGAGGTAATCACGCTCTCCGATGGCGCTGAATGTCACCGCATCAATGTAGGACCCTTCGCAGCTTGCGAAAATCTTCTGAAAATTCTCGCAAGCCGCCTCGGCTTTGCTCGCTAACACTTAAAATTCTCCCCAGTGTTGTGCGACAAAGTTCTGTTGCCATTTTTGTCGTTCGGCCCATTGTCTATTACAGTTGACCGACTTTTGTGCCCATCCGCCAGTCGGACCGAAACCTTACTTCCATGCCCATCAGGACTCTTGTGGGTGGCGTAAGCGCCGATTTCGGAAATTGAATGTAGCTCGAAGCCGTACCTCGATAGTACCGCGTCTGCTTGGGGCTGGGTCATGCCCGTCAGGTCGGGCAACCGACTTACTGCTGGGTCTGGGGAAGCGTTGTGAACGAGGGCGTCAGCGTCTCCGACAGCCACGTGATAGGTGTGCGGGCTTTCGGCCGAAATGTTGTGGAGGCGTTGGCGAAGAGTAATCAGTTGGATTGTGGCGGAAACCTGAACATAAGTTCCTGTCGAGGTTTGGAGCCGCATGCCTGACTGTAGTTGCCGCGCCGGGATCCATGCACGAAGTTTCTCAATCCAGAAAGGATGATTGTCGGTGGCAGTAATGACATCTGCAGCATCACCATTCTGCCGTCAGTGTCAACTGTAATGCGGACGAGGGTTTAAGGCCCTTGCTGTTCAGCGGGGTCATGGCCATACGAGGCTCGGTCTTGCCGGTTGCGGGATCAGTGGCGACCGCCTTATCGCTGGCCTTGATCTTTTCGATCGCTTTACGAGTACCGTCGGCCATGAGGACCTTAGTCCCAGGTACGAAACTGCTTTTACAACTCTTCGGCCGGGCAACCGCTTTGGCCGCTGGTCACCACGCCACTCGCGGTGAGTCGCCCTTACCCGGACGCTCGTCGACCGTGATCGGCACCGAGGTGATCGTGCCGTCGGCGAGAGCGGCCCGGTAGGCGTGCCACCTGTGCACGTACAGCAGGTGCTCGCCGGTCCCGTCGACGCTGAAGCGCAGGCTCAGCGAGGCGTCGGGCGGCAACTCCGGCCGGGCCAGGACCTGCGCGGGCCCGCCCGACAGGGGAACGCGTTCGACCGTGTGCCCAGAGGCGTAGATCAGCGCGCTGCCGTCAGGGGTGTGGGCGACCGACTCGAACGGCAGGGCGCCCGTGGCGTCCTTGATGATCCGGGACGTGGCGCCGTCCAGGTCGACATCCGGGCGGGAGAGGTCGAGCAAGGCGATGGCCCGGCCTCTCAGCACGTAGGCGAGCGAGCGGCCGTCCGGAGCCCAGGACAGGCCGCTCACCGTCGAGTGCGTCGACGTCTTCCAGTCCCGGCGCCGGCCGGTGGCGACGTCGAGCACGGAGATCTTGGCGCCGTCTCCGATGAGCGGCGTGGCATAGGCCAGCCGGGTGCCGTCGGCGCTGAGGGCGAGGTCATGGACGAGCGTCAGGTCGTCAGGGTCGGTCTGCGTGACGGCCACCGGTTTCCCCGGCCGCCCGTCCTCACCGAGGCGTACCACGAAGAAGCGAATGCGGGGGTTCGTCGACTCGGTCCAGCCGGCGATGGCGAACATGCGGTTGTCCGGGGCGGCGGCCACGAGGTGCCAGGAACTTTCGATGCCGGGCGGCAGCGGGATGTTCGCGATGAGCGCCCCGGTCTCGGCGTTGTGCACGGCGGGCGGCACCGGGGTGAGGACAGCGGTCTTGGACTTGCCGGGGAAGCGGGCGAGCGGAGTGCGCGCGGAGACGAAGAACCGCGGCGGGCCCGTCGCGGCCAGGGGTGCTCCGGTCGCCATGGGCTCGGCCAAGGAGGTCGCCATCGGGAACGGGTGCTTTGGACCCGAGGACGAGATGGGCGAGGGCGGCGGGACCGCCGTGAGCGACCGCGCCGGCGGGGACGCCGGAGGCTGGGACACGCTGACAGGCGACCCCCGCTCGGCGGCCGGATCGGTGCATCCGGCGGCCAGGACGGCCAGGACGGCCAGGACGGCCAGGACGGCCAGGACCAAGCCCGCTGGCGCGGCGGACGTACGGGGCGACATGCAAAGATCATCGTATGGAACGACCTTCTTGACCAGCACGGGACATGATCGGTTGAGAACCGTGAACGAAGTGGTCAGGCGGGCGGCCGGCGATCGGACGAGGCCGGTTACGGTGCGACGGTCGCCGACCGGCTGGATTGGTCCAGCCCCCGGCGCTCGCGGCGGGCCGTCCTGGCACGTCGTCGGTGTGTAGTGATCATGTAGGGTGAGGCCCGCGATGAGCTCAGAACCGACGCCGCTCCGGGTGGCCGCCGAAAACATGGTCGCGATCCCCGCCGGGTCGATCTTCCTGCGGGACGAGGGCACGAAGGCGGTCTGGAAGGCGGAGGTCGCGGCCTTCCGGCTGGCGTCGCATCCGGTGACGCGCGAGCTCTACCGCGAGGTTCTGGGCGAGGCGCCCGAGAGCGCGGCGGGGCCGCGGACGCCGGTGACCGAGGTCTCCTGGATGGACGCCGTCCGGTTCTGCAACCTGCTCTCGCGGGCGGCGGGGCTCGATCCCTGCTACTCGGCGGGAACCGACCCCGACGGGCTGGACGTGGTCTGCGAGCCGGGGTCCGGTGGCTATCGTCTCCCGTCCGAGGCGGAGTGGGAGTACGCCTGCAGGGCCGGGACCTCCGGCGTCCGCTACGGGGAGCTGGACGAGATCGCCTGGCACCGGGGAAACTCCGGCGGCGAGGTGCGCGACGTCGCGACCAGGGCGCCGAACGCGTGGGGGCTCCACGACATGATCGGCAACGTGTGGGAGTGGTGCTGGGACGTCTACGACCCGGAGGTCTACGGCCCGTACCGCGTGTTCCGAGGGGGAAGCTGGTGCGATCTGCCCCGGGGGTGCCGGGCCTCGTGCCGTCGTAAGAGCCATCCCACCTTCCGCGTCGACGACCTGGGGTTCCGGCTCGCCCGGTCACTGTGAGCGGGGCTCGACGGCTTGGAGTTCGGGCTCGCCCGGTCGTTGTGAGCGGGGCTCGGCTACCTGGGGTTCCGGCTCGCCCGGTCGTTGTGAGCGGGGCCGCCGGGACCGGCCGGCCGGTGGGTTCCCGCCCCGAACGGGGTTCGCGCCGCCGTGAGGACGACGACCCGCGGACGGGAAGGCGGCGATCGTCGCGCGAGGGCGTCTCGTGCCGGTATGTCTCATGACGGTATTCGGTACGTCTCGTGACGGTATATGGACGTGATCTTTCCAAATTGTGGACCGTTGTTTGGCGTCTTGTCCCAACCCTCGGTATTCTCGATCACAAGGCCGAGAGGCGCTGCAACGGGCTCACGCCCGCCACGCTCGGCCTTGATCTTCCGGCAAGGGCGCCTCCCACGACGGGAGGCTGACCGGTGAACGGATCTTCGAAGCACGACGAGCACGGCCACGACCTCGTATCCGGTGTATCCGGTGGCGCGCCGGGAGCCGAGGACCGCGTGCGATCCCTGCGGGAGCTGCTGGGGCAGCGGATCCTGGTGCTCGACGGAGCCTGGGGCACGATGCTGCAGGGAGCCTCGCTCACCCCGGCCGACTACCGCGGCGACCGGTTCCTCGACCACCCGCGCGACGTGACCGGCGACCCCGACCTGCTGAACCTGACGCGCCCCGACGTCATCCTGGACATCCACCGGCAGTACCTCGCGGCCGGCGCGGACATCACCACCACCAACACCTTCACCGCCACGAGCATCGGCCAGGCCGACTACGGGCTGGAGTCGCTGGTGCGGGAGATGAACGTGCGGGGCGCCCAGCTGGCACGCCAGGCCGCCGACGAGGCGGGCGGGCGTTTCGTCGCCGGTTCGATCGGCCCGCTGAACGTCACGCTGTCGCTGTCCCCGCGCGTCGAGGACCCCGCCTACCGGGCGGTGTCGTTCGACGAGGTCCGTGCCGCGTACGCCGAGCAGATCAGCGCGCTGGCCGAGGGCGGGGTCGACCTGCTGCTGATCGAGACGATCTTCGACACGCTCAACGCGAAGGCCGCGATCGCCGCCGCGCGCGAGGTCGCCCCGCACCTGCCGCTGTGGATCTCGGTGACGATCGTCGACCTGAGCGGTCGCACGCTGTCGGGACAGACCGTCGAGGCGTTCTGGAGCGCGATCCGGCACGCCGAGCCGCTCGTGGTCGGCGTCAACTGCTCGCTGGGCGCCGAGGAGATGCGCCCGCACGTCGCCGAGCTGGCGCGCCTCGCCGGCACCTACACGGCCTGCCACCCCAACGCCGGCCTGCCCAACGCGTTCGGCGGCTACGACCAGACCCCCGAGGAGACGGCGGCGCTGCTCGACGAGTTCGCCAGGTCGGGGATGGTCAACATCGTCGGCGGGTGCTGCGGGACCTCGCCGGGGCACATCGAGCGGATCGCGGCCGCGGTGTCCGGCCTGCCGCCCCGCCAGGTCGCGGAACCGTCGGCCCGCACCCGCTTCAGCGGCCTGGAGCCCTTCGAGATCGGTCCGGACACCGGCTTCGTCATGATCGGCGAGCGCACCAACGTCACCGGCTCGGCGCGCTTCCGCCGCCTGATCGAGGGCGGCGACCACCAGGCGGCCGTCGACGTCGCGCTGGAGCAGGTACGCGGCGGCGCCAACCTGCTCGACGTCAACATGGACGCCGACCTGCTCGACAGCGTGCAGGCCATGACCACCTTCCTGAACCTGATCGCGACCGAGCCCGAGGTCGCCCGCATCCCAGTCATGATCGACAGCTCGCGGTGGAGCGTGCTGGAGGCCGGGCTCAAGTGCGTGCAGGGCAAGGGCGTCGTCAACTCGATCAGCCTCAAGGAGGGCGAGGACGCCTTCCTGGAGCAGGCCCGGATCATCCGCGACTACGGCGCGGGCGTGGTGGTGATGGCCTTCGACGAGAAGGGGCAGGCCGACACCGTCGAGCGCAAGGTGTCGATCTGCGCCCGCGCGTACGACCTGCTGACCCAGCGGGCCGGGTTCGCGCCCGAGGACATCGTGTTCGACCCCAACGTGCTCGCGGTCGCCACCGGCATCAGCGAGCACAACGGCTACGCCAAGGCGTTCATCGAGGCGCTGCCGCTGATCAAGGAGCGCTGTCCGGGGGCGCTGACCAGCGGCGGCATCTCCAACCTGTCGTTCTCCTTCCGCGGCAACGACGTCGTGCGCGAGGCGATGCACTCGGCGTTCCTGCTGCACGCGGTGCGCGCCGGGCTGGACATGGGCATCGTCAACGCCGGGCAGCTCGCGGTCTACCAGGACATCCCCGCCGACCTGCTGGAACTCGTCGAGGACGTGATCTTCGACCGGCGTGACGACGCCACCGACCGGCTCGTCACCTTCGCCGAGACGGTGAGCGGCTCCGGCACGCGCCGCGTCGTGGACCTGGCCTGGCGCGACGCCCCGGTGGAGGAGCGCCTGTCGTACGCCCTCGTGCACGGCATCGTCGACTTCATCGAGGCCGACACCGAGGAGGCCCGGCAGCAGAAGGCACGCCCCCTGGAGGTGATCGAGGGGCCGCTCATGGACGGGATGAAGGTCGTGGGCGACCTGTTCGGGTCGGGGAAGATGTTCCTGCCGCAGGTGGTCAAGAGCGCGCGGGTGATGAAGCGCTCGGTCGCCTACCTGGAGCCCTACATGGAGGCGGAGAAGGAGCAGGCGCGGCTGGAGGGGCGCATCGACACCGGCCGCGGCCAGGGCAAGGTGGTGCTCGCCACCGTCAAGGGCGACGTGCACGACATCGGCAAGAACATCGTGGGCGTCGTCCTCGGCTGCAACAACTACGAGGTCGTCGACCTCGGGGTGATGGTCCCCGCCTCGGTCATCCTGGACACCGCGATCGCCGAGGGCGCCGACGTCATCGGGCTCTCCGGGCTGATCACCCCGTCGCTGGACGAGATGGTCACCGTCGCCGCGGAGATGCAGCGCCGCGGGCTGAAGCTGCCCCTGCTGGTCGGCGGCGCCACCACGTCGCGCCAGCACACCGCGGTCCGCATCGCCCCCGCCTACGACAACCCCACGGTCCACGTGCTCGACGCCTCCCGCGTCGTCGGCGTCGTCTCCGACCTGCTGGACACCGACCGGGCCCAGACGCTGGAGACGAGCAACCGCGCCGACCAGGAGCGCCTGCGCGAGCAGTACGCGAACAAGCAGCGCACCCCGCTGCTCACCGTCGACCAGGCCCGCGCCAACCCCGAGCGGGTCTCCTTCGAGGACCTGCCGGTCCCCGACTTCACCGGCGTCCGCCTCGTGGAGCCGGACCTGGAGACCCTCCGGGCGATGATCGACTGGCAGTTCCTCTTCCTGGCCTGGGAGCTGAAGGGCAAGTATCCGGCCATCCTCGACCAGCCGGTGGCCCGCGAGCTCTTCGACGACGCCAACACCATGCTCGACCAGATCATCGCCGAGGGGAGCTTCCAGGCCAGGGGCGCCTACGCGTACTGGCCGGCCCACTCCGAGGGCGACGACATCGTGCTTGAGGACGGTCCTCGGCTGCCGATGCTGCGCCAGCAGACGGCCAAGCCCGACGGCCGGCCCAACCGGTGCCTGGCGGACTACATCGCCCCTGCCGGGGATCACCTGGGCGGGTTCGCCGTGGCCGTGCACGGCGCCGAGGAGCTCGCGGCCCGCTACGAGGCCCAGAACGACGACTACCGTTCGATCATGGTGAAGGCCCTCGCCGACCGCCTGGCCGAGGCGTTCGCCGAGCACATCCACCTGGAGGCGCGGCGCGGCTGGTTCGAGCCGGACGCCGACCCCCTCATCGAGGACCTGCACGCCGAGCGCTTCCGCGGCATCCGCCCCGCGCTCGGCTACCCCGCGAGCCCCGACCACAGCGAGAAGCGGGAGCTGTTCGAGCTGCTCGGCTCCGACAAGCTCGGGATGGGCCTGACCGAGTCCTTCGCGATGACCCCGGCCGCGAGCGTGAGCGGGCTGATCTTCGCCCACGAGTCGTCGCGCTACTTCACCGTGGGGCGCCTCGGCCGCGACCAGGTCGAGGACTACGCCAAGCGCCGGGGCATGGACCTCGCCGAGGTCGAACGCTGGCTGCGCCCCAACCTCGCCTACGACCCGAGCTGATCCTTCGGCGGTACGGGGCCGCCTCCCGCTGGCGGCTCCGTACCGGCGGGAGGCCGAAGCCTCATCCCGATGACAGGGGTGAGAGGACCAGGCGGCCGCCCGAGCGGGTGGGCAGGGCGAAGGCGACGGCCTTGCTCGGGGCGGCGGCCAGGGTGGTGACCGGGTAGGTCTGGCAGTGGCCACCCGAGAGCCGGTGGGCCAGGAGCAGGCCGCGGCCGTTCTCGGCGAGCAGGGGCAGGCCGATCTCCGTCACCGAGCGCAGCAGGTCGAGGATGAGGCGGACCTCGTGGGTGCCGGGGTCGCCGTCGACGACCTCGCACCAGGTGGGGACGCCGTCCAGGTGAAAGACGCGCAGCTCGTACGGAGGACAGGCGTGTTTCTCGGCGTTGGCGGCGAGTTCGGCGACGACTAGTTCGGCGCTGTCGACGTCGTCGTCGGGCAGCCCCTCCTGCTGCAGGATCTCACGGATGATGGCACGAGCCCGGCGTGAGGCGGAGCCGGGCCGCAGGACCTTAACCAGTGCGCGGATGTCACTGCGCCCCGCGGTATCGCCGCTTTGTCTCTTCGTCGCCTCGCTGTCCAGCCAGGTTGCGCTGCTGTGTAGCCCGGCCGCGCTGTTCTCCTGGCTCGTTGTGCCACCGGCCTCGTCCGGGGTCCGGGCATCCTGGCGTGGTGTCGTGATGTTCCAGATCGTTGTTTCGATGCTGTGGATCGGGGCGGTGGCTCCAGGCAGGGTGAAGGGTCTCCAGTCGTGATCAGGCAGGGGAACCGGGCTTTCCGCGGGGTGGTGTGGGGCTCCCGGGGGGATACCGTCGGCTGGTGGCATGAGCACGCTCCGTTCGCTGTGAGGCTGTGCTCAGCAGGAAACGCCGACGCGGCGAAGTGGGGAACGTCAACGCTGCTCATTGGCCGTTGATCGGCCGCGTTGCTTTCCGTAGCTGTACGTTAACTTAACGTTTTCTCGGATGGTGGCGGACGAGGCTCTTCGAATATCACAATGAGTTGTCGTCCGACTACCAAGGGGGAGTGGTTATGGGTGAGCCACATGGCGGCAAGGGGCGACCGGAGTTGGCCAGGGCACGTAGGCGGCGAGGGATGACCCAGGCAGCGGCGGCGGAGGCGGTCGGGGTGTCCGCTGCGGCCTGGGGCCGGTGGGAGCGAGGAGAGCAGGGGGTCCGGGCGTACAGCCGGAAGCGGATCGCGGCTGTGTTCGGGGTGGATGCGATAGAGGTCGAGCGCTGGATAGAAGGGTGGGCCTTCGCGGCGACATCATCGTGGCCGAACGCCGACTTCGGAGACGGTTCGCAGGCGGCTACCGTGAAGGCGGTCACGGATCTTTGGAGGTGTGAGTTGGACCCGTCCCGACGCGAGATGTTGGCCACGTTGCCGTTCGTGCCCGCGGCGCTGGGCGAGTGGCTGGTCTCCTGGGGTTACGGCACCCCCGTCGAGTCGGCGGCGCACCATGGATCCGGACAGATCGTGGGTCTCTCCGACATCACCCGGATCAACGAATCTCGCAGGGCGTTCAGCCTGATGGACCAGCAATTCGGGGCAGGGGTGGTACGCCCGGTGGTCATGAACTATCTGAACGGCAGCGTGACACCACTACTGCGTGGCCGCTACAACGACAAGGTCGGGGCCGAACTGATGGTCGCGGCGGCAGGAATGACCGAGCTGGCGGGCTGGACCGCCTTCGACCTTGGCCATCACGGCAAGGCCCAACACCATTTCGGTCAGGCGCTCAAACTGGCGAAGGCGGGAAGCGACCCTCTGTCGGGCGCCTGGGTGCTGATGACATTGACGCAGCAGGCGATCTATCTGCGGCAGCACAAGTGGGCGGAATGGCTGGCCCGTGCCGCCGTCGACACCGGGCGTCGAGCCGAAGCACCACCGCGTGTCATGGCGCTGATGCTGGTCAAGGAGGCGGGGGCGGTGGCTTCGTGGACCAGAGGGAACGGGACTCCCGGCGGTCATGTCGCAAAGCAGGTCGAGCGGTTGCTCGCCGAGGCCGAGCGCGCGGATGACCAGGGTTCCGACGACCGCGATCCAGACTGGCTTGCCTCGTACGGCAGGCCAGGACTGGTCGCGGCCATGGGGTGCTGCTGGCATCAGATCGGTGAGCATCGGCGGGCGGCCACCTTTGCGGAAACGGCGATACAGGGCTACGCCGGAGGATTTCCCCGCGCTGTTCAGTTTGCCCAGGTCAACGCAGCCGAGGCGTACCTAGGAATGGGTGAATTGGAAGAGGGGATCACCCGTGCGCGAGCCGCGATCCCGGAGATCAAGGCGCTGGCCTCTCCTCGTCTGGTGGAGCGCCTCCGGCAGTTCGCCGGTCGACTTGAGCCGTACAAGGGCAGCATGATGGTCCGCGAGTTCCGCGACCACCTCAACCACGAACTCGCCGCCTGAACACGCGAGAGCTATACGGACGTGCGGTCCCCTGGCGGAGCGCTGATGTCCCGTGGGACATCAGCGCTCCGCCAGAAGTCTCCGAAACGGTGCGGGGCGAAGTCGCATAGGGCCTGACCTGCTAGGCGAGATTTGCGATGATGTCTCGGGCAGGGCTCGGATCACGGAGCGGGGAGGGGTGAGGTGATGGCGTTCGACCCGAAGCTGGCGGCGGCGCTGTCGGGTGCCACGCTTCGTCAGCTCGCCCACTGGCGCAAGGCCGGCGTCAACCGTGGCGTGGTGCTGATCCCGGAGATTTCCAGCACCCGGCCCGTTCTCTACTCCTTCCGCGATGTGGTGGCGTTGCGGACCTGCGTCAAGCTGCGCAACGACGCCTCGCTGCAGAAGATCAGGCGGGCGCTCGACACCCTCCGCAGCGATTTGCAAGAGCACGATCACCTCTCGTCGTACACGCTGGTCGCCGACGGCAGCAGCATCTACCTGGCCGAATCTGACCAGGCGGTTGACCTGGTACGCAGAAAGGCCAACGTGGTCATCCACGAGATGGTCGATGTCCTGCAGCCGTTCTACCGCGATGGTAGGCACATCCCGCCGCTGCTGAGGCCCCGCGCGCATGTGACGGTGAATCCGGCGGTTCGCGGTGGAGTGCCGGTGATCGAGGGCACCCGCGTCCCCTATGACGAGGTCGCGGCCTTGCTCCGGGATGGACTCCCCCCGGAGCGGATCTCCGAGTACTACCCGAGCGTCACCCCTACAGCGGCCCTGGATGCCGCCGACTTCGCCGAGTACGTCAACAGTTACGATCCCCCCAAGGAACCACGTGAGGCTGCTGCTGGATGAGAACGTGTCCCGGCCGCTCCACCAGGCCATCGTCGCCTTCGTTCTGGGGCATGAGATCGTCCATCTGCTGGATCTCGACCGCTGGTCCGGGACCCGGGACGAAAACCTCTACCCCCGAGCGGTGGCCGAGGGATTCCACGTCATCCTGACCAACGACGCCCGGCAGATGCAGCGCCCTCGGGAGGTCGAGGCGATCGCCGCTTCCGGGCTGCACCGGATCGAATACCCGCACAAGCACCCCGGCATGATCGGAATCGGTCTGGCGATCGCCACTGTCGCCGCCGGACTGCCCGCTGCCTTGAATCTCCTCACCGACGCGGACGGGCAGCGCTTGGTGACCTTACGCGGCATCGACCCGACCCCGGCCAGTCGCCTGCGCATCGTCGATCCCGCTGCCACTCCGCCCAAGTACTGGCCGAAGCCGTCCCAGGAGTAACGCTTTGATCGAATGGAGCGGTCCGTGGCGGAGCACGCATCCGTCATTGTTCATTGCGGTTGCCTGATCACTTCTGGAGGACAGGCTTGGCGTCGCTCCGGCGGGGCAGCCGGAACGATTTTCGTGGACCCGGACCGCTTCAAAGCTGTCGCACCACAGCTTGCTACGCAAGGGTTACACGGTCCCGCCTTCGGTGACGTAGGCGGATTTCGACAAGAGTCAGAACTGGCAGAGCCGCGCCCTCATCGCCTTCGCGCACATCCCGGAACTTCACAGGCGTCCGGCATCAGCCGGGTGACCACCACCGGACCGTGTCTTCGCCCCGTACCACCAACCGGATCCTTCACTCGCGGTATGCGAACTCGTGTCGCACCTCGTCACAGCGGGCGGCGCAGCCCGTCCAGCACGAGGGTGATGACACCGTCGGCCTCGGCCCGCCAACCGGGGCGGTCATGGGCCGCACCGATGCCGTGCAGCGCCATCATCACGGCACCGGCGTCCACGTCGTCGCGAACGGTGCCGTCTCGTACGGCGGCGGCCACCAGGTCGGTGACGGCCTGCTCCAGCGCCTGGCCGCCTTCGGCGAGGACCCCCGAACGATCGGCCATGAGCGTGGCCAGCGTCCGGGCGAGGCCCTGGTGGGCGTCTATGTGGTCGACCATGCCGCGCAGGAAGGTCGCCAAAGCCTCCGCCGCGGGCAGCGTGGCCTGTAGCCGGCGGGCGCGGTCGCACAGCGCGGCGACCTCCCCGTGGTAGACCGCCTCGGCCAGTGCCTCCCGGGTGGGGAAGTGGCGGTACAGCGTGCCGGTGCCCACCCCGGCCAGGCGGGCGAAGTCATCGAAGCGCAGGTCGAAGAAGTCGCCGGCGTCGAAGACCTCTCGTGCCTTGGCGATCAGGGCGTCGCGGTTGCGTCGGGCGTCGGCCCGCAGCGGCCTGTCGGCGGTCATGCGCTACCTCGCGTTGACAAGTGGAGATGACCTCCATATCTTGGAAAATGGAGATGACCTCCATTTCGATTGTATCCCACGAGGTGCAGCTTGAAGATCCTGATGTTCGGCCGAGGCGTGATCGCCACCGTGTACGGCTGGGCCCTGGAACGGGCCGGGCATGACGTCGAGTTCTACGTCCGGCCGGGTCGCGCGGCGGCGTACGGGGACGCGGTGGACCTCGACCTGCTCGACACGCGGCGCCGGGTGTGGGGGCGGCGCGTCGTCGAGAAGTGGCCGGTGCGCTACCGCGAGGCGCTGGAGCCGGACCACGACTTCGACCTGATCGTGCTCAGCGTGCCGCACCACCGCCTCGCGGAGGCGACGGCCTTCCTGTCCCCGCGTGTCGGCCACGCCACGGTGCTGGTCTTCGGCAACATCTGGACCGAGCCGCCGGCCGCGATCGGCGCACTCCCCGTCGACCAGATCGCCTGGGGCTTTCCCCAGGCCGGTGGCGGTTTCGGTGCGGACGGCGTGCTCCGTGGGGTGCTGCTGCCGTCGGTCGTCTTCGGCACCTTCGGCCGGCCGCCGACCGACCGGGAGCGGGCCGTGCGCCAGGCGTTTCGCGAGGCCGGGCTCCGGCTCAAGGAGCAGCCTGACTTCCGCAGCTGGTTGTGGATCCATTTCGCGTTCGGCGCGGGCCTGCACTCGCAGGGCCTGAGACTGGGTTCCCTGTCCAAGCTGGCCGGGGCGACGGGCGACCTGCGCGAGGGGCTGCTGGCCGGCCGCGAGCTGCTGCCGCTCCTCAAGGCGCGCGGCCTTGACCTGCGACGTCACCGGGGCGCTGTGCTGCTGTTCCGGGCGCCCACCTGGCTGACGGCCCCCGCGCTCGCCTGGCTGACCGCTCATGTCGCGCCCGTGCGCGTGAATTTCGCGGCGCACTCCGATCCCGACGCCGAGGAGCCGCGTGAGGTCTGCCGGGACACCCTGGCCGAAGCACGACGGTTGGGCATCTCGGTACCGCGACTGGAGGCGGCGGAACCGAACTTCGCCCGTGAGGGGACGGGCCGAGTCTGAATTCACCGATGTCGTCGGTCCCGGTGGTCCGTTGCGGCTCCGTAGGTCTGGCCGATGTCACTCAGCCTGCTCCAGTCGGTGACCTGGTCGTTCGGAGGCGCGAGAAAGAAGGGGGAGATCACCACGAACCCGGGCAGTGCTACGGGTCGGCCTCCTCTGCGGGCAGCGGGGCCACCCCGCCCCGCTGCCCGCAGAGGCCGAGCTTGATCAGTCGACGCACATCGCGTAGTGAGTGGACTGGAAGACCCACGTGCCGCCGCCCGGGGAGACATAGGTCGTCAGGGTGTTGTAGGTCCCGGGGGTGCAGTCGTGGCCGACCGCGAGGACGGCCGCCCGGGCCCGCTGTTCGGCCGCCGCCAACCCGGCCGCGTAGGTGCTGCCCGCCCCCACGGCGGTGGCGCTGCGGGGAGTGTCATAGCCGTCGGCGTGCGCGGCCACGGGCATGGTCGCCAGGCCGGCCGCCACTACCGCCGAGACGAGGCCGAGCCGGCGGAGCCGAGTAACTTTTCGCATGCTTCTCCTACGGGGACGCGTCATTTGATCGACCGAGAATAATTTTCAAACGGACCGAGGTGAAGACGGCATTGGCCACTCGGTCCCCGGAATCCGGCCCATCATGCTGTTTCTTCGCGGTGGAGAATGTAATTTACATCCGGGCGAGGCTTTCGCCGGGGCGGCCCGCTATGCGGCCGAAAAAACGGGCGCGGTGATGGCGGGTCTGTCTCGCCCATGCGGCCCGCCGACAATGGTCGATCAGGCCGTCGATTATCTGTCGGCGTCGCAGGCGGACCCGATCGAGATCTCCGGGTGGAGCAGGGGCATGTGGTGGTTGAGGGGGCCGGCGGTCTCGTGAGCGACGGGGACGGTGCCGGTTGTGATGCCGTTCGTCCATCGGGTGCGGGCGACCGATGCGGTGTCCGGCACCCTTGAATCTTTCAAGGGTGCCTGATGTGGCGTGCGACCGGAAGGCCGAAACATCGGGCATACGCCTTCGGGTCCGGCGTCCGTGGAAATTTCATCAACGTCGCTGGTTGCGCGTTCTCCCTGGTGGTCGTTTCCCTGGAAGACAACGAATCGACCGGCGATGGATTCGGTCTTCGGGATCCCCTCGCCGTGTTGGTTGTGGCTCTGTTGAAATCGCTCGACCGTTGACCGTGCCGTGCGAATGATGCTGAATTCGCGGTGGCCGATGTCAGAAGCGTTGAGGAGGAACGGCGATGTTCGCTGCGAGACTGGTTCGCCGAGGGCTGGCGCTCGGATCCGCGCTGGTCGTCACCGGTACGTTGGGCATCGTGGGCCTCGCGCAACCCGCCGCCGCGACCACCGCCGTCCTGTACGCCACGGTGGACTGCACCGGTTCCAACCACTCCGGAGACACCCGCGACTGGTATCCCTCGAACGTGCGGCTCCACACCTCACCGCCCTCGGCGACCCCCGGCCTGGTCGCGGTCCCCGGCACGCACGCGTTCCAGTTCACCCAGACACTGCCCGACGGGGCCACGTCCATGGGGGTCACGGCCCAGTGCAGCAGCGGCCACTACCCCTACGGCGACTACAGCGGATCGGCCGGCCTCACCGGTATTCCGGCCGGAACGACCACCATCACCGCGAGCTGGGCCTGCTCCGCGGCACCGGTCTCTCCTGGGCCGTGGCTCACCGACTGCAGCCTGCGGTCGGTGTCGTTCAGCTAGATCTCGTCACGTTCCGCGCGAGACCGTACGTCTCCGGTCAGGCCCGATCCGGGCGATGTGACGCCCCCGGGAGGGCAGTCGTGCGGCAGGTCGCTCATCGGTTTCTCCGGGGGCTGCCCCTAGGGAAAATCATTCGGAAATGAACCTTTCATCCGTTTTATGGCGTATGGCCAGCTCCGGGCCGGTCGCCCTTCGAGAGCCGTGGAGCACGGTTGCCCCCCGCACGCGGATTGGGTGACGGTGGTGACCCTCTGGCGTGAGGACCCCTCCCTCACTCGGCGCGCCAGGACTCGTCCCCCCCCCGGCACTCGAAAAGGAGACCTGTACCGATGAGGTCACGTACGCTCCGACTCCTGCGCGACCAGTCCCACGCGCCCGGCGTCGCCTCCCTCCACCGGACCCCGGTCTGGCGGATGGTCGTCGCGGCGGCGGTCGCGGTCGCGACCGCGCTCATGTTCACCACCGTGATGGCGACCCCCGCCTCGGCGCACGGCTCGATCACCGACCCGCCCTCGCGCAACTACGGCTGCTGGGAGCGCTGGGGAAGTGACTTCCAGAACCCGGCCATGGCCCAGCAGGACCCGATGTGCTGGCAGGCCTGGCAGGACAACCCCAACGCGATGTGGAACTGGAACGGGCTGTTCCGCGAGGGCGTCGGCGGCAACCACCAGGCCGCGATCCCCGACGGGCAGCTGTGCAGCGGCGGCCGGACCGAAGGCGGCCGTTACAGGACCATGGACACGGTGGGCGCGTGGAAGACCGTGGACCGTCCCGCCTCGTTCACGATGAACCTGTACGACCAGGCCTCGCACGGCGCGGACTACATCCGCGTCTACGTCACCAAACAGGGCTTCAACCCCAAGACCCAGGCGCTGAAGTGGAGTGACCTGGAACTCGTCAACGAGCTGGGCAGCAGGCCCACCGGCACCACCACACCCATCCCGGTGAACGCGCCCGGCCGTACCGGCCACCACATCGTCTACACCGTCTGGCAGGCCAGCCACCTGGACCAGTCGTACTACTTCTGCAGCGACGTCAACTTCACCGGCGGCACGAACCCCACCCCGACCCCCACCCCGACGCCGACTCCCACCCCGACCCCGACGCCGACCCCCACGCCCACCCCGACCCCGGGCACCGGCGGCTGCTCGGCCACCTACCGCGTCGTCTCCCAGTGGTCCGGCGGCTTCCAGGCGGACGTGAGCGTGACCGCCGGCTCCCGGGCGATCACCGGCTGGACGGTGAACTGGACCTTCGCGGGCGGTGAGAAGGTCAACTCGGCGTGGAGCGCGACCGTGACCACCAGCGGATCCGCGGTCAGCGCCCGCAACGTCGCCTACAACGGCTCGCTGGGCGCCGGTGCCTCCACCTCCTTCGGGTTCACCGCCTCCGGTACCGGCGGCACCCCAACCCTCACCTGCACGGCGGCCTGACCCCCCACCCGCCGCGCACACGCCGGGGCCCCCCCCCCCCCCCGGGGGGGGGGCCCGGCAGTGCTTTCAGCCCCCGTTCGCGACCCCGAGGCGGTCCCGCACCGGACCGCCGGCCTGCCCGCCGCGCGGGACCAGGGCGGCGCCGAGCAGGGAGAGCGCGCAGGTGGCCCAGAAGACCGCGGGCAGGCCCGCGAGGGCGGCGACCAGGCCGCCGGCCGCGGCGCCCAGCGGCATGGCGCCCATGCCGATGAGACGGCAGGTGGCGTTCACCCGCCCGAGCAGGCCGTCGGGGATGAGCCGCTGGCGCAGCGAGACGGAGACGACGTTGGTGACGGCGTTGGCCGCGCCGATGCCCGCCGCGGCGGGGAAGACCGCGAGGGGGGAGGGGGTGAGCAGGGGGACCAGCAGCAGGAGCCCGTTGAGCAGCGTGACGCCCACCAGGGCGCCGTTCTCGCCGGCCAGCCGGGTGAGCCGCCCGGCGAGCACCGAACCGGCCACCGCCCCCGCCGCCAGCGTGGCCGCCAGGAAGCCGTACTGGCCGGGCGTGAGCCCCACGCGGGAGCCGCCGCCGACCACCCACAGCACGAAGACGGCGAAGTACGCGCCGTAGGCCAGGTTGAGCACGCCGGAGTACGCGGCGAGGCCGCGCAGGGCACGGTGCCCCCACAGGTAGCGCATGCCGTCGGCGATGTCGGCGCGCAACGCCTGCGCCGGGGCGGTCTCCGGGCGGAACCGGCCGCGCATGCCGAGCAGCAGGAGCGCGGCGCCCACGTACAGCAGGGCGGCCGTCCCGAAGACGGCGGTGGAGGCGACGCCGACCAGCAGGCCCGCGAGCGGCGCCCCGAGGAAGTGATTGCCGAGCGTCTGGGTCGCGACGAGCCGGCCGTTCGCCGCCTCCAGCCGGTCGCAGGCCAGCCCCGCCGGCAGCGCCGACTGGGCGGAGGTGTCGGCGAACACCTCCGCGGCCCCGGCGAGCAGCACCGCGGCCATCAGCACCGGCAGGGTGAGCACGCCGTACCACGCGGCGGCGGCCGTCGCCGCCAGCACGGCCGCGCGCGACCAGCCCGCCAGGATCATGATCCGGCGCCGGTCACGGCGGTCGGCGATCGCGCCCGCGTGCAGGGCGAACAGCAGCCACGGCAGCGTCGTGGCGGCGCTGACCAGCGACACCAGCACCGGCGAGCGGGTGAGGGAGATCGCCAGCAGGGGAACGCCGACGAGCAGGACGCCGTCGGCGAGGTTCGACAGGCCGGACGCCGCCCACAGGTGGTGGAACGGGCGCCCCAGCCCCGTCCCCGGACGATCCACGCTCTCTTTCGTATGCCCGCTCATCGGCCCGTTCTCGTCCGTTCTCATCGGCCGCTGGCGGCGAG
This sequence comes from Streptosporangium vulgare, assembly GCF_042428775.1. Taxonomy (NCBI): domain Bacteria; kingdom Bacillati; phylum Actinomycetota; class Actinomycetes; order Streptosporangiales; family Streptosporangiaceae; genus Streptosporangium; species Streptosporangium vulgare. The sequence continues at coordinate 78,921 of NZ_JBHMBS010000029.1, read as the reverse complement.
CAGCTCGGCGAAGACCTTGATCGCCCGGTCGACGGCGTCGGTGCCGACCCCGGCGTGGGTCACCGCGCGGATCCGCCCGTGGCCCAGTTCCTCCACCCGGACGCCCCGGCGCCGGGCCGCCGCGATGAACGAGCGGGTGGTGTAGCGCTCGTCGCGTACGCGGAAGAACACCATGTTCGTGACCGGCGGGCCGGGGGTGAGCCGGACGCCCGGCAGGCGCGACAGCCCGCGGGCGAGACGGGCGGCCTTCTCGTGGTCCTCGGCGAGCCTGCCGGTCATCTCGGTGAGGGCGATGATGCCGCAGGCGGCGATCATGCCGGCCTGCCGCATGCCGCCGCCGAGCATCTTCCGCATCCGCCTTGCCTGGGCGATGATCGCCCGGTCGCCCACGAGGACCGACCCGATCGGCGCGCACAGGCCCTTCGACAGGCAGATCTGCACCGTGTCGGCGTAGAAGGCGATCTCCGCGGGGGTGACGCCCAGCGCGACCGAGGCGTTGAAGATGCGCGCCCCGTCCAGGTGCAGCGCCACCCCGTGCGAGCGCGTCAGCTGGGCCACCTCGGCGAGGTAGTCCAGCTGGAGCGGCAGGCCGCCGCACCGGTTCTGCGGCGTCTCCAGGCTGACCAGCGCCGGGGGCGCGATCTGCGGGTCGGCACGGTCGACCGTGCACGCCTCGGCGATGTCCTCCAGGCTGATCGTCCCGTCCGGCAGGTTGGGAAGCGGCTCGTAGACGATGCCGCCGCACATCGACGCGCCCCCGGCCTCGTAGACGTACAGGTCGGACTCGTGGCCGACGATCGCCTTGCCGCCGCGCGGGCAGTGCGCCAGCAGCGCCGCGAGGTTGGCCATCGTGCCGCTCGGCATCAGGCAGCCCGCGGCCTTGCCCAGCAGGTTGGCGGCGAGCCGTTCCAGCTTGGCCACCGTCGGGTCCTCGCCGTAGACGTCGTCGCCCAGCGGCGCGTTCGCGGCGGCCTCCAGCATCTCGGGGGTCGGCAGCGTGAAGGTGTCGCTGCGCAGCTCGATCTCGCCGCCGTCGTCGTTCTCTCCGGCGACCAGGTGGGGTGTGTCCAGCACGCTCGTCATGGGATTCCAATCGGGGGTTCCGGGAGGGGTGGTGAAGGTGACGGGGTGACGGGGGGACGGCCGGATCGGGGTTCCGGGAGGGGCGGTGAGGGCCGGAGGACCGGTGACGACCGGCGGGCGGGGGGTTTAGGAAGGGGAGATGCGGTAGCCCTGCCGGGGGATCTCGATCGGCAGCTCGCGGAGCAGGACGGGCCGCAGGTGCCCGAGCGCGGTGTCCAGCGCGTCGTACAGCTCGCTGTGACCGGGCGCGTGCGCGATCACGTAGCCGAGCCGGTCGTAGCTGCTGCGGGCCGGCCGCACCTCCGAGCCCGGCGGCGCCGTGACCGTCACCGCGTCGACACCCGGCACGGAGCCCGCGTCCTGCACCCCGGCCACCTCCAGCAGCGTGACCTTTCCCCGCTCGTTCCCGGTGCCGTCCGGCGCCAGCAGGAAGGCGATGCCCGCGGGCGTGAAGCGGTCGGGCAGCGGCAGCTGGTCCAGGTCGGCCGCGGCCCGCAGGTGCGCGTCGAGCAGGTCGAACCCGCACGCCCGCGCGACGACCTCGGGGATCATGCCGCCCGCGGGCCGGGCGTTGATCTCCACGACGTACGCGTGACCGTCGATGAGCTTCATCTCGATGTGGGTGGCGCCGTGGGTGATCCCGACGGCGGCCAGCGCGCGCAGCGCGGTTCCGGTGAGCACCCGGACCTCCTCCGCGGGCAGCGGCGCGGGGAAGACGTGCCCGCGCTCCACGAAGTGCGGCGGCGACGTCACCCGCTTGGCGGTGATGCCGACGCACCGGTGGAACCCGCCGGAGCTGACCGTCTCCACGCTGAACTCCGGGCCCGCAAGGTACCCCTCGATCAGCGCGGTCCTCGCGGTGGCCTGCCCCCGCACGTTGACTCCGGCCGAGATGATCCGGCGGCAGTGGGCGGCCACCTCCCCGGGCGTGGAGCAGAGCACCACGCTCAGCGAGCCGGTGTCGTCGACGGGCTTGACGACGCACGGCAGGGCGATCCGCGACAGCGCGACCACGATCCGCGAGTCGAAGTCGTCGCCGGGGCCGACCAGCTCGAAGGCGGGGGAGGGCAGCCTGGCCGCCGCCAGGGTACGGCGCATCCGTCCCTTGTCCCTGCAGGCGGCGACGGCCTCCGGCGGGTTGCCGGGAAGCCCGAGGTCGGCGGCGACCCTGGCGACCGCGGCGGTGTAGAACTCGCTGGTCGTGGTCACCCCGGCGATCTCGGCGACATCCCCGAGGGCGTGGCACAGCTCCGCGGCCAGGGTGTCGGGGGAGCCGGTGGCGCACGTGACGACCCGCACCCCGGTGGCCGCGAGCCCGCTGTAGCGCGCGGGGCTGTCGGTGGCGAGCACCGGGGTGAAGCCCAGCGCCGCCGCCCTGGCGAAGGCGAGCATCCCCGAGCCGGTGGTGTTGGACTCGACGAAGACGAGGATCGGGGCCGGGGCCGGAGGCGGTGCCGGGGACGGGGCCGAGGATGGAGGCGGGGCCGGGGGCGGGTTCATACGTACTCCAGGGCCCGGCCCAGTGTCGCGTAGGACCAGGTCACGGCGGTGTCGGTGAGCTGGATGGGGTCGGGGGCGAGCGGCGGGCGCAGGTCGGTCAGGCCGTGCGCGGCCCGGTACTCGGCGCTGTAGATCGTGTTCACGTACCGGTCGCCCCGGTCCGGGAAGATCACCACCACCGAGACGTCCGGGTCGAGCCGCGAGGCGAGCCAGCGCGCCACCTGGTAGGCCGAGCCCGAGCTGTTGCCCGCGAACACCTTCTCGTACGAGGCCAGCTCCAGCGTCGCGGCGAACGCCTCCCGGTCGGACAGCCAGTGGACCTCGTCGATGACCGAGAAGTCCACGTTGGCCGGGACCAGGCTGTTGCCCAGGCCGCTCTGCAGCCGTCTGGGCACGTCCGGCTGGCCGAAGATGGCGCTGCCGACCGCGTCGACGGCGACCACGCGCAATCCCGGGTTGGTCCGCCGCAGGGCCCGCGCCGTCCCGCACAGCGAGCCGCCGCTGCCCACCGCGCCCACCAGCACGTCGACCCGGCCGATCTCCGAGACGACCTCCTCGGCGAGGCGGTCGTAGGCGGCGGGATTGGCCGGGTTGTCGTACTGCCGGGGCCAGAACGCGCCCGGGTTGGCGGCCATCACGGCCTGCAGCCGCTCCAGCCGCGCGCTCTGCCAGCCGTTGCCGGTCATGGCGGGCACGATGTCCAGGGTGGCGCCCAGCGCCTCCAGCTTGGCCATGGTGATCGGGTCGATCCGCGGGTCGGTGACGATGTGCACCCCGTGGCCGAGGTACGTGCCGACCAGGGCGACCCCCATGGCCAGGGTGCCGGAGGAGCTCTCCACGATCAGGCCGCCGTCGGCCAGGACCCCCTCGGCCCTCGCGGTCAGGATCGCCTGCCTGGCGACGCGGTCCTTCATTCCGTACGGGTTGGCCAGCTCCAGCTTCGCGTGGACGGTCGCCCCGCCGGTCGCCCGCAGGCGCATCAGCGGGGTCCGGCCGATGGCGTCGATCGCGTCAGTTCTCAGTGTCATGTCCGACTCGTGCTCCTACAGACGATGAGGGGCCGCCCCAGCCGCTCCAGTTCCGTGAGGGCGCGGGCCAGCCGGGGACCGTGCTCGGGGTCGTGCCGGGCCAGCAGGATCCCCAGGCACGTGCCGCTGTGCCCGACGACCGTGCCGAGCCCGCCCACGTCGCGGCAGATCTCCTCCACCGCCGCCAGGTGAGGTTTGGCGTTGAAGGTCTGGAACAGCCGCGCGCTGGCGGAGGCGACCCTGCCGACCGCCGCCAGGTCGTGGTCGCGCACGGCGCGGGTGAGGTCGTCCAGGAGCTCGCCGTAGCGCACCGCCCAGTGGGCGGGGATCGGCTTCCTCGACCGGTTGAAGGCGACGGTGTCGACGCTCTCCCCGTCGTCGATCCCGGCGATGGTCAGCTGGGGGAGGGTGCCCATGCGCCGGTGCAGCCGCACCTGCCGGTGGAAGAACGCGGTGATCCCCGGGTGCATCACCCCGTCGGACGGCTCGATCTCGGCCATCATCTGTTTCAGCAGCCGGTTGGGCAGCTTCAGGCGGAAGGCCGAGTCCACCGCCCGCGCGGTGGCGACCAGGTCGGCGGTGGAGCTGGCCATGCCCTTGCCCTCGGGCAGCGCGCTGTTGAGCATCAGCCAGCCGCCGGTGTGCACCCCGTACCGCGACAGGATCCCGGTGGCCAGGCGCCGCGCCTTGTTCTTGTGCGGCGGCGAGACGATCACCTGGTCCAGCTGCGGGTCGGGTTCGAAGACCGCCTCCACGTACAGGTCGACGGGGAAGGTCACCAGGAAGTCCGTACCGGGGCCCAGGATCCCTTGCAGGAGCTCGCCGAACGTGCCGGGGGCGCGTCCCCGGCCGACCCCTCCGGCCCGGCCGGCGACGGTCTCCTCGATCGGCATCTGGATGGTCATGACAGATCGCCCGCCTTCGTGCCGGTGGTGTGCTCCCAGGCCTCCCGCAACCACCCGGACCGCTCCGCGGCTCCCCGTTCGGCGGCGGCCAGCCGGTCGCCGGTCTGCTCCAGGAGGAGACGGACCTGCTCGGGGCCGGTCGAGCCGCCGGTCCGCTTGCGCCACACGCTCGCCTCGGCGTCCAGCAGCCCGCGTACCTCGGCCTCCTCGACGGCGAGGGGGAAACCGAGCCGCTCGCCCGCGGCGGCGAGGTCCGGTGCCGAGAGCAGGTCGGGGGTGAGGGTGGCGGCCGGGTCGAGCCGTTCCATGGCGGCCGAGATCCAGGAGCCGACGACGACCTGCGCGCTCCTGGCCGGCACGCCGTGTTCGAGGGTGAGGTGGTTGGCGACGGTCGAGGCGGCCGTCAGCTCGCCGCGCGCCACCCGGCCCGCCCGCTCCGGGTGGAACCGTACGTTCGCGACCACCTGCTCGAACAGCGCCAGCATCGTGGCGCAGGTCGAGAAGAGGTCCTCCAGGAAGCGGGTGCTCTCCTTGGAGACCTCCACCAGATTGGTGTAGCCGGTGTTGCGCTGGCCGATCATGATGTCGTACGAGAGCCCGACCAGGTGGCCGGTCATCCCGCGCGCCCGCTCCAGGATCGGGAAGTTCCGCTTGTGCGGCATCGCCGAGGAGATCCCGGCGAGCTCGTCCGGCAGGTCGACGAACCGGCAGCTCGACCCGCTCCACCAGATCAGGTCGGTCAGGAACCGGCTCAGCGTGGTGCCGAGCACCGACAGCTCCCCGGCCGTGCGCAGCACCCAGGCGCGGGAGGCGACCGAGGTGAGCGCGTGCGGCTGTGGGCGGTCGAAGCCCAGCGCGACGGCGATCCGCTCCCGGTCCCACGGCAGCTCCAGCCCGGCCATCGCCCCGGCGCCCAGCGGGCAGAGGTTGACCGTGTCGAACAGCGCGAGGAGCGACTCCGTGGCGTCGGTCGCCGCCTCGGCGAGCGCGGCCAGGTAGAAGCCGAAGGTCATGGTCTGCGCGGTCTGGTGCTGGGTGTAGCCCGGCATGACCGACTCGGTGTGCCCGGCCGCGGCCCGCAGCGTGGCGCTGGCCAGCCCGCTCACCGCCGCCACCGTCTCCAGCAGCCGTTCCCTGCCGAGCATGAGCTGCGCGCACGCCTGGACGTCGTTGCGGCTGCGGTCGACGTGCCAGGCGTGCGCGCCCTCGGGGACACGTGCCTGGACGCACCTCTCCAGGGCGAACAGCGGGTCCGACATGGCCGCGGCGCGCTCGGCGCCGACCTGCTCGGGCGTCAGATCGAGCACCACCCGGTGGATCCGCTCCGCCGCGTCGTGGCCGAGCAGGCCCATCCGGGCGTACTCGGCGGTCTGGGTCAGCTCGATCCACCGGTAGTGCCGGAGCAGGGTGCGCATCTCCCAGTCGAAGCGCTGGGTCAGGACCGCGTCGTCGAGTAACCGTGCCGGGGGCCGCCGTATCCGTCCTGTCGGAAGCATGAGGCTCACGCTGCCAGCGCCCGTACGGTCTGACCAGGCAGAATGACCGGCGATATCGCGACGATATCCGACGATAACCAGATCTTCCTATGTTGACGGCATCCGATCGTCACCGGGAGGAAGTCACGTGAGGTCTGCACTTCTGTCCGACAGCCTGGGATTCGCCCAGCTGCTGCGCACCCATCGGGACAAGGCGCGGCTGACGCAGGAGGAACTGGCGGAGCGCGCCCGCCTGAGCGTGCGCACGCTGCGCGATCTCGAGCGGGGCCGTACCCGCTACCCGCACCGCACCTCGGTGCGCCGCCTGGCCGCCGCCCTGGAGCTGACCGGCGACGACCGTCTCACCTTCGAGGCCGCCCCGCCCCGCTCGCTCGGCGCCTCCGCCGTGGTGCCGCCCCCGGAGTGGGCGCTGCCCTCGGTGAGCGGCACCGTCGCGCTGAGCCGGCTCCCGCTGCTGCGGGAGGTCGAGGACACGGTGTCGGTCGCCTCCGGTGGCGGGGAGCCCGCGCTGGTGACCGTCACCGGCCCTCCGGGGGTCGGCAAGACCACCCTCGCCACCCAGTGCGCCCTGGTGCTGCGCCAGCGGATGGGGCTGGACGTCCTCTTCATCGACCTGGGCCGCGACCGGCGCGACCCCAGCGAGCTGCGCGACGCCGTGCGGCTGGCGCGCATCGGCCGCATGACGTCCCCGGTCTCCGGTGGGCGCTGCCTGCTCCTGCTCGACGACGCCGTCGGCGCCGACGGGCTGCCGGGAGGCCGGGTGCCGCCGCTGCTGGCACTCGGCTTCACCGGCGTCGTCGTCACCGGCAGGGAACCGCTCGCCGGACTCGTCCCGTCACGGCACATCGCCCTCGCGCGCCTGAGATGAGACACCGATGAACAACGGGGTTGGAACGGACATCCGGGTGCTGATCTGCTACTCGGAGAGACTGCTGCGCACGGCACTGTGCTCGATCCTCGCCGCCGAACCGGGGCTGCGCGTCGTGGGGGACGCCGGAGACGGGTTCGAGGCGGTGTCCAAGGCCAGGGGCCTGCGGCCGGACGTGGCCCTCGTCGACGAGCGGCTCACCGGCCTCGACGGCGTCCAGGTCACCGAGCGGCTCCGCGCCGACCCGCTGGCGGGCTCGGTGCGGAGCGTCATCCTGACGGAGCACCCCGAGGCCATGTTCGACGCCGTACGCGCCGGGGCCCGCGGCTTCCTGCTGCGCTCCAGCGACCAGGACGAGCTGGTCGGGGCGATCAGGGCGATCGCCCGGGGGGAGGCGTTCTTCGCGCCGCGGGTCGCCAGCAGCTTCCTGAGCCGCTTCGAGAACGGGCTCCCGTACCGCCCGCCCGAGGCCGTCAAGTCACTCACCGAACGCGAGCACGAGGTGCTCGCCCTGGTCGCCGACGGGCTGAACAACACCGAGATCGCGAGCAAGCTGTACGTGAGCCAGGCGACCGTCAAGTTCCACGTGTCCAACCTCCTCAGCAAGCTCAACCTTCGCGACCGTCTCCAGATGGCGGTGTTCGCGCACAAGGCCGGCGTCGTGTGACCTTCCGCCGGGCCGGGCCGGGCCGGGTCGGGCTGTGCCCCCGTGCCCCCGTGCCCCCGTGCTCTCGCGCCGGACCGGCGGGTTTTCCGGAACCGCTCATTCGGGGACGCGAGCCCCTCCGCCGTCGGGGGGCGAAGGGGGCACGCGGCAGGTCGGGGGATGGGGGCTCACTCCCCGGGGCAGGACGGGGGACAGGGCGAGGGGCAGGTCGGGGGACCGGGAGGTGTCACTCCTCGGGGCAGGCCGGGGGGACGGGGAGGTGTCACTCGCCGGGACGGCAGACGGTGCCCGGGGCCGGGAGCGTCAGGTCGACGAGGTAGCGGGTGGCGTGCCCGATCACGCACCGGCTGGCGGGTCCGTTGTTGCCCGGCATGTACAGGACGTGCCCGGGACCGTCGTACTGGACGGTGACCGAACCGGGCACCGTCCCGGCCAGGCTCGCGGTCATGGTGTGATCGGTCCAGGTTCCGGCTCCCAGGAACGGAGGCAGGCCGCGGACCGGCAGCGGCCGGGACGGGTTGGCGACGGGCCGCGGCCAGCCGGAGCAGGCCAGCATGTCGAACGGCGCGGCGCCCAGGTGGGGGGAGGCCTCCCGCATCCGGCGGGAGACGTCGCGGAACTGGGCGTACCCGGTGAAGCCGCGGTCGTCGGGGCAGGTCATCGCCCGCAGGGCCGGTGTCGCCCAGATCCGCGAGTTGCCGTTGACGAACTCCGCGAAACCGGAGGCGTCACCGTTCCTGAGCTTGTCCACCGACGTGGAGAAGGCCACCCACCAGGCGTTGTCCGGGCCCGGGTTCGCCTGGAAGCCGATCAGCTTCAGGTGCCACCCGGCCAGCTTTCCCTCGCCGAACTCGGGGGAGGAGATCGGGATCGGGGAGCGGTCCAGCTTCTCGACGAGGGCGCGCCAGACCGCGCCCACGTCCTCCCCGTGCAGCGCGCAGGCGCTGTCGGCCGCGCACCAGGCGACGAACCGCCCGAACGTCCGCTCGCCGACGGCGGCGTGGTCCAGGTGCACCTTGGCCCATCCGTTGACCTGGTCGACCGTCCCGTCGAGGTACATCGCCCGGATGCGCTCGGGGAACAGGCGCGCGTACGCGGCGACGGGCACCCCTCCGTAGGAGTTGGCCATGAAGCTCAGCCGCCGCTCGCCCAGGGCCACGCGGACCGCCTCCATGTCCCGTGCCACCGACAGGGAGTCGAGGTTGTCGAACAGGCCGCTGGAGTCGGCGTCCCGGCACTCGCGCGCCGCGGCCTTCACCTTCGCCACCTGGGCCCGGTACTCCTCGCGGTCGCGGGGTTCCAGCAGCTGCGTTCCCATCTCCCAGCACACCGCGGGCAGCCTCTCCCTGAGGCCGGTGTTGCGCGGGTTGTAGCCGACGAGGTCGAAACGGCGGCGCAGCTCGGTGAGGCCGGGCGCCGACCGCTTCAGATCCTCCACTCCCTCGTTTCCGGGTCCTCCCGGTATCTGCAGCACGCTCCCGATCCGGTTGGCCGGCTCGGTGGCGGGAAGCCGCGCCAGATCCAGGGTGAGCCTCCGCCCGCGCGGCTTCCTCCAGTCCACCGGCACCGTGACGGTGGCGCACCGGATCCCCTCCGGCAGGTTCTCACCCGCGCACGCCTTCCATTCCAGCCGCTTCGTCGGAGAGGCCGTTTCCGGCGACGCCGACGCCGACGCTGACAGCGATGGCGTCGGCGGTGGCGATGCGGGGGCCGGAGCCCGCGCCGACTCCGTCGCGGGTGAGGGCGCGGGTGAGAACGGGAGTGACGTCGCGGGTGAGGGCACTCCCGCAGGGACGAGCAGCGCCGACGCCGCCACCAGCCCGGTGAACAACGATCCGATCTTCCCGTACATCCGTGGCTCCTTCGTCTGGACGGCGGTTGGCGCGCCGTACGGTCGGCTCCCGCCGGTTCACGAACACCGGCTCCCCTCCACCGTCGCGAACCCGCCCGCCGGAGACCACGGGGACATCCGCCGGGAAACCTCGGGATATCCCCCACGGGCCCGCCGGATGTCGGGCCGGAGCGTGGTGCGGCACGCTGGAGGAATGAGCCGCCCTCCCTCCGGCCCTCCGGCCCCGGCCACGTCGCCCTCGCCCTCCTCAGGCTCGCTGCCGGGAACGGGATCGGGGCCGGGGCGGGTCTGGCGCGAGCTGGGCTACGCGCTGGCCGGGCTGCCGCTCGCCGTCATCGGTCTGCTCCTCGTCCTCGCCATGCTGCTGACCGCGTTGTGGTCGACGGCGATCGTCGGCCTCCCGATGCTGGCCGTCACGGTCCGGGGAGCCCGGTACCTGGGGGCGGTCGATCTCGGCCTGGCCCGCCTGCTGCTGGACGTCCGGACGCCCGCCCCCGCCCCCTTCCGGCCGGGACCCGGGCCGATCGGCTGGTTCGTGTCGGCGCTCGGCGACGGGGTGGGGTGGCGGGCGGCGGTCTACCTGCTGGTCAAGCCGCTGACCGCGCTGCTCGCCCTCGGAACCGCCGTCGGATTCTGGGGTGGCGGCCTGTTGCTGCTCTCCTACCCCGTCCGCTGGCCGGCGGGGTACGCCGGTGCCTGGGGCCCGCACGCCGACACCTGGCCGGGCGTCCTGCTGGTGGGCGTGGCCGGTCTGGCGCTGCTCGCGCCGGCCCCCCTGGCGCTGCGGGCCGCGCTGCTCCCCGAGCGGTTCCTCGTGCGCGCCCTGCTCGGCCGGACCAGGAACTCGGCCAGGATCGGCCACCTGGAGGAGACGAGGGCCCGGATGGCCGAGGAGGCGACGGCGACCCTGCGCCGGATCGAGCGCGACCTGCACGACGGGCCGCAGGCCCGCCTCGTGGCGCTGGCGATGAGCCTGGGCATGGCGAAGGACGAGCTCGCCGCCTCCCCGCGGGAGGACCGGCTCCGGCGGACGCGCGACCTCGTGGACGCCGCCCACCGCGAGGCCAAGGAGATCATCGCCGACCTGCGCCTGCTGATCCACGGCATCTACCCGCCCGTCCTGGACCAGGGGCTGGAGCCCGCGCTCGCCATGCTCGCCACGCGCTTCACCCTGCCCGTCGACCTCCGCGTCGACCTGCCCCGCCGCCCGTCCGCCGCCGTGGAGGCGATCGTCTACTTCTGCACCGCCGAGCTGCTCGCCAACGTGGTCAGGCACAGCGGCGCGCGGCGGGCGATCGTCGAGGTGGCGGGAGGCGGCGGCCTGCTGCGGCTGCACGTCGGCGACGACGGGACGGGCGGCGCCTCGATGGGCGCCGGGACGGGACTGCCGGGGCTGGCGGCCCGGGTGGGCGTCGTGGACGGGCGGCTGGAGATCGACAGTCCTCCCGGAGGGCCTACGGTGGTCACCGTGGAGGTGCCGCTCCCCACCTGAACGGAGGTCGCATGCGCGTCGTCGTCGCCGAGGACTCCGCGGTGCTCAGGGCCGGGCTGACCCTGCTGCTCACCACGCGGGGGCACGAGGTCGCCGCGGCCGTGGGGGACGGGACCGCGCTGCGCGCCGCGGTGGACGAGCACCGGCCGGACGTCGCCGTGGTGGACGTACGCATGCCGCCGACCCACACCGACGAGGGCCTGCGCGCCGCGATCGACATCCGCCGCGACCACCCCGGCATCGGTGTGCTGGTCTTCTCCCAGTACGTGGAGACGCGCTCGGCGACCCTGCTCCTCGCCGAGGACTCGCGAGGGGTGGGATACCTGCTGAAGGAGCGGGTCGCCGACGTCGGCGACTTCCTGACCGCGCTCTCCCGGATCGCCGCGGGCGAGACCGTGCTGGACCCGGAGGTCGTCACCCGGATGATGGCGACCGGCAGGCGCGCCGACACCCTCGACACCCTCACCCCCCGGGAGCGCGAGGTGCTCGTCATGATGGCCGACGGACGCTCCAACGGCGCGATCGCCGAGGCCTTGTTCCTGTCGTACGGGTCGGTGGAGAAGCACGTCACGCACATCTTCACCAAGCTCGGGCTGCCGCCGTCGCAGAGCGACCACCGGCGCGTGCTCGCCGTGCTGCGCTACCTGGAGTCCTGAGGGACCGCCGCCTCACCGGTGCTCGCGCAGCCAGGCCAGCACCCGCGCGGCGTGCCCGTCGGGCGGGAAGACCGGGTAGAAGCAGTGCTCGACCACCCCGTCGCGGATCACCAGGGTGAGGCGCCGCAGCAGCGTCATGCCCGCCACCTGTGTCGTGGGCAGGCCGAGAGCGCCGGTGAGCTCCAGAGACGCGTCGCTGAGCAGCGGGAACGGCAGGTGCAGCCGCTCGGCGGCCTCACGCTGGTAGGCGGTGTCCTGGGTGGAGAGGCCGGCGACGGTGGCGCCCGCCGCGCGCAGCTCCCCGGCGTGGTCACGGAAGGCGCACGCCTCGGGCGTGCACCCGCGCGCGCCGGGGATGAGGTCCCAGTCGGGAACCAGCGGCTCCTCTCCCGGGCGGCCGGTGCGCGGGTACGCGTACAGCACCAACCGCTCGGCGCCATCGGGAACCAGGTCCACGCGGAACGGCTCCCCGCTCGTCGAGGGGAGGGACAGCGCGGGAACGACGGCGCCCGTCAGGTGGGCGCAGGCACCGTCGTCCACTGGCACCGGCAGGTCGTCGGGCAGGACCATCGGATCGTGGGGCATGAACCCAGCCTAGGACGCGCCCGCGCCGGGAAGCCGAGTTCCCACGCCGGCCTGCCGATGCTCGCGGGGCCGCGCCTGCGGGGGCCGGGCGCGGTGCCCGGACGCGGGTCCGGTCAGGGCGAGGGTTTCCCGGGGATCGCGATGGCGGTCACGACCAGGCCGTCGGACACCAGCCAGCGCCCCGTGAAGCCGGTCAGCTCCCGGCCCTCCACCCGGGGGCCGGGGACGAGGAGACGGGCGGTGAACGTGCCGGAGGGGGAGAAGGTGAGGTGGGCCTCCTCGAAGCCGAGCCAGCGCCTGGCCAGCGGGAACCACGCCTTGTAGACGCTCTCCTTGGCGCTGAACAGCAGCCGTCCCCAGTGCACGCCGTTGTCGAGCCGCGCGATCTCGTCCCGCTCCTCGGGCAGCGAGACCGCGGGCAGGACGCCGTCGGGGAGCGGCTCGTGCGGCTCCGCGTCGATGCCGATGGTGAGCGCCTCAAGGGAGACGGCCGCCGCGCGGTATCCGGCGCAGTGGGTGATGGCGCCCACCACCCCGTCGGGCCACCCGGGGGCGCCGCGCTCTCCGGGCAGGATCGGCGCCGGGGGCAGCCCCAGGTCGGCCAGGGCCCGGCGGGCGCAGTGGCGCGCGGTGCTGAACTCGCGCCGCCGCTTCTCCACCGCGCGGGCGACGGCCGCCTCCTCCTCGGGGAACAGCACGACGTCCGGCGGGTCCTCGAAGCACTCCGCGCTCGCCACCCACGACGGCAGGATCTTCTCGATCATGCGACGGGCCGCGGGTCGGGCAGGACGCGCCGGAGCTGGCCGGGCGCGGTGGGCCTGGGACGCCACTCGCGGGGATAACCCAAGGAGACCTCCTCGAAGCGGACACCGTCATGCCAGGTGGTCCGGGGGATGTGCAGGTGGCCGTAGACGACCGTGGCGGCGTCGAAGCGCAGGTGCCAGTCGGCGGTGCGCTCGGTGCCGCACCAGATCGCGAACTCCGGGTGGTACAGGATCAGGGTGGGCTCGCGAACCAGAGGATAGTGGTTGACCAGCACCGTCGGAACCCCCGGCGGCCTGGCCTCCAGGCGCCGTTCGGTCTCGGCGATCCTGGCGTCGCACCAGGCGTCCCGGGTCGGGTACGGATCGGGGTGGAGCAGCATCTCGTCGGTGCAGACCACGCCCTTGTCGTACGCGAGGGCGAGCGCCTCCTCCTTCGTGTCCACGCCGGGCATGCGGAAGGTGTAGTCGTACAGCACGAACAGCGGGGCGACGGTGACCGGGCCGCCGGGGCCGGTCCAGGTGAGGTAGGGGTCCTCCGGCGTCGTCACCCCCAGGTTCCGGCACACCTCGATCAGGTGCCGGTAGCGCTCCTCGCCCCGCAACTGGACGGGGTCGCTGGGGTGGGTCCACAGCTCGTGGTTGCCGGGCGCCCACACCACCTTCTCGAACCGTTCGGCGAGCAGTCCCAGGGCCCATTCGACGTCGGAGACCTTCTCGGAGACGTCCCCCGCGACCAGCAGCCAGTCGGAGGCGGAGGTGGGCCGCAGCCCCTCGACGATGCTCCGGTTCTCCTGGTAGCCGATGTGCAGGTCGCTGATGGCGAGCAGTGACGTCATGCGCGGTCCGTTCCCCGCGAACCGCCGTCTCCCGGCGCGCGGCCCGTCCCCGGAGAAACGGTGACCGGCGCGGGCCTGGGGGCCGGAGTGCGCCCGGCGGTCGGTGTGCACCCGATGGCCGACGTGTGCCCGATGGCCGGTGTGCGCCTGATGGCCGACGCGGGCGGCAGGCCGCGCGCCGACGGTGTGGGAGCCCCCGCCCCCTCGTTCGTTTTCACGTTCCCAAACACCGCCGCCTCCGTCTCGCCCGCTTCCCGGGCGCGGTCACGAACTCGTGATCGCCGAGCAAAAGAACCCTCTCACGATCGCTCCCGGGGGCGCACCCCACCCCGCCGCGAAGACACCGGGTCCGGCGGTCCCCACGCGCCCGCGGAGACCGCGGCGGTTCTTGTCGAGTACGACGATTCTCCGATTTACGCAGGGTTATCACCGAATATGGCAATTTTCATATGGAGGCTGGAGATGGTGAGGTTTCTAACTGAATACGGCGATGTTCAGGCGGAGGCCGGAGACGGTGACGGTTCTCACCGAATGTGGCGACGTACAGGGCGGAGGCCGGAGACGGTGGCGAGTCTCATCGAGTCTCGTCGAGTGTTATCGAGTACGGAGATACTCATGCGCCCGCCGGAGACGACGGCGATTCTTGAAGCATGACGACATTTGACAGCATGCCCCAGTGCTGCATCGCACCCCCCGACCTGCTTCAGGCGGTCGCCGACCGGGGAACCCCCGAGGAGCGCGAGGCCGCGCTCAGGACCCTGGCCACCTCGGAGACCGCCAGGGCACAGCGCGCGTCGTTCGCCGGCGTGCTGCGCCAGCTCAGTCTCACCGTCACCGACGTGGCGCCCGCCCCCGGCATGGTGCGCACGGTCTACGACGTCGAGAACGGCGGAGACTTCGACCTTCCCGGGCGCAAGAAGCGCGGGGAGGGCGACGGGCCGTCCGGTGACGCGGCCGTCGACGAGGCCTACGACGGGGCGGGCGTCACCTACGACTTCTACCGGCGGGTCTTCGGGCGGGACAGCATCGACGGGCGGGGACTGGAGATCGTCTCCTCGGTCCACTACGGGACCGACTACGACAACGCCGCCTGGATCGGCTTCCAGATGATCTACGGCGACGGCAGCGGGCAGATCTTCACCAAGGGCTCCCTCACCAAAGCCGTCGACATCGTGGCGCACGAGCTGACCCACGGCATCACCCAGTTCACCGCGCACCTGGTCTACAGCAAGCAGCCGGGAGCCCTCAACGAGTCGTTCTCCGACGTCCTCGGGTCGCTCGCCAAGCAGTACAGCCGGGGGCAGACCGCCGACCAGGCCGACTGGCTCATCGGCGAGGGCATCCTGGGCAGCGCCCTGCAGGGGACGGCCCTGCGGTCGATGAAGGCGCCGGGAACCGCCTGGTCGACCCCTTCCGGGGGACGCGACCGGCAGCCGGGACACATGCGCGACTACGTGGACCTGCCCGACGACGGCAACCCCGCGAACGACCACGGAGGCGTCCACATCAACTCGGGCATCCCCAACCACGCCTTCTACCTCGCCGCCACCGCCATCGGCGGCAACGCCTGGGAGCGCGCCGGTCGCGTCTGGTACGTCACGCTCACCGAGCGGCTCCGGCCACGCTCCAACTTCCGTCAGGCCGCGGAGGCGACCGTGGAGGTGGCCGGGGAACTGTTCGGCGCGGACGGGGACGAGCAGCGGAAGGTGCGCGCCGCCTGGCAGCAGGTCGGGGTCCTCTAGGTCGCGTCCCGCGCCGGCGCGTCACGTCGGTCCGGACGTCGGGCATGACGCCGCACGGGAGGAGAGAGACGGGAAGGGGAGACAGAGGGGGAGACAGAGGGGGAGACAGAGGGGGAGGGAGTCGCCGGGCCCGGAGCCGGCCCGGCGATGACAGTGGGCTGACGGGGCCGGCAGGGCCGACAGGGCCGACAGGAACAGGGCCGACAGACCGGCAAGGGGCTGACGGGGGTCTGTGGCGCTCGCCGGGGGCGGGCGCCGAGGGGTGGGCGGTTCTCGCCGGAGTCCGGTGGAGCGGCGCGGGCGGGTCGTCGCGCGCCCCGGCGAGCACGGCCGAGTGGTTCCGTGCGGTCTCCTCCCGCGCGCCCTCTTCCCGATCCTCCGGGTCCTCCCGATCCTCGCGCGGTCCGCTTCGCGGCCGGATCCCGTAAATATGATTAGCTCTTGACAAATTTTCGCTATCCTACATCATTATTATCCGATAGGCGGGTCGCTGGGACGCCGACGAACGAGCTACCGGGTAGGAGCGCGCGCATGAACGCGGTTGGGACACGGCTCGATGCCGGGGCGGCGCGACACTCCGAACCGGCAGGTCATGGGGGTGTCCGGCGGGGGCGGCGCGACGACCGGCGGGTCGGGTGGCTGTTCCTGCTGCCGGTGATCGTGGGTTTCCTGGTCTTCTACGCCTATCCGACGGTCCAGGGGGTCTGGTACTCGCTCACGGACTACAGCCTGCTCAACGACCCGGCATATGTGGGCGCCGACAACTACCGGCACCTGATCGAGGACGAGCAGTTCTGGAACGCGCTGAAGGTCACCGCCTACTACGTGGTGGTGAACATCGTCTCGCAGACAGTGATCGCGCTGGGGCTGGCGGCGTTGATGCACCGCCTCACCCGGTCGGTCGTGCTGCGTGCGGCGCTGCTGGTCCCCTGGCTGGTGCCGAACGTGACGATCGGGCTGTTGTGGGCGTGGCTCCTGGATCCGGACCTGGGATTCGTCAACCACCTCCTCGGGCTGACCGGTCTGGACACGACCCTGTCGTTCAACTCCCCGACCTGGGCGATGCCCCTGGTGGCCCTGGTCAACAGCTGGGCCTACACCGGGTACACCGCGTTGCTGTTCTACGCCGGGATGCTGCAGATACCGCAGCACCTGTACGAGAGCGCGTCGATCGACGGCGCGGGCGAGACGCGGATGTTCCGGTCGATCACCCTGCCGCTCCTGCGTCCGATCCTCGCGCTGGTGCTGGTGGTGTCGCTCATCGGCTCGTTCCAGATCTTCGACACCGTCGCGGTCGTGTACGGCGGGAAGGCGCCCATCCCGGAGACCCGCGTCATCTACTACTACATCTACCAGCAGGCGTTCACCTACTTCCACATGGGCTACGCCGCGGCCGTGGCGATGGTCCTCGTGGTCGTCCTCGGCCTGTTGACGGCCGTGCAGATGCGGATGCTGCGCTCGTCGCGCTCGGACCTGGGCTAAGGAGCCATTCGATGTTTCCCGGAATGAGGATCGGCAGAGGTACGGCCTGGATCGCCCTCGTCGTGGCGCTCGTGCTCACCGTCTTCCCGTTTTACTGGATGGTCCGCACGGCGCTCACCCCCGCGGCCGACCTCTACCGCGACTCGACCGCGCTGTGGCCGGACCGGCCCACATTGATCAACTTCCAGCGCGTGCTGGGACTGGTCGACTCCGAACAGGCGCGAGCCGCGGGCGGGTCGGGCGCGCGGATCGACTTCCTGCGGTACACGGTGAACTCGCTGGTCTACAGCGGCCTGATCGCGGTCGTGCAGACCTTCTGCTGCGCGATGGCGGGCTACGCCTTCGCGCGGCTGCGGTTCCCGGGCCGGGACCTGGCCTTCGGGATCATCGTCGCCGCGCTGATGGTGCCGCCGATCTTCACGCTGCTGCCGAACTTCGTCCTGGTCAAGGAACTGGGAATCCTGAACACTATTCCGGGGCTGGTGCTCCCCAGCCTGCTGATGACGCCCTTCGCGGTGTTCTTCCTGCGCCAGTTCTTCCTGTCGATTCCCCGGGACGTGGAGGAGGCCGCGACGCTGGAGGGCATCGGCCGATGGGGGATGTTCTGGAGGATCGTCCTCCCGATGAGCCGTGGCCCGCTGATCACCATCAGCCTGACCACCATCGTCTGGAGCTGGAAGGACTATCTGTGGCCGTTGCTGGTGGGCAAGGGTGAGGCCACCCGGGTCCTCACCGTCGGGCTGGGCGTGTTCCTCCAGCAGTCCCCGAACCGGGCACCGGACTGGACCGGCCTGATGGCCGGATCGGTCCTGTCCATCGTCCCGGTACTCCTCCTCCTGATCTTCCTGGGCAAGCGGCTGGTGCAGTCCCTGAACTTCTCCGGCATGAAGTGACGGCGCCGGACGCGATCGTCTCCTGGATGAGACCGGTGGGTCCGCCGTCTCCCGGGTGAGACCGGTAGGTCCGTCGCCTCCTGGATGAGAGACCCGTGCGTCCGTCGCCCGAGCCGAGCCCGCCGGTGCGGCGATACCCGCACCGGCGGTGGCCGCACCGGGGTGGCCACCGCCCGTGGTCGGGGCTCATCTGACCGGTGTCGTCCGCTCGGCGGTCGCCGTGGCGGGGGTCTGGTGCCGGGCGAAGTAGTCCAGCAGCCCGGCGTCCAGGGGCGGGACGGTGTGGGGGACACCGCCCTCGCGCAGCGAGAGGGTGGCGAGGTAGCCGGCGGCCACGCTCATCCGTGCCGCCACCGGAGAGGTGTCGGTCGGGCCGCCGTGGCGGGCGAACCGGAGGAACTCCTCCATGATGGCCTCGTCGGCCCCTCCGTGGCCGCCCTGGCTCGGGGGGACGGTGTAGGAGATGTCGCAGTCGTCCCGGTAGGCGGAGGGGCCGCGGTTCCAGACCTTGACGACGGCGCCGGTCTCGTCCCCGAAGTTCTCCAGGCGGCCGTGGGTGCCGATGACCGTGTAGTTGCGCCAGTAGTCGGGGCTGAAGTGGCACTGCTGGTAGGCGGCGATGACGCCGTTGTCCAGGCGCATGTTCATGACCGACACGTCCTCGACGTCGATGTGGTGGTACAGGCCGGTCGAGGCCGTCGGCGGCCAGGGCCAGTCGGTGAGCCAGCCGTCGGCCGGCGGCGTGCCCTCCGGGCGGCGCGGCAGCCCGCCGTAGAGCATGAGGTCACCGAGGGCGTTGACACGCTGGGTGTAGCCGCCGGCGAGCCAGTGGATCACGTCGATGTCGTGGGCGGCCTTCTGGATGAGCAGACCGGTGGTACGCCGCCGGTCGGCGTGCCAGTCCTTGAAGTAGTAGTCGCCGCCCCGGCCGACGAAGTGCCGTACCCAGACGGTCTTGGGGACCCCGATGTCGCCGCGGCCGATGATGTCGCGCATCAGCCGGATCACCCCCATGTGCCGCATGTTGTGCCCGAGGTAGAGGCGTGTCCCGGTCCTGGCCGCCACCCGCAGTATCTCGTCGCAGTCCTCGATGGTGATGGCGAGGGGTTTCTCCAGGTACACGGTCTTGCCCGCGACGAGGGCGTCACAGGCGATCGCGGCGTGGGTGTCGTCCGGCGTGGCGATGAGGACGGCGTCCACATCGGTCCGGTCAAGCAGGCGGCGATGGTCGGCGACGGCGGCGGCGCCTTCCACGCCGAACCGGCGCGCGCTGAGCGCCAGCGTCGCGGGGTCGGTGTCGCACAGGGCGGTGATGCGGGATCCCCGGCCGGGCCGGTGGGCGGCCGCGGCGAGAATGCCGCGCTGCCCGGCGCCGATGACGCCCAGGCGGAGGTCGTTCAGGTCGGTCATGGTGTCCTCGGG
Source organism: Streptosporangium vulgare (assembly GCF_042428775.1). Taxonomy (NCBI): domain Bacteria; kingdom Bacillati; phylum Actinomycetota; class Actinomycetes; order Streptosporangiales; family Streptosporangiaceae; genus Streptosporangium; species Streptosporangium vulgare. The sequence continues at coordinate 59,650 of NZ_JBHMBS010000029.1, read as the reverse complement.
AGAAAGCGGGGACCCCGGACCGTTGCCGGTCCGGGGTCGTCTTACCGGGAAGAGGGCGTTCCGACGGGGTCGTTCTACGGGAGTCCGGCCGGGCTCAGCCCGATGTGACGCCGATCTTGTCGATGTCGGGGGCCCAGCCGCCCGGGTTGGCGATGGTGACGGTGTTGGTGCCGGCGGCGAGGGTGACGGTGAGGGTGCGGGTGGCGACGGTGTTCCAGTCGGCGGTGGCCGGGAAGTCGACGGTGGTCGCGGTTCCGTTGTTGACCTTGATCGTGGCGGTACGGGCCGTCGCGGACAGGTAGGACACGGTCAGCGTATGTGTCCCGGCGGTGCTCGCGGCGACGTTGTTGAAGGTGAGTGTGGCGCCGTTGCCGATGTAGCCGACCTTGGAGCCGCCCGAGCAGGTCGCGCACGCGGCGGTCGCGGCTCCGCCGGTCAGGGTGTTGGCCGGGTTCTCGGCCTCCACCGTGCCGGACGGCGGGGTGGACGTGGACTTCGTGGTGACGGTGAGGGGCGACGAGGCGGCCGAGGAGTTGCCCGCGGCGTCGGAGGCCCTCACGGTGTAGGTGTAGGAGGTGGCGGGGGTCAGGCCGGTGTCGGTGTAGGTGGTGGTGCCGGTCGTGCCCACCGGCGAGCCGTTGCGCAGCACCTGGTAGGCGGTGACCCCGACGTTGTCGGTCGAGGCGTTCCAGCTCAGGGTGGCCGAGGTGGTGGTGGAGGAGGGCGAGGTCAGCCCGGTCGGCACGCTGGGCGCGCTCTGGTCACCGCCGGTCCCGACCGTCATGGTGCCCAGGCCGAGCCACCCGTCGGCGTTCTGGGTGGCGTTGGCGAACCGCAGCTTCTTCGCGTTGGCGCTGACGGACTCCAGCGGGTTCCTCACCCGCATGACGAGCTGGTAGCCGCCGTTGGCGACCCCGGACAGGTTGACGCTGGTCGCGAAGTACTGGGGGTATCCGTAGTCGCGGTAGGTGGGGTCGGAGCCCACCCCCCAGTCGGGGAAGGCCCTGATCCTGCGGGGCATCACGGTGCGCAGGTCCCAGGAGGTGTCCCAGGTCTTGACGACGCTTCCGGAGCTGTTCTTCAGTCCCAGCGTCACCGTCCACGGGTAGTAGAACGGGGCCACACCGCTGTTGCCGATCTCGACGCCGACCTTCGCGGTGCCGGTCGCGGAGTTCGGGTAGAAGGCCCTGGTGACCCCGAGGTTGTATCCCATGAGCCGTACCGCGGCCGCGACCTTGGGGTCGGTCGGGCTGTAGCCGGAGCTCTGCTCGTTGATCTTCCAGGTGGCGTGCTCCAGCTCGATGCAGGCCCGCATGTCGTCCACCTGGCCCGACCCGCCGGGCCAGAAGGAGAAGGCCTGGGACTGGATCTCGGGCCGGACCTCACCTCCCATCGACTCGGTGATCCACCTGTTCTCCACCCCCTGGTCGAGCGCCCGCTGGAGCTGGGCGTAACCGGCGCCGCCGAGAGACTGGGGCAGGGTCACCCCGGCGAGCGGGCTTCCCTCGCGGTAGCAGAACGAGTCGTCGTGGTAGCCGATGCGGAGGTTCTTGGCCCCGGCCCCTCCGGCGCCCGGATACCGGACCTCGAGCTTGGTCGTGTCGAAGGCGTTGTCGTACGCCTGCAGGATCTCCGTACCGTGGGCGTCGGTCGGCATGTAGTCGGGGTAGGCGTCGCCGCTGGTGTCGGTGTCGTACGGCCAGGTGTGCCATTCGCCCCACAGGCCGACGAGGCCGGTGTGGATGAAGCCGACGCGCGGGTCGCCGTCGTAGCGGGCGCCGAAGGCGGCGATGAAGTTCTTCAGGGCGGTGAGCAGGTAGGCGTTGTCGTAGTCGGGGCTGGTGGTGCCCCAGTAGGTGTTGGCGCGGTAGTCGACGTGGCCGTCGAAGCAGCGCGGGATGGCGTTGGCGGGGTGGCTGCCGGAGCCGCCGGGATACTCCATGTAGAAGCGCAGCGCGACCTGGTTGCCGTAGCTCGCGCTCTCGTCGAGGGCGCTGTCGACCAGCGACCAGTCGTAGGAGCCGCAGTTGGAGGCGTTGGTCATGACCTCGGAGAGCCCGAAGTAGGTCCAGGTGAGCGAGTGGGGGTATCCCAGGTTCTGGTTGCCGCCGGGGGAGTAGAAGCGGGCGAACCCCTTCAGCGGGTTGTCCACCGGGCCGTCGGCCGCGGTGAGTGTGTGGACGGGCAGGGACGGGTCGGGAGTGGTGGGCACCGCGGGTCTGGGGGGTGGACCTTGCGGGGCCGCCGCTGCCGCGGGCGTCGCGGTCGGCAGCGCCACCACCAGCGCGGCCAGGGTGGCGAGGACCGCCATCCGGGCCGCTCGGGAGATCGGCGAACAGGTCATCGAAGCCTCCGTGGGACGTTCGTCAAGGCCCTTTATGAGCTGCCCTTGACAAATTTTCGATGAGCCACATCATTATTCGAGAGGGCCGACATGGCAAGAGGGAACTTTCCGGCCCTCGGTCCCCCCAGGAAGAGGCACCTCGATGATCAACAGGAAGCGGGTCGGCGCGGCGCTGCTGTGCGGCCTCTTGGCAGGCACGGCGCTCACCGCGTGCAGCGGCTCCGAGAGCGGCGATTCGGAGAACGGTTCGGCGAACAGCCCGGTCACGCTCGACTACTGGCTGTGGGACGACAACCAGCAGGCCTCGTACCAGGCCTGCGCCGACGCCTTCCACGCCGCGAACCCCACCATCACGGTCAAGATCACCCAGACGGCGTGGGCGCAGTACTGGCAGAACCTGACCACCCAGCTGGCCGCCGGCGACGCCCCCGACGTGTGGACCAACCAGGTCTCCTACTACCCGCAGTTCGTGTCCAGCCGGCAGCTCCTCGACATCCAGCCCTACGTCGACGCCGACAAGGTCGACCTGGGCCAGTACCAGGACGGCCTGGCGGACCTGTGGGTCAAGGAGGGCAAGCGGTACGGGCTGCCCAAGGACTGGGACACCGAGGCGATCGTCTACAACAGCGAGATGCTCGACAAGGCCGGTGTCAAGGCCGACGAGCTGGCCGACCTCACCTGGAACCCCGCCGACGGCGGCGGCTTCGAGCGGGTCATCGCCAAGCTCACCGTCGACGACAAGGGTCGCGACGGCCTGGACCCGGCCTTCGACAAGGACAACGTCAAGGTCTACGGGTACCAGCCGGAGTGGAACGACGGCTCCCAGGGCCAGAACGGATGGGGCGAGCTCGCCGCCGCCAACGGTTTCACCTACCTGGACAAGAACCCGTGGGGCACCCGGTACAAGTACGACGACCCCAAGCTGATCGAGACGATCGGCTGGTACAAGGCGCTGACCGACAAGGGGTACGCGCCCGCGTTCGACAAGCAGTCGACGCTCGGCATCGACGCGGTGATGAACTCGGGCAGGGCCGCGCTGACGATCGCGGGCTCCTGGACCATCAACACCTACCTGGGCGCCGACGCCAAGCAGAAGTTCGCGCTCGCGCCGCTGCCCGTCGGCCCGTCCGGAGTGCGCAAGAGCGCCATCAACGGCCTGTCGGACGCGATCTGGGCGGGCACCGAGCACAAGGACGCCGCCTGGAAGTGGGTGAAGTACCTCGGGTCGGCCGCCTGCCAGGACGTGGTCGGCGGTAACGCCGCGGTGTTCCCCGCGATCAAGACCTCGACCGAGAAGGCGCTCGCCGCCCACAAGGCCAAGGGCCGTGACGTGCAGGTCTACGTCGACTGCACCAAGACCCCCGGCGGCACCTTCCTGCTGCCGATCACCGAGCACGGCACCGAGATCAGCCAGATCGTGCAGGACGCCCTGCAGTCGGTCATCCTCGGCCAGTCCGACCCCGCCGAGGCGCTGAAGAAGGCCAACCAGCAGGTCAACGCCCTGTTCGGCTGACCGTTCCATTCCCTGCCCCGTCCGGCGGGACCCGCACCGGGATCCCGCCGGACGGCCACCGCTTGAAGGAGAGCCATGCCCCTGCTCGTCGACCTGGCCGGCCGCGAGTTCGCGGTCGAACTGACCGGTTCCGAGCCCCCCGAGCCCGTGCCCGGCGGTCTGATCCTGCCGCCGGGCCGGGTCGCGGTTCTGCACGGCCTCGCCGACGCCCTGTTCTACCGGCACGGCCAGAACTCCTGGAGCCCGTGCGGATGGCGGCGCCTCAGCGAGGCCCCGCTGCGCATCGCCAACCCCCAGCGGCGCCTCACCGCCGACGACACCGTCTGGGACGACCCGGCCCGCCACCACTCCTCGGCCGTGGCCGCGCTGCAGGGCCCCGACGGCCGGGTGCTGCTGCTGGGCTCGCTCGGGCTCGGCACCCCCCGCCTCTCCGCCGACCACGACACCCTCGCCGGCTGGTGCGAGGACGACGGCGCGCCCTGGTTCATCGCCTACGGCCCCGAGCGGGAGGTCTTCGCCCGCTACACCGAGCAGTTGGCCGAGCGGCTGGGCAGCAGCGACCGGCGCGCGGGCAACGTGTGGTGCACGTGGTACGCCTACTACGAGGGCATCACCGAACAGCTGCTGAACAAGGACGTCGCCGCGCTGGCCGGCCTGCCGTTCGACGTCGTCCAGGTCGACGACGGCTGGCAGCGGGCCGTCGGGGACTGGGGGCCCAACGAGAAGTTCCCCTCCGGCATGCGAGCCCTGGCCGAGCGGATCACCGCGTCCGGGATGAGCGCGGGCCTGTGGCTCGCGCCGTTCATCGTGCTGCCCACCTCGGCGACCGCGCGCGAACACCCCGAGTTCCTGCTGCGCGACGCGGAAGGGGAGCCGGTCGTCGCCGGTCACAACTGGGGCACCGGCTACTGGGCCCTCGACCTCACCCACCCCGGCGTCCAGGCGTACCTCACCGAGCTGATCCACCGGGTGGTCCACGAATGGGGGTTCACCTATCTCAAGATCGACTTTATCAACGCCGGCGCCGTCCCCGGCGTCCGCCACTCCGGGGCGGCCCGCGAGCGGGCCTACCGGGACGCGCTCGCCCTGATCCGCCGGGTCGCCGGCCCGGAGGTCTACCTGCTCGGCAGCGGCGGCCTGCTGCTGCCCTCCCTCGGGCTGGTCGACGGGATGCGCAGCGGCCCCGACGTCGCCCCGCTGTGGACCAACTACGCCAGCGACGACCCCTCGGACGCGATGGCCTTCAACGCCGTCGTGAACACCCTGCACCGGCTGTGGCAGTCACCGCTCGCCCAGGTCGACCCCGACATCGTGTACTTCCGCAGCCGCCTCAACCTGCTCACCGACACCCAGATGGGCTGGCTGCACGACCTCGCCGCGATCTGCGGCTTCAAGGCCGTCTCCGACCCGCCGTCCTGGCTCAACCCCGACGAGCTCGAACGCATGATCGCCTATCTCGGACGGCAGCCCGAGATCACCCAGGAGGACAGGTACCGTTTCACCGTCGACGGCCGCCCGGTCGACTTCACCGCCGCGCTGAACCAGGGACAGCGGTATCCGATCTCGTGACGTGCCGCTAGAATTTCGCTTTGATGAAGCATAATTGGGGGACGTCTGTGGCACAGAACTGGGGGTAGTGGTGACCGACGCGGCCGGGGTCGACGTCAGCAGGCTCCGAGAGCTCAACTCGCTCAGCATCGTCCGGGCGATGCGGGGCCAGCCACCCGCGACCGTCACCGAACTCGCCACCCGCACCGGCCTGTCCCGGCCGGGAACCGACGTCGTGGTCCGCGGGCTGGTCACCGACGGATGGGTGAAGGTCGTCGAACCCGACGGCAGCAGCGTCGGCCGCCCGGCCCGCCGCTACCGCTTCAACGCCGACGCCGGGCACGTGCTCGGCGTCGACGTCGGCGGCCACAAGATACTCGTCCTGCTCGCCGACCTCGAGGGAAAGGTCCTGCGCAGCCACCGGCTGCCGGTCGAACCCGACGCCGACCCGGCCGCGCGGCTCGAGGCCGTCGACACCGCCATCACCCAGTGCCTGGCCGCCGCCGGGATGCGGCCGGACCAGATCTGGGCGGTGACGGTCGGGGTGACCGGCCCCGTCGACGCCACCGGCAGGACCACCCTGTTCACCCCGCTGCCGGGCTGGGCGAGCGTCTCACCGGCCGAGCACCTCGCGGCCCGGTTCACCTGCCCGATCCTGGTCGAGAACGACTGCAAGCTCGCCGCCGTCGCCGAACGCTGGCAGGGCGCCGCCCAGGACGCCGACGACATCGTCTACCTGCTGGCGGGCATGCGCACCGGCGCCGGTCTCATCCTCGACGGCACCCTGCGGCGCGGCTACGGCGGAGCGGCGGGCGAGATCGGCGCGCTCAAGGCGGTCCGCTGGCTCTCGGCCCCCTCCCACATCGAGAACTGCCCCGCGGTTCCCGTCGACGTCCATCCCAACGACAAGGCCGCCTGGGTCTTCAACCACGCCCGCGAAGGCGACCGCGACGCCAGGACCGCGCTCCGCCGCTACGTCAAGGACCTCGCCGTCGGCGCCGCGGCCCTCGTCCTCACCCTCGACCCGCAGGTCGTCATCCTCGGCGGCGGCTACTCCCGCTCCGCGGACCTCATCATCGAACCGCTCGCGCAGGAGCTGCGCCGCCTGTGCCTGCGCGTCCCCGAGATCAGGGCGTCCAACCTCGGCGCGGACAGCGTCGCCCTCGGCGCCCTGCGCGTCGCCCTCGACCAGATCGACGCGCGGCTGTTCACCGACGGGATGCCCGCGCCCCTCACCCCTCGCCCGTGAGCGCCCGGCCCGGCCGTGAGCGCCCGGCCCGGCCGTGAGTGCCCGGCCCGCCCGTGAGCGCCCGGCCGGCCGTCCCGGCCGTCGCGGATCCGGCGGTGACGCGGCCCCCTGGACGAACGCGTCGCGGGCCCGCCGACCCGCCGCCGCCGGTCGCGGAGGGCGTGACGGGCGAGCGCGACCGGGGTCGAGTACGGGTCCGGGTATGGGCGCGGACGTGAACGGTCGCGGCACGCCACCGGCCGGGCCGCGCGGGCCGGTCTAGGATCGTCCCCATGAAGGTCTCGATCGTCAGGGGAGGCGGCATCGCCGGCCTCGTCACGGTCACCACGGTCGACTCCGCGTCGCTGACGCCGGAGGCCGCCGCCGAGCTGCGCGCCAGGGTGGAGCGGGCCGGGCTGTCCGGCACGCCGGAGCGGCCGGGGCCCCCGGAGGGGCGGCCCGACCGCTTCGACTACGAGCTGACCGTCCAGGACGGCGGCCGGGTGCTCACGACGCGCGCCCGCGAGGGCGACCTCCCCGGCCCGCTCCGCGCCCTCATCTCGTACGTGACCTCGCTGCCGGAGCGGCAGGAGCGGGTCGGCCCGCCCGGCTGAGCTCCTTCCCACCCTTTCCGCCCCTTCTCAATCCTTTTGTTCTGCTGCCCGCCTGTTTAAAAGCGGGGTTGACCGTGCGAAACTCCACGCCGCCTCGACTTTGGCGCGAGAATTTCCAGGCAACGGTTCCCCGCTGACATGATTCGCCGATGTGTGCAGGTCACAGGAGTGGTGGGATTTCCCGGCACCTGTCGGCCCTATTACGCCTCGGCGGCGAATGTGGACACGGCTGATTGGTTGGTGCGCGTGAAATCACATTTGCGGGGAGCTCTTCGGATACACGGAGGTATATGTGAAACGCGTCATCATCGCCGCCGCTGTCACCGTCCTCACGGCAGCCGTGCCGGTGCCCTCGGCACAGGCCCGGCGGACGATCGCCGAACCGGGTGCGGAAACCGAGTACGTCGTCCTCTACACGGAAGGCGCGCGTCCCGCGGACGCCCAGCGGGCCATCAGGGCGGCGGGCGGGAGCATCCTCAAGGAGAACGCCGCGGTCGGCGTCGCCACCGTCAAGACGACGAACGCCCGCTTCGCCGAGGCGGTGCGCGACGCCGCCCCGATCGACGACATCGCCCACAACCGGTCCATCGGCGGCGTGCCCACCGTCAGGCGAGGGGCCGCCGGCCGTGCGACCGTGCAGTCGAGGGCGGTGGAGAAGGCCGGTGACGGGGCGCCCGCCGCCTCCACCTTCGGCAGGCCCGCGCCCGCCGCGGAGCCGCTGTCGGAACTCCAGTGGGACATGAAGCAGATCCACGCGACCGTGGACGGCTCCTACCGCCACCAGCAGGGCGACCCGGGGGTGCTGGTCGGTGTCATCGACACCGGTGTCGACGGCTCCCACCCCGACATCGCCCCCAACTTCAACCGTGAGCTGAGCCGCAACTTCACCGTCGACATCCCCGTCGACGCCGACGGCAAGGCGGTCGACGGCCCGTGCGAGGCCGAGCCCGACCGCTCCTGCGAGGACCCGGCGGACGTCGACGAGAACGAGCACGGCACGCACGTGGCGTCGTCGATCGGCTCGCCCCTCAACGGGCTCGGCATGGCGGGCGTGGCGCCCAGGGTCTCGATCGTGAACCTGCGGGCCGGCCAGGACTCCGGCTTCTTCTTCCTGCAGCCCAGCGTCGACGCGCTGACCTACGCCGGTGACATCGGCATCGACGTGGTCAACATGAGTTACTACATCGACCCGTGGCTGTTCAACTGCGCCGGCAACCCGGCCGACTCCCCGGCCGACCGGCAGGAGCAGGCCACGGTCGTCAAGGCCATGCAGCGGGCGCTCACCTACGCGTACAACAGGGGGGTGACCCTGGTGTCCGCGGCGGGCAACAGCGCCTTCGACTACACCAAGGAGCTCCTCGACGTCTCCAGCCCCGACTTCGCCGGCGTGCCCGGCGAGAAGCCCTACCCGCGCACGATACCCACGAGCTGCGTCTCCATGCCGAGCGAGGGCGAGCACGTGATCTCGGTCTCCTCGACCGGCGTCAGCGGCCGCAAGGCGTACTACTCCGACTACGGCGACGGTTACGTGGACGTCGCCGCCCCGGGCGGCGACGTCTACGACACCGCCGGTGGCGACCGCGACGTCACCAGGGCGACGCTGGCGGCCTACCCCAGGTCCGTGGCCGAGGCGCGCGGCCAGCTCGACCCCGACGGCACCCCCAACGTCACCAACGTGGTCCGCAGCTGCAAGGGCACCGTCTGCGGCTACTACGTGTATCTCCAGGGCACCTCGATGGCCTCCCCGCGCGCCGCCGGGGTCGCCGCGCTGATCGTCGGCAGGTACGGCCGGCGTGACCCGGTGCACGGGGGCAAGAGGCTGCACCCGGCCGTCGTGGAGATGGTCCTCAAGGGCGCCGCGACCAGGACGGCCTGCCCCACCCCGCCCGCCCACACCTACACCAGGCACCTGCCGGACGGCACCACGGCGACCTCGACGCACACCTGCGAGCGGAGCGCCCCGCACAACGGTTTCTACGGCTACGGGATCGTCGACGCCCTCAGGGCGGTCCGCTGACCCGGACCGGGAACCCGGCCCCCTCCCCGTACGGGGAGGGGGCCGGTGTCACAGGTCGTCCCACGCCTGGAGCAGCGGTTCGGCGGCGGCGGCCGGGGCCGTGATGGACCAGCGGCCGGACGGCAGGTCCATCGAGCACGAACCGTCGGCGAGGCGCCGGGTGGGCAGCTCCCCGGCCAGCCCCATCAGAAAGGTGCCGTTGACGGTCATGCCGTCCCAGGTGCCGTTGACGGGCAGCACCGCGCGGGCGGTCACGCCGGGCGGCACGGAGAAGACGAACCGCAGGCCGTCGGGCCCGGCGTGCCACCCCGACTCGACGGTGCCCGCGGGGCTGTCGTACCTGGCGTGCGCCTCCCGCAGCAGCGGGACGGGCCCCGGGCGCAGCAGCGGCTCGGTGAACCCGCCGTTCACCCCGCGGGGGTCGTCGCCGATCCCGGCGACGTGGCGGAAGAGCCAGTCGCCGACGCAGCCGTAGGCGTAGTGGTTGAAGGAGTTCATCGTCGGGGTGTGCATCCCCTGCCGGTGGTGCCAGGCGTCCCACCGCTCCCACATGCTGGTCGCGCCCGCCCGGAGCTGGTAGCGCCAGGACGGGTGTCCCTCCTGGTTGAAGATCCGGCAGGCGACGTCGTGGTGGCCCGTCTCCGAGAGCGCCGGCAGGAGCAGCGGCGTGCCGACGAAGCCGGTCATGAGCCGGTGGCCGTCCGCCCCGACCAGCTCCGCGAGCGCCTCCGCCGTCCCGGCGCGGTTCTCCGGGGGTACGAGGTCCCAGGCCAGGGCGAGGGCGTAGCCGGTCTGGGTCTCGGTGCGCAGCCGGTGACCCGACAGGAAGGCCCGCTGGAAGGCGCCGGAGACGACGGTCGAGGCCTCCCCGTACTCCCGGGCGTGCGGCTCGCCGAGCACGCCGGCGACGTCGGCGATCAGGCGCAGGCTGCGCGCGAGGGCGGCGGTGGCGATCAGGCTCTTCGGCGTCTCCACGCTCCCGGGCGCCAGCCAGTCGCCCAGCGCTCGCCCGGGACGGAGCCCGTCGTCGCACTGCGCCAGGCAGTAGTCGGCCCAGCGCCGCATCGGCCCGTACGCCCGGCGCAGGGTCCGGTCGTCGCCGTAGCGCCGCCACAGCAGCCAGGGCACCTCCACGATCGCGTCGGACCAGACCGGCGAGTCGAACCCGTACTCGGGCAGCACCGGTGCCACGTGCGGGACGGCCCCGTCCGCACGCTGGCCGTCGATCAGCGTCGTCACCCAGCCGGACAGGAAGGCCTGGGTGTGGCGCAGGAAGCTCAGCGTCGAGGCGAACACCGAGATGTCGGCCGTCCAGCCCGTCCGCTCGTCGCGCTGCGGGCAGTCCGTGGGCACGCTGAGGAGGTTGCCCTCGGCAGAGGCGACGATGTTGGAGACCAGCTGCCTGACCGCCGGGTCGGAGGCGGTCAGGGTGCCGGTGACGGGCAGCGCCGAGGACAACAGCACCGCCTCGGCGTCGCCCGCGGACATGCCGCCGGGCCAGCCGGTGACCTCCGCGTAGCGGAACCCGTGGAAGGTGAACGCGGGCTCGGCCACGTGACGGCCCGCCGGCAGGACGAACTCGTCGCGCTGCTCGGCGGTGCGCAGGTTGGCGTCGTAGAGGCGGCCGGTCGCGGCCAGCTCCTCACCGTGGCGCACCACAAGGCGGACCGGTTCCGGCGCGTCCACCCGCAGCCTGAGCCGCCCCACCACGTTGCGGCCGAAGTCGAGCACCTGGACGCCGGGGACCGGCTCGGTGACCGACACCGCCGCCAGGGTGGCGATCTCCCGCACGGGCGGGGCGGGGTCGGCCTCCACCAGCAGGCCCGGCGGCTCCACCACGGCCACGGCCCGGTCCGCGCAGGAGGGTGCGCCCTGACCGGCCCGGACAATCCCGTCCGGGCCGGTCAGGGGCCCGAGCCGGTCCGTTCCACCCGCGCCGGAGGGGGGTTCGTGCCGGTTTGTCTCGCCCGCGCCGGGCGGGGGCGTGAGGTGGACGGTCTCGCCCATCACCAGGTCGGCACGGGGTCTGCCCAGGTCGGCGGCCGTCCAGCCGGGGCCGGTGGCCGCGAGCGGGTGCAGGCCGTCCTGGTCGCGCAGGAGCAGCCGCGCGCTGGCGGCGGGACGGTCGCCGTACCGGCGCGGCCCGCCCGCCGCGACATGCCCGGCGTACCAGCCGGGGGCGAGCCAGAACTCCAGCAGGTTCTCTCCCTCGCGCAGCAGCGCGGTGACGTCGGCCAGCCGGTAGCGGACCCGGTGGCCGTAGTCGGTCCAGCCGGGGGCGAACTCCTCGTCGCCGAGCCGCTCGCCGTTCAGCAGCACCCGGTAGACACCGAGCGCGGTGGTCGCGAGCCAGGCTCGCCCCGGCCGGGGCCGCCAGCCGAACGTCCCCCTCAGCCGGACGGCGCCCTCGCCGTCCCTCCCGCTCCCGCCGTCGTCCTCGTCCGTCCCGTACGCGCGCCCGCAGCCCTCGTCCTCGCCGGGTTCGCGCGAGCGCCGGTCGGGGTCGTGGCCGCCGTCCCCGATCCAGGGGGCGTCCCAGGCGCCGGCCGCGCGCAGGCCCGTCACGAAGGTGCCGCCGAGGTGCCCGGCGACCGACCAGGTGTACGAGGTGAGCGGCTCCAGCACGTCCTCGGGCACGTCGGCCCAGCTCGTCCCCGCGGGCAGGTCGCGCGCCCACACCTCGCGCCCGCCGGTGGACACCGACAGCCGCTCGGAGCGGACCGGCCTCGCCGACCACGACAGGCGCGGGGAGGGGTCGTCGACGCCGACCGGGTCGGCGAGCCCGCAGGTGTGGCAGGTGACCGCCCCGGCGGGAGGGGAGGAGCCGCGCGGCAGCTGCCCGCCGGGGACGAGCCGTATCGCGCCGGGGGTCCCCGAGGTGCGGATCATGCGCCGAGCCCGGTGGTGAAGGCGTTGTGCAGCCCGTCGATGTCGACCCCGCGAAGGCTGGGTGCCATCACGTTGATGAGCAACACGAAACAGGCATCGTGGTCGGGATACATCCACCACTGGCACCCCGAGGCGCCGCCGTGCCCGTAGAGCCGCCGCTCCAGCAGGCCGGGCGCGGCGTTGCGCAGGTTCCAGGTCAGCCCCCAGTCCTGGCCCGCGTTGACCGGGTCGGGTTGCAGCTTGACCAGGCCCGTGGTCTGCGGTTCCGTCATGGCGGCCAGCGTGATCGGGTGCACCACGCGCCGGTCGCCGCGCAGCAGGGAGGTACCCAGGGCGAGCAGGTCCTCCGCCCGGGAGAACAGCCCCCCGGCCGGATGCCGGAGCCGGACGAACCTGTCGTAGTCGACGCCGAGCAGCTCGACGGCCTCGACCTCGGCCGGGTCGCAGGCGGGGTCGAAGGTGATCCGGCCGCCGCCGGGCACCAGCGCGTTCAGGTCGGTGTCGATCACGTCGGCCAGGTCCCGGCCGGTGACGTCTCTGATCATCTCCGAGACGCCGGCGAAGCCGATGTTGCAGTACTGGCTGAGCGTGCCCGCCTCGAACAGCGCGGGGGCGGCGATCAGGTGCTCCACCAGGTCGTCCGGGGTGAGCGTCCGCTCGGCGATGCCGCTGGTGTGGGTGAGCAGGTGCCAGAGCGTGACCTCGTCCTGGCGCAGCCCGCCGAAGCCGGGCACCGCGTCCCGCAGCGGGCGGCGCAGCGACAGCAGGCCCCGTTCCACCTGGCGCATCGCCAGCAGCCCGACCAGCGGCTTGGTCACCGAGAACAGCGCGAAGTGGTCGTCCACCCGGGTCGCGCGCCCGTCGTGCTCGCCGAAGGACTCCAGCAGCACCGTGCCCTCGGAGGTGGCCGCCCCGAGCACCGCGCAGGGGAGTCTCCCCTCGCGGACCATGCGCCTCACCCAGTCGACGGCGAGCGCGAACGGTTGGTCGGTCATCCCTTGAGTGCTCCTTCTGTGAGGCCGGCGAGGACGTGCTTCTGCGCGATCACGTACACCGCCACCAGGGGCAGCGTCGTCAGCAGGACGTGGGCGAAGACGAGGTTCCACTGCAGGGTCTGCAGCGTGCCGGAGGCGAACTGGAAGAGGGTGAGGGGCAGGGTCGCGTTGTCCTGGCCCTTGAGGAGGAAGAGCCCGAAGAAGAAGTCGTTCCAGACGTTGATGACCAGGATGACGCTCCCCACGAACAGCACCGGGCGCAGCAGCGGCAGCAGGATGCGCGCGAAGATCTGCGGGCGGGACGCCCCGTCGATGGAGGCGGCGTCCTCCAGGTCGGGCGGGAAGGCCCTGACGAACCCGGTGGCCAGGAAGACCACGATGCCCAGCCGGGTGCCGATCAGGACCAGCGCGTAACCGGACGGCGTGCCGTCCAGGCCGAGCCCGCGCAGCACGTGGACGGTCGGGATGATCGACGGCGGGATGAGGATCGACAGGCTGAGGACGAAGTAGCTCGCCTGCAGCCACCGCGAGCCGCTCCGGCCGTAGGCCCAGGCCGCCGCCGCGCCGACCAGCAGTACGGCGAGCACGACCGGCACCGCGATCTTGAGGCTGTTGGCGAGCCCGGCCAGGTAGTCGCCGGTGTCGATGACGGTCGTGTAGTTCTCGACGATCGCCCACTCCCGGGGCAGGCCGAGGCCCAGCTCGGCCGCCTCTCCGGCGGGTTTGAAGGAGTTCACCACGACCAGCCAGAACGGCACGATCACCCAGGGGATCGCGAACAACGACAGGAGCGTGTACTTGACGATTCTCATCCCGTCACCTCCCGGCGGCGCAGCCACCAGACGAGGGGGACCGCCGTCGCGATCACGAGCAGCGTCACCGTGAAACCGAGCGCGCTGGCGGAGCCGAAGAAGCCCTGGCCCCACTGCTGGCGCATGACGACGTTCAGTGCCCTGGTGTGGTCGCCGGGCCCGCCGCCGGTGGTGGCCGCGATCACGTCGTAGGCGCTGAGCGCGCCGACCAGGGTGACCGCGACGTTGAAGGTGACGGCCGGGGCCAGCAGCGGGAACCTCACCCGCGCGAAGCGGGTCCAGGGGCCCGCGCCGTCGACCGTGGCCGACTCCAGGAGCTCCCTGGGCACCGAGTTCAGGCCCGCGATGTAGACGAGGGTGATGAGCCCGCTCCACTTCCAGGCGTCCACGAACGCGACCGTGACCAGCGCGGTCGCCGGCTCGCCCAGCCAGGCCCAGTCGATGCCGAGAAAGGAGTCGACCGGACCCGCCGGGTCGAGGATGCCGCGCCAGATGTAGCCCGCGGCCAGCGGCGAGACGAGCGTCGGCAGGAAGAACAGCGACCTGAACACGGTGTTGACCCGGTCCGTCCGCTGCAGGGCGAGCGCGAGACTCAGGCTGACGGTGTTCTGGATGGCCATGCACAGGATCGCGTAGAGCACGGTCACCGTGACGGCGTTCGTCAGCAGGCCCTGCTCGACGAGCGTGCGGAAGTTGTCCAGGCCGTTCCAGGTGATCTCCGAGCGGAACCCGGTCCAGGAGGAGAAGGCGAAACGGGCGTTGAGCGCGAACGGCAGGACGAAGAAGACCGCCACCAGCAGCACGGCGGGCAGCGCCCAGGGCAGCCAGCGCCGCCCGGAGCGGTCCCCGGTCCCGGCAGGCCCGCCTCTGTTCCCGCGCTCGCCTCCCTCCCCGTCCCCTTCGAGGCCCTCGCCCTCGCCCCTGCTCACGGGGAGCGGAAGCGGGAGCGGGGTGGGGGACGGGGGGCCGGGAGCGGCGTCGGTGTCCGGATCCGTGGCGGTGGCGGTGACGGTGACGGTGGGACGAGGATCGGGGCCGGGTTCGGGTTCGGAGGGATGTCCGCGCGGGGGCACCGAGGTCACCATCCGGGCAGCCCGGCGGCCTTCGCCGCCTGCTCGATCTGGCCCTGCAGCTGCGTCGCGGCCTTCTGCGGGTCCTTCTGCCCGGCGATCAGCTCCGACATCAGCGGCGCCAGCCCCGCCATGCCGGGGACGTCGGAGTTGAAGGCGATGACGGCGCCGTTGTCGTAGGCCTTCTTGACGTCCTGGAGTACGGGGGAGACGTCCGGCGGACCGGTCACGCCCTGGAGCACGGGGAAGGTCTTGGCGGACTTCACGTAGTCGGCGTAGGCGGGGCCGGTCATGAAGCGGACGAAGTCCAGCGCGGCCTTCTCCCGCGCGGCGTCACCGGTCTTGGGCAGGTAGAAGGTGCCGATCGGGCCCGGCGCGTAGGTCACCACGGCCTTGGTGCTCGACAGGCCGGTGAACCCCACGGCGTCGTCGACCTTCTTCTGGTCGCCCCCGGCGGCGGCGAGCATGGCCGGCAGCATGTCGGAGTGCTGGGCGACCATGGCGGCCTCCCCGGTCACCAGGGCCTTCATCGAGTTCTCGAACGTGGCGGTGGTGATGTCCTTGTTGAAACAGCCGTCGTCCTGCAGCTTGCGGTAGGCGGTGAGCCCTGCCACGAACGGCGAGCCCGGGTCGGCGAGAGACGAGGTGTGGCCCGCCAGGGCCTTGCCGTAGGCGTTGCCCTCGTTGCTGGCGCTGACGTACAGCAGCGGCAGGATCTGCACCGGCCAGATGGAGCCGCCCGACTCGAACACCGGCGTCACGCCCTTGGCGGAGAGCGCGCGGCAGGCCGCCGAGAGCTCCTCGAACGTGCCCGGGGGCTCGACGCCCGCGTCGGCGAGGACCTTCTTGTTGTAGTAGAGGCCGAAGACCTGGGGGAAGCCGGTGATGGCCGCGTAGACCTTCCCGCCGGTGGCGCCCGCGCTCTTGTAGAGGTCGCCGGACTTGGCGACGTACGCCTCGCCGGACAGGTCCCTCAGGTTCTCCGCCGGGTTCAGGGCGAGCAGGTTGCTCACCGTGGCGTGGTATTCGAGGATGTCCGGCCGCTCGCCGGTCGCCCACTTGGTCTGCGTGCTGTCCTCGAACCCGTCCGAGGGGATCGGGACCAGCTCGATCCTGTTGCCGGACTCCTTCTCGAACCGCTTGTACATCTCCACCAGCGGGGCGGGGTCGGCGGTGTTGTGCCAGAGCGTCAGCGTGACCTTCCCGCCGTCCCCGCCGTCCCCGCCGTCCCCGCCCGGTCCCGCGGCGCCGCCGCAGCCCGCCGCGGCGAGGGTGAGGGCGGCGCAGGCCGCGGCTCCCAGCAGTCGTTTCGATGCCCTCATGCTCGTATTCCTGTTCGTCACGGGGTTGGTGATAGCCGGAGCCAGCCGGATGCCCGGGCGGTTCCCTACGCGCCTCCGGGCCACGAGACACGCGGGTTTCCGTCATGTTTCGTAGAACGTTCTCCATTGTTAGACCAGGGGCGTTTGTGGCGTCAAGGGTCAGGTTCGAGGTGACCAACTCGTTAAGGAGCGGTAAAATCAGGTCTGGCGGGGACGCCTTCGACGGGGTACCGTCACCTCTGCATTGGCAAAGTGTATTTCGTTCTACACTCTGGCGCCGCGTCCGTGCCGTGCTCGTCCCGCGGGGATGCCCTGGCTTTCCCGCGGTTTCACGGCGGTTCGTCCGCGGTCCGTCCTATCGTTCCCCTACCTTTCCCTACCGATCTCCACCGATCTCCACTGATCCCCACCGAAGGAATCGCGTGACCACAGGAGCAGCACCGCGTCGGGTGACCATCGCCGACGTGGCCGGGCGGGCCGGTGTCTCCACCGCCGCCGTGTCCAAGGTGCTGCGCGGGGCCTACGGGGTCAGCCCCGGCATGCGGGCCAAGGTCCAGGAGGCCATGAACGAGCTCGGCTACCGGCCGCACGCCGCGGCCAGGGCCATGCGGGGCCGCACGTACACCCTCGGCGTGATGCTCTCCGACACCAGGAACCCGTTCTTCCCCGACATCATCGAGGGCGTCACCGGGCAACTCGGCGACACCGAGTACCAGGTGCTGCTCGGCCCCGGTGGAGCCGAGCCCAAGAGCCAGGCCAGGATGACCCACGCGATGATCGACCGGAGCATGGATGGAATCATCCTGATATCTCCGGTCATGCCGGCTGCGGAACTGGCCGCCATCGCGACGACCACACCGATCGTGGTGATCGGCCGTCACGGAAGCGCCGCCGAGTACGACTCGGTGGTCGACGACGACGACGCGGGCGCTCGCCTGGTGGTCGACCACCTGGCCGACCTCGGTCACCGGCGGATCGCCCACATCACCCACCTCGACCGGGGCCGCGCCTCCGAGGCCGACTCGCCGCAGGCCGTCCGGGCCGAGGGCTACCGCCGGGCGATGCTGGCCAGGGACCTGGGGGAGGGGATCGATCTGGTGGCCACCTCCTTCACCGAGGAGGGCGGCTACGAAGGGGCGCGGCAGCTGCTCGACCGGCCGGTCAGGCCCACCGCCATCTTCGCCGGCGCGGACGTCGCGGCGCTCGGGGTCCTGCGCGCCGCCTACGAGGCCGGGCTGTCGGTCCCCGGTGACCTGTCGGTCGCCGGATACGACAACATCGGCATCGCCTCCCTCGAACCCATCTCCCTGACCAGCGTCGACCAGGACGGCCACGTCATCGGGGCCACCGCGGCGCGCCTGCTCGTCGAGCGCATCGAGGGCCGCGGGCGTTCCGTCCTGTTGTCGGTCTCGCCCACCCTCGTCGTCCGCGGCACCTCCGGCCCACCGGCCGGAGGGGGGTGACCGGCCGGCGTCGGCCCGATGCCGGCCGGAAGCCGCCTGCCTCCCCCTGACCCTCACCACTCCCGGCCCCGGTCCGGAGTGCTCCCCGCCTGAAGTATCCGAAGCGTCCGAAGTACCTGGGACATCCGAGGTATCCGAAGCGTCCTCCGTCCGGAGCGCTCCCGACCGGGGCGCCGCCGGTGCGAGGCGTTCCCGCGCGAGGCCGCCACCTCACGGCCGTCGCGCGACCACCCCGCGGCCCACCGTGCCGACGCCGTGTCACCACGGCTCCACGAGCGTCCCCGCGCACGGCCGCCGTGTCCCCGTGTCCCCCGTGTCCCCGTGCCTCCAACGTTCCACCAGCGAAGGAACCCCCCCGTGAAACGTCTCGTCCTCATCGGACCGCTGCTCCTCGCGCTCGCGGTCCCCGCCTCCCTCCCCGCGCCCGCGCTCGCCGCCGAGACGGCGACGACGACCTGTCCCGTACGCGCCGACCCGGCGCTGTTCGCGAGCGAGGCCCGCCTGCTCGAACTCGCCGAGAGGCAGGAGGACTTCGGACGCCGGCCCACCGGCTCGCCCGCCCACGAGGACTACATCGGCTGGCTGGAGGACGAGATCGGCGCGGTGCCCGGCGTCCAGCTCTCCTCGCTGCCCTACGAGATCGACCGCTGGGACGACCTCGGCACCGGCCTGACCGTCGCCGGCCAGGCTGTGCAGGTCGCCGCGCCCGTGCCGTTCTCCTCCTCCACCGGCCCCGGCGGTGTCACCGCGCCGCTCGTCTACCTGCCCGCGAGCACCGCCATCACCGCGGCCAACGCGGCGGGCAAGATCGTCGTCAGGGACCTGCCCTGGGCGACGGTGCCGAACCTGCTGTTCTACCCGCCGCTGCTCGGCTACCACATGCACGACCCCGCCCACACGATCAACATGCTCGGCTCCGACTCCTCGGAGGCCCCGGCCGGGGCCGACGCCGACCTCAAGGCCGCCGCGGCGGCGGGCGCGGCGGGGGTGCTGGAGGTCAGCCGCCTGCCGCACGCCCAGATCGAGGGGATGTACGCGCCCTACGAGGGATTGCCGTACGAGGTGCCGGGCGCCTACCTCGGTGTCGACCAGGGCGAGCGGATCAAGCAGGCGCTCGCCGCCGGGCAGCCGGTCCAGGCCGCGCTGACCGTCGACGCGGCGTGGACGCCCACGACGACCCGTACCGTCCTCGCGACCCTCCCCGGGGTGAGCGAGCAGAAGATCGTCGTGGAGAGCCACACCGACGGCATGAGCCCGGTGTGGGACAACGGCCCGCTCACGATGCTGGAGATGGCCCGCTACCTGGCGTCGCTGCCGGTGAGCTGCCGTCCGCGCACCGTCCAGTTCGCCTTCGTCACCGGCCACCTCTACCAGCACCTCACCGGGCCCGCCGTCCGCGAGGGCGGCGCGGGACAGCTGGCGGCCCTCCTGGACGCCGAGTACGACCAGGGCAAGGTCTCCTCGGTCGTCGTCCTGGAGCACCTGGGCGCGCGGCGTTACAACGCGGTCGCCCGTGCCGGGGGCCTGCCGGGGCTGGAGCTCGTGCCCGACCCCACGCTGACCGAGCTGCTGTGGGTGCCCGTCAGCGAGAGCACACCCTTGCGCGAGCTGGTCAAGGGCCACGTCCAGTATCGGGACGTGCGGCGCACCGCCGTGCTGAAGGGCCTGTCGGCGGCCGACCTGGGCACGGTGCCGCACCACTGCGGCTTCGGGGGCGAGGGGACGCCATACAACCAGCATCTGCTGCCGACCATCTCGCCGATCTCGGCTCCCAAGACGCTTTTTTCGTCCGCCTTCGGGGCGGAGGCGCTCGACGTGGCGGCGATGCGCCGGGCGTCGCTGGCCTTCACCGACGTCGTGCTCGGCCTCGGCCCGATGCCGCAGGCAGACGTGGCGGGTGACGTCACGTTCATGCGCTCCCAGCGTGCCTCGGGCACGCCGGGCTGCGTGTGAGCATCGACCGCGAGGCGCTGGTCCGGCGGCACACCGTGGTGCTGTCCGGGCCGGACGCGGAGTCCCCGCTCACCGTCGGCAACGGCGAGTTCGCCTTCACCGCCGACGTCACCGGCCTGCAGACCTTCCCCGGTTTCCACGCCGGGGGCATGCCGCTGGGCACCCAGTCGCAGTGGGGCTGGCACACGATGCCCAACCCCCGGGGCTTCACCCTGGAGGACGCGACCACCTCCTACGGCCGGGCCCGCTATCCCGACCGCCACCTGATGACCCTCGGCGGCCCGGTGCCGCCGGAGTTCGAGGCGGGGGCCTGGCTGCACGCCAATCCCCAGCGGCTCGACCTGGGCAGGATCGGGCTCGACCTCGGCGAGGGCGTGGAGGTCACCGACCTCACCGGGGTCCGCCAGAGCCTCGACCTGTGGAGCGGGCTGCTGCGCAGCGCGTTCGCGCTCGGTGGCGCGCCGTACGAGGTGGAGACGGTCTGCCACCCCGTGCGCGACCTGCTCGCCGTGCGCGTCACCGGCGGCGCGGCGGTGACGATCTCCTTCCCGTACGCCTGCGAGGCCTGGAACCGGGCGGCCGACTGGGACCGCCCGGAGCGGCACACCACCGAGCACGTCCTCGGCGCCTCACGCTGCGACTTCACCCGGGTGCTGGACGGCGACCGCCACCACGTCACCGTCGCGTGGCGCGGGCCGGGGGCGAGGGCGGAGCCGGGGGAGGCGCGGCTGACGTCGCTGGGGGAGCACCGCTACCGGCTGGAGGGGGCCGCCGAGTTCGTCGTGGCCTTCGGGCTCGGCCCCGCGGGGCCGGACCTGCCCGGGTTCGAGGAGGTCCGTACCGCCGCCGCCCGGCACTGGGAGGGCTTCTGGACGGGCGGCGGCGCGGTGGCCTTCGAGGGCAGCCGGGACCCGCGCGCCCCCGAACTGGAACGGCGCGTGGTGCTGTCCCAGTACCTGACCGCCGTCAACTGCGCGGGCTCGCTGCCGCCGCAGGAGACGGGCCTGGTCTGCAACTCCTGGAGCGGCAAGTTCCATCTGGAGATGCACTGGTGGCACGCGGCGCACTTCGCCCTGTGGGGGAGGCCGGAACTGCTGGAGCGGAGCCTGCCGTGGTACCGGCGCGTCCTTCCCCGGGCGCGGGCCACGGCCGCCCGGCAGGGATACCGGGGTGCCCGCTGGCCCAAGCAGACCGGCCCCGACGGCGGGGAGAGCCCCAGCACGATCGGGCCGTTCCTGATCTGGCAGCAGCCGCACCCGATCTACTTCGCCGAGCTGCTCTACCGGGTACGGCCCGGGGTGCTGCTCGACTACCGCGACCTGGTCTTCGAGACCGCCGAGTTCATGGCGTCCTTCCCGGTGGAGGAGGACGGCCGCCACGTGCTCGGGCCGCCGCTGATCCCGGCGCAGGAGTCGTACGAGAAGACCCGGACGACGGTCAGGAACCCCACGTTCGAGCTGGCCTACTGGTGGTGGGGGCTGGAGACCGCGCAGCTCTGGCGCGAGCGCCTCGGGCTCGGGCGCCACCCGGAGTGGGAGAGGGTACGCGACGGGCTGGCCGCGCCGTGCGTGCGCGACGGCGTCTACGCGGCCATCGAGGTGGAGCCGTACACGCTCAGGACCGACCATCCCTCGATGACCGGTGCCCTGGGCCTCGTCCCGGCCACGCCGCTGATCGACCCGGAGACCATGCGGGCCACCCTCGACGACGTGCTGGAGACGTGGGACCTGCCGAGCACCTGGGGCTGGGACTACCCGATGCTCGCCATGTGCGCGGCCAGGCTGGACGAGCCGGGCAGGGCCGTCGACGCGCTGCTGATGGACGCGCCCAAGAACGCGCACCTGGTCTCGGGGCACAACCGGCAGTGGCCCGGCATCCTGCCGCTCTACCTGCCGGGCAACGGCGGCCTGCTGGCGGCCGTCGCGCTGATGGCGGCGGGCTGGGACGGCGGGCCCGGCCGGCCCGCGCCCGGCTTCCCCGAGGGCTGGGAGGTCCAGGTGGAGGGGGTGCGGGCGATGCCCTGATCCGACCGGGCACCGCGCCGGCCCGGTGCCGTGTCGGCGGAGCGGCGTGCCGGGCCCGGTGCCGTGCCGGCCGGGCCGGCAGCGCACTGTGCCACGGCAGCGCACTGTGCCAAGCCGGGCACCACCTCAAGCCGGGCGCCGGTTCAGCCGAGTGCCGCGTCGGCCGTCGCGTGGTCGGCGAGGAGCGTGATCGTGTAGTGCAGCACGTCGTCCTCCAGCGACGACAGGCGTGCCGCGTTGCCCGCGCGTACCTCGGCGGCGATGAACTCGGTGACACCGAAGACGATCAGGGAGGGCACGCTCTCCCTGACCGGCCCCAGCGCCGGGTCGTCCGCCCTGGCCCGCGCCGCGAGGGCCCGCAGCATCTCCAGGAAGGGAAGGTAGGCGTGGTCGCGCTGCTCCACGGCGCGCGGGCCCGCCCCGGGCAGCTCGACGAAGTAGGCGCGGGCGTACTCGGGCCGGTCCTGCCACCACCGGAGGTAGGCGCGCAGGCCGCCGCGGGTGGCGGCGACCCAGTCGTGGCCGGTGCCGTCGGCCGCGGCCAGGATCGTCCCCACCACGTCGGGCAGGTCCCGCTCGCACAGGGCGAGGAAGCAGGCCTCCTTGTCGTGGAAGTTGGCGTAGAAGGCGTTGCGCGAGACCCGCGCGGCGGCGATCACGTCGGGCACGGTCGTGGCGGCGTACCCCCGGGTCGCGACCAGCAGCAGCATGGCCTGGATCAGGCGGTCGCGCTGCGAGGTGCGGACCACCTCGGGCGACAGCCCGTGACGGCCGCGGGGGAGGGGCTCACCCTCCGGAATTTTCTTCTGATTCTGTCTTGACATCAGTCACAGATCGTACTCTCCTCTGTTGGGAGACGTTCATGTCTCCAAAAATCAGTGAGGTGACCATGGAAGACAAGGGCATGTCACGGCGGCGGGTACTGCGCGTGGCGGCCGTCGGGCTGCTGTCGGCGGGCCTGGTGTCACGGACCACCCCCGCGGTGGCGGCGAGCGCGATCGAGTCGCACTACGCGGTCAGGGGCCCCTGGGCGGTCACCGCCTCCGACGCGAGCGACGCCTCGGGCGCCTACCGGCTGCACCACCCGGTCAACCTGGGCGCGGGCGGCTTCCGGCACCCGATCGTCACGTGGGGGAACGGCTCGTACGCCACCCCCGCCCTCTATCCCGGCGTGCTCGACCAGCTCGCCTCCTGGGGCTTCGCCGTGGTCGCGTCCACCGACACGACCACCGGGACCGGCACGGAGATGCTCGCCGCCGCCCACTACCTGGTGGACAGGGACGCCGACCCCGCGAGCCCGTTCCACCAGAGGCTCGACACGACCCGGGTCGGCGCCGCCGGGCACTCCCAGGGCGCGGGCGGCACGGTCAACGCGGCCAACCTCTCCGCCGGGCTCGTCACCGCGGCGGTGCCGATCGCGCTGCCCGCGCCGCTCTGGGTGGGCGCCGGAGACCGGTTCCAGGCCGCCGAGCTGTCCTGCCCCGTCCTGTTCGTGAGCGGGGGCGACGACTGGCTGATCTCCCCGGCCGCGGCGCTGCGGGGCTACTACGACCAGGTGCCCGGGGCGGCGGCCATGGCGGTGCTGAAGGGCGCGGGCCACAACGACGTCCAGGGCACCGGCGGCGGCTTCCTCGGCTACCTGACGGCCTGGCTGATGTACCACCTCCAGGGGGACGCCTACGCCCGGGGCGCCTTCGCCGGGAGCGCCCCCGAGTTCACCGGCAACGCCGCCTGGCAGAACCAGGCGGCGAAGAACCTCCCCTGACCACCCCGCCGGCGACGCGCGGCTCGTGCCTTTGCCTTGTGCCCTGTGCCTCGTGCCGCACCTGCTCACCTGCTCACCGGAGCCTCCCGCGCCCCCTTCGCCGGCGCCGCTTCGCGGCGACGGCCCCCGTGACCACCCCGTCCCGCGCGGTACCCGCCGTACGGGACCACCCCCCCAGGAGAACCGCGATGGCGGATCTGACACGACGCCGGCTGCTCGCGGCCGGCGCGCTCTCCCTGACCGCGCCGAGCCTGCTGGCGGCCTGCGGCGAGGACCGGCCCGCGCCGCCGGCCCAGGACGGGAAGCCACACGGTGAGGTCAGCGTGTGGCTGCACGGCTCGCAGGAGACCGGCCCGCAGTTCCAGAAACTGGTGCACCGCTACATCGCCGACTTCCAGGTGGACGTCAAGCTTCTCTACCTGCCCGTCGCCCAGCTGGACGCCAAGCTGCTGACCGCCTTCGGCGGCGGTACCCCGCCCGACGTCTTCAAGATCGGGCACTGGAGCTTCCCCTCCCATGCGAAGAAGGAGCGGCTGGCGCCCATCGACCCGCGCGCGTTCGGCGTGCCGGACGCGGCGGCCGTCCTGTCGCGCTACGAGCCGGGGACGGTCTCCCCGCTGAGCTACCGCGACCAGGCGTACGGTGTGCCGATCGACCTCAACCCCGCGATGCTGTACTACCGCAGGGACCGCTTCGAGCAGGCCGGGCTCGACCCCGACAAGCCCCCCACGACCTGGGAGGAGCTCGCCCGCCACAGCGCGAGACTCACCTCGGCCGACGGCAGGCGGGTGGGCCTGCAGTGGTCGTACGGCGACCCGCAGTGGGCCCTGATGACGCTGACCGCGCTGATCGGGGGAGCCGGCGGCGAGCTGGTCGACGCGGGCGGCACCCGGGCCTCGCTCGACACCGAGCACGGCGTCCGGGCGCTGGAGTACTTCGCCGGGATCGGCAACCCCAGGCTCTCCAACCCGCTCGGCGCGCTCGGCCTGTTCTACTCGGGCGAGGCCGCCATGGTCGTCAGCGGCGCGTTCCTCGGCCCCGCGCTGGAGAAACTCGGCGAGCACCCCCTCAAACCGGGCAAGGACTACGGCGTGGCGCCGATGCCCCGCTGGGAGGGCGGCAAGGCCGTCGTACCCGCCTACACGTGGGGCTGGGGCGTCTCCGCCGCCTCGAAGAACGCCTTCACCGCCTGGCACCTGATCAACTACCTCCAGGGACAGGAGTCGGTCACCGCCAACCTGGACAACGGGATCATCATCCCGGCCACCGGCTGGCGGGACGCCGGGCCACGCGGCAGGTCCGAGCTGATGAGGATCGCGGCCTCCGGCCTCCCCGACGCCGACTTCGGCCCGGCCGTCCCCGCCGCGCTGGAGCTGGCCAAGGCCGCCTCCAGCGCCTGCGACGCCGTGGCCCACGGCCGCGCCAAGCCCGCCCAGGCGGCCAGGGACTTCGACGCGGCCGTCCGGCTCGTCCTGTGACCCTGACCGCGGAGAGCGTCGCGGCACCCGCGCCCGCGCCGCGACCGGGGAGGGGCGGGCGCGGCAGGTCGCGCCGGGAGGCGGGGGCCGGGATCGTGCTGACGATCCCGGTGGCGGTCTTCTTCGCCGTCTTCTGGCTCGTGCCCTTCTGCGGCGCCGTGTACCTCAGCTTCACCGACTACGAGATGGCCGGTGCGCCACGCTGGGTCGGGCTGGACAACTACGCGCGGATGTTCCAGGACCCCGGGGTCTGGAACTCGGCGTGGATCACCGTCGTCTACACGGTCTTCACCGTCCTGCCGACCGTCCTGCTCGCGCTGCTCGTCGCGGTGCCGCTCAGCGCGCCCGGCCGGCTCAACCGCGTGCTCCGCTCGCTGGTCATGGTGCCCGCGGTGATGCCGCTGGCCGCGACGTCGATGGTGTGGGTCATCATCTACTCCGACCGCGGCCTGGCGAACACGCTGCTCGGCGTCGTCGGCGTCGACCCGCAGCCGTGGCTGACCGGCTCGGAGCTGGCGATCTGGGCGCTGGTCGTGATGGTCGTCTGGAAGAGCCTCGGACTGTTCGTCATCATCCTGACGGCCGGGCTGCAGGCGCTGCCCCGGGAGGTCTACGAGGCCGCGGCGATCGACGGGGCCGGGCCGGTCACCACGTTCCGCAGGATCACCGTCCCGCTGCTGCGCAGGACCCTGCTGTTCGTGCTGGTCATCTCCGTCGCCGGGTCGATGCAGGCCTTCGTTCCGGCCTTCCTGCTCACCGGGGGAGGCCCCGCGGACGCCACCCAGGTGCTGCCCTACTACATCTGGGCCAACGCCTTCCCGTACGAGCACATGGGCTACGCCTCCGCGCTGGCCATGATGCTGCTGGTCGCGATGCTGGTCGTCTCGATCGTCCAGTTCGGCTTCCTGCGAGGTGGGGACGGATGAGGGTGCTGCGCACCGCCTGGCTGCTGGGCGTGGTGTCCGCGATGCTGCTGCCGGTCTACGTGATGATCGTGGTCGCCTCCGCCGCCGACGACACCGACCTGGGCGGCCTGGCGTTCAACGGCTTCCACCTGCCGGGCAACATCGCCGAGCTGTTCTCGGGGGAGGGCTTTCCCGTCTACTTCCGCAACAGCGTGCTCTACTGCGCCGGCAGCGGCGCGCTGGACGTGCTGTTCTCCTCGGCCGCCGGCTACGCCCTGGCCCAGCTGTCCTTCCCGGGCCGTCGCGCACTGTTCGCGCTCGTGGTCGGCACGCTCGCGCTCGCCCCGATGGTCATGATCATTCCGGTGTTCCTGATCGTCAAGGAGCTGGGCTGGGTAAACACCTTCCAGGGGGTGATCGTCCCGGGCATGATCAGCGCCTTCGGGGTCTTCCTGGTCCGCCAGGCCGCGCTGGGCCTCCCCAAGGAACTCATCCTCGCGGCGCGCGTCGACGGGGCGGGGGAGCTGCGCATCTTCGCGCGGGTGGCGCTCCCGCTGCTGCGGCCCGCGCTCGTGACCCTCTTCCTCATCCACTTCCTCGCGCAGTGGGACAACCTGCTCTGGCCGCTCATCGTCGCCAACGACCCCTCCCTGTGGTCGCTGCCGGTGGGACTGGCCAACTTCCAGAGCGAGCACGGGTTCAACTACCACCTCATGACCGCCGCCGCGCTGGTCACCGCCGTCCCGCCGTTCCTGCTGATGGCCGGGCTGCAGCGCTACTACGTGGCCGGGCTGACCTTCGGAGGCGTCAAGTGACCGTTCCCGGCGACACCGGCCGGAGCCGCCGGACGACCGCCCCCGGCGCCCCCGGCACTCCCGGCGCCGCCGGCCGGGAGTGGCGGGCGACCGTCCCGGAGACCGCCGAGATCATGGCGTGGATCGAGACGATCACCGCCAGGGGGATCAGGCGTCCCGGATACCCCGCCGACGCGTGGACGGAACGGTGGGCGGCCGGCCTGCTCGCCGGGTTCGGGCTCGACGTGCGGCTCGCGCCGGTCGAGGTGCCCACCTGGCACCCGGTCTCCGCCACGCTCCGCGCCCACCTGGACGCCGACCCGGCCCGCTCCGCCGAGGTGGAGACGTTCGCGCTGCCGTACACGACCCCGCGAGCCACGGTGACCGCGCCGCTCGACCGGCCGGCCGGGTCCGGCCGCATCGCCGTGCGCGAGCACACCTTCGCCGAGCTGCCCCAGACCTTCGTACGGGAGCTCGCCACCGCCGTCCACGACCCCGAGGGGGCCTTCGACGAGCTGGTGCGGACGCTGTCGTTCGCGCCCGGCTACCTGGAGGACCTCGACGGCGCGGTGGCCTCGGGGGTGGCCGGGTACGCCGGGGCGCTGACCGGCGTGCCGTGGGAGACGCGCGACTACTACGTCCCCTACGACGCGGTGCGCCGGCCCGTGCCCGCCGTCTTCGACTCCGCCGACACCCTTGACATGGTCGACGAGGTGAGCCTGGTGCCGCTGACCCGCGCGGCGATCCGCATCGTCGAGGGAACCAGGGACCGGAGCTTCAGATGATCGTGCGCACCCCCTCCGGCCTCGTCGAGGGCCGCTTCGACGGGACGGTCGCGTCCTTCCTCGGCGTCCCGTACGCCGCGCCGCCCTTCGGGGAGCACCGTTTCCGCGCGCCCGTGCCCCCGCCCGCCTGGGACGGGGTGCGGCCCGCGCTCCTGCCGGGCGCGGCGGCGCCGCAGCCCGCGGGCGACGACGTCGGGCTGTACGCCCCCGAGGTGTTCGTCACCGGCGAGGACTGCCTCAACCTCGACGTCCACGTCCCCGGCACCGGCGCGACCGGCCTGCCGGTGCTCGTCTGGTTCCACGGCGGGGCCTTCGCCATCGGCGGCAACGGGGCCGCCTGGCACCGCGGCCACCGCTTCGCCCGCGACGGCGTGGTGTGCGTCGCCGTCAACTACCGGCTGGGCTTCGAGGGGTTCCTCGCCCTGGAGGGGGCACCGCTCAACCGGGGCGTGCTCGACTGGCTCGCCGCGCTGGAGTGGGTGCGCTCCGCGATCGCCGCGTTCGGCGGCGATCCGGGCAACGTGACGATCGCCGGGCAGTCCGCGGGCGGCGCGGCGTGCGCCACCCTGCTGACGATGCCCCGCGCGGCGGGCCTGTTCCGCCGGGCGATCGTGATGAGCGGGTCGGCGAGCCTGGCCGTACCGGAGGAGGAGGCCCGCGCGCACGCCGCCGGCCTTGCCGCGCGCCTCGGTGTCCGGCCCCGCGCGGAGGACTTCGCGGCGATCCCCCCGGCCGCGCTGGTGGCCGGGCAGCCGCCGCCGATGGCGGCCGGGGCCTCCGGCACGCTGGGCGGGACGGTGCCGATCCAGCCCGTCGTGGACGGGGACCTGGTGCCCCGCGTGCCGCTGGACGCGCTGCGCGCGGGCGCCGGCGGCCACCTCCCGCTGCTGGTCGGCTGCACCTCGGACGAGGCCGGCGTCTTCGTGCGCGCGATGGCCGGGGGGATCGACGAGGCGACGGCCGCGACCGTGCTCGCGCACATGGGCCTGCCGCCCGGCTACCGGGACGCTCACCCCGGGCTGTCACCCGGGGACCTCGTCGGCAGGGCGGCGGGCGACCACCTGTTCCGCAGGGAGACGATCTGGATCGAGGAGGCCCGCGCGGCCACCGCCGCCGCCCCGACCCACGCCTACGAGTTCCGCTGGGAGTCGCCGGTGCCCTCTCCCCTGGGGATCGGCGTGGTCGGCGCCGCGCACAACATCGACCTGCCCTTCGCCTTCGACCTGCTGGACGCGCCGGGCGTGGAGCGTACGGCGGGGAAGGAACCGCCGAGGGCGCTGGCCGGGGCGATGCACGGCGCCTGGGTGCGGTTCGCCCGCGACGGCGACCCGGGCTGGCCCCCCTACGAACGCGCCCGCAGGCAGGTGATGGTCTTCGACGCCGCGTCCGGTGTGGCCGACGATCCGCTGCGGACGCAGCGGCGCCTGTTGCACGAGGCGTGAGCGGCGTGCACCTTGTTGTCTGGTTGCTCAGGTTGTTCAGGCTGTCTCAACGACCCGGAGGTATCCCTCATGCTGTCCTACTCGTGCGCCGTCTCCGGCGCTCCCCTGCTCGGTGAGACGATCGGCGAGAACTTCGAACGGACCGTGGCCCGTTTCGGCGACCGGGAGGCCCTGGTCGACGTGCCGGACGGCCGCCGCTGGACGTACGCCGAGCTGGACGCCGACGTCGACCTGCTGGCCCGCGCCCTGATGGCCCGGGGCGTCGCCAAGGGGGACCGGGTCGGCATCTGGGCGCCCAACCGCGCCGAGTGGGTGATCGTCCAGTACGCCACCGCGAAGATCGGCGCGATCCTGGTCAACGTCAACCCCGCCTACCGGAGCCACGAGCTGGACTACGTCGTCCGCCAGTCCGGCATGCGGCTGCTGGTCAGCGCGGTGAGCCACAAGACGAGCGACTACCGCGCCATGGTCGACGAGATCGGGTTCGCCGACGTCGTCTACATCGGCGAGGACAGCTGGCGCCGACTGCTGGCCGGGGCCGAGGCGGTGCGCCCCGAGCGCCTGCGCGAGCGCATGGCCTCGCTCACCTTCGACGACCCGATCAACATCCAGTACACCTCGGGCACCACCGGCTTCCCCAAGGGCGCGACCCTGTCGCACCACAACATCCTCAACAACGGCTACTTCGTCGGCGAGCTGGTCCGCTACGACGAGAACGACCGGGTCTGCCTGCCGGTGCCCTTCTACCACTGCTTCGGGATGGTCATGGGCAACCTGGGCGCGACCTCCCACGGGGCCTGCGTCGTCATCCCCGCGCCGGGCTTCGACCCCGCCGCCACCCTGCGGGCCGTCGAGAGCGAGCGCTGCACCTCCCTGTACGGCGTGCCGACCATGTTCATCGCCGAGCTGGCCGAGCTGGCCGGCGGCGGGTACGACCTGTCGAGCCTGCGCACCGGGATCATGGCGGGCTCGCCCTGCCCGGTGGAGATCATGAAGCGGGTGGTCGGCGAGATGAACATGCGCGAGGTGGCCATCTGCTACGGGATGACGGAGACCTCCCCGGTGTCCACGATGACCAGGACCGACGACGACCTGGCCCGCAGGACCGAGACGGTCGGCCGGGCGATGCCGCACATCGAGGTCAAGATCGTCCATCCGGAGAGCGGCCTGACCGTGCCGCGCGGCGAGCCCGGCGAGCTGTGCACCCGGGGCTACTCGGTGATGCTCGGCTACTGGGACGAGCCCGACAGGACGGCCGAGGCGATCGACGCCGCTCGCTGGATGCACACCGGCGACCTGGCGACCATGGACGACGACGGTTACGTCAACGTCGTCGGGCGCATCAAGGACATGGTGATCAGGGGCGGCGAGAACGTCTACCCCCGCGAGCTGGAGGAGTTCCTGCACGGCCACCCGGACATCGACGACGTCCAGGTGATCGGCGTTCCCGACCCCCGGTACGGCGAGGAGCTGATGGCCTGGATCGTCATGCGGCCCGGGGCGGTCCCGCTGACCGCGGAGGCGGTCAGGGAGTTCTGCGCGGGCAGGATCGCCCACTACAAGATCCCCCGCTACGTCCACCTGGTGGACGGGTTCCCGATGACGGTGACGGGCAAGATCCGCAAGGTCGAGATGCGCGAGGACGCGGTGCGGCTGCTCGGCCGCTGATTCGGTCTTTCGCGCCTTCTTCACCTGTTCGATCTCTTATCCGCTTTTTTGTCCGCTCCTCCGCGCGTTCCTCGTGGCTTCCTTTGCACCTTCTTGCGCGACGGGTTGATTTACCGGTAGCCCCGCCCGGGGATGGGTCGCCCGATGCCATCGGTCATGGGCCGTGGGCATGACGCCGGACGGACGCATCCGGACGCGGTATCGCTCGCGAAGTCCTCCATGGACGCTAAGGAGTGATGCCCATGGCCGCTGTCACGTGTGGGACCGATCGGCCCGGTGAGCGGACGCGCACCCGTGCCGGGCGAGGCACGGCCCCGCCGGCCGGTCACGGAGACCTGGCGACGAGGAGGAACGCGTGAGCCAGGTGGTGGTGATCGGCGCCGGTCTGGGCGGGCTGGCCGCCGCCGTCCGGCTGGCCGCCGCCGGGCGGGACGTCACGATCGTGGAGGCGAACGACGTGCCGGGAGGCTGCTGCGGTACGGCGACCCTCGGCGAGTACCGCTTCGACACCGGCCCCTCGGTGCTGACCATGCCGGAGGTGCTGGCCGACGTCTTCGCCGCCGCGGGGGAGGACATGGAGAGCGCGCTCCCGCTGCGGCGGCTGGACCCGTACTACCGGCTGCGCTACCACGACGGCTCCCACCTGGACGTGGTGGCCGGCGAGGACGCCATGACCGAGCGGGTGCGCGAGCTGAGCGGCGCCGCGGAGGCCGAGAGGTACCGGCGCTTCCGCGCCCGGCTCGGCGAGCTGTTCGACGCGGAGTGGCCCGCCTTCATCGACCGCGACATGACGCGGCTGCGCGACCTCGCCCGGCCGCGCGTCCTCGCCCGCCTCGCGGCGCTGGGCGGCTTCCGCAGCCTGGACTCCCTCGTCAAGAGCCACCTCACCGACCACCGACTGGTCAAGGCGCACACCTTCCAGGCCCTGTACGTGGGCCTGCCGCCCCGGCGGGCGCTCGGGATCTACGCGGTCATCGCCCACATGGACACCGTCGGGGGCGTCTTCTTCCCGCGCGAGGGCGGGATGCACGCCATCCCGCGCGCCCTGGCCGCGCTGGCCGAGAAGGCGGGCGCGCGCCTCAGGTACGGGGTGCGCGCCGTGAAGGTCGAGGCGGGACCCTCCGGGGTCTCCGGGGTCAGGCTCGACACCGGGGAGCGCCTGGCGGCGGACAACGTCGTGGTCGCCTGCGACCTGTCCCGCGCCCACACCGGGCTGCTCCCGAAGGGCGCGGGCGACTGGCGGCTGCGCCGTCCCCGCTACTCGCCCTCCTGCCTGGTGCTGCACTTCGGCCTCGACCGGCGCCTGGCCGGGCAGGCGCACCACACCCTGCACTTCGGCGGGGAGTGGGACGCCACCTTCGAGGCGTTGCGGGCCGGGCGGCCACAGCCGGACCCGAACCTGCTGGTCACCTACCCGGAGTCCGACACCGGCGCCGCGCCGCGTGGCCACGCCACCCTCACCGTGCTGGAGCCGACGGCCAACCTGCGCGGCGGCGCCGACTGGGACCGGCTCACCCCGAGGCTGGAGGACCGGCTGCTCGGCAGGCTCGCCGACCTCGGCTACGGCGACCTGTCCTCCGCGCCGAGGCTCACCCTCGACCCGCCCGCCTGGGCGCGGCTCGGCCACTCGGCGGGCACCCCGTTCGCGCTGGACCACCGCTTCAGCCAGACGGCCTGGTTCCGGCCGGCGGGCGCGGCCAGGCGCGTTCCCGGGCTGCACTTCGCCGGGATGTACACCGCGCCGGGGGTGGGGGTGCCCCCGGTGCTGATCTCCGGCAGGCTCGCCGCGGAGCGCGTACTGGAGAGCGCCCGATGACCCTGACCGCGAGTTACGAGTTCTGCCGCAGGCTCAACGCCCGTCACGGCCGCTCGTACTACCTGGCGACCCTGCTGCTGCCCGCCTGGAAGCGCCCGCACGTGCACGCCCTGTACGGTTTCGCGCGCTACGCCGACGAGATCGTCGACTCCTTCACGATGACCGGCGACAGGGAGCGGGCGCTCGACGGACTGTCCGCCCGGCTGGCCACCACCCTGGCGGGCGGGACCACCGAGGACCCGGTGCTTCCCGCGTTCGCGCAGACCGTGCGTTCCTTCGGCGTCGACCACGGCGACATCGGCGCGTTCCTGCGCTCGATGCGGGCCGACCTGACCGTCACCCGCTACGCGACCTACGACGACCTGCTCGCCTACATGGAGGGCTCGGCCGCGGTGATCGGCACCATGATGCTGCCCGTCCTCGAACCGCTGCCCGGCATGGAGGGCAAGGCCCGCGAACCGGCCCGCCAGCTGGGACTGGCCTTCCAACTGACCAACTTCCTGCGCGACGTCGCCGAGGATCTGGAACGCGGCCGGGTCTACCTCCCGCTGGAGGACCTGGAGCGGTTCGGGGTGACGGTGGCCGACCTGGGGCGCGGTGGCTGCACCCCGGCCCTGCGCGAGCTGCTGGCCTTCCAGGCCCGGCGGGCCAGGGACCACTACGCGCGGGCCGTGGAGGGCATCGGCATGCTGACCCCCTCCTCCCGGCCGTGCATCCGCGCGGCCTTCCAGCTGTACGGCGGCATCCTCGACCGGATCGAGGCCGCCCGCTACGACGTCCTCGGCATGAGGGTCGCCGTGCCCCGGCGGCGAAGAGCGGCGATCTTCGCGCGGCACCTGCTCGCGGCGTCCGCGGCCGACCGCGCCGAACGCCGCCTGACCGTCGAGATCCCGTGAACCGGCCGTACGGGGCCGTCGCCGTCCGGTCCGTCGCGGCGGCGTCTGTCGCAGCGTCGTCCGTCACAGCGTCGTCCGTCGCGGTGTCGTTCGCCGCCGGACGGCCCGTCGTCGTGTCGCCTGTCGCCGGGCGGACCGTCACGAGGGCGCCTGTCGCGGGGCCGTCCTCGTTCGTGAGGTCGTCCTCGTTCCTGGGGTCGTCCACCACCGTCGTCAGGAGGGCGTGATGTCGGAACCTGTGGTCGTCGACGCGATGGGCGGAGACCACGGCCCGGTCGAGACGGTCGCCGGGGCGGTGGCGGCCCGGCGCGAGCTGGGGGTCCCCGTGCTGCTGGTGGGCAGGGCCGGGGACATCCGCGCCGAGCTCGACCGGCACGGCGCCGCCGCCGAGATCGACGTGGTGCACGCCGAGGACGTCGTCCCGATGACCGAGCGGGGCGCGGGAGCGGTCTCCTCCGGCACGACCAGCCTGACGGTCGGCTGCGATCTCGTACGGCACGGAGCGGCGTCGGCGTTCGTGTCGGCCGGATCCACCGGAGCGGTCGTCTCGTGCGCCATCCGTGGCATCGGCCGCGCCGCCGGTGTCCTGCGGCCCGCCCTGGCCATCGCGCTGCCCTCGGTCACCGGCGGCGCCACCGTGCTGATCGACGCGGGGGCGACCTCCGACCCCACCCCGGAGATGATCGCCCAGTTCGCGCTGCTCGGCGTCTCCTACGCCCAGCTCGTGCTCGGCGTCGCCGACCCGTCGGTGGGCCTGCTGTCGATCGGCTCGGAACCGGGCAAGGGCAACCGGCTGACGCGCAGGGCCGGTGAGCTGCTTCCCGGTCTGCCGCTCCGCTTCCACGGCAACGTGGAAGGCCACGACGTGCTCGCGGGCGCCGTCGACGTGATCGTCACCGACGGCTTCACCGGCAACGTGGTGCTCAAGAACGTCGAGGGTTCCGTACGGGCCGCGCTGACGCTGGTGGCGCGTTCCGGTGTCGCCGGGGCCGAGGATCTGCGGGAGGTGGCCCGCCGCTACGACCCCGAGACCCACGGCGGGGCGGCGCTGCTCGGGCTGAGCGGCACCGTCGTCGTCGCGCACGGCTCCTCGCGGGCGGCGACGATCGCACGCGCCTGCGCGGTGGCGCACGACCTCGCCGAGGGCGGGGTCGCGACCCGTTTCGGGGACCACCTCACCGCGGAACCCGTCCGTTGAGCGGGGGCGGGAGTTGAGCGGGACCGTGGCCGCGGTGGCGGGCGGACCGGGCCAGGTCAGGCCAGGGGGTCGGCGCCGTCCCAGGTGCCCTCGCTGGCGTACGGGGAGAACCGGGCGAACAGCTCCTCGGAGTACCAGCCCTCCGCGCGGGTCCTGCCGATCACTCGCCGGTGCGCCGACCCCCGGTGCGCGAAGTCGCGCACCGCGGCGGCGTCGCGCCACAGCGAGAACGTGCCCTGCCTGGCGAGCGGCCACTCGCCGACGCCGACCGAGGCCAGGCAGCCCTCCTGCTCCGCCAGGAGGCGGTCCACTCCGGGGACCGAACGATAGAACGCCACCAGGCGGGCGGGCCGGATGGAGGCGCGGGTCAGCACGGCGACGGGACCGCCGGGATCGGGCCCGTGCGCGCCCCCGGGAGAGAAGCTCGGCGTGCTCCCAAAGGGAAGGCCGGACGCGCCCTCGGGAGAGAAGCCGGATGCGTCATGGGGAAGGCCGGACGCGCTCCCGGGAGAGAAGCCGGATGCGTCTCCGGGGGGAAGGCCGGACGTGCCGCTGGAGGGAAAGCCGGGCGCTTCCCGGGGCGGAAGGCCGAGCACGTCCCGGGAAAGAGGGCCGGACGGGCCCCCGGTGCCGGGGGGAGGAGCGGACAGGTCCCCCGTCGCGGGGGAAAGGGCGGACGGGCCTGCGGGGAGAGGGCCGAACGGGTCCACCCCGTCCCAGCGGCCGCGTGAGGCGAGGGGAACCAGCCGCACCTGCCAGGACTCCCGCGCCTCGCTCCGCCAGCGCGCGGCCACCGGGGAGTCGCTCAGGAAGCGGTCCAGGTCCCGCTCGTCGCGCCACACCGCCAGCAGGGCCCAGCGGCGCAGGTCCGCGCCCATGCTCGTCGAGGCCCCGCGGCCGGAGCCGAGCAGCCGCCAGAACGTCAGCCCCGGCGTCCTTCCCAGCACCGGCCGGTCGAACGCCATGTACCGCATAGCCCCTATATCCGCATATCTCATGAGATGAAAGGAAGCGATGGTTCCGCTGCTCGTCTCGGTCATCGGCGGCTACCTTCTCGGATCCGTGCCGGTCGCCGTGCTGGTCGCCCGCGCGCACGGGTTCGACCCCCGCGAGGTCGGCGACCGCAACCCCGGCTTCTGGAACGTCAGGCAGCGGCTCGGCTGGCGGGCCGCCGTGCCGGTCTTCGCGGGCGACACGCTCAAGGGCACGCTCGCCGGGCTGCTCGGCCTGTGGGCCGGTGGCACGCACCTCACCTGGCCCGCCGGGGTGAGCGGCGACAGCGTGCTGCCGGCGTATCTGGCGGTGGCCGCCGCCATGGCCGGGCACGCCTGGCCGGTCTTCGCCGGGTTCAGGGGCGGCCGGTCGATCCTCGCCTTCGTGGGCGGCTTCGCCGTCATCTGCCCGCCGGGTTTCCTGCTCGGGGTGGCCGCCCTGGTCGGGGTCGCCGTGGTGACGCGGTCCTTCGCGATCGGGGCGCGCACCGGTGTCTTCGGCATCCCGCTGTTCCAGCTGCTCTTCGCGCCGGTCACGCACGTGGCCGCGACCGGCCTGCTCATGTGCCTCATCGGGCTGCGCTTCGGTCAGGCGGCGCGGACCGACCGCCCGTCGTGACCGGCCCCCGAGGCGCGTCCGGCCGAGGCCGGACGTCCGGCCCCGGCCGCGTGGCCGCTCCCGGTGTCATGTCCGGTCTCGGTCCCGGTCGCGTGCCCGCTCCCGGCCGCGTGTCCGGTCCCGGCTGGTGTCCGTTTCTGGTCGCGTGTCCGGTCCCGGCCGCGTGCCCGTCGCGGCCCCGCCGGAGCGGGCGCCCATCGTGTCCGGACCTGGTCGCGCGCCCGTCGCACCGGAGCCGAGGCGGGAGGCCGTCGTGGCGGCCGGATAGGCGCGGCCCCGCCAGTCGCGTACCGGGCGCAGCGTGACCTGCGTCAGCCGCAGGACCGCCAACGGGTCCAGCAGCGGGGAGAGCAGCACGCCCGGCCCCGGCCGCGTGTAGCTGCCGCGCAGCGCGCCGACCAGCAGCAGCCGTACGGCCAGCAGGCCCAGGTCGAGCCGGGTGGGGCGGCCGGTCACCAGCCGGAGCACGGGCAGCGCGGCGGTCAGCCAGACCACGGCCAGGTCGGCCGCCTGCCGGCCCGGCGCGGTGACGTCGCGCAGCGACAGCGACCGCCCCCACTCCCGCCACACCCCGGCGGCCGAGTCGTGCATGTCGACCTCCAGCAGGCCCCCGGCGTCCAGGAACCCCACGGCCCAGCCGTCGGCGGCCAGGGTCCTGGCCAGCGCCACGTCGTCGGTCAGGTGCCCGCGCACCCGCGCGAATCCGTGGGCGTCCAGCATCTCCGCGCGGCGGAAGGCCGTGCACTGGCCGTTGGCCATCGCCCGGTGCGGGGGCGGGGGAGTGGCCGGCCCGATCGGGCCGAAGCGGTAGACCAGCGTCGCCAGGAACGAGGCGTGCAACGCCTGCTCGGCCGTTCCCTCGCAGACGAACCGGGGGCCCGCGCTCACCAGGTCGTACTCCTCCAGGGCCGCCGCGAGCACGCCGAACAACCCCGGCGCGGGCCGGGTGTCCGCGTCCAGGGTCACCACGACCTCACCTTTCGCCGCCTCGACGCCCTGCAGCAGCGCCCACTGCTTGCCCACCCAGCCCTCGGGGAGCGGCGCCCCCGCGACGACCCTCGCGCCGAGCCCCGAGGCCAGCCGCGCCGTACCGTCGCGTGACTCGTCGTCGACGACGAGGACCTCCGCGACGTCCGGATCGGCGAGCGCCGCCGACAGGCACGGGCCCAGGCGGGCCTCCTCGTCGCGGGCGGGGATCACCACCGAGACGCGCGGCGACGCCGCCCGTACGGGGGCCAGCGGGGGCCGGCGACGCCGCCCCCTGGCCAGCCGCACCGCCACGGCCAGCGCGGCGACGGCCTGCAGCGCGGTCAGGAGTCTCATCGTCGTGCCTCCGCGAGTCGTGTCTTCGCAGGTCGTACCTTCGGCGCGGGTCGCGTTGCCTCCCCAGGCCGGGCCGCCCGGTCTGCCTGATCTGCCTGATCTGTATGGTCCACGCGGTCCGCATGGTCCGTACGGTCCACGCGGTCCGGGTGCCGCGACGGCCTCGCCGTCCGGCTCACCGGGTGGTCCCGGCCGTGCGGCTCCGGGAACCGCCCGCGCCCGAGGGAGCGCCGGGGAAGTCCTCCCGTACGAGCGAGGCGACGATGCGGGCGCCCATCGCGACCAGCGGCAGCCCGCCGCCGGGGTGCGCCGAACCGCCCACCAGGTACAGGCCGTGCCGGGGGCCCCGGTTGCCGGGGCGGCGGAAGGGAGCGAGCCTGCCGGAATAGGCGCCGCCGTAGATCGAGCCGCCCCACGCGCCGTACCGGTCGCGCAGGTCGGCGGGGGTGAACAGGTCCACGAAGCGCAGCCGTCCCGACAGGTCGTGCCCCCTGGAGGCCAGGCGGTCGAGCACCAGGTCCCGGTACGCCTCGGGGGACATCGGCCACCGGCCGGGGTCGCGGGCCGGGACGTTGACCAGCATCACCCAGTTCTCCGTGCCCGGCGGGGCCTGCGACGGGTCGTCCACGACCGAGCGGCCGATGTAGACGGTCGGGTCCTCCGGTGGCCTGCGCCGCCGGAAGATGTCGCCGAACTCCCGCTCGTAGTCGCCGGAGAAGACGATCGAGTGGTGCCCCAGCCCCTCGGTCCTGCCCTCCACCCCGGCCAGCAGCAGGAACACCGACGAGGAGGTGCCGAGCCCGGCGATGCGCCGAAACCGCCGCCGGTCGGGCAGCAGCCGCCCGTACAGCGCCGCCGCGTCGGTGTTGGCGACCACGATGTCGGCGCGCTCGCGCTCCCCGGAGGCGAGCCGCACCCCCCTGACCCGCTCGCCGTCGGCGAGCACCCGCGCCACCTCCGCGCCCAGGACGACCTCCACCCCCGCCTTCTCCAGCATCAGGGTCAGGGCGTCGGCGATGCGGGGCAATCCTCCGGGGACGTACCAGCCGCCCTCGCCGTGCTCGATCGCCGGGACGCACCCCAGCGCGGCCGGGGCGCGGTACGGGCTGGAGCCCGCGTAGGTCGCGTAGCGGCCGACGTACTGGCGCAGGCGCGGGTCGGTGAAGAAGCGGCGGGCCAGGCCGTCGAGGGTACGGCCCGGCGCCACCGCCAGCAGGTCCGACAGGCGGGCCTCGGTGGGCGGCCGGGTGAGCGGGCCGGTGAAGAAGGTGCGGCGCGACGCCTCGAAGCAGTCCCGCGCCCAGTCGTGGAAGGCCAGCCAGGCGCGGCCCTCACCGGGGGCGAGCCGGTCGACCTCGGCGGCCATCCGGGCCGGGTCGCGGTACGCCGCCAGCGTCGAGCCGTCGGCGAAGCGGTAGCGGCACAGCTCGTCGAGTTCCACCAGGTCGAGTTCGAGCCCGAGATCGGTGAAGACACCGGGCAGGGTGAGCAGCGAGGGGCCGACGGAGAAGGTGAAACCGTCCCTGGTGTGCTCGGCGAGCTTGCCGCCCAGCCGGGGGAGCCGCTCGTACAGCCGCACCTGATGTCCCTGCCGGGCCAGCAGCAGCGCGGAGACCATGCCCCCGACGCCGCCGCCTATCACCGCTACCTCCGGCATCCGCGTTCCCCTCCGTTCTCGGTTCCGCTTCCTGGCCTGGTCCCTGTCACGGCTCCGACGGGTGAAGTCGTCGCCATCACGCTCGCCCCGCCTCGGGATCCGGCCGTCTCCCGCGTCCGCGCCGCCAGGCGAGCAGGGTGAACGCCCCCATCGAGAGCCCTCCGGCCGTGGCCACCAGCGGGTCCGGCGGGACGAAGACGACCGCGAAGCCGACGGTCTCCATGACCGCCATCACCGTGTAGATCGACACCAGCCCGGCGCTCCACGCCGTCGGCCCGGCCAGTACGCGCTCCAGCAGGGCCATCACCAGCAGGGAGACGACGAGCCAGCCGGCGAAGTTGACGAGGGGAACGCCCCGGTAGGGGCCGGGGTCGTGCCAGACCCACAGGCCCAGCCGGATCATCTGCGGGTCCAGGAACAGGTCCCAGGCGGTGAGGGCGAGCGCCCCCGTGACGATCCGCGCCGCCCGGCTCACCGGCGCGACGGCGGCGGCCACCGCGTGGGCCGCCAGTCCCATGCCGCCCCACGCCAGCGCCACGATCACCGGCACCCCGCCGGGCGCGGGCCACAGGACGCCGGTGTAGTGGTAGTCGCCGAACGGCAGGCCCGTCCTGATCCCGATCCACTCGGCGGCGTACCCGGTCGCGACCACGGCGGCGAACGCCGCGACGGCCCTGGCCGGGGGGTGGGTCACGCAGGCGAACGCCAGCGCGCTCGCCGCCAGCAGCAGGACGACCACGCTGGTCAGCGTGATCGGCCGGGGCTGCAGCCCCGAGGCGACCTGCGCGACGACCATCGCGGCCAGCGAGGCCGCGCCGAGCGCGCTCGCCACGCGTGCGCGCGGTCTCACCGTCGAAGGCCGCTCCCGCACCGCCCCGCGCCCGGGCCGTCCGCTGCTCACCTGTTGGCTGTGCCCCATGGACGGTCATTCGATCGGCCGGGCGCGGTCAGATTCACTTTGAGGTCGCGATCTTTCACGTGGAGGCGACGACCTCCGGCGGCTCCGGGCCGGAGCCACGCCCGGCGCGTGGTGACGATCCCCTGCGAGTCCGTGCCGGGGCCGGACGGACTTCGGATCCTCGGACGGGCTGAAGGCTTCGGGGCCACAAGGTGGCTCCGCGCGGAGGAAGGCCCGCCGGGTGGTTTTCGGCCGGGCGGCTGAGCGGACGGCCCGCAGGAGGTCCGTTGGGCACGCCCGTCCGTGTCCAACGGCTGTCCGGCCTTCTGCGCTCGCCCGCATCCCGAGCGGCCGACGGCGACGACCCGCCCACGCCGGCACCTGACCTGCCTTCACACCAGCCCATGCGTGACCCGAGTCATGGGGGGCGTTGGACGCCAACCCGGGTGAACCGGCAGACCGTCGATCTGTCCGCCGATCCTGACCGAGCCGACCGCGACGGTCACGTCCTGTGCGAACTCCTCACGGAACGATCTCCCAGGGCGTCGCGACGGTACGGTGTGCCGATGGGGGACGTCTACGAACTCGTGCTGTCGGTGGACATCCGTGCCGGCGTGACCGACGACGAGCTCGCCGAGCTGCGGTGGCATGTGGGGCAGGGGCCACGACCTGAGCGGCTGCCGATCGGCTCTGACAGATACGCGGAAACCTATCCACTCGGTGATCCCGACGACCCCGATTGCGAGTGGGAGGACGCGGAGGCGGAGCCCGTGTTCGCGCAGCGCGGCGCTGCCTGGCGGGTGGGGGGCCGCTCGTCGCCGAGCTGGTCGCGCGGGAGCGACCGGACGGCTGGGCGCTGACGGTACGCCAGGAACTCCATCCCGACGACTTCTACCGGCTCCGGACGCTGCTTGACTGGCTCGGCCGGTGCTCGGCCGGCGCACATGCCGGCGGTGTCGAATCCTTCGTCGGCTACCTGCGCCTCCACGAGAGCGCCGAGATCGCACCACTCGTTCTCGTGAACGGGCGGATTCGCGTGCCGGAGGACATCGAATCGCACACCCCGCACTGGGAGGACGCCACGCCGTGACCGGCCGGCCCATGACGGGGGGGTGACCGTCCGCCGCCCGGCTGACGGCCGCCGTGCCCCATGGACGCGGCGGACGTCCGGGCGGGATCTCTGATGATTCTCTGATCTGCGCTGTCTAGCTTCGTGGTGAGCGACATGCCGGTCATGCGACGGCGTGCCACTTCGGACGAGTCCGAAGGCCCGCGAGGGTCCAGGAAACGCCCCGGAAGAGACCCCGAAGAGATCCGGAGTCGCGAAGACGCCGCGGTGAACCGCGTGAAACCAGAGGAGCCGACCATGGGTGGTCCCGCCGAGCCGCCGTTCCCGCACACCCTTCTCGAAGCGCTGCGGAGCTCGCCCGGCGACCCGGCCTTCGAGCAGGGGGACAGGGTCGTCTCGCGAGGTGAGCTACTGGAGATCATCTCGCGGTTGGCGGGGGCGATGCTCGACGCCGGGCTGGGCCCCGGCCGGGCCGTCGCCGTCCGCACGGCCGTCTCCCCCGAGGCGTTCGCCGCCCACATGGCCGCCCACGCGCTGGGCTGCCGGGTCGTGGGCGTCCGGCCCGGCTACCCGGCGGGGCATCTCGCCCACGTGCTCGGGATGGGGGTCGACGCCCTCCTCGTCGACCGGTCCACCGTGACGCCGGAACTGCTTCGGGCCGCCGGACCCGTCACGCTGCTCTCGCTGGGGCCGTGTCCCTCGCCGGTGCCGGCGATCGACCTGCTCGCGGGCGCCGGGGAGGGGCGGCTCCTCGTCGCCGCGGGCCGCCCGGACGACGTGGCCGCCCTGAGCTTCACCAGCGGCAGCACCGGCCGCCCCAAAGGGTGCGCGATCACCTACCGCGCGCTCGGCGAGCACTGGTCGTGGCAGCCCCGCCTGTGGTCCCCGGTCACGGAGGAGCTCGCCGCGGGCTTCGGGCGCTACCTGCTGTTCGGCACCCTGGCGAGCATGGTGATCGTGGATTTCCTGGCGCTGTGCCTGCTGGGCGGCGGCACCGCGGTGATCCCCGAGGAGGACGGGCGGCCCCTGTTCCCGTACGCGCTCGAACGTCACCGGATCACCGGCTCCATCGTGACCGTGCCGCGCCTGTGCCGGATGCTCGACCTGCTCAGGGACGAGCGGGTCGACGTCGGGTGCCTGCGCGCGCTGATGGTCTCCGGGTCGCCGCTCGGCCCTGGGCGTCTGGCGGAGGCCGTGGACCGGCTCGGTCCCGTGGTCTACCAGGGGTACGGGCAGACCGAGGCGGGCCTGATCTCGGTGCTCACCCCCGCGGACATCGCCGCGTTCCCCGACGACGCCCTGTCCTCGGTCGGGCGGCCGTACCCGGGCGTCGAGATCAGCGTGCGTGACGAGGAGGGCCGCGAGGTGGCCACCGGAGAGACCGGTGAGGTCCACGTGCGCAGCCCGTACCTGATGTCGGGTTACTGGGGGGATCCGGAGGAGACCCGCGAGACCCTGCGGGAGGGCCGGCTGCGCACCAGGGACCTCGGCCACCTGGACAAGGAGGGGTTCCTGCACCTCGCCGGCCGTACCCGCGACGTGATCATCGTCAACGCGATGGTGGTGTACGCGGGAGCCGTCGAGCGGGTGCTGAGCAGC
Organism: Streptosporangium vulgare; assembly: GCF_042428775.1. Classification (NCBI taxonomy): domain Bacteria; kingdom Bacillati; phylum Actinomycetota; class Actinomycetes; order Streptosporangiales; family Streptosporangiaceae; genus Streptosporangium; species Streptosporangium vulgare. The sequence goes on along the minus strand of NZ_JBHMBS010000029.1, from coordinate 16,954 downwards.
CATCCCGACGTCGCCGAGGCGTACGTGGCCGGGGCCCCGGACGAGCTGACGGGAGAGGCCGTCCACGCGTTCGTCGTGCCGGCCGAGGGCAGGGACCCGGACCGCGACGCGCTGGCCGCGCTGGTGGGCGACGAACTCGGTGAGGGCAGCGTCCCCTGGACGATCACGACGCTGCCCTCCGTCCCGGTCGCCGCGAGCGGCAAGCCCGACAAGCGCGCGTTGCTGGACCTGCTCGACCGGCCGGTCCTCTGATCGTGCTCTGAGAATTCCCCGCCAACACTGGGGACGTCCGTTCGACCAGATCGCTGTGACGGAGGTGTCCGTGCCGGACAACGCCCTGGACTACGTGGTGATCGGTGCCGGCCCCGCGGGCCTGCAACTGGGGTACTTCCTCGGAAAGGCGGGGCGGAGCTACTCGATCCTGGAGGCGGGCCCCGCGCCGGGCACGTTCTTCCGGACCTTCCCGCGCCACCGGCAGCTCATCTCGATCAACAAGAGGTACACCGGGACGGACGACCCGGAGCTCAACCTCCGGATGGACTGGAACTCGCTGCTGTCGGACGATCCCGCCCTGCTGTTCACCCGCTACAGCGACCGCTACTTCCCCGAGGCCGACGACATGGTCCGCTATCTCGCCGACTTCGCCGCGGCCTGCGACCTGCGCGTCACCTACGACGCCCGCGTCTCCCAGGTCACCCGCGCCCCGGGCACGGGCCACTTCCTGGTGACCGACGAGCGCGGCCGGACCCACGAGGCCAGGCGGCTGGTCGTCGCGACCGGGGTCAGCCGGCCCAACATCCCGCCGATACCGGGCATCGAGACGGCCGAACCCTACGGCACCTTCTCCACCGACCCGTCCGGATACGTGAACCAGCGGGTGCTCGTCATCGGCAAGGGCAACTCGGCGTTCGAGACGGCCGACAGCCTGGTCGAGACGGCCGCGGTGATCCACGTCGCCGGGCCGAGCTCCATCCGGATGGCGTGGCGCACCCACTTCGTGGGGAACCTGCGCGCGGTCAACAACAACTTCCTCGACACCTACCAGCTCAAGTCCCAGAACGCGGTGCTGGACGGCGACGTCAGGCGGATCGAGCGCCAGGCCGACGGCTCGTACCTGGTGACGGTGAGCTTCGCCCGCGCCGACGAGGTCACCAAGGACATCCCGTACGACAGGGTCGTCGTCTGCACCGGTTTCCGGATCGACGCCTCGATCTTCTCCGAGGAGTGCCGCCCGGATCTGACGATCAACGACAGGTTCCCCGCGCTCACCCCCGCCTACGAGTCGGTCAACGTGCCCGACCTCTACTTCGCCGGGACCCTGACGCAGTCCCGTGACTTCAAGCGCGGCACCAGCGGGTTCATCCACGGCTTCCGGTACGGCACCCGGGCGCTGCACCGCATCCTGGAGAACAGGTACCACGGCGCCGGATGGCCCGGCCACGAGCTCCCGGCCGATCCGGAGGCGCTCGCGGCGGCGGTGCTCGAACGGGTCAACCGCAGTTCGGCGCTGTGGCAGCAGTTCGGGTTGCTGGGCGACGTCGTCGTCCTCGACGGCCACGGCGGGGCGCGCTACCTGGAGGAGCTCCCGGTCGACCTGGAGGGCCCGCCGATCGGCGACGGCGGCCACTTCACGATCACGTTGGAGTACGGGCCGGAGCACGACAAGGTCGATCCCTTCGACATCGGGGTGGGCCGGATCCGGCAGAACGACGCCGAGCGCGCCGCGGAGGGCCACTACCTGCACCCGGTGGTGCGGCACCACCGGGCCGGCGCGCCGCCGGCCGTTCACCACGTCACCGAGAACCTGGAGAACGAGTGGACCTCCCGGGAGACCCACGTCGAACCGCTCCGCGCGTTCTTCGCCCGCCAGGCCGCCTCGATCCCGGCGTGATGGACGCGGGGACGCCGCACGCGGCGGACGAACGCTCCCCGCACATGGCGGACGCGGGGACGCCGCACGCGGCGGACGAACATTTCCCGCACGTGACGGACGCGAGGACACGAACGGCCCCGGCGACCCCGGCGACCTCGGCGGCGCCGACGGCCCCGGACGCACCGGCGGAGCCGCGGACCCCGCGCGAGTTCGAGGCCACGGCCCGCGCGCGCCTCGCCCCGGAGCACTACGACTACTTCGCCGGCGGGGCCGGGGACGAGGTCACCGTACGGGCCAACGAGGCCGCGTTCGGGAGGCTCTCCCTGCTGCCACGGGTGCTGCGCGGCGCCGGGAGACCCCGGACCGACGTCACCCTGCCGGGCGGCCGGGCGGCCATGCCCGTGCTGGTGGCGCCGACCGCGTTCCACCGGCTCGCCGACCCCGAGGGCGAGCGGGCCACCGCGCGGGCGGCGGCCGCCGCCGGGACGATCATGATCGTGAGCATGGCCTCCACCGTCGCCGTCGGGGACGTGGCCGCGGCGGCGCCCGGGGCCACCCTGTGGTTCCAGCTCTACGTCCAGCCGGACATGGCCTTCACCGAGACGCTCGTGCGGCGCGCCGAGGCGGCCGGGTGCCGGGCGCTGGTCGTCACGGTGGACTCACCGGCCCGGGGCCTGCGGGACCGGGAGCGCCACCACGGCCTCCAGGACCTGCCCGAGGGGATGGCCTGCGAGAACCTGCGCGACGGCGGGCGGGTACGGCCGATCGTCATGTCGCCGGAGATCTCCTGGGAGCACATCGGCCTGCTCCGGGAGATGACGCGGCTCCCGATCGTCCTCAAGGGCGTGACGCACCCCGCCGACGCGCGCCTGGCGCTCGGCCACGGTGTCTCGGGGTTGCTGGTGTCCAACCACGGCGGCCGCCAGCTCGACACGGTCCCGGCCGCCGTCGACCTGCTGCCGGAGATCGTGGCCGCCGTCGGCGGGGCCGTCCCGGTGCTGATGGACGGAGGCGTCCGGCGCGGCACCGACGTCCTGAAGGCGCTGGCGCTGGGCGCCCGCGCGGTCGCGGTCGGCCGCCCGGTGATCTGGGGGCTGGCCGCGGACGGCGAGCGCGGCGTGACCCGCGTGCTCGACCTGCTCCGCGCGGAGGTCGAGCACGCGCTCACCCTGTGCGGCTGCGCGTCGGTCCACGACCTCGACCCGGACATGGTGCGACGGTCATGCCGGTGACCGCGCCGGTCAGGGCGGTGGCGGTCGCGGTCGCCGCCGCCGCCGTGCTGAGCCTGCCCCGGTGGCTCCCCGCCAGGATCGTGGCGTTGCGGACGCGGGTCTTCGCCCGGGTCAACGGGGAGGAGGGGATCACCGTCCCCGGAGACCTGGTCGGCGTCGAGAGGTTCAGGGAGATCTACTCCCACCCGGCGGCCGGCGGCCGGAGCAGGGGGGCCGCGCTGTCGGACCTGTTCTGGTACTGGCTGTCGCCGGGCGCCGAGTTGCACCAGGAACACCTTGAGGCGGGGGAGCGGTACGACGCGGTCGCCCGCGCCACGCGCGGCTTCCTCTCCGTGCCGCGCGTGGAGGCCGAGGAGCTCACCCGCCGCTGCGTCGGCCGGGCGCTGCGGGACGCGGGGGGACTGGTCCGGCTGCGCGACCTGATGATGCCGGTCTGGGCGGAGTTCTACTACGAACTCGTCTTCGGCGAGCCGTGCCCGCCGGTGGCGCGTGACCTGATCGTGGGCAACGCGGACGACGTCGTCACCGCGCTCAAGTGCTGCGGGCTGCGGCACATGGACCGGCGCGACCGGCTGACCCGCCATCTCGCCGGACTGCTGCCCCGGGTGCGGGACCGGCTCCCGGCGGGGTTGTCGGCCCGGGAGCAGGCCCTCTATCTGCAGGGGACCTTCTTCAACACCGCGGTCGTCCAGATGTCGGAGGCCACGGCCCACCTGCTGATGGTCCTCGCCCAGCACCCGGACGCCCAGGCCGGGGTCCTCGCGGGCGACGAGCGGGGTGACGAGCGCCACCTCGACCGCGTCATCTCCGAGACGCTGCGGCTCTACCCGCTCTTCGGTGTCGCCCACCGCGTCACCACCGGCGACATCCCCCTCGACGAGCGCACGACGATCCCGGCCGGCTCGGTACTGTGCTTCGACTACCCCGCCTTCCACCGCGAGGGCTTCCCCGACCCCGACCGTTTCGATCCCGGCCGTTTCGGCATGGACCGCTCGCACTCGGACTACTCACACCTGGACCGTCCGGGCCGGCTCCGTCCGGGCCAGCTCCGGCCGGAGCCGGGCCGTTCCGGCCGGGGCGACCTGGGCCAGGACGGTCCCGCCTCCGACCGCCCCGCCTCCGACCGTCCGGCCCCCGACCGCCCCGCCTCCGACCGTCCGGCCCCCGGCTGTCCCGCCTCCGACCGCCCCCGTCCGGACCGGCCGCCGGTCCGGGAGCTCAACCACATCCCGTTCGGCGTCGCCGCCAACCGCCCCTGCCCCGCCTGGCGGCTGGCGCCGATCACCATGCGGGTCGCGGCGCGGGAGGTCCTGCGCGCGTACGCCCTCGACTCCTCCGCCTCCCACACCCGGTCGATGCCCAACCGGGGACCGTGCCTGCTCGTCCCGCGGGGTGCCCCCAGGGGGGCGGCCCACCGGGCGACGCTGGTGTTCGTGCGGTTCCGCGACCGCTGGGAGGACGTCTGGCGCAGCCTCGTACAGCTCGTCCTCGGCACCTACATGGTCTGGGACGCGCGCAGGCAGCGGCTGTGCGAGCGCCACTTCGCGGAGGCCGACCGTCGGGCCGCCGCGCCGAGCAGATGACCGTCCGGACCACGAGCGGAGAAACGACATGCCCACCCTGGCACAGGTCACCGCCGGTGACGCGAACCTCGAACTGATCCTCAAGGTACTGCCCGCCCTGGTCGTCATCCTGCTGGCCGCGGCGATCTGCGGCCGGCTGGCGCTGATGATGATGCAACCGCGCGTCCTCGGCGAGATGGTCGCCGGCGTCCTCCTCGGCCCGACGCTGTTCGGCCAGTTGTTCCCCGAGGCCCAGGCGGCCGTGTTCCCCGCCGAGGTCAGGCCCGTCCTGTACGTGCTGAGCACCATCGGGCTGACGCTGTACATGTTCCTGGTCGGCGCCGGGCTGGACCACGGCGCGTCGCCGCCCGGCCAGGGCCGCCGGACGGGACCGCTCGCGGTCTCCGGTATCGTCCCCGCCCTGGTCCTCGGCTCCTGCGTCGGCCTGCTCCTGTGGGAGACGCTCTCGCGCCCCGACGTCAGCCGGTGGGAGTTCGCCCTGTTCGTCGGGGGAGCGCTGTCGCTGACCGCGTTCCCCATGCTGGCCAGGATCCTGTACGAGCGGGGCCTGGAGAACTCCCCCCTCGGGAAGCTCACCCTGGTGGCGGCCGCCGTCGACGACGCCCTCGCCTGGTGCGTCCTCGCGGTGCTGTCGGCGATGCACCTGGACGCGGGTCCCGGCGACGCGGTGCGCACCATCGCCCTGACGGCGCTGTTCGCGGTGCTGATGCTGAAGGTGGCCGCGCCGCTGCTGCGTCCCCTGGGCGAGAGCGTCGCGCGGACCGGCCGGTTCGGGCCCGGCGCCATGTACGCCGTCGTGCTCGTCCCGCTCACGGCGGGCTGGATCACCGACTGGATCGGGGTCTACGCGGTCTTCGGCGGCTTCGTCGCCGGGCTGGCGATGCCCCGCGACCCGGCGTTCCGAAAGGCGCTGCACGGCCGCATGATGGACGTCGTCTCGACGCTGCTGCTGCCGGTCTTCTTCACCTTCTCCGGGCTGAACACCCATCTCGACGGCATCGCCGGCGGTCCCATGCTCCTGGCGTTCGCCGCGATCCTGGCCGCGGGTTTCTGCGGGAAGTACTTCGGCTGCTCGCTGTCGATGAGGGCCCTGGGATTCGGCTGGCGCGAGTCCTACGCGGTGGGGGCGCTCATGAACGCGCGGGGGCTGATGATCCTCATCTTCATCAACATCGGCCTGGCACAGGGCATGATCACGCAGGAGCTCTTCGCCATCCTCGTGCTCGTGGCCATCGTCACCACCGCGGGAGCCCTGCCGCTGTACAAACTGGCGCTGCCGGAGCGTTACGAACGCGCCCACGAATCCGAGCCCGCCGCTCCGGAGGCACCTTTCCTGGAGGAACAGCCCGAGAAATCCCATTCCTCGTGACCGCTCGAATACATCGAACGCCCTGAAACAGCGTGAATACCGCTTCGTGGCCGGCCGAACACACTGTGAGCATTGCTGTGTAACTTTCAATTATTCTGGGAACTCTGGTAATTCGGCTGGAGGAATGCCACGGTTGTTTCGTGGCTGTGACATCGGGGACATCCGGCCCGCCCGCTCGACGGCTGCTCCTCGTCGAGGACGACCGCGAGCTCGGGTACATGCTGGTCGAACTGTTCACCGAGCAGGGGTACACGGTCGACCTGGCCCCGGAGGGACAGCGCGGCCTGCACCTGGGCCTGAGCCGCCCGTACGACGTGATGATCGTCGACCGGGGTCTCCCCGCGGTCGACGGCATCGAGCTGCTGACACGGCTGCGCCGCCGGGCCGTCATCGTGCCGGTGCTCGTGCTGACCGCCTTCGGCACGGTCGCCGACCGGGTCACCGGCCTCGACGCGGGCGCCGAGGACTATCTGGTCAAGCCGTTCGAGATCGACGAGCTGCTGGCCAGGGTGCGGGCGCTGCTCCGCAGGAACCTCGACCACGCCAGGCTGCTGCCGCTCGGCGCGGGCTGGCTGGACTCCGATTCCCACATCGTGGGGCTGCCGACCGGTGAGCAGGTGACGCTCTCGGGGCAGGAGTGCCGGCTGCTGAGCGCGCTGGCGACCCGCCCGCGGCAGGTGCACACGCGCGCCTCGCTGCGCCAGCGCGTCTTCGACGGCGCCCGGACGGAGTCGATCGTGGACACCTATGTCTACTACCTGCGCAACAAGCTGGGGGCGGAGGTCGTACGCACCGTGCGGGGTGTGGGATACCGCCTGGGCGGACTGTGAGGAGGCGTCCGCCCCACGAGCCGGAGCGGTACCTGCTGGTCCGGGCCCGCCGCCGGATCACCGCGCAGGTGGCGGGCGCGATCTCCGTGATGCTCGCGCTCGTCGGGGTGATGGCGTACTGCGTCATCACCAGTGACCAGGACGCCTCCGCGCGGCGCGACCTGGCCGTCGCGGCCCAGCGCGCGCTCCTCTCGCGACCCCCGCCCTGCGTCTGGCTGTTCGAACTGCGGGACGGCGCCGTGCTGAGCTCTCCCGGCGCGCCGGCGGTGCTGCCGGTGCGCGCCGCGCTGCACCAGACCGCCGCCGGACGCGACTCCCGGGTCGGCCGGATCGAGATCTCCGGGCAGTCCTATCTCGTACGCACCCAGTGGCGTGGGGACGTGGTGGTCCAGGCGGCGATGGACCTGCGCTACCAGGCCGCGGAGCGGCGCCGGCTGCTGCGCACGCTCGCCGTCGCGGAGGTCACCGGCCTGCTGGCCGCGCTGATGATCGGCCAGGTCGTCGCCCGGGGGGCGATCGCGCCGCTGGGCGAGGCCCTGGCCCGCCAGCGCCGGTTCGCCGCGGACGTCAGCCACGAGCTGCGCACCCCGCTGACCCGCCTGCACGTCCGCGCCCAGATCGTCGCCCGCGGGCTGCGGCGGGGGACCGATCCGCTCATCGTCGCGACCGAGGTCGACCGGCTGGTGAACGGCACCCGGCAGCTGGGCGACGTGGTCGAGGACCTGCTGCTGTCGGCCCAGTTCGGTCAGCTGCGCCGGCCGTTCGGCCCGGTCGACCTCGCCGCGCTGGCCGAGGAGCTCGCCTTGGCCGAGGCGGCCCGAGCCGAGGCACACGGCGTGACGATCGAGGTGCGGCGCCAGGAGCCGGGCGGCCACGTCGTGCGCGGGGCGCAGTCCGCGCTGCGCAGGGTGATCTCCGCGCTCCTCGACAACGCGCTCGCCCACACCGGTGTGGGCGGCCACATCTGGATAGTCCTCTCCGGCGGTCCGGAGACGGTGCGGCTCGACGTCCGCGACGACGGCGTGGGCTTCCACCCGCGCGACGCCGAACGTCTCTTCACCCGGTTCGTCGGCGGGTCCCGCAGCGGGAGTCTCGGTCTCGGTCTCGCCCTCGTCCGCGAGGTGGTGGACGGCCACGGCGGGACCGTCACCGCGGACGGGCGCCCGGGAGCCGGGGCGGTGTTCACCGTCCGGCTCCCCGCGGATCCCGGCGGGATGGCGCGGTCTCCGTACCTTCCGGAGACCGCGGACCACCCGGCCGCGCAGCCGGGGGACCCGGACGACGGGCCCCGTCCGGAGGGCCGGGGTGTGCCCGGCCTGCCGGGAGTCCGCTCCGGTCCCGGACCGGGGCCGTGACCCCGTACCGGCGCGCCGGCCGGCGTCTGACACCTGGCGATCACCCCGAAAGACGCTGAAGCCTCAAGCGACGGACGGAAGGCCGAGGGCGGGGGCGGGGGGCGGGGCGCGTCGTGCGGGGGCGTGTGATTGGCTATGGCCCCGTGGACGTCGCTCAAGTGCTGGGACTGCTCGGGGCCGGGACACTGGCCGGGGTGGTCGGCACGGTGGTGAGCCTGGCGTCGATCGTCTCCTACCCGGCGTTGCTCGCCTTCGGCCTGCCGCCGCTGACCGCGAACGTGACGAACACGGTGGCGCTGACCTTCCACGGGGTGGGCGCGGTGCTCGGGTCGCGGCCCGAGCTCGCCGGGCAGGGCGGCAGGGTCCTGCGACTCGGCGTGATGACCCTGCTCGGCGGGGCGGTGGGGTCCGCGTTGCTGCTGATGACCCCTTCCGACACGTTCGAGGCGATAGCGCCGTGGCTGATCGTGGTCGCGTCGCTGCTGCTGGCCCGCCCGCCCAGGGCCGGAGCGGGATTCGGCGGCGAGGACGGGTGGGCGGCGCGCGCCGCGCTCTTCGGCGTCGCCGTCTACATCGGCTACTTCGGGGCCGCGGGCGGGATCCTCATGTTCGCGGTGCTCTCGGCCGTGCTCGACCAGACGCCGGTCAGGGTCAACGCGATCAAGTCCGTGGTGTCCTCGATGGCGAACGGCGTGGCGACGATCGGCTTCGCCCTCTTCGGGCCGGTGGAGTGGTCGGCCGTGGCGCCGCTCTCGCTGGGGTTCTTCCTGGGCGGCCTGCTCGGGCCGCCGATCGCCCGCCGCCTGCCCGGCCGCGCGCTCCGGCTCGGCGCCGCCGTCTGCGGCCTGCTCGTCGCGATCAAACTCGGCTTCGACGCCTACGCGTGAGCCGCCTGAGGGGACATCCGGTCGTGAGGACCACACCCCGCGTGACCATGGGATAGACCTCGGTGCCGACCCTTGACATCGGGATTTCCCGGGGTCACGCTGTTGCGTATAGCGCTGCCCGTTCCGTCTTGCGAAACTGGGGTTTGTTGCGATGATCCCTGCCTGTCCCCTCGCGTCCCTGCCACCAGGTGAGGCCCACCGGCTCGACGTCGACCCGCCCATCGCCGTCTTCCACACCGAGGACGGAGAGATCTACGCCGTCGACGACACCTGCACCCACCAGGACGCCTCCCTCGCCGACGGGTGGCTGGAGGGCTGCGAGATCGAGTGCCCGCTGCACTCGTCGAGTTTCGACCTGCGGACGGGACGGCCGAGCTCTCCTCCCGCCAAGCTGCCGCTGCGCACCCATCGGGTGGTGGTCGAGGACGGCACCGTCTACGTCATCCCCTCCGAGGAACCCCCGAACCTGCCGCCCGGCGTCCGCGCGAGCACCGCGTGAGGGCGCGATCACCACGTAACGACGCGAGCCACGTGAGGACGCGATCACCACGTAACGACGCGAGCCACGTGAGGACGCGATCACCACGTAACGACATGAGCCACGTGAGGACGCGAGACCCGCGTAACGACACGGGCCGCGTGGAAACGCGAGCGCCGCGTGAGGACGCGAGCCGCGCGAGGACGCGAGACCCGCGTGAAGAGGAGCGATCGTGACCGCGAGAAGCCTGCCCCCCAGCGTGATCGCCACCCTGCCCGGCAGCTACTACACCGACGAGAACATCTTCGCCCTGGAGCAGGCCCGCGTCTTCGAGACGATGTGGTTCTGCGTCGCCCGCGCGTCCGACCTCGGCAGGCCGGGGGCCTTCAGGACCGTCCAGGTGGGCCGCGAGAGCGTCCTCGTCACCCGGGCCAGGGACGGCTCGATCCGGGCCTTCCTCAACGTGTGCCGCCACCGGGGCGCCCGGATACGGACCGAGGAGTCCGGCGAGGTCAAGCGGTCCTTCCAGTGCCCGTACCACGCGTGGACCTACGACCTCGAAGGCAAACTGATCGCCGCGCCGAACCTCACCAGGATGCCCGACATCGACCGGGTGGAGTACGGCCTGATCAACGTGCACGTGCGCGAGTGGATCGGGTACGTGTGGGTGTGCCTCGCCGACGAGCCCCCGTCGTTCGAGGCGGACGTGATCGCCGAGGCGACGCACAGGCTGGGCGACGAGAGATCCATCGAGAACTACGACATCGCCAACCTCCGGGTGGGCCGCAGGATCGTCTACGACGTGAAGGCGAACTGGAAGCTCATCGTCGAGAACTTCATGGAGTGCTACCACTGCGCCACCATCCACCCTGAGCTCACCGAGGTGCTGCCCGAGTTCGCCGACGGGTACGCGGCGCAGTCCTTCGTCGGGCACGGCGCGGAGTTCGGCGAGGAGATCCGGGGGTTCACCGTCGACGGCTCCGAAGGGGTCGACCGCATCCCCGGGGTCGGCGAGGACCAGGACCGCCGCTACTACGCGATCACCATCAAGCCGCAGGTCTTCGTCAACCTCGTGCCCGACCACGTGATCCTGCACCGGATGTTCCCGCTGGCGGCCGACCGGACGATCGTGGAGTGCGACTGGCTCTTCCTCGGCGACGTCGTGGACTCGGGCAGGGACCTCGGCCCGTCCGTCGAGCTCTTCCACCGCGTCAACGTGCAGGACTTCGAGGCATGCGAGCGCTGCCAGCCCGCGATGAACTCCCGGGCGTACGCTGAGGGTGGGGTCCTGGTGCCCAGCGAGCACCACATCGGGGCCTTCCACGAATGGGTGCTCGACAGGCTGGGGACCGGGCCCGGCTGAGCGCCTGTATTGTGCACTTTCGAAGGTCACCGTCCGGAAGGAGGCGCGAGGATGGCCAGGAAGGCCCCGCGCGACGATGTCAACGAGGACGGCCTCGAGGTCGGCCCGCCCAAGGAGTGGGCCGCCGGCATCCCTGGGGTGACCCGGTCGCTGAGGGCCGCGAACGCCCAGATGGGCGTCGGCCGCACCCTGCGCACCCTGGCCGTGGTCAACCAGAAGGAGGGCTTCGACTGCCCCGGCTGCGCCTGGCCCGAGGGCGGGCACCGCAGCCCGGCCGAGTTCTGCGAGAACGGCGCCAAGGCGGTGGCCGAGGAGGCCACCGTCCGCAGGGTCACCCGCGACTTCTTCGCCGGGCACACCGTGGACGACCTGGCCCGGCACACCGACTACTGGCTCGGCCAGCAGGGGCGGCTCACCGAGCCGATGCACCGGCCCGAGGGCTCCGACCACTACGTGCCGGTGAGCTGGGACGACGCGTTCGCCATCATCGCCCGCGAGCTGCGCGCCCTCGACAGCCCCGACGAGGCGCTGTTCTACACCTCAGGACGCACCTCCAACGAGGCCGCCTTCGCGTACCAGCTCCTGGTGCGCAGGTTCGGCACCAACAACCTGCCCGACTGCTCCAACATGTGCCACGAGTCCAGCGGCTCGGCGCTCAACGAGACGCTCGGCATCGGCAAGGGCACGGTCTCGCTGGAGGACCTGTACCAGGCCGACCTCGTCTTCGTGGTCGGCCAGAACCCCGGCACCAACCACCCGCGCATGCTGTCGGCGCTGGAGCGGGCCAAGCGCGGCGGTGCCCGGATCATCGCGGTCAACCCGCTGCCCGAGGCCGGGCTGCTCCGCTTCAAGAACCCGCAGAAGGCCTCCGGACTGGTGGGCAAGGGCACCACGCTGGCCGACCGGTTCCTGCAGATCCGCCTCAACGGCGACCTCGCGCTCTTCCAGGCCATGTCGCTGCTCCTGCTCGAAGCCGAGGACGCCGCCCCCGGCACCGTGGTCGACCGCGACTTCGTCGAGACCCACACCCACGGCTTCGACAAGTGGGCCGAGGACCTGCGCTCCCTGGACTGGGCGGAGGTCGAGGAGGCGACCGGGCTGGACCGCCCCGCCGTCGAGGACGCCGTCCGGGAGGTGCTCGGCGCGAAGTCGGTCATCGTCTGCTGGGCGATGGGGCTCACCCAGCACAAGAACTCCGTCGCCACCATCAGGGAGGTCGTCAACTTCCTGCTGCTGCGCGGCAACGTGGGCCGCCCCGGGGCCGGGGTGTGCCCGGTCCGCGGCCACTCCAACGTCCAGGGCGACCGCACCATGGGCATCTACGAGAGGCCGCCGGCCTGGTTCCTCGACGCGCTGCGCGCCGAGTTCGGCTTCGAGCCGCCCCGCGACCCCGGCTTCGACACCGTGGAGGCGATCCGCGCGCTGCGCTCGGAGCGGGCGAAGGTCTTCGTCGCGATGGGCGGCAACTTCGTGGCCGCGACCCCCGACACGGCGGTGACCGAGGAGGCGATGCGCCGGGCCCGGCTCACGGTGCAGGTCTCGACCAAGCTCAACCGCTCCCACGCCGTGTGCGGGCGGGAGGCGCTCATCCTCCCCACGCTGGGACGCACCGAACGCGACGTCGCGCCCGGTGGCGGCGCGGGCCGCTTCGTCACGGTCGAGGACTCCATGGGCATGGTCCACGCCTCGCGGGGCAACCTGCCGCCCGCCTCCGGCGACCTGCTCTCCGAGGTGGACATCGTCCGCCGCCTGGCGACGGAGCTGTTCGGCGCCGACCCGCACGTGCCCTGGGAGCGGTTCGCCGACTACGACGTGATCCGCGACCGCGTCTCCCGGGTGGTCCCCGGCTTCGAGGACTTCAACCTGCGCGCCCGCCTCTCGGGCGGTTTCACGCTGCCCAACGCGCCCCGCGACGAGCGCCGCTTCCCGACCGCGACGGGCAAGGCGAACTTCACCGTCAACCACCTGGAGGTGCTGCGGGTCCCGCCGGGGCGGCTGCTGCTCCAGACGGTCCGCAGTCACGACCAGTACAACACCACGATCTACGGCATGGACGACCGCTACCGGGGCATCCGCAACGGCCGCCGGGTGGTCTTCGTGCACGCCGACGACCTGGCCGAGCGGGGTCTGGCCGACGGCGACATGGTGGACCTGGTCAGCGAGTGGCCCGACGGGGAGCGCAGGGCGGAGTCCTTCCGCGCGGTCGCCTACCCGACCGCGCGCGGCTGCTGCGCCGCCTACTTCCCCGAGACCAACGTGCTCGTGCCGCTCGACTCGGTCGCGGAGACCTCCAACACCCCCACCTCCAAGAGCGTCGTGGTCAGGCTGGTCCGCCGCTCCACGCCCCCGGACGGTTCCTGACGCGCGGGTGCGGGGCCCCGGGCGGTCCGGCCGGGCCGCCCGGGGCCCGTCGATCCGTCAGTCTCACGTCGGCCGCCGGGTCCCCGGCGTGGAGCTCTCCAAGGAAGCGGCGTCCCCCGCCAGTTCCGTCCATGCCCGACGCATCCCGTCGGTGAGGACGTCCACGTCGGCGCAGCTTCGGCGGTCGGCGGTGACCGTGAGGGTGAGCCGCCCGCGGTAGGAGAGCGCGGCCACCGTCACGGTCAGGTTGCCGGCGAGCTCCGTGATCGGTATCACGTCCTCTATGGGGGCACCCAGCAGGTAGAGCGGGACCTCCGGTCCCGGGACGTTCGCGACCTGGAAGTTGATCGACCGCTGGTGGTCCTCCAGGGACAGCCCGAGCGCGGCGGCCCAGCCGAGCAGGCCGTACATGAGGGTCGAGCCCTCCTGGGACAGGTGCTGGGTGGCCTTGGCGTCGCGGGTCACGGCGGAGACCAGGTCCAGGCGCCGGGCGGCGTCCGGCTCCCCGGCCGGTATCCGGCAGTACAGAGCGCCCACCGCGTTGCCCAGCTCGCGGGCCTCGTCCGCCTGCCGTATCGACGCCGGGATCGCGATCACCAGATCGAGGCCGGCGACGGACTCGCCGCGCCCGAGCAGGAGCTCGCGGACACCTCCCATGACGACGGCGAGGAGCAGGTCGTTGACCTTGGCCCCGTGGGCACGCGCCACCTTCGCGGCGGTCTCCAGGTCCAGCCGTACGACGCGCAGCCGGCGACCGGACCCGATCGGCGCGTTGAGCGAGGTCCGCGGGGCGGCGTCGACGCCGGGAAGCAGGCGCGCCGCGAAGCCCGCCACGGAGGCGAGCGCCCGCGCGGTCCGTACCGGGTGCGCGAGAGCCGAGCCGAGCGCCGACAGCCGCCCGTGCGCGTTGTCGAGGAGGAGCGTTCGGTCCGAGGGCGCCGGTGCGGGCCGCCACGCGGTCGCGGGCGGGTCGGCGGCCCCGGCCTCGATGTCCAGGAAGGCGGTGATCAACGCGATCGCCGCCAGGCCGTCGACGAGCGCGTGGTGGACCCTGGCGAGCAGGCCGACACGGCCGTTCTCCAGGCCGGTCAGCAACCGCAGGTCCCACAGCGGCCGCGAGCGGTCGAGCGGGTCGCGCAGCAGCCGCTCGGCGGTCTCCAGGACGGCCGCCTCATCACCCGGCGACGGCACGCGCACGGTGTGCACGTGGTGTTCGATCGAGAAGCCGGGGTCGTCCACCCAGAGCGGGGGCCCGCACAGCGGGGGCGTCGGGCGCAGCATCCGCCGAAGCTCGGGGACGCGGACCAGGCGCCGCTCGAGGCGGTCCCTGATCGCGTCCAGGTCCAGCTCGCCGGCCGCGTCGAGCAGCGGCGCCGCCTCCACCACGCAGAGCCCGGCGACATGCTGGGGCGCCGACGGCCGTTCCACCCTCAGCATCATCCGGTCGGTGACCGACAGGCGGGAATACCGGCCGCCCGCGCCGGACGAGGTCGTGCTTCTCACGTCGGATCCCCTCCACCATGGTGAGCGCTCCGGCGCCGATGCGGCGGAGCAGGACGTCCCGTGCCGGTGAACCCGATGACCCCTCGCGAGCCGGCCGCCGGGCGTACTCCGGCCCGGACGACCACCGGGAGCGCCCCCCTCAACCGAGGTCGAACCGACCGGCCCGCACGCCGCCGAGGAAGGTGTTCCAGGCGGTGGGGGTGAAGAGGAGCTTGGGGCCTTCGGGGTCCTTGGAGTCGCGTACGGCGATCAGGGCGGGGTGGTCGGCGGTGTCCCTGAGGTTCGCGACCTCGACACAGTCGCCGCCGTTGTCGCCGGACATAGTTGACGTGACCCACGTGGCGTTGTTCAGGTCCATTTTTCCTCGGCTTTCACCGCGTTGAGGAAGGTGTTCCAGGCGGTGGGGGTGAAGAGGAGTTTGGGGCCTTCGGGGTCCTTGGAGTCGCGTACGGCGATCAGAACGGGGTGGCTGCTGGTGTCTTTGAGGTTCGCGACCTCGACGCAGTTTCCGCCGTTGTCGCCGGACATAGTTGACTTGACCCACGTGGCGTTACTCAGGTCCACTTTTCTGACACCACTTTCTGGATGAGATCGATGGACATGCTCACCGGCAGCGCTTCGCTCCGGATGGCCTCGAAACGCTCCACGGCAATCGTGACGTCTTCCGGGTCGCTCGTGGTGATGCCGCGAACGGCCGTCTCCGCATACAGTACGTTGCTTCCCCCGTCCAACGTGGCGATTGCGAATCCACCCATCAAACCTGAGTGCATTCCATGGGGGATGACTTGAAAGCTCAGCCGTGGATTGACTGCCGAGATGAGGTGCTCCAGTTGCTCCTTCATCACTTTGGGGTCGCCGATCGGGCGATGGAGAACCGCTTCGTCCACCACGCAGCGGAGGATCGGGGGATCGGGATCCTCACGGATGAGAATGCTTTGACGATCCAGACGAGCTTCCACGGCTGTCTCGTTCCCGCGCAGCAGCACGCGAGCGTACGCCTCTGTCTGGAGCAACCCTGGGAAGACGAGCGGTTCATAGGCGCGTAGCGCGGTAGTCTCCTGCTCCTTGTCTCTCCACTTCCCGAACCAGGAGGGAAAGACCTGCCCTTTCCTCCAGTCGAGGAGCCGACGGAGGGCGCCGCCCGTCTCAAGGGTTTCGTCGCAGGTGTCGGCGAACTCCGGGCTGGCCGGGAGTTGCCCCGTCTCCACCCCGCTGATCAGGGACTCGCTGAAGTGGATCCGCTCGGCCAGCTGGCCCTGGGTGAGGCCCGCCGCCTTCCGGTAGTGGCGCAGCTCCCTGCCCCAGATCGCCTGAGGTGTATAGAGACTGGAGATGATGCCCTCCTTGTCGGAGTTCAACAAAAGGCCCGTGAACTCCAGCTCGCAGATTTCGTAACCGTTCGGCTACCAAGGGTAGTCACGTCTCGGCACGCTGAACATACGAAATCCGAGGCGGAGAGAGAAACCATGGAAGAGGCACTCAAGGCGAGCGCGGCGCTGACCGAATATCGCTACACGATGAATCCCGGCCTTTCCCCGCTGGGGGAGAAGTGGATACCGCGCGAACCGGGAAGTGTCGCGTCCGCCCGCCGGTTCGTGCGCGACGTCGCCACCGACTGGAAGGCGACGAGGGATATCCCGGAAATCGCCGAGCTCCTGGCCTCGGAGCTCGTCACCAACGCTCTGGCGTACGGCTCGTCGGACGTTTCCCCCATGAGCCCCGTCCGCGTCACGGTCGGCCGGGAGAGGGAACTGCTGACCGTGGACGTCCACGACGCCTGTATCGCGGTTCCGCGCCTGAGGCGGGCCGGCGACCTGGAGATCTCCGGCCGTGGTCTCGCCATCGTCCAGGACCTCTCCCACAACTGGGGCTGGACCCTCAACCCCTACGGCAAGTCCGTCTGGTTCCAGCTGACCGCCTGGCCATAGGTTTTTCCACGGCTCGATTCCGGTCGGCGCAGTACGCGGGCGGCGAACCCGCGAGAGGCGGGCCGGGCCGGCGGCGACGGTCTCGCCATCGTGGACGCGGGCGGAGTGCCGGGCGCGGGCGGTGTCAGCCGATCCACGCGCCGGTGGTGAAGTTCCCGGTGTTGATCGCCATGACCGGGATCATGATGGCCA
>NZ_JBHMBS010000028.1:0-106520 GCF_042428775.1 Streptosporangium vulgare | reverse complement strand
AGTCTGTGCGGGAACGGTCTGTGCGGGGACGGCGCCCGTGACCGGCTTGGTGTGAACGTCGTGTCCGTGAGTGGTGGCCATGACGGCTCCCCTTTCCCTCTGCTCCGTGATGTTCGGCGGTCTTCGTGACGTCCTCATCACACCGTCTCCCGGAGCTCCGCCACAGTGCCGTACGAACCGCGCCGCAGCCTCGAACGTCCCTGTCCCGTGGGACCTTCGGCCCTGTCACGCGGCGTACGACGGAACGCCGACGCTGTTCACGGAAGAGGGCGCCGGATCACGGATCGCGTGAACGGCCACGGCGGCGACCGTCCTGGCGGCGGCCGCGCCCGTCCTGCGCAGGCGTCCGGCACGCCCCCACTCACCGCCCGCGCGGCCGGCCACGGAACACGACCGTCGCGCTGCCGGAGCAGTCGAAGCAGTCGGCGTGCACGCGGCAGCCGTGCTCGTCGTTGTGGGTACTCGTCGTTGTGCGTGCTCGCCGGAGGAAGGCGAGGAAGGCTAGTCGGAGCTACCCTCCGGGAGGGTGTCCGCGGACATGCCCCCTTCTCCCGGGTCACCCGTCAGGTAGACGTGCTGGTGCCCCTTACCGGCGTCGACACTGATCTGATCGAGTTGTGTCGCCGCGATGGACCACGTCACGATGGCAGCGGACCGTTGACGGGCCGCCAGGTCGAGGAAGGTCTGCCGCGAGCCCTCGGGAAGCCCCGAACCGGCCGCGTACGCGTCGACCGCGATCGCCATGGCGTCCACCGCGCTCCGAAGCCCCGCACGGGCCACGTTGGTCGCGGTCGCCCCGGAGGGAGTATCCGCGTGCCTGTCGACGGCCTGCCGCACGACGCGCCGCCACCCGTCGACCTCCGCCGGCTCCGCCGACCGCGTACCGGGCTTTCCGTCCTTGGGAAGCACCTCGGCGAGCCCGGCCAGCACCCCGTTCAGCTCACCGGCGGTCACCCGGGCCGTGGCCGTCAGCTCACCGATCTGCTGGACGTCCCGCTTCGCCTCCGCCTCACGCATGTCGGCGACGGCGACCTGGGAGGAGTCGGGGAGACCGAGGAGATAACCCACCGGCCCGGCTACCGCGACGGCGGCGAGAACGGCCACGATGAGACCCGTCCGGTTGGACGAACGAACCGGCTGGGCCGGGACACGAGGTCGCCTGGCCGTTTTTGAGGACATCCCGCGACTCCTGTCACCACGACTACGTGGTCGACGGTATCGGTTTCAACAATCTACGTCCATGTGCCCGTCGAATGTCCGGCCGCCCCGCTCTTCCGGTGGTCGCCTTCAGTCGACCGTGTTTTTAATGATCTTGAAACTGTCGACCCCCTTTACAATGTAGATTTTCAACGCACCCAGAGTCACGCGGCACGACACTCATCCCTCAGGGCTTTCACGTCTCGACGCATGAAGTGCCCCTCACTCCGGGGCGGATCCCGCCGACCGGCCCCCTGCCCGCGATCACCTCCGGGCCACCCCGCCGCTCACAACGCTCCCCGCTGCGCTACAGTCACCGACTATGAAAATCGTTCCCATTTTCACGATGGGCCTCCTCCTTCTCGTACCGGCCGCCTGCGGAGGTGCGAGCGGCTCGTCCACCGGCACGGACAGGGCCGCACCCGTCGTGACGAAGCTGACGAGTTGCGGCCTCCCCCTCACGATCTCCGCGCCGCCGCGCCGGGCGGTCGCCATGGAGCAGAACGCGACAGAGATCATGCTGGCGCTGGGGCTGTCGGGCCGGATGGCGGGCACGGCCTACCGGACGGACCCGGTGCTCCCCGAGCTCGAAACCGGCTACGGCGAGGTTCCCGTCCTGGCGGCGCGGTATCCCGGCCGGGAGGCCCTGCTCGCCGCCAGGCCGGACTTCGTCTACTCGACGCGCGCCTCCGCCTACGCCCCGGACGCCGGGGGTGCCCGGGAGGAGCTGGCCAGGCTCGCGATACCGGCCTACCTCTCCTCCAACGACTGCGAGGATCCGACACTGATCCCCTCCTCCGTCACGTTCGACGCCATCTTCGGTGAGATCGGTGACATCGCGAAGACCTTCGGCGTCCCGGAGCGCGGTGAGAGCGTGGTGGCCGACCTGCGCAGGCGGCTCGAGGCGGCGAGGGACATCTCCCGCGCGAGCTCGGGCTCGAAGCTGATGTGGTACTACTCCGGGACGAAGACCCCGGCCATCGCGGGACGCGGCGGGCTGCCCGACACCATCACCACTTTCCTCGGCGCGGGCAACGCCTTCTCCGACATCCCCCGGCAGTGGGCCGAGGGGAGCTGGGAGAAGATCGCCGAGCGCGACCCGGACGTGATCGTGCTGGCCGACCTCACCCGTGGCGGTGACGGCGACAGCGCCGAGGCCAAGATGAGCTTCCTGCGCTCCGACCCCGTCGCCTCCCGGCTCACCGCGGTCAGGAAGAACCGCTTCGTCGTCGTCCCCGGATCGGCGATGGATCCCTCGATCAGAAGCGTCAGCGCCGTGGAGCAGGTCGGCGCGGGCCTGCGTGACCTTCACCGCTGACCTCGCTTACCACCCGACCGCTCCCTCCCCCTACGGAGAACCACGATGACCACTCCCCCCTCCGCCCCCGCTTCCCCCGCCGGCCCGGTGACCGCCCGGGACCTGCTGTCCGGCTGGGAGGACCAGCAGGCCGCCTACGTCGCCCACCGCGAGAACCGCTTCCAGGTGATGCTCGACGTGCTCGGCCTGCACTGCCCCGACGACCTCACCGTGCTCGACCTCGCCTGCGGGCCCGGCTCGATCACCGACCGGGTGCTGAGCCGCTTCCCCCGGGCGCGCGCCGTCGCCCTCGACCACGATCCGGTACTGACGCGGCTCGCGCGCTCGGTCCTCGCGCCCTACGACGGCCGCGCCACCGTGGTCGAGTCCGACCTGGCGCACCCGGGCTGGTCGTCGGCACTGCCCGAGGGGAGCTTCGACGCGGTGCTGACCTCCACGGCGCTGCACTGGCTCTCCCCCGGGCAGCTGCTCGCGGTCTACACCGAGCTGGCCCGGCTGCTGCCACCGGGCTCCGTACTCCTCAACGCCGACCACCTGCGCTTCGGTGACGAGAGCCCGACCCTGCGGCGGCTGTCGGCCGCCCACGACGCCGCCGTGCAGCGGGAGTCCTTCGCGGGTGGCGCCGCCACCTGGGAGCAGTGGTGGGCGCGGGCGGCCGGGCACCCCGAACTGGCCGCGTTGATGCCCGAACGCGAGCGGCGCTTCGCCGACCGGCCGCCGCAGCCTCCGGCGCCACTGGAGTTCCACCTCGCGGCGCTGCGCACCGCGGGCTTCACCGAGGTGGGAACCGTCTGGCAGTACCTGGACGACCACGTCGTCTTCGCCAGGCGATGACCTCCGATGACCTCCGACGACTTCTCACGCACCTCCGCGCCGCCCGTACCCCCCGCGACCGCTGTGCCCGCTGTGCCCGCCGTAACCGCTGTGCCCGCCGTGACCGAGACACCCGTCGCGGTCCGGCGGGGCGCCGCGGTCTCGCGGGCCGGGGGGCGACGCTCGCTCCCGGTGGCCGGTACGGGGCTGGTGCTGCTTCCCCTGTCGGTGGCGCTCGCGGTGACCGTCGGAGCCGCGGGCCTGTCGGTGGGCGACGTGTTCCAGAGCCTCGCCGCGCACCTCGGCCTCCCGGTGGAGGCCCCCAGCCCGCTGCTGGACGCGATCGTGTGGGAGCTGCGCCTGCCACGGGTGCTGCTGGCGGCGCTGGTCGGGGGTGGCCTGGCCGTGTGCGGCGCGGTCCTGCAGGCGCTGACCCGCAACCCGCTGGCCGACCCCTACCTGCTCGGCATCTCCTCCGGGGCCTCCACCGGGGCGGTGGCCGTCCTGATCCTCGGTCTGGGATCGGGGGCGGCGGCCGCCCTGACGGCGGGTGCCTTCGCCGGCAGCCTCGCGGCCTTCTGCTGCGTGCTCGCGCTCATCGGGACGGCACCGGGCGGCTCCCTGCGCGTCGTGCTGGCCGGGGTGGCGGTCTCGCAGCTGTTCAGCGCGCTGACCAGCCTGATCGTCATCTGGGCCGGTGACGCGCAGAGCACCCGCGGCGTGACGTTCTGGCTGCTGGGCTCCCTCGCCTCGGCGAGCTGGAGCACCACCGCCCTCTGCGCGGCGGCGACGGGAACCGGCCTGGCGCTGTGCTGGGCCGCCTCCCCCGCGCTGGACGCCTTCGCCTTCGGGCGTGAGACCGCGGCCTCGCTCGGCATCGCCCCGGGCAGGACCCAGCTCGTCCTGCTCGTCACCACCGCGCTGAGCACCGCGGTCCTCGTCGCCGCGAGCGGCGCCATCGGGTTCGTGGGCCTGGTCGTCCCGCACGCCGTCCGCTTCCTGGCCGGCGGCCGCCACCGCGTGCTGCTGCCGGCCTGCGCGCTGTACGGGGCGATCTTCCTGCTGTGGGCCGACACCGCCGCGCGCACGCTGTTCTCCCCGCGCGAGGTGCCCGTCGGGGTGCTCACCGCGCTGATCGGCGTCCCCGCGTTCGCGGTCATCATGCGCGGAAGGAGCGCCGGATCGTGAGCCTGGACACCCATGACGTCACCTGGAGCGCCGACGGGGTCCCCATCGTCGACGGGGTCACGGCCGGCGTGCCGGCAGGGCGCTT
This sequence comes from Streptosporangium vulgare, assembly GCF_042428775.1. NCBI lineage: Bacteria > Bacillati > Actinomycetota > Actinomycetes > Streptosporangiales > Streptosporangiaceae > Streptosporangium > Streptosporangium vulgare. The sequence goes on along the minus strand of NZ_JBHMBS010000028.1, from coordinate 101,919 downwards.
CACGGGCCTGATCGGTCCCAACGGCTCCGGCAAGTCAACGCTGCTACGGCTGCTGGCCGGCCTGCTGCGCCCGCGGGCCGGGACGGTCCTGCTGGACGGGCGCCGGCTGGGTGAGCTGCCCCGGCGCGAGGTCGCCCGTCGCCTGGCCGTGGTCGCCCAGGAGGTCTCCACCGACATCGACATGACCGTCGCGGACGTGGTGGCCCTCGGCCGGATCCCGCACAGGTCGCCGCTCGCCCTCATCGGCCGCGACGACCTTCGCGACGCGCGGGAGACCGAGGAGGCCCTGGAACGGTGCGGCCTGGCGGGCTGGGGAGGGCGCCGCTGGTCGACGCTGTCGGGCGGGGAGCGCCGGCGGGTCGGCATCGCCCGCGCGCTGGCCCAGCGGCCCACCGAACTCCTGCTGGACGAGCCGACCAACCACCTCGACATCCACCACCAGCTCGACCTGCTGCGGATGCTGTCCCGCGCGCCGGCCACGGTCGTCGCCGCCCTGCACGACCTGAACCTCGCGGCCCGCTACTGCGACCACCTCCTCCTGCTGGAGGCCGGGCGCCTGGTCGCCTCGGGGCCCCCCGCCGAGGTCCTGACCGAACGCTGGATCGAGCGCGTCTACCGGGTACGGGTCACACTGAGCCCGTCCCCCGGCGGCCACACCCAGCTGTGGTACTCCCCGCTGGACGAGAGGGCCTCCCCACCCTCCGGCGCTCCCGGCCCGGACGCGGCACCATGAGGACCATCCCGCCGGGAGACCGGTGATCGCGCCGGCCCCGCGGTCCGGCGGGGGTGCCGTGGCCGTTCCCCGGCACCCCCGCCGGACCGCGGGGCCGGCGCCTCACGGGCCGGGCGGCCCCAAGGTCTCCACGTCCCGGCCCCGGCATTCCGGAAATCCCGTTCACGCAGGTGAACGGGTGTTTCAGCGGGAAGATGATAGGTTCGTCCCATGACCCCGGAAGACCTCGCCAACCTCGCGCACCTACGCCGCGCCCGGGATCTGATCGACCGGGAATACGCCCGGCCGCTCGACGTGCCGACGATGGCCCGCCGCGCCCTCATGTCGCCGGCGCACTTCTCGCGGCGGTTCCGGGCGGCCTACGGCGAGACGCCCTACAGCTATCTCATGACCCGCCGGATCGAGCGGGCGATGGCGCTGCTGCGCGGCGGGATGAGCGTGACCGACGCGTGCATGGCGGTCGGCTGTACCTCGCTCGGCTCGTTCAGCTCGCGGTTCACCGAGATCGTCGGGGAGACGCCGAGCGCGTACCGCGTCCGGGAGCACAGCGCCGTGGCGGCGATGCCCGCGTGCGTGGCGAAGGTGCGGACCCGCCCGGTGCGAAACCCGCCGAGCAGTATCCGAGAAGCGGGCCGGGCCGCCGCCGCCTAACGTTGGCGGCATGACCATCGCACTCCAGTACTGCCACATCACCGTCAACGACGTGGACGAATCGCTCGCCTTCTACCGCGACGCGCTCGGCCTCGAGGTGCGCAACGACGTCGCCTCCGGCGGATTCCGCTGGGTCACCCTCGGCAGCGCGACCCAGCCGGGCCTCGAGATCGTGCTCTCCGAACCGCACGCGGGCCGTTCCCAGGCCGACGGCGACGCCCTGCAGGAGCTGCTCACCAAGGGCGTCCTGCCGATGAGCGTCTTCAGCACCGACGATCTCGACGCGACCTTCGAGCGGGTACGGGCGTCGGGCGCCGAGGTGCTGCAGGAGCCGATCGACCAGTCCTGGGGGCCGCGCGACTGTGCCTTCCGCGACCCCTCGGGCAACATGGTGCGGATCCAGCAGGAGGCCAAGGCGTAACGCTCCGCCGTGGCGACGCCACCGCCCGGCCGCCTCGCGCGCCGGGCGGGCCCGCGCCTCCATCTCACGATCCCGCTGACCAGGGCGACGTACCGGGCCGGTCCGCCGGGCTTCGTGGCGGACCGGCCCGGGGCCCGCGCGCCGCGCGGGACGATCTCCCCGCTTCAGGACGGTACGCGCGTACCGTTCCCCGTCGGAGATTCCCGGCGGGGCACCCACCACGGCTGGACGGGGCAGGACCGTCAGGTGCCGGCGGTGACCGGGACGCACTCGACGACGGTATGCCGCGCCGTGACGTCGCGCACGGCGGCGACCCGCAGCCCGGCGGCCGAGGCCAGCGCCCGGTAGTCGTCGACGGTCCGCTCCCTGCCGCCGGCCAGGACCAGCATCCGCAGGTTCATCTCCGCGAACATGGCCGGATCGGCCCCGGAGATGATCGGCGACTCAAGGATCAGCACCCGGCCGTGCCGGCCCGCCGCGTCGGCGCAGCGGCGCAGGATGGCGGTCGCCTCGGCGTCGGCCCAGTCGTGCAGCACGCGGTTGAGCACGTACGCGTCGGCGCCGCCGGGCAGCTCGTCGAAGAAGCTCCCCCCGACCGTCTCGCACCGGTCCGCCAGCCCGCGTCCGGCCAGGTATCGCCGCGCGCGTGACGCGGTGTCCGGCAGGTCGACCAGCACGCCGCGCAGGCCGTCGTGGCGCAGCAGCAGCTCGGCCAGCAGCACTCCGGTACCGCCGCCGACGTCGGCCACCCGGGTCAGCGCCGGCCAGTCGTAGCCCTCCGCCAGCTCGCCGTACCCGGCGTTGGCCGCCATCGTCGCGTCGAAGGAGGCGCTCAGCTCGGGGTTCGCGTCGAGATGGTCCCAGAACGGCGCGCCGAACACCGCCGGCCAGGCCGGCCGGCCCGTCCGCACCGTGTCCGCCAGGCCGGTGAAGGCCAGGTCCATCCGGCCGCCGAACCCGTCCAGGTCCAGCCACCGCCATGCCGCGGACGGGTGGTCCCGGCGCAGCAGGGCGGCCGTCCCGTTCGCCGCGAACGTGCCCGGCCGGGGTTCGGCGAACACGCCGCGCCCGACCAGGTGGCGCAGCAGCCTTCCCAGCGCGTCCGGGTCCGTGCCCGTCTTCGCGGCCAGGTCGCCGATGTCCGATCCGTCCTCGTCCACCAGATCGGGCAGCCGCAGGGTCACGGCCACCCGGAGCGCCATCGGGGTCACCAGATCCATCAGCGGCGTCAGGGCCCGCCACGTGCCGAACCCGTCCAGATCGGCGTCGCCGGTCGCGGTCATCTCGGTCGTCGCGGACGTCTCGGTCGTCTCGTCGTTGCTCGTCATTCGCACCTCCTGCCCATATGGTGCGCGCCGGGGCCTGCCCCGTCTTGGACGAATCGGCGGTGCCGCCGGGCTTTTCTCCGCGTGGCCCGCCGCTGATGCGGGTCCACGATTTCAGGGTTGAGCTGATCATATTCGATCGAATATTGACACAAGATATTTCAAAGTATTCACTTTTGATCATCCATCCGTGTTGGGCGCACGCCATGCCGGCCCGCGGCAGGTGCCCGCGAAACCGCAGCAGGGAGACCGCCGTTGGAGGCTTCGCCGGTGACGAGAACGTCCGCGCCGGTCATGACGACCACCGTCAGGACTTCGAGCCCCGCGGGGTCGTCGAGCTCACGCGCGGTCACCGGCCGCTGACGCTCGTCACCGGAGACCCGGCGCGGACCGGCCGGTGCGAGGAACCGATGTCCGGCTCCCCTCCCGCCTCGCCAGGCCGATCCGCGACCCGGGCCACCACCGCCGGCCCCGCCAGGTCCCGCATCTCCGAACCCCCACCCCCCTGAGGAGATCCCATGCAACGAGTACGCCCTCGGCGACGGCTGCTGCACGCCGTCGTCGTCTGCGTCGTCGGCCTCGCCATGCTCGTCGTCGGCACGCCGCAGGCCGGCGCCGCCCCGGCCCAGCCGTCGCCGTTGACGACGCCGTGGACGGGCCAGGCGTTGAACGGCACGCCGCTGCCGGAGTACCCCCGCCCGCAGATGACCCGGCCCGACTGGCTGAACCTCAACGGAGAGTGGCAGCTGCGGCAGTCGGCCACGAACGACGCCCCCGTGTTCGGGCAGACGCTGCCGGAGCGCGTCAACGTGCCGTTCCCGGTGGAGTCGGCCCTGTCGGGCGTCAAGCGCCCGGCGAACGACAACCGCTACTACCTGTTCTACCGCCGGACGTTCACCGTGCCGGCCGGCTGGAGCGGCCGCCGGGTGCAGCTGCACTTCGGTGCCGTGGACTGGCAGACGACCGTGTGGGTGAACGGCGTGCAGGTCGGCGGGCACACCGGCGGCTACGACCGGTTCGAGTTCGACATCACCCCGCAGCTCAACGGCGGGACGAACGAGCTGGTCGTGCGGGTCTTCGACCCGTCGGACTCCGGGGTGAACGGGACCAACCCCGCCCGCGGCAAGCAGGTCCGCAACCCGGGCGGCATCATGTACACGCCGTCGTCGGGCATCTGGCAGACGGTGTGGCTGGAGCCGACGCCGACCTCGTCGATCTACAGCGTCGACTTCTACCCGAACCTCGCCAACAACACCCTGCGGGTGCGCGTGTTCACCCGCGGCGACGTCTCGGGGCACTCGGTGTACGCCGAGGCGCTGAACGGCTCGACCGTCGTCGGCACCGCGACCGGCGGGTTCACCGACTTCAGCGTCCCCGTTCCCAACGCGCGGCGCTGGTCGCCGGACGACCCCTTCCTGTACAACCTGCGGATCTCCCTGCGGAACGACGCGAACGCGACCGTCGACCAGACGACGCACTACTTCGGGATGCGCGAGGTCGGCAAGGCCACGGTCAACGGGCGGCTCGCGCTGACGCTCAACGGCCAGTTCGTCATGCAGAACGGCGTGCTGGACCAGGGATTCTGGCCGGACGGCCTGTACACGGCGCCGACCGACGCCGCGCTGGCGAGCGATCTGCAGAAGACCAAGGACCTCGGCTTCAACATGGTCCGCAAGCACATCAAGGTGGAGCCGCAGCGGTGGTTCTACCACGCCGACCGCCTCGGCCTGCTGGTCTGGCAGGACATGCCGAGCATGGGCGGGGGCGACGCCACCCACCACGCGCAGTGGGAGAGCGAGCTGAGGGAGGTCGTCGACGAGCACCGCTCGTCGCCCGCGGTCGTCGCCTACGTCCCGTTCAACGAGGGCTGGGGCGAGTGGAACCTCGCCGACACCACCCGGATCGTCCAGAACGTCAAGAACCAGGACCCGACCAGGCTCGTCAACGCGCACAGCGGCTACAACTGCTGCGCCTCCAAGGGCGACCCGGGCAACGGCGACATCATGGACTGGCACATCTACGTCGGCCCCGACGCGCCGACACCGACGAGCACCCGGACCTCCGTGCTCGGCGAGTACGGCGGGCTGGGCGTGCGCACCCCCGGTCACGAGTACAGCCCCAACGGCCAGTTCGGCGCGTACGAGACGCACCCGAACGCGCAGTCGATCACCGACCGGTACGTGAGCCTCGTCGCCCAGTCGGCGAACCTCATGCACGCCCGCGGGCTCAGCGCGCTCGTCTACACGCAGCCGTTCGACGTCGAGGGCGAGGTCAACGGCTTCTGGACCTACGACCGGCAGGTGATGAAGTTCGACGCCGCCCGGGTGAGGGCGGCCAACCTGGGCATCATCGCGGCGTCGAAGCGGCTGAACACCGCCCCGCCCCCGCCCGGCCGGCCGATCAGCGCCCCCGGGAACAAGTGCGTGGACGTGGCCGCCGACGACACCGGCGGCAACGGCGCCGCCGTGCAGGTGTGGGACTGCCAGATCCACGCCGCCGACCAGCACTGGACGTGGAACGGCACGATGCTGCGCACGCTCAACCGGTGCCTGGACGCGACGGCGAACACGCCGGTCCAGCTGTGGGACTGCAACGGCGGCGGCGCCCAGCAGTGGGTGCCGCAGGCCAACGGCGCGCTGCTCCATCCGCAGTCGGGCCGCTGCCTCGACTTACCGAACGGCTCCTCGGTCAACGGGACCAGGCTCCGGCTGTGGGACTGCAACGGCAGCCTGGCGCAGACGTTCCGGCTGGGCGGGGGCTCCGGCGGGGCCACGTTCGTCAACGGCCCCGGCGGCAAGTGCGTGGACGTGGCCGCCGACGACACCGGCGGCAACGGCGCCGCGGTGCAACTGTGGGACTGCCAGCCCTACGCGGTCGACCAGCACTGGGCGTGGGACGGCATGGCGCTGCGCACGCTGAACCGGTGCATGGACGTGACCGGTAACGCGACGGCGAACGGGTCGCCGGTCCAGCTGTGGGACTGCAACGGCGGCGGCGCCCAGCGGTGGGTGCCGCAGGCCAACGGCGCGCTGCTCAACCCGCAGTCCGGCCGCTGCCTCGACTCACCGGACGGTTCCACGGCCAACGCCGCGAGACTGCGGCTGTGGGACTGCAACGGCAGCCTGGCGCAGACGTTCAGGAGGCAGTAGCCCGGCGGGGTGGGTGCGGAAGCCACGGCTCCCGCACCCACCCCCGGTCCACGCCCGGTCCGGGCGTGGAGTGGCGGGATCGTCCGCGTCCCGGGTACCGCCTTCCCCGGAAACCGAGAAGACCGGACTCCTCACCTGGCGTGATCACGAAATGTGCGTGATCATTGGACCCACCATGCAGCGCCGTGCTCCCGCCCGTACCGTCGTCGCGGGATCGGGCGCCGTCGCCCTCTCCGGCCTCCCCCGGCATCACGGACGCCGCGCCGGCGTCGCCCGTGACGACCGGCCCCCTCCACGCTGACCTCTCCGCCACCCCTCGTCCGAAGAAAGAAGAAAGAGGACACACCCCCCATGGCTCTCGCCGGTGTCTTCCTGCCCGTCGCCCTCGCGGTCATCATGTTCGGCCTCGGTCTGGGCCTGACGATCGCCGACTTCCGCCGCGTCGTCGCCTATCCCAAGGCCACCCTGGTCGCGCTCGCCTGTCAGATCCTGCTGCTGCCCGCCATCTGCTTCGGCCTGGTGCTCGCCTTCGGCCTGCCGCCCGCGCTCGCCGTGGGCATGATGCTCCTCGCCGCCTCCCCCGGCGGGACCACCGCCAACCTCTACAGCCACCTGTTCGGCGGCGACGTCGCGCTCAACGTGACGCTCACCGCGATCAACTCCGTGCTGGCCGTCGTCACGCTGCCGCTGGTCACCAACCTGTCGCTGAGCTACTTCGCCGCCGACTCGGCCGCGCTGGGCCTGCAGTTCGACAAGACCGTCCAGGTGGTCGCGATCGTGCTCGTCCCCGTCGCGATCGGCATGGCCGTCCGGGCGTGGCTGCCGAGGTTCGCCGACCGGATGAACACGCCCGTGAAGATCGCCTCCGCTGTCATCCTGGTCCTGGTGATCGCCGGTGCCCTGCTGCAGGAGCTGCACAACCTCGGCGGCTACATCCGCTCGGTCGGCGCGGTCACACTGGTGTTCAGCGTGCTCAGCCTGGCCATCGGCTACTGGGTGCCGCGCCTGGCCGGAATCGGGCGCGGCCAGGCCGTCGCCTCCTGCATGGAGATCGGCATCCACAACGCCACGCTGTCCATCGCGGTCGCGCTCACGCTGCTGGGCGATACCCGGATGGCCGTCCCGGCCGCCACCTACGGCGTGCTGATGTTCTTCACCGCCGCCGCGGCCGGGTTCCTGCTCAGGTCCCGTACGGCCCAGGTCCCCTACGACGAGGCCCGCCCCTGACGCGGCGGCACGCACGGCACGCACGGCACGCACCGGGCCGTACCCCGGCGGTGAGCGCCACCGGGGTGCGGCCGCCCGGTCACGGTGATTCCACGGCCGGCCCTCGCGAAGGGCCGGCCGAGCCGCCCCCCCTGCCGACACCCGTCGCCCCGGTTTCCGGATCCGGTTTCCGGACGGCGGGACGGGCCTGGGATACCCTATGTTTACGTAAACATATGCTTGACGATCCCCCTGTGACGACAGGCAGGAGTGGCAGTGACAGCTGATCACGGACCCCGCTGGCTTCGCTGGCCCTCGGAGACCTCGCGGCGCCGGTTCGCCTTCGGCGCGGACTACAACCCGGAACAGTGGCCCCGGGAGGTGTGGCGGGAGGACGTCCGGGCGATGCGCCACGCCGGGGTGAACATCGTCTCGCTGGCGATCTTCTCGTGGGCCCGGCTCCAGCCGCGCGCCGACCGGTGGACCTTCGACTGGCTGGACGAGGTGATGGATCTCCTGCACGCGCACGGCATCGCCGTGGACCTGGCGACCGCCACCGCCTCCCCGCCACCGTGGCTGACCGCCAGGCACCCGGAGATCCTCCCCGTCGACCACGACGGCCGCACGCTGTGGCCGGGCGGGCGCCAGCACTGGCGCCCGACGTCGCCGATCTTCCGCGAGCACGCCCTGCGCCTGGTCCGGGCCATGGCGAGGCGGTACGGGAGCCATCCCGCGCTGGCCGCGTGGCACGTCTCCAACGAGCTCGGCTGCCACAACGTCTACGACTTCTCCGAGGACGCCGCCACGGCGTTCCGCGCCTGGCTGCGCGACCGGTACGGCACGGTGGAGGAGCTGAACCAGGCGTGGGCGACGGCGTTCTGGTCCCAGACCTACGACGACTGGGCGGAGATCCTGCCGCCGCGCCTGGCCACCTCCTACGCCAACCCCACCCAGCAGCTCGACTTCAAGCGGTTCTCCTCCGACGCCCTGAAGGACTATCTGCGGGCCGAGCGCGACGCGCTGGCCGAGCTGACGCCCGAGATCCCGGTCACCACCAACTTCATGGTCATGGGCGAGACCAAGGGGATGGACTACGCCGACTGGGCGTGTGAGGTCGACTTCGTCTCCAACGACCACTACGTGACGACCGGCCCGCAGGCGCGGGACGAGCTGTCGTTCTCGGCCAACCTGACCGGCCGGCTCTCCGGGGGCGAGCCCTGGTTCCTGATGGAGCACTCCACCGGCGCGGTGAACTGGCAGCCGGTCAACACGCCCAAGAAGCCCGGCGGCCTGGCCCGCGACTCGCTGACCCACGTGGCGTACGGGGCGGACGCCGTGTGCTTCTTCCAGTGGCGGCAGTCGGCGGGAGGGGCCGAGAAGTACCACTCGGCGATGGTCCCGCACGCCGGCACGGACAGCGAGGTCTTCCGCTCGGTCGTGGACCTCGGCGCGACCCTGGAGAGGCTCGCGCCGGTCGCGGGGACGCGCCGCCGTCGCGCCCCGGCCGCGATCGTGTTCGACTGGGACTCCTGGTGGGCGAGCGAGCTGGACTCCCACCCCACGTCACGGCTGCGGTACCGGCAGGAGGCCCTGGACTGGTACTCGGCGTTCGCGGCGGCCGGGGTGCGGGTCGACGTCGTCACCTCCGCCGAGTCGTTCCCGCACTACGACCTGCTCGTCGCCCCGATCCTGCACGTCGTCCCGCGGGGGCTCGCCGACCGCCTGGGCGCGTACGCGGCCGGCGGCGGCCATCTCGTCACCACCTATTTCTCCGGCATCGTGGACGAGCACGACCACGTGTGGCTCGGCGGCTACCCCGGCGCGCTGCGCGAGCTGCTCGGCATCCGGATCGAGGAGTTCGGGCCGCTGCTGGACGGCGACCGGGTGGACCTCGATCTCGGCGTCTCCGGCACGCTGTGGAGCGACCGGATCGACGTCACCGGACCGGACGTCGAGGTCGTCGCCCGCTACACCTCCGGCGAGCACGCGGGCCGGCCCGCCGTCACCACCCGCCGGGTCGGGACCGGCTCGGCGTCCTACGTCTCGACCAGGCTCGGCCCCGAGGGCCTGGGCCCGGTGCTCTCGCGGTTCCTGGCGACCGGCGGGGTGCGCGGCGAACTCCCGGAGGCCGTCGCCGGGTCGGTGGAGCTCGCGATCCGCACCGGTGACGACGCCGACTACTGGTTCCTCATCAACCGCACCGACGAGAGCGTCACCGTGGGCGATGCCGGTGAGGTCGCGGGCGAGGTCCTCCAGGCGCCGTGCCTGGCCTCGGACCTCACCCTCGCCCCCCGCCAGGTGTGCGTCCTGCGCCGCGCGCACGAGACCCCGCCCGTCTCCTGACGCCCGCGCTCCCGCGCGTACGGCTTCCGGCGTACGCGCGGGACGGGCAGCCCCTCTCCCAACGGCCCGTCACGGGGGGGTGGGTCCCGCCGCCGGCCCCGATGGGCGGCGGGACGAGGGGTGCGGCGGGGTCATCGGACGTTGAAGCCCTGTTCCCTGCCGTACTTGATGGAGGCGTCCTGCCAGGCCTTCAGGCCGTCCTGCAGGGTGGTGCCGCTGATGTAGGCCTTGCCCGCGGTGTCGTTGAAGATCCGGTTGGCGTAGACCTGGTAGGGCAGGTAGGACCAGCCCGGGACGACCTGGCCCGCCGACTCGGCGAGGACCTGGTTGACCGGCTGGTCGCCGAAGTAGGGGAACTTCTTGTCCTGGAAGGTCTTGGAGGCCAGCTCCGCGGTGGTCGCGGGGAACGCTCCGCCGTCCAGCCGGGTCCGCACCCCCTCGTCGACGCCGGCGTACTTGAGGAAGGCGTAGGCGAGCGCCTTGTTGGCGCTCGCCTCGGGGATGGCGAGCGAGCTGCCGCCGCTCTCCGAGGTGGCCTTGCCGCCGCTCTCCCACTGCGGCATGGGGGCGACCCGCCACTTGCCGAACCCGGCCTTGACGCCGGTCTCGAGGTTGGCGGGCATCCAGGCGCCGATCACGAGGGTGGCGATGGTGCCGTCGCCCAGGCCCTTGTACCAGGCGTCGGTCCATCCGTTGATCGGCGCGAGAAGCCTGTCGCTGACGAGCTGCTGCCAGGCCGTGGTGAACTTCCGCGTGCCGGCGTCACCGAAGTCGACGCTCACCGTGGTGCCCTCGACCTTGTACGGCCTGCCGCCGGCCTGCCAGATCATGCTGGTGGCGAACCCGGGGTCGCCGGTGTCACTGGTGATGTACGACTTGGGGTCGGCGGCGTGCAGTTTCCTCGCCGCCTCGATGTACTCCGCCCAGGTGGCCGGGACCTCGATCTCGTGCTTGTCGAAGACCTCCTTGTTGTAGAACAGGGCCATCGGCCCGGAGTCCATGGGCATGCCGTAGATCCCGCCTCCGGAGCGGACGGAGTTCCAGGGGCCGGGGGTGAAGGTGCCTTCGAGCTTGTCCGCGCCGAAGCCCTTCAGGTCGGCGACCGACTTGGCGAGCACGAACTGCGGCAGGGCGAAGTACTCGATCTGCGCGATGTCGGGGATGCCCGACCCGGCCTTGATCACGTTCTGCAGGGCGGTGTAGTGGTCGTTGCCGGTGCCGGCGTTGACCAGGTTGACCTTCACCTTCGGGTGCTTGGCCTGGAAGTCGGCGACCACCTGCTTCAGGGTCGGCTCCCAGGCCCAGATCGTGATGCTGCCACCGGCGTCCAGCGCGGCCTGGAGGTCCGTGGCGGATACGTTCTGGGCGGGAGCCGCGGCTCCGGAGCCGCCGTCACCGGAGGGGGCGCAGGCGGCGGTCGTCAGCGACACCGACAGTACGGCCAGGGCGGTGCCCAGCAGGAGGGCGTGGCGGCGGGTTGTCGTCATGGATGTCCCTTTCGTGGTCGTACCTGGGGACGGTCGGGCACGGCCTCGGTCACTCCTTGACGCTTCCGGCGGCCAGGCCCGACTGCCAGTACCGCTGGAGCAGCAGGAACGCCGCGATCAGCGGGACGATGGTGAGCAGCGAACCGGTGATCACGAGGTTGAAGATCGCCTCGCCGCCTATGGTCGACGCCTGGGCGTTCCAGCTCTTGAGGCCGAGGGTGAGCGGATACCAGTCCGGGTCCTTCAGCATGATCAGCGGCAGGAAGTAGTTGTTCCACGTCGCGACGACCGTGAACAGCAGGACGGTGACGATCCCGGGCGCCAGCAGCGGCAGGCCGATGCGCAGGAACGCCTGGAACTCCCGCGCCCCGTCCACCCGCGCCGACTCCAGGATCTCGTCCGGGACGGCGTCGGCGGCGAACGTCCACATGAGATAGAGGCCGAACGGCGAGACCAGCGACGGGATGATGATCGCCCACGGCGTGTTGGTCAGGCCCAGGCCGGAGAACATCAGGAACGTCGGGACGGCCAGCGCGGTGCCGGGCACCGCGACCGCGCCGATGACGACGGCGAAGACGGCCCTCTTGCCGGGGAAGTCGAACTTCGCCAGCCCGTACCCGGCGACCGTGGCGAGCAGCGTCGCGCCGCCCGCGCCCACGACCACGTAGAGCAGGGTGTTGAGCAGCCAGCGGGTGAAGATGCCTCCGTCGTAGGTGAAGGTGTCGGCGATGTTGCCGAACAGCGCGAAGTCGGCGTCGAACCACAGGCCGAACGAGGCGAACAACCCCTCCTGCGTCTTGGACGCGTTGATCAGCAGCCAGACCAGCGGGAGCAGCGCGTAGACCAGCATGATCGAGGTCAGGGCGGTCAGCGTGGCGCTGCGCCGGACCCGTCGTCCGGAATGCGGTCCGGAATGCCGTTCGGGGCGCCGGCGACCGCGCCGGATCACCAGCGGGCCGGACGAGGCCCGCGGGCGGGGCTTCCGGCCGGTCGCGGGGGTGGCGGTCACGATCGGTCCTCCTTCCTCATGCCGCGGAGCTGGACGACGTAGGCGATGATCATCGTGATCACGCCCATCACGATGGCGACGGTCGCCGAGTAGTCGAACCGCTGGCCGTCGAAGGACAGCGAGTACGCGTAGAGGTTCGGCGTCAGGTAGGTCGTGATCGCGTTCGGCGCCAGGGTCTTGAGGATGCTTGGCTCGTTGAAGAGCTGGAAACTACCGATGATCGAGAAGATCGTCGCGATCAGCAGCGCCCCGCGCAGCGCGGGGAGCTTGATCGCGTAGACGATCCGGAGCTGGCTCGCCCCGTCGATCTCCGCGGCCTCGTACAGGGACGGGTTGACCACGCGCAGGGCGGAGTACAGGATCAGCATGTTGTAGCCGACGAACTCCCAGGTCACGATGTTGCCGATCGAGGCGAGGATCAGATCGGCCGACAGCGGGTCCGGCAGCGACAGCCCGAACGTCTCGTTCAGGTTGCCGACGAGACCGAACCGGTCGCCGTACATGAAGCCCCACATCAGCGTCGCGACCACCGCCGGTACGGCGTAGGGCAGGAACACCGAGATGCGGAAGAAGCTCGTCCCGTACAGCCGGCCGCTGTCGATCGCGAGGGCCACCAGGAGCGACAGGAACAACATGATCGGGACCTGCACGACCAGGAAGAGCGTCACGTTGCCGAAGGCGGACCAGAACTGCGGGTCGGCCAGCGCCGCGAGGTAGTTGTCGGCGCCGACGAAGGCGGTCCCGCCGACCAGCCGGGTGCGGAACAGGCTCAGGTGGACGGAGTAGACGACCGGCGCCAGGAAGACGAGCGCGAACACCGCGAGGAACGGCCCGACGAACCGCCACCCCGCCCACGACCGCTTCCCGCCTGGCGCCACCTTGCGCTTCCTCCCCGGCGCCGCCCTCCGGCCGACCGGCGTGCTCACCCGTGGTGTTGCGACCACCGGTTCCCTCCCGCTCTCGTGCAATGTTTACGTAAACATCACGCCCAGAAGGAAGTCCGACCAGAACCAACACAGGGTTACAATTGGTAATCCGTTAGTAATGATTACGTAAACGTCCGTGCGGTATCGTGACACCGGTCACAGAGGTCGTCAAGGTTTCCCCCGGCGCCAACGGCCGTCCGAAGACACCCGAAAGGCGGAGACGATGAGCGGCGGTGGCCGGCAGCAGCCGGGAACGACACACGGCGGCGCGCAGCGCGGCGGGTCGAGCGTGCCGGGCGGACGCCGCAAGCAGCGCGTCTCCATGGCCGACGTCGCCACGCTGGCGGGCGTCTCGTCCCAGACCGTGTCCCGGGTCTCGAACGGCCACCCGGGAGTGATCGACTCGACCCGCGAGCACGTGCTCGCGGCGATGCGCGAGCTGGGCTACCGGCCCAACAGCGCGGCCCGCGCGCTGCGGTACGGCCAGTTCAACACCATCGGCGTCATCCTCTTCAGCCTCGCCTCCACCGGCAACAGCCGCACGGTGGAGGCGATCGCCACCCACGCCGCCGCCGAGGGGTACGCCATCACGCTGATCCCCGTCGACGTGCCGACCCAGGACAACGTGCTGGGCGCGTTCACCCGGATGGGCGAGCTCGCCGTGGACGCGGTCATCGTCATCATCGAGATACACCTGCTCGACGCGGGCACCGTGACCCTGCCCCCCGGGGTCCACGTCGTCATCGTCGTGGACTCCGACGCCGGCGACCGCTACAGCGTCGTCGACACCGACCAGGCCGACGGGGCCCGGCGGGCCGTCAACCACCTGCTCGACCTGGGGCACCGGACCGTCTGGCACGTGACCGGACCGCGGACGTCCTACGCCGCCCAGCGCCGCACCCAGGCCTGGCGCACCACGCTGGAGGAGGCCGGGCGGCCGGTGCCGCCGCCCCTGCCCGGCGACTGGTCGGCCGAGTCCGGCTACGCCGCCGGTCTCGCGCTCGCGGACGAGCCCGGCTGCACGGCGGTGTTCGTCTCCAACGACCAGATGGCCCTCGGGCTGCTGCGCGCCCTGCACGAACGCGGCCGGGTGGTCCCCGACGAGATCAGCGTGGTCGGCTTCGACGACATCCCCGACTCCGCCTTCTTCATCCCGCCCCTGACGACCGTCCACCAGGACTTCGCGGAGGTGGGCAGGAGGTGCGTGCAGCGGGTCCTGGTCCAGATCCGCGAGAACCAGACCTCCCTGCCGGGCACCGACCTCGTCCCGACCCGCCTGGTGGTACGGAACAGCACGGCCTCCCCCGGAAGGTGACCCGGGCCCGGCCCGGCCCGGCCCGGCGGACGCGGGATGCCTCCCTCGCGCGGAACGCGAACCGGGGTGGACGTGCCATGCCGACCCGCACGGAACCCGAACCGGGGACGGGCGCGGAGTGCCCGCCCCGCGCGAACCGCGAAGCGCGAACCGACGACGGAGACGGAGATGGAGCGCCGCCCTCGCGCGGAGCGCGAGGGCGGGGACGCCCGGCGGCCCCGGAGCCGTTTCCGGGGACCGCCGGGCGTCCTCACCGCCCGGCTAGCCGCCGAGCGTGACGCGCAGGATCCTCTCGTCGCTGTTGTTCGGCGTGCTGTCCTTGTCTCCGGTGTTGGAGGTGGTCAGCCACAGGCCGCCGTCCGGGGCGGGCTCCACGGTGCGCAGCCGGCCGTACGTGCCGTTGAAGTACGTCTGCACGTTGGTCAGGGAACTGCCGCTGATCACCGCGCGGTACATCCGGGTGCCGCGCTGGCAGGCCACGTACAGCGCGTCGCGCACGATGGCGATGCCGGAGCAGGAGCCGTCCGCGGTGGGGTAGGTGCGCTTGGGAGCGATGAACCCGGCGGTGCCGCAGGCGCCGCTGGTGCCCTCACACGCGGGCCAGCCGTAGTTGCCGCCCCGGGTGATGAGGTTGGTCTCGTCCATGACGCTGTTGCCGAACTCCTGCTCCCACAGCCGGCCCTGGGAGTCGAACGCCAGCCCCTGCGGGTTGCGGTGCCCGTAGCTCCACACCTGGTTGCCGAACGGGTTGTCCGACGGCACGCTGCCGTCCGGGTTGATCCGCAGGATCTTGCCGTTGAGGTTGGCCGTGTTCTGCGCGTGGTCGCCGTTCTGCGCGTCGCCGGTGCTGGCGTACAGCTTGCCGTCCGGGCCGAACCGCAGGCGGCCGCCGTCGTGGTACTTGTTGCGCAGGATCCCGCTGACCAGGATCTGCTCGGTGGCGGTGTCGAGCCTGTCGTTCTCCAGCTTGATCCGCACGATCCGGTTGTCGGTCGGCGAGGTGTGCATGACGTACACCCAGCGGTCGCTGTTGAAGGTGGGCGAGATCTCCAGGCCGAGGAGGCCGCCCTCGCCGTCGGTGCCGGCCACGTTCGGTACGGTGCCCACGGTCGTCTTCGCGCCGGTGGCGGGGTTGAGGCGGATGATGTCGTCGGCGTCGCGGCGGCTGTAGAGGATCGTGCCGTCGGGAAGCGTGACCAGTCCCCACGGGATGTCGGTGTCGGTCGCGACCTGCGTCACCGTGCACACCGGGTTGCCGCACGCCGCGCCGGTGGTCGCCGTCGCGGTGTCGCTGCGCGCCGAGACGTTGGCCTGCCCGTCACGGGCCACCACGTAGTACTGGTAGCTCGTGCTGCCCGCCAGCCCGCTGTCGATGAAGGTGGTGGCCGGAGGGGTGCCGTTGACCGCGCCGACCTTGGCGCCGCCGCGGTAGACGTCGTAGGCCCGGACCCCGACGTTGTCGGTCGAGGCGGTCCACCTCAACGTCACCGTGGTGCCGGACGCGGAGGCGGTGAGCTGCGACGGGGCGCTCGGCGCCTGGGTGTCGGCCTGGCACTGCGGCGGGGTGATCGTCACCGTGGTGCTCGCCTGCGAGACGTTGCCCGCGGCGTCGCGCGCGTTGACGTAGAGGCCCCAGGTCGCCCCGGCGACCACGGTGAGGCCGGTGGACAGCGTGGTGCCGCTCACCGTCTTCATCTGCTGGCCGTCGTGGTAGATGTCGTAGAAGGCCACTCCCACGTTGTCCGTCGAGGCGTTCCACGCGAACGTCACCGAGTCGCACGTCAGGTTGCTCACCCTCGGGCCGCCCGGCACCGTCGGGGGCTGGGTGTCGGAGCTCCCGGCGGACGTCCGCCACTTCTGGTTGTTCCGCCCGGTGCAGGTCCACAGCCCCACCAGGGTGCTGTTGGCCGTGCCCTCGCCGGTCACGTCCAGGCACAGGCCCGACTGCACACCGGTGACGGTGCCGTCGGAGTTGATCCTCCAGCGCTGGTTGGCGCCGTTGTTGCAGGTGTGGATCTGCAGCGCGGCCGGGGCGGTGGTGTCCTGGCCGACCACGTCCAGGCACATCGTGTCGCCGTACACCCGGAGCTCGCCTGCCGCGGTGAGGTTCCAGGACTGGTTGGCCTGCCCGTTGCAGTCGTAGATGTTGACGCCGGTTCCGGAGGCCGTGCTGTTGCCGATCACATCGAGGCAGCGGCCGGAGGCCACGCCGACCACGGTCGACGGCGCCGCCGAGGCGGGCGCCGCGCCCGCCACCGTCATGGTGAGCGCGGCCGCCACCGCGGCCAGCGCTGCCACCAGCGCACGCGGCCACGGCCTTCGGCGGTTGATCGAGGAGGGTGTTCGCACCGGTTCTCCAAGGGGGGATTGTCAGCGGGGGTTCCGAGGTGAGCTGATCGTCGGCCTCTGTGATGATGCCGACCGTTTTGGGAGCGTCGTGCTGACTCCCTCTGTCCGAAAAGATCAGCGGGAAACCGTCCGCGGCTCCCGTCGTGACACCCTTCTCCCCGCCCATCACCCACCCGTCCCCCACCTGGGGAGACGCTCCGGCGCGGGCCGGGCGAACGACCTCCTCAGGCCCGGTCCCGCCGGTCCCGCCGGTGACGCGGGCGGCACGTCACCGGCGGGATCGGGCCGACACGGGCCGAGCCGGGCTGAGCCGAGCCGGCACAGGGCGAGCCTGGCCGACACGGGGCGAGCCGGATCCTTCCGGGACCGGGTCAGGGCGGGCCCGGAAGGTATGCCGTCAGGCGGCGGCCCGCCCGTGTGCGCCAAGCCTGGCGGTCGCCCGGACGCCCGCCCTGCGCGACGCGGGCGAAGGCGAGGTCGGCCCCGTGCCCGGCGGGCGGTACGACGGCTCGCCGGAGACCTCGCCGGGGATCACGTCGTCACGCGGAAGGTGGCGTCGCCACGGCTCTGCGCGTCGGCGATCGGGTCGAGCCGGAGCAGGTAGTCGTAGTGCCGGATGTACCGGTCGGGGTAGTTGTACGACTGGAAGGACGTCCACGACGAGCTGGCGAGCCCGGCGACCTGGCGGAACGTGGCGTCCCCCGCGAAGGTGGCGGTGCCGTCGTCGGGCGCGAGGACGAAGTCGAACCCGTAGTGCCGCAGGTAGTACCCGGGGTAGTTCACCGACGCGAAGGACACGTAACCGTTGCCGTTCGCCAGGCCGGGCACCAGCCGGAACTGCGCGTCCTGGGCGGGGCTGATGTTCGCGTCGATGCGCACGTCGAGGTTCGCGTGCCGCACGTACCGGGTCTGGAAGTTGTACGACTGGATGCGGTTGATCGGCACTGTGGCGCCCCAGCGGCCGAGGACGCGGTTCTCCTCCGCGGCGGTCAGGTTGAGGATGGAGCCGTGGCGCTTGCGGTTGGTGCCCATGCCGTAGTCGGAGCGCGTCTGGAAGTTCCGCGTGCTGCCCAGGTTGGTGGAGGTGATGGGCATGTAGCCGCGGCCGGTGGCGAACTGGTCCAGCCACAGGGCCCACTCGTTGCGGCCGTTGAACTGCGCCCACATCGGGCCCTCCACGACGTTGCCGCCACCCGTGCCGTTGGAGATCCCCATGTGCGACAGGTTCCCGAGGGTCGTCCAGGAGCCCAGGATCGAGTTGCTCGCCTCGATCGTGATGTGGCCGTCCGCCGAGGCCCGGTAGTACCGGTAGCCGCCGACGCTGCCGGGCACGTCGACGATCTGGGTGTCGATGATGCCCTGGCTGCCGCCGCGCTCGATGAACAGCTGCGGCGCGGTGAAGCTGCGGAAGTCGCCGGTGCGCACGTACCAGATGCGGTGCTTGGTCACGCCGTTGCGAGGCGAGTTCGTCGCCCAGTACAGGACGTAGTCACCGGTCTCGGGGTTGTAGACGGCCTCGGGCGCCCAGGCGTTGCCGGCGCCGGGGATGCCGCCCGCGACGTTGATCAGCCATGGAGCCGACCAGTTCACCAGGTCGCTCGACTCCCACACGACGAGCGAGGTGCTGCCCCGGCTGGAGGCGTCGCTCCACGAGGTGCCGCCGGCGATGCGCAGGTCCGTCGCGACGATCCAGTACCGGTCACCCGCGGGAGAGCGGACGAGGGCGGGGTCGCGGACCCCTCGCGTGCCGACCGTGGAGCGCAGGACCAGCGCGCCGTTGTTCAGGTCGGTCCAGCGCAGCCCGTCGTCGCTGTGGGCGAGGTAGATCTGCTCGCCGTTCGCCGACTCCCCGGTGAAGTGCGCCATCAGGTAGCCGGTGAACGGTTCGAGGGCGGCCGCCCTCTTCGGGACGGCGAGCGACCACGACGCGAACATCAGGCAGGCGGCGAGCACCGCGCCCACCCGGGACAGGGCTTTCGACATGCGTTTCTCCTTTGGGAGTGGCACGCTTCGGGAGTGGGTACGCGACCGCGCCACACTTCGTTCCACTTACCGAACTATAAGTGTTAGCGTTAACAATCTGTGTCGCGGAAATTCACCTGCTGCAGCAATATATGATCGCCGGCGCACCGAAATGCGTGGCACACAACCCCGGCCGGACAGAGGTTACATCGGCGTCACATCAGTGTGATCGCTAACATGTGGCCGGTCAATACCTCCATGACACCCGGCCGGCGAGCGACCGTCGCCCACGAGCTGACGAGCGGCACAGGCTCTCTCGAAAGCAAAGGTCAGCGAGACTTCACCGAGCCGCCGACGACGCACGGGCCGGCCCCGTCCGGTAATCCGGGTATTGACAACCCTGCTGTGAGCGTTAACACTCTGCGAAACGCGCCAGAAACATGGACGCGATCCGATCCCCACCGCCCCATTGGCGATCCGGGGATCGGTCATCGCTCACGGATTACCGGCATCTCGGGCAGAAAGAATGTTAGCGCTAACATCAGCCCGCTCCATCGGCACCTCGATTTGACCATGGGTTCCTCCGGCCGACTCCCGGAGGGGCCCGATGTGAGGAGACGCTCATGGTCCACCGTCATGTCTCTCGCAGGACCCTGCTCAGGGCCGGACTGGCCGCGCCGGTGGGGGCCCTCGCCGCGCCCGCTCTCGGTGTGGCCCCGGCGGCACACGCGGCGCCCCTCTCCGCGGCGACGTACTCGGCCTACGTGATGGGCTACTTCAAGGAGTCGCCGAACCAGTCCGGCGACAGCTACGCCCTCCACCTGGCGGTGAGCTCCGACGGTCTCGACTGGATGCCGCTGAACCAGAACAACCCGGTCGCCACGCCGACCGCCGGCATGCAGGGCCTGCGCGACCCCTACATCCTGCGCAAGCAGGACGGCACGTTCACGGTCCTGGCCACCGACCTGAAGGGCCGCGTGTTCAATCTCAACAACCAGTACATCCACGTGTGGGACTCGGCGGACCTGACCGGCTTCTCCAACTACCGCCGGGTGCGCCTGCACACCATGAACACGCACTCCTGGGCCCCGGAGGCGTTCTGGGTCCCGTCCCGCAACCAGTACGCGGTCATCTACTCGGCGAACAACGGCACCCGCGACGTGTTCATGGTCAACTACACCAGCGACTTCGTCGGCATGGGCACGCCCCAGGTGTTCTTCGACCCGGGCTTCAGCGTGCTCGACGGTGACGTGCTCGTCGACGGCACCAACTTCTACCTGGCGTACAAGAACCTCAACGACCAGAACCTCTACGTGGCCCGGTCGACCACGGGAGCGCCGAACAGCTTCACCACGCTGACCGGCGGGCTGCGGCAGGGCGGCGGGATCGAGGCACCGATCCTGGTCAGGTCGAACACGAGCAACACGTTCTGGCTGTGGGGCGACTCCTACTCCCCCGCCAACGCGGTCTTCTACGCCTGGCAGTCGACCAACGTCAACGGCAACGCCTGGTCGGCGATCGGCCAGCGCACCTACACCGCGCCGATCAACGCCAAGCACGCCACCATCACCCCGATCACCGCGGCCGAGCGGACCGCGCTGGTCAACCGCTGGGGGGCACCGCAGTGGAACCGGCTCAAGTCGTACAACCTCCCGGACCGGTACGTGCGGCACGCGAGCGACATCGCGCGGATCGACCCCTTCCCGATGGACCCGACGGCCGACCAGCAGTGGCGGCTGGTGCCCGGCCTGGCCGACCCGGCCGGGGTCTCGTTCGAGTCGGTGAACTCCCCCGGCCGCTACCTGCGGCACGCGAACTACGCCCTCAGGCTCGATCCGAACGACAACACCTCGACGTTCCGGGCCGACGCCACGTTCTACCGGACCACCGGGCTGGCCGACGGCACGTGGGCGTCGTTCCGGTCGTACAACTTCCCGGACCGCTACCTCCGGCACTCCGGTTACGTGCTGCGCATCGACCAGCTCGGCACCGGCTCCGCCCTGGCCGCCAGGCAGGACGCCACCTTCCAGGTCACGTACTAGAAGATGGCCGATACCCGCTCAGCCCGGCGCGATCCCGGTGCTCTCCCTCACGATGAGCTCGGGCTCCACCAGCCGCCGGGGCTGGCTCGGCCTGCCCGCCATCTGGTCGAGCAGCATGTGGAAGGCGTGGCTGCCGACCTCCTCGAAATCCTGCCGGACCGTCGTGAGCGGGGGCCAGAAGTAGGCGGACTCCGGCACGTCGTCGAAGCCCACCACGCTGACGTCCTCGGGAACGCGCCGCCCGGCCTCGCGCATCGCCCGCAGCACGCCCAGGGCCATCTGGTCGTTGCCCACGAAGATGGCGGTGACCTCGGGGTCCTGTGCCAGGCGGCGGCCGAGCTGGTAGCCGGAGCGCGAGCTCCAGTCACCGCGCAGCACCTCGGGCACCTGGTGCCCTCCGGCCTCCAGCACCTCGCGCCAGCCCTCGACCCGGCCGTTGGCGTCGATCCAGCTGGCCGGGCCAGCCACGTGCCACACCGTCTCGTGGCCGAGACTGAGCAGGTGCCTGGTCGCCCGCGCCGCTCCCGCCCGCTGGTCGACCATGACGACGGGGACGGAGAGGCCGGCCCCGGCGTCGACCGCGACCACGGGGATCTCCGACGACAGGTGGCGCAGGCCGTCGGCCGCCGACTCGTGCGGCGCGACGATGATGACGCCGTCCACCGACTGGGACCGCAGCTGGCGGAGGCTCTCCTCGATCGAGCGACGGTTGAGCGTGCTCAGGCTCGCGATGCTCACGGAGTAGTCGTTGAGCCTGGCGGCGCGCTCGATGCTGTAGAGGGTCGAGGCCGGGCCGTACAGGGTGGTGTCGATGCTGACCACGCCCAGCACCCCGGACCGTCCCGTGGCGAGCTGACGGGCGGCGGCGTTGGGCCGGTAGTCCAGCTCCTGCACCGCGGCCAGCACGCGCGCCCGGGTTTCGGTGTGCACCCTCTCGGGCGCGTTGAGCGCCCGTGAAACGGTCATCGCCGACACTCCGGCGAGCGCGGCGACGTCTTCCAGCACCGCGGGTCTGGAGCGCGACCGGCCGTCGTTCGATTTCGCCTTCAAAGCAGCTCACCCCCTATGTGACAACGCTACAGGAGTTATGAGCTCACTCCACGTCGGCGGGCACCGTTCATGCCCGGGTCAGGCCGCCAAAACGGCCTCGCCGACGGCGGGACGAGAGGTCCGGTACCGCCGTCCGCGAGACTTGACGACCGCGTCCACGTGGAACGATTCCGCGCCGGACGTGACGGCGAGCACCTGGCCGCCGGTCGGCGCATGCGCCCGCGGGCCGCCGACGGGTGCGTGCACGTGGCCTCTCCTGGCCACAGGAACCGCTTCCATCTGCGGAAACCGCCGCCGGAGCGCGGGCCCCCTTCGGAGCGCGGGACCTTCGGAACATGCGAGCTCTTCGGAGCGCGGGAACCGCCGGAGGCGGTCACCGGCCCCGTCGTCGTCCCGGCCGTCGGGCCGGCGGCACCGGGCGGCGGTCCACCGGTCGTTGACGGCGGTCCACCGGTCGTTACTCGAAGAGGGACGGGTCTCCGGTGCCCCGGCGGAGAATCTCGGGCTCGTCCTGCGAGAGATCGACGACCGTCGTCGGGACGGCGCCGCACTCGCCGGAGTCGATGACGGCGTCCACCACGTGGTCGAGCCTCTCCTTGATCTCCCAGCCCTGCGTCAGCGGCTCGCTCTCGTCGGGCAACAGCAGGGTGCTCGACACCAGCGGTTCGCCGAGTTCGGCGAGCAGCGCCTGCGTGACGACGTGATCGGGGATCCGCACGCCGACCGTCTTCTTCCGGGGGTGCAGCAACCGCCGCGGCACCTCCTTGGTCGCGGGCAGGATGAACGTGTAACCGCCGGGGGTCGCCGCCTTGATCGAGCGGAACAGCGCATTGCTCACATGCACAAACTGGCCGAACTGCGCGAAATCTCTACAGACCAGGGTGAAATGGTGGTCACTGCCGAGGTTGCGGATCTCCCTGATTCGGTCGATCCCCTCCTTGTTGCCCATCCGGCACCCCAGCGCGTAGCCCGAGTCCGTCGGATACGCGATCAGCCCGTCCGCGCGCAGCAGGTCGACCACCTGGCCGAGCAGCCGGGGCTGGGGACTGTTCGGATGCACATCAAGGTATTTCGCCATCCCCCGAGCTTAGAAGCGAATACCACCCCGCGTGACACGCGGACCTCAAGGTTCGACGTGCCCCCCCGGCCTCGGGGACGGCCGGCGGGTGCCGGACGAGACGGAGCCCCTGTGGAGGGGAGGGCGAGTTGGGCACCATCGCGACGACCGGGGCGGGCCGTCGTCGCCGCACCACGACGACCGGGACGAAGGCGGGCTCGGCGAGACCGCGACGACGCCCCGCCCCGCCGCGCGTACGGGGCGGGGCGGGGCGTCACCGTCGCGGCCGGGGTGAGACCTGCGTGCCGGTCTCACCCCGGGCTCACCCCGCGCTTACCTTGGGCTCACCCCGGGCTCACTCCTCGTCCTCGCCCTCGTCGTCCTCGAAGATCTCCTCGACGACCTCGGCGGCGATGAAGCCACCGGCCACACCGGCGGCGACACCGCCCCAGCCGGGCCCTCCGTGGTGACCACCATGGTGACCGCCGTGATGGTCCCCGTAGTGGCCGCCCTGGTGGGCGTAGGGGTCGTGGCCGCCGGGGTGGAAGCCGCCGGAGCCGTACTGGGAGAGAGCGGCGAGCCAGGTGTTGATCTCGGAGACCCAGTCGCGGTGCGGGGCCTGGTCGTGGCTGGTCTGCCAGCGGCCGAAGGCGTCGGTGCCGGAGCCGTGGCGGCCGCTGCGCTTGTCGGCCTCCGCGATGACGTCCAGGCCCGCGGGACCGGCGACGAAGGTGAGCTCCACCTCGTTGATCTGCCCGGAGTACTGGGCGGGCGGGTAGAACTCGATCTCCTGGTAGAACGGCAGCTGCTGGCTGACGCCGTAGAGATGGCCGTACTCCAGGTCGGCGCTCTTGAACTGGAAGCCGAGCCGCGCGAAGGCGTCCAGCACCGCCTGCTGGGAGGCCAGCGGCACGATCTCGACCGGGTCCATGTCGCCCTTGTCGACGGCCGCGGCGATCGCCAGCTCGGTGCGCACCCCCATCACCATGCCGTGCAGGCGCTGGCCCATCACCTCGGTGACCGGCGCCTCCCACGGGACGGGGAACTGGAACGGCACCACCTTGTCCTCGCCGCTGCGCAGCCGGAACGGCCCGCTGACCTGCGTGCGGAAGAACTCCACCAGACCGGTCTGCTCACCCTCGCCGTGCTCGGACTCCATCCTGGTGACCAGGCCGAGGGCGATGTACTCGATGTCGGCGTCGAAGTCGCCGCCCTTGACGCGCACCTCGCCCCGCAACAGCTCGCCGGGCCGCGCCCGCGGCGCGGCGAGCACGGTGTCCACCGAGGGAGCTCCGACCCCGAAAGCCCCCAGCATCCGTTTGAAGATCACGTTTTCCCCTTTTGCTCGTGCGTCGTGTGATGATCAAGAGGAAAACGATCACTACACGGCCGGGGTTCCCGATGCTCCATACCGGATCGGCAGGTAAAAAAGGCGTCTCACCTGGCGCGGAGCTCAAGCGCGTGGTTTTGCCGGTGTGGGGCGGACATGCCCGTTGTGGCCGTCGGTCCGGGAGGCGTCACCGGGGAACCGGCCGAAGAGGCGACCGGCGAACGGGCGCCCGGTCAGATCGCCAGCAGCAGATCGTAGGCGTTGAGCAGCCACAGTGCCGCCCACAGCATGACAGCGGGGGCGCGTCTTCGCCCGCGGCCTGATCCACCTCCGGCATGTCCGGCCATGATGTCCTCCCCGCAACCACACTCGACACCTGTCACTCTGCCCGCCGTGTCATGGTCACGGGCGCACATCGCCCGCGCTTCTTCCATCCTGGGAAAGCGGGCAGGCGACTGTTACCGTGTGCTGGTGAACCAGCGCGAGAACCTCCGGTGGGCCAGGCTCACCGCGGCCGTGCAACTCGCTCTCACGGCGGTCATGATCGCCTTCCTGCTCGCGATGATCGCCTTTGCGACCCTGCTGATGACCGCCGGGCCCGACTGACCCGGACCCGCGAACCGGCGACCGGCCCGGCGGCCACCGAGGCCGCCCGGCCGACGCGGGAGGCGCGGGAGGCGCGTCGCCGGGACCTGGGCGTTCACTTTTTGCGAGCGGTCACCAGGGTGAGGCCGAGGAACTCGCCGCCGTCCGCGACGAGCATGTCGATCACGGGCTGGTGCGAGGCACGATCCTCCGGGCGGTGGTCGGCGCAGGCTCCGGCCCAGAGCAGCCAGTTCTGCCAGCCGCCCTCCTGCAGCCGGGCGGAGGTGACCTCCACCAGCTCGGTGATCTCCCACTGGAAACGCCACCACTGTGGCGTGTGCCAGGCGATGGCCTCCCAGCCGACCACCTTCTTGATGTGCTCGGGGATCGCCCCGAGCTCGCGGACCTCTCGCGTCATCCCGGGGGTGGCCATCCCGAGCGTGCCCCCGGGGCGGAGGAATCGCACCAGGTAGGGGAGATAGCTGTCGGCCGTGCCGAAGTACTCGAAGGCGTCGACGCTCACGATGGCGTCGAAACTCTCCTTCTCGAACGGCAGGTCGTGGGCCTCCGCCCGCACCGCCTCCACCCGGTCACCGACACCGGCCTCGGCGAAGACCCCCGCCGCCTCGTCCGCGCCGATCCACCAGTCGGCCGCGACGACCCGGACACCGTACTCGCGGGCCAGGAACACCGACGTCGCGCCCTTGCCCGAGCCGAGGTCCAGCACCCGCATGCCGGGCCTCAGGTCGAGGTCGCGGGCGAGGTCCTCCAGCATCCACAACGGATGGGGGCCCATGTCGAGCCCGAGCAGCCAGGCCGGATCGTAGGTTGAGGACAGCGGGTAACGATCGGGGCGCAGGAGTGCGTCGAACGCGGTCACGGGACCCGACCCAACCCCATCCCGCCTCCCTCACGCAATCGGATTTCCGGCCGGTGGATCCCCGTCCGGGACGGGTGAGAGCGCCACCGCCATGACGAGGGCGGTGGCGAGCGGAGAGGGTCTTCTTCGCGTATTTCTCCGACCATCGGACTGCCGGCCGGAGCGTTCGTGCGGCACGCGGCTCACCCTGACCGTGCCGAGGCGGCGGCACCTGAGGAGCAAGACTGGAAATTTCGTGAAATGGCCCGGCCAGGCTGTCAACCGGGCAGGCGCAGGTGCTTCCAGCCGTTCTCGACCGACAGGCGGCACCTGTCGACCTCGTCCCCCGCGCTGACGAACAGCGCGGTCAGCAGGGGGACGCCGTGAGCGAGCGTTTCGCGCGGCAGGGGGCCGTTGGCGACCAGGGAGGCCAGCCCGTGGGCGATGGTCCAGCTCTGGATCGCCAGCTCCAGCGGGTCGGTACCGGCGCGGAAGCGGCCGGTCCCCTTCCCCCGTTCGACGGCCTGGACCAGATGCTCCAGGCTCGCGTCCGCGGCCTTGAGGTCTTCGAGGTCGAAGTTCGCGTCGAACATGACCCGGTACAGGTCGGGGTGCTCCAGGGCGTTCCAGAGGTAGGCGGCGACCATGGCGGCCAGGTCCCGCACCGGGTCCGCGGACATCGTCACCGTCGTGAACCTGGCCGCCAGACGGGTGAAGCCCTCCTGTCGCAGGGCCTTCCACACACCGTCCATGTTTCCGAAGTAGGTGTAGACGGCCATCGTCGAGACGCCGGTCCCGGCCACCAGCGAGCGCAGGGTGATGGGCTCGCGGGTGCGGAGCATGTGCGCGGCCCGCTCGATGAGCAGGGTGCGGACCGCCGGATCCTTCACCCTCGCCATGGCACCAGAATATATAGCATTGCATTGCTATAGCTTCGGACCCCCGGAGCTCCGATCCCACGGGCTCTCCCGCCGAGGAGCCGGCGCGACCATCACAGCGGCCCCGTCCAGGCTCCCGGTCCGGGTCGGGCCGGTCGGTCCGGGTCTGGGTCCGGGCTCCCGGCTCCCGGCTCGGGTCCGAGCTCGCGTCCGGTTCCGGGGCCGGGCCGGGTCCGTACGACGGTCCGCCGACCCGGCGCCTTCAGTCGGCCGAGGGCGGGAACGGCCCGGCCGAGGAGGACCACCGTCGTGGTCGCGGCCGCGACCGGGGTGGCGGGCCCGGACTCCCCGGCTCCACCGGGCGGGATGTCCCTGGAGGACCCGCCGGGCACGGCTCTCGTCCGCCTCGCTCCGGGGCCTCGCTTGACAGGGCTTCCGTACACTGTACGGTATGCCATACGGTTCGCAGCGTGCCACCGGACGGCGCCCAGCGTCGCCACGGTGACGGGCGAGGGACCGGTGGGACGCGTTCATCGACGAAGGAGCGGAATCGTGTCAGAGGTCCAGGAGTCCCCGTTCGGCAGTGGCGTCTTCACGCCGACGGCCGAGGACAGGGAGAGTGTCGAGGCGTGGTTCGCCGAGTACGACGCCCACAGCGCGAAGGTCGACGTCGAGCGCATGGCGGACATGGCGATGTTCCCGCTCAACGTGGTGACCGACGGTCCCGGCGGCGACGGGCTGGCCGACCGGTGGACGAGGGAGCGGTTCACCCGCACGATGGCCGAGGTGATGGGAGGCGGTGAGGCGGGTGACCTCACGATGGAGTCGGTCCGCACACCCCACTTCCTCACCGCGAACCTGGTCGTCGTGGTCACCGACGCGACGATGACGGTCAACGGCGAGACGTACGGCATGCGTTACGCGGACCTGCTGGTGAAGTCGGGCGGCCGATGGGTCTTCCAGACCATGGTGCAGGGCGGGTGGGCCGATGCCTGGAAGGAGACCACGCCGAGCACCTGACCGGTGAGGGGCGGGGGGCGGGCCGGCCGCCCCCCGCCGTCACGGCCCCGACCCGGCCGGACCGGACCGTCCCGCCGTCACGGCCCCGGCTCGGTCCGGTCCGGCCTCCCGTCGCGTCGTTCAGGGGTGCGGGATCGTGCCGGAGCACGACCTCGACGGGGACGACCGCCGGGGACGGCGAGGGCGGCGGCCTTCTTCGCGTGAATCCTTCCGGTCCTTCCGGCCTTTCCCCTCCTTCCGGCCTGATGCCCCCTGTCTTCGGGCGTGGACAGGGGATCGACGAGGACCTCAGTTCTTGATGCCGGTGAGGGTGACGCCCTCGATGAAGTAGCGCTGCAGGAAGAAGAAGAGCGCGATGATCGGGGCGATCACCGCGGCGGAGGCCGCCATGAGGTATCCCCACTGGGTGATGTACATGCTCTGGAAGGAGGCCAGCCCCAGGGAGAGGGTGTGGTTCTCCTCGTTCTGGAGGTAGAGCAGCGGGCCGAGGAAGTCGTTCCAGGTGCCGATGAAGGTGAAGATGGTGACCACGACGATCGCGGGCCTCGACAGCGGCATGACGATCGTCCAGAACACCCGCCAGGGCGAGGCCCCGTCGATGTAGGCGGCCTCGTCCAGCTCGAACGGGATGGTGAGGAAGAACTGCCTGAGCAGGAACACGTTGAACACCCCGCCACCCGCGCCGGCGAACCAGCTCGGCACGGTGAGGGGCAGGATCGTGTCGAGCGCGCCCAGCTCCTGCCACATCACGAAGGTGGGGATGAGGGTGACCGCGTAGGGCAGCATCACGCCGCTGAGCAGGACCGCGAAGACGACGTCGCGGCCGCGCCAGCGGAGCCTGGAGAAGCTGAAGGCGGCGATCGAGCAGGTGAGCACGGTGCCGATGACGCTGACCACGGCGATGACGACGGTGTTGAGGAGATAGCGGCCGAAGGGCTGGGCGGTGAGCGCGCCACCGAAGTTGCCCCACTCGAAGGGGTCGGGGATCCACTCGGGCGGCGCGACGAACATCTGGTCGTCCCGCATGAGGGCGCTACGGACCAGCCAGACGAACGGCAGCAGGGTCGGGACGGCACCGGCGAGCAGGGCCAGGTAGACCAGCGCCTTGCCGTACCTTCTGGGTGCGCGCGGCCCGGCGGCGGGCGTCACTCCCCTGACGCGGGACTTGTCCGGGGCGGTCAGCGTGGTCATCGGGCACCGGCCATCTCGTAGTAGACCCATCGGCGGGCGTTACGGAACAGCAGGAAGGTGACCACCATGATGATCATGAACAGCACCCAGGCCAGGGCGCTGGCGTAGCCCATCTCGCTCTCGGTGAACGCCTTGCGGAACAGGTAGTAGACGAAGAAGAGGGTGGAGTGGTTGGGGCCGCCCTCGGTCATCACGTAGGCCTGGTTGAAGACCTGGAAGGTGCCGACGACGCCGACCACGAGGTTGTAGAAGATGGTCGGCGTCATCATCGGCAGCGTCACGTGCCAGAAGCGGCGCAGCGGCCCGCCGCCGTCGATGGACACCGCCTCGTACAGGTGCCGGGGCACGCCCTGGAGCCCGGCGAGGAAGATCACCATGGTGTTACCGAACCCCCAGGTGCTCATGATGATCAGTGAGGGGATGGCGGTGGCCTCGTCGTAGATCCACTGGGAGCCGGGCAGGCCGGCCTGGCGGAGCAGCGAGTTGAGCAGCCCGAAGTCCGGATTGAAGATCCAGATCCAGAGGACCACGTTCGCGATCGCGGGGACGAGCGTCGGCAGGTAGAAGATCGTCCGCCACAGCGACAGGCCGCGCACCCGCTGGTTGAGCAGCATGGCCACGGCGAAGCTGACGATCAGGACGAGCGGGACGGCGCCGAGGGTGTAGTAGGTGGTGGCGCTCAGCGACTTCCAGAACAGCTCGTCGTCGAGCATCGAGGTGTAGTTGTCCGCTCCGACGAAGGAGGGGGTGCCGCCGATCCGCCAGTCCGTGAGGCTGAGGAAGAGCGACGCGATCATGGGACCGACGGTGAACACGGCGAAACCGAGGACCGCCGGGATCGCCATCAGCAGTCCCCAGCGCCGTTCGAGCCCGCGCTGGCCGGAGAGCCGGGACCTGCGGCCGAAGAGCCAGGACTCGCGGCCGAAGAGCCCGGTCCTGCGTCCGGAGGGCCGGGAGCCGCGGCCGGAGGGCCGGGGCCTGCCCAGCCGGAGCCCGCGCCGGCCGGGGAGCCGGGCCATCACAGGGCCTGGGTGTGGTGCCAGCCCTGGAGCATGCCGGTGATCTTCGGGGCGACCTCCCTGAGCACCTCGCCCGCCGGGCGCCTGCCGGACTCGATCTCCTGCAGGGCGGGGGTGAGCACGTCGCTGGAGATCGCCGACAGGTTCTTGACCCGGTTGCGGATGTCGGGCACGCCGTGCTCGCGCGTGTAGTCGACGACCGCGGTCCTGAACTCCGGCGGGTGCGCCTCGTTCTTCGTCCAGGCGTCGATGGCCGCCTGGTCCTCGTAGTACTTCTTCTCCTGGGGCATCCACAGTCCCCGCTCGAACAGGTCGACGTAGCGCGGGTCGTTGTGGAAGGCGAACAGCTCCACCGCCTCCTGCTCGTGCCTGGTGCCCGCGAAGACGGCGGAGGCGCCCGCGACCTGGGTCGTGGTGAACGGCTCCCCGTACCTGGGGAGCACTCCGATGCCGTAGTCGGTCTCGCTCTCGTTCATGTCGAGCAGGCTCCAGTGGCCGTCGACGACCATCGCGACGCGCTTGGTCTTCAGCAGGATGTTGGTGCCGGGCACGTCGTCGCCGGTCGCGGCGAGCTGGCCGGGGCCGGGCGCGACGCGGTGCTTGTAGATGAGGTCCTGCAGGTTCTGGAACACCTCGATGGCCTCGGGGCTGTCGAGCGTGCACCTGGTGCCCGCCTCGTCGGCGAAGTCGGCGCCGTTGCTGCGCAGGAAGGGATACCAGGCGGCGCTGTAGGTGATGCTGCTGGAGACGCCGAACTGCTTGATCCGCCTGGCGTCGAAGCCGGCCTCGTCGGGGTGCCTGCCGTCCTGGTCGAGGGTGAGCCGGTAGGCGTTGCGCACCATCTCGTCCCACGACCAGGCGTCGGCCGCCCGCACCGGCGGGGTGACCCCTGCCTCAGCGACGGCCGACTTCCCGAACCACAACAGCTCGACCTCGTTCGCCGTGGCCAGCCCGTGCAGCCTGTCCTGGCCGTACCAGAGGTAGGCGTCGGGCAGGTAGCCGGCCAGCTGCGGATACTTCTTCAGGTACGGGAAGAGGTTGACCAGCTTGCCCTGCTCGGCGAGGCGGAAGGACATCGACATCGGCACGTATCCGGCGTCGGGCACCCGGCCGCCGGCGATCAGGGTGTTGAGCTTCACGTCGTACTCGTCCGGGGTGTAGAGCGGGTTCACCCTCACCCCGGTGTGCTGCTTCTCGTAGGCCTTGAGCATCTTGTCGACGGCCTGCTTCTCGAAGGTCGAGCCCCAGTACATGAACCGCAGCTGGACCTTTCCCGCCGAACTTCCTCCGTCACCGCCGCCACAGGCCCCGGCCGCGGCCGCGAGGGCGGCCAGGCCGCCCGCCCTGAACAGGTCTCGTCTTCTCATGGTCGTCGTTCCTTCACGCGAGGGGGAGCCAGACCCGCATCGCGCCGCCGTCGCGGTTGTCCCACTGGAAGTAGGGGACGGCCGTGGCGGTCACGTGCGTGCCGGTCGCGAGGGGGGCGACGGGGGTGGTGAGGTACGGCAGGCCGTCGCCGGGCTGGGTGATCGCGAGGGCGTCGGTCTCGATGAGGACGGTCCTGCCGACGCCGGGCAGGTCGTCCTTGTCGAGCACGCGCAGCTCGGCCTCCGGGCTCAGCGCGAGCTCCTCGACGTCGACGTCCTGGTCGGCCTGCTCGAAGCAGTAGACGAGCGGCCCCCGCTGGAGGGCGACGCTCCCCCGTACCGCGTCGATCCGCCGGTGCGGGTGGACCAGGCGCGGCGTCAGGTCCAGGCCGAGTTCGACCGTGTCGCCGGGACGCCAGGCGCGCTCCAGGGCGACGTACCCGCTGCCGTCCGGGGTGGCGGGCAGCCCGTCCACGGTGGTGACGGCGCTCCACGCGGGAACGCGGAGGCGAAGCGCCCACTCCCGCTCCGGCGCCCGCTCGACGGTGAAGGTGACCCTGCCGTCCCACGGGAAGTCGGTGGCGACCGACAGCTCGAACTCGCCGGAGCGGATGACCCCCGGCGCGTACTGGTGCACGACGAGCGCCCGGTCGCCGGTCGTGGCGACGTAGTGTCCCAGCGAGGAGATCGTGCGCATGATGTTGGGCGGGCAGCAGGCGCAGGCGAACCAGTCGCGCCGCCGCCCGAGGTAGGCGTCCTCGGCCAGGTCGCTCCTGCGCTGGAGCGGGTTGACGTAGAAGAACCGGACGCCGTCCGCCGAGGTGGAGGCGGCCAGCGCGTTGTGGAGGACGCGCTCGATCAGGTCGGCGTAGCGTCCCTCGCCGGTGGCCAGCAGCAGCCGCCAGTTCCAGTGGACGCAGGCGATCGCCGCGCAGCTCTCGTTGTAGGCGCGGTCCGGCGGCAGCTCGTAGCGCTCGCCGAACGCCTCGCCGTCGTGGCGGGAGCCCACGCCGCCGGTGAGATAGGTCTTGGTGGCGACCATGTCCTCCCAGCGCCGCACCGAGCACTCCAGCAGCGACTCGTCGCCCGTCTCCAGGTAGACGTCGACGATCCCGGCCTCCAGGTAGAGCTGGCGCACCGCGTGCCCCACCGGGGTGTCGGCCTCCCTGACGGGCAGGTGGTCCTGGGCGTAGAGGGGGCCCATGCCGCTGTCCTTGATCAGTCCCTTTCCCCGGTTGTCGATCAGCTTCCCGGCCAGCTCCAGGTAGGAGCCCTCCCCCGTCAGCCGGTAGAGCTCCACCAGCGCGGACTCGACCTCGGCGTGCCCGTCGATGCCGTCGTCGCCGCCCCGCAGGAACACCTCGACCAGGTGGTCGGCGAACCTCCGGGCGACGGCGACCAGCTCCTCGCCCACCCCGACGCGGGCCGCGGCCACCGCCGCCTGGAACAGGTGGCCCGCGCAGTACATCTCGTGGCTGTATTCGAGCTCGGCGTAGATCCTGTCCGGCCTGACCACCTGGTAGTGGGAGTTGAGGTAGCCGTCGGCGCGCTGTGCCGCGGCGAGCACCCGCGCCGCCTCGTCGACGAACTCCTCGTACTCGGCGGCGGGCGCCCTGCCGTACTCCCAGGCCACCGCCTCCAGCTGCTTGTAGAGGTCGGAGTCCTGGAAGCGGTAGCCCTGGAACTCCCCGCCCTCCGTGCCGGCGGCGCGCCTGAGGTTGGGCAGGCTGCCCGCCCGCTCCATCTGGACCAGCCCGAGCGGGATGCTCGCCGCGCGGTTGACCTCCTGCCGGCGCCCCAGAGGACCACCGGTGATCACCACCTCGCCGACCCCCAGCGGGCGCTGCACCGCCCGGGACCCCGAAGTCGGTACGGCGGGGCCGCGGACCTGTTCGTGGAAGGCACCCATCGAGCTCCTCACGCCGAGCGGAAACGAAAACTCTCGGAAAACAGAGAATAGGTTTTCTCAAACCGAAGGTAGGGTGTGATGCGGCACCGGTCAAGAGTTTGTATTTCCCCTGTTAGCAAGCGGATATCGCGCGGGGTACGGCCTCGTCCAAGGAGGAAAACAGTTGCCCGATCCTGCCGCGAGCCCGGAAAGGTGGCCACGGCCGGGTCCGGAAAGGTGGCCACGGCCGGGTCCGGGAAGGAGACCACGGCCGGGCTCGAGAAGGCGGTGACGGCCGGCTCCGGGAAGGCGGTCGCGATCAGGGAGGTCACGGCCGCCGCCGGGACGTCGATCGGGGCCGCGTCCGAAGCGCTCAACGACCGCGACAGAAGGCTCGGCGCGACGAGGGTCCGGGGGACGGCCGCAGCCGAGCCGTTCGATTTCCGCCCCACCCCCCTCGCCCAGCGCCCGCCGCCGTCGCTCAGTCGCTCCGCGCGCTTCCGGCCGAGGTCTTCGCTGTCGTGACGGGCCGGTAGCGGACGTTCACGACCAGCGTGGGGTCGCCGTCGCCGACTCGGTGGAGGCGGATCGGGACGCCGCCGGGATTGTCGTACAGCCGGACGCCGTCGCCGAGCAGGACCGGCGCGATGTGCAGGTCGATCTCGTCGATCAGCCCCAGTTCGAGGAGCCGGCGGCCGATGGTCGGCGAGAAGACCTCAAGGTTCTTGCCACCGGCCGCCGCGAGCCCGATCCGCACCGCCTCGGCCGGGTCGCAGCTCAGGAACGTGACGCCGTCGGCGGGCTTCGCGTCCTCGGGGTGGTGGGTGAGGACGAAGAGCGGCCCTTTCCAGGCACCGCCGTACACGCCGCCCGGGTCCGGGAACAGGTCCCAGCCGTCCCGGCCTCCCAGCACGGCGCCGGTGGTCGTGACGTACTCGTCGATCAGGCCCGGACGGGACGAGATCCCCGTCATCCAGTCCATCCCGTGGCCCGGCCCCGCCACGAATCCGTCCAGCGACATCGTGAAGTGCCAGAGCACCTTTCCGTCGGCGGTCTGCGGCTCGGTGTCACCCATTCGTCGCCTCCTGCTATCTGATTGCATTTTGCAATCGGTTGCCTCACGCTAGGCCATGCCGATGGTAAATTGCAACCAGATTGAGGGCGTCAGAAGTATCCGGAAGCGGGGTACGAGGTGGTGGAGGCGGCGCGTTCGGGGTGTCCGATCAATGCCGCGGTCGAGGCGTTCGGCGACAGCTGGAGCCTGCTCGTGCTGCGGGACATCATGTTCGGGAATCGGCGCTACTTCAGGGAGCTGCTCACCGGCTCGGAGGAGGGGATCGCCTCCAACATCCTGGCCGACCGGTTGAAGCGGCTGGTCAACGCCGGTCTGCTGACCCGCGAGAACGCGGGGCCCGGACGGCGGGCCGCCTACAGCCTGACCGAGGCGTCGATCCGGCTGGTGCCCGTCTTCGCCCATCTCGGTGAGTGGGGCCTGCGCCACCGGCCGGCCACGAAGCGGCTGCGGGTGCGGGCGGAGCTGCTCGCGGCCGGCGGGCCGGAGCTGTGGGAGGAGTTCATGGCCGAGCTGCGGACCGTGCACCTCGGCGAACCGGCGCCGGAACGGGACGGCCCGGGCGTGCTGGAACGCCTCGCCCAGGCCTACACCGCGGCGCTCTGAGGCCCCGTTTCCCGGTCACCCGCGGACGAACGGGGACGGTTCACCGGGACACCCTGCCGGACGAGCGGGGACGCCCGGCGCACCGGGACGCCCGGCCGGAGGAGGGGGTGCCGTGCCGGCCTCCCCTTCACGTGGATCGTGGGGGCGCGCCGTCTCGGCGCGCCCCTCACGGGGTGGGGTCAGGTTCCGTAGGCCTTGACTTCGAGGAGGCCGACGGAGCTGGTTGCGGTGGCGGTGAGCAGGACGCGTAGGCGGGTGGTGGGCAGGGCGGGGAAGGTGACGGTGTTGTACTGGTTCTTGGCCAGGGGGTAGGAGCTCGCTCCGGGGACGTCGGTGTAGGTGGTGCCGTTCCAGTACTGGAGTTTCCAGGAGGCGGGCATGTCGATGCCGTCTTCGTCGTCGAAGAAGTAGACGTCGGCGCGGTTGAGGGTTTTGGTCGAGGTCCAGGTGAGGTCGGCCCATTGCTGGCCGGTTTGTGGCCAGGTGCCCCAGCGGGGGTTGGTGGTGTCGTTGGAGGAGGGTGGGTCGATGCCGTCGTTGATCGCCGTGACGCTCTCCCAGCCGGAGGTGTACGACGCCGACGCGGTCGCGTTCCGCGCCTGGTTGACGGGCGCGGTGCCGCCGACGGTGATCTGGAAGGTCCTGGTCACCGGGGCGCTGAGACTGTCGTAGTCACGCAACTGGACGGTGGCCGAGTAGGTGCCCGGGGCCGCCGTGCTCGTCCCGCTGATCGTCCCGGTGAACCTGTCGAGGCTGAGCCCGGCGGGCAGCGCGCCGCCGGTCACCCGCCAGTCGTAGAACGGGACGCCGCCCTTGGCGGCCAGTGTCTGCTGGTAGGGCTGACCCGCGGTGACCTGGGGCAGGGCGGTGGTGACGATGGCGGGCTTGAGGAACGGCGTGAGATTGCGGTTCACCTTCCAGCCGGCGTTCTCCGCGACCAGCAGGGCGAGCTTGGTGAGCATCCAGCGGCGCGTCGGGAACAGGTGCGTCCAGCCGCCGCTCTGCCCGCTGAGCCGGTCCCAGCTGGCCTGCGTGCCCGGGATGTGGTAGCTGCTGTCCAGCGGGACCGGGTGCCCCATGTAGTCGATGACGTCCTGGTCGCCGGCCCCGGAGGTGTTGACGTAGTCCCGCATCCCCGCCCAGTCGCTGTGGAAGGCGACGGCGTGACCGTACTCGTGCATGACCAGGCCGTGCACGTCGAGCACCGGCCCCTGGATCTCGGTCTTGTACCAGTCCTCGTCGGCCAGGGAGGTGAAGAGCTGCTTGCCCGCCTCGTCGTACTCGAAGATCATCGCGGTGGAGCGGTGGATCGGGCCGGGCAGCTGCTGGCCGTTCCTGGCGTGGTACTTGCCGTTGGCGGCCGGGTAGCCGGTGGAGTAGGGGGTCTGGATGCCCCGGAAGTACACCCACATGCCGTTGTAGGCCGCGTTGTTGGTGACGGAGACGGTGTTCTGCCAGTCGTTGCCCGGCAGGTGGTTGTTCTCGGCCCCCGCGGCCACCGTGTCGAAGGGCTGCAGGTCGAAGAACCTGAACCAGTCCTTCACCGCCTCCTCCGCCGCGGTCCTGAAGGGCTGGCTGGAGAAGTAGCCGGTGATCGTGTCGTAGCGGTAGTCGAAGTTGATCGGGATCGTGGGTTCCAGCACGGTCTTCTGGTCCTGCTGGACCCGGATGGGCATGGTCTGCTGGTAGGTCGTGTTGTTCGCGGCCCTGGTGGTGAGCCTCAGCGTGTGCTGCTCGTCGGTGCCCGGACCCCGTTTGGAGTGGATCGCCAGCTTGAAGGTCTTCCGCTCGGAGGCGTTGGCGAACGTCAGGCTCTTGGTCGCGCCGGTGGCGGTGAGCTGGCTGGGCAGGTCCATCATCAGCCTGGAGGTGCCCTCGGCCTTGAGGTCGATCGTGACCGGGAACGGCACGTCCTGCGGGGGACGTACGGTGAGCTCGACGTAGGGGTTGGCGAGGTATCCCTCCCAGTCCACCAGCTTGACGCCGTAGCCGTTGACGGTCCTGCCGAACATGTCGACGACCTCGGCGGTGGGAGCGGCATGCGCGGCCGGCACGCCGACCAGCATGGAGGAGAGCAGGACTGACGAGAGGAGTGTTCGTCTCATGGCGGGCTCCGGTTCCTGATACCTGCGAGGGGCGTCGCGCGCTCCCCCGTGCCACCTGAAGGAAACATAAGGAATAGGTTTTCCTCATGGAAGGTAGATCTAATATGAGCGGAGAGTCAATAGTCGGAGGCCGACCAAGAAAGCGCTTGCCCGAGGCTCTGCCCGCCGTACCACTGAAAGGAAAAGGCTTGTCCGAACAGGTGGCTGCCGTCACGATCCGCGAGGTGGCCGCGGCCGCGGGCGTGTCGATCGGCACGGCTTCCAAGGCGCTCAACGGGCGCGGCAAGCTGCGTGAGGAGACACGGGCCCGGGTGGCGGCCGTGGCGGAGGAGCTCGGCTTCCGGCCCAACGCGATGGCGCGGGGGCTGCTCTCAGGGCGCACCTACACGGTGGGCCTGGTGTCGTGCGACAGCTTCGGCAGGTTCAGCATCCCTGTCATGCTCGGCGTGGAGGACGCGCTGGGCGCGGGCCAGATCTCCGTCTTCATGTGCGACACGCGCGACGACCCGATCCGCGAACAGCACTACGTCGAGCGGCTGCTCGCCCGCCGCGTCGAGGGGATCATCGTCACCGGCCGCCGCACCGAACCCCGCCCGAGCATCGGCACCGACCTGCCGGTGCCCGTCGTGTACGCCATGACCCGGTCGACCAGCGACTCCGACTTCTCCGTCATCCCCGACGACCTCGGCGGGGGCGCGCTGGTCGCCCGGCATCTCCTGGCCACGGGACGCTCGCGCATCGGTCACGTGACGGGTCCGCGGCGGTTCGAGGCGGCCAGGCGGAGGGCGGAGGGCATGTCGAGCGCGCTGGCGCAGGCCGGGCTGCGGTCCGCGGGTGAGCCGCTGTTCGGCGAGTGGAGCGAGGAGTGGGGGCGTCAGGGCGCCGACATCCTGCTGAGGGCGCACCCCGAGGTCGACGCGATCTTCTGTGGCAGCGACCAGATCGCCCGCGGGGTCTGCGAGACCCTCAGGGACCGCGGGCGGCGCGTCCCCGACGACGTGGCGCTGGTGGGGTTCGACAACTGGGAGCCGATGGCGACGGGCTGCAGGCCGCCGCTGACCACGGTCGACATGAGCCTGGGCGAGATCGGGCGGGTCGCCGCCGAGCACCTGCTCGGCGCCATCGGCGGCGCTCCCCGGCCGAGCGGCGTGCTGACCGTACCGTGTGGCCTCGTGCTGCGCGAATCCTCCCGCGCCAACCCCACGTGACCGGTTGACGGGAACGGTCCCGCCTTCACGAACGGGGGCGGGCCAGGTGACAGGGACTGCTCAGGTGAGGATCGGCGTGGTCTGGGCGGAGGCGATCCTCCAGGCGCCGTCCTCCTTGACCATCACGTAGGTGAGCCGCCCCGAGGTGGCGGGCAGCGCGCCCACCGGAGCGCCGCCGGTCTCCCGCCGCCGGTCGTGGACGTGTTTGACGCTCGCCACGATCGCCACGTCCTCGCGCAGGAAGCGGACGTCCTCGACCTCGACCGTGGTGGTCACGTCGGCCAGCGGCGACGCCAGGGCCTGGCGCATCGCCTCGGCCAGCACGTCGCGTCCCGCCACCCGTCGGCCGCCGAAATTGACGACGGCCACCTCGGCGGTGTGCAGGGGGACGAACCTGTCCACGTCGCTCTGGAACTCCACGGCGTCCGCGACCACCCGGCGGATGGCGGCCTCCTCGGACGGATCAGCGCTCATGTCGGTTCTCCCCGTTCAGGCGTTCGGTGGTGCGGGGGCCGATCGCCCCCGAGGAGAACCCTGCATCCTCAACCTGACCTGAGGTCAAGCGCGATCCATCACCCCTAAGCAACCCATGTTGACTAATACCGGATTAGTCAATTAATGTTGCTTACATGCCCGCGAGTGACATTCCCGCTTCCCAGGACCCCGCCGACGCGCTGGCGGCCGTGGTGGCGCTGCGGCGCCTCGCCGACCAACTGGAGGACGCCGCCGTCGAGCGGGCGATGCGCGCGGGCTGGAGCTGGCCGCAGGTCGCCGAGGCGCTCGGCGTGACCCGCCAGGCGGTCCACCGGAAGCACGCCAAGCGGCTCATCGCCGCGGGCGTCACGCTGAGGAGACGTTCACCATGAAGCCGTTCGACAGATATCTCCACACGGTCCTCACGGAGGGGGCGATGGAGGCGCAGCGGCACGGATCGGCCACGGTCGAGGCGCACCACCTCCTGCTGGCCGTCGCGGCCCAGACGGGCACCGCCCCGCAGCGGCTCCTGGCCTCCGCGGGCCTCGACCACCAGACGGTCCGGGCCGCCCTCGACCGGGAATTCGAGCACAGCCTGAGCACGGTCGGGGTCTCCCCCGCCTCCTTCGGCCTCCCGGCCCCGAGCACCACGCTCAGGCGCCCGCCCACCATGGGGGCGACGGGCAGGCTCGCCCTCGAGCGGAGCTTCGCCTCGGTCACCCGCAAGAAGGATCTGCGACCGGTGCACGTGCTGCTCGGGATCCTGCGAGCCGAGGTCGGCACGGTGCCACGCGCGCTGGCCCTGGCCGGTGTCGACCGCGCCGACCTGCTGACCCGCCTCCACACCGCCATCGAGAACGGCGACCTCGGGTAGCGGCCGCACCGGCACCTTCCACTGCCTCCGGCCGCCTTTCACGCCTCTGTCCGCGGCCCTCCTTCGCCGTGCCCGGCCCCTTCCGATCTCCAGTCCTTCCAGCCCCATGCCAAGGAGGCAGAATGTCGATGTTCCATGCCCGCGCCGGCCTGCTCGCCGTCGCCCTGACGGTGGCGGGAGCCACCATGACGACTCCCCCCTCCGCGGCCGCCCGCGACCGCGGCCACGCCGGGAACCGCGACCACGCCGGGATCCGGCGCGCGCTCGGCCGGGTCGTGGCCGGTGGCGGCTGCCCCGGCGTCGTCGCCGAGTTCAGGGACACCCGCTCGGCACCGTGGTTCGGCACGGCGGGGGTGGCCGACATGACGACCGGCCGCGAGCGCCGGCCGGGTGAGCACTTCCGCATCGGAAGCCTCACCAAGGCGTTCACCGGCACGGTCGTCCTGCAACTGGTGGCCGAGGGAAGGCTGACGCTGGACGACACGGTGGCGAAGTGGCTGCCCGGCGTGGTGGAGGAGCACCTCGGCGCGGACGGCACCGGGATCACCGTCAGACAGCTGCTCAACCACACCAGCGGGCTCCCCGACGCCGTCCTCGGCCAGGAGCCCGCGCCCCCGGAGGAGCCGGGGACGCGCTTCGTCTACTCCAAGGTCAACTACAGCCTCGCGGGGATGATCGTCGAGCTCGTGACGGGCGCGACCCTGGCGGAGGAGGTCGAGCACCGTCTCGCCCGCCCGCTCCACCTCACCGGAACGTACCTCCCCGGCGCCGAGGAGACGACGGTTCGCGCCCCGCACGCCCGTCACTACTCCAAGCTGGGCGAGAGCGGCCCCGGCGCGGAGATCCACGACGTGACCGAGATGAACGTGAGCTGGGCCGGCGCCGCCGGCGGCATGGTCTCGACGACCTCGGACCTGCACCGGTTCCTGAACGCCCTGCTGGGCGGTCGTCTCCTACCGCCCGCCCAGCAGGAGGAGATGTTCACCACCGTCTCGACCGAGGGCTCGGGCTGGGTCCCGGACACCGGGTACGGCCTCGGTGTCTACTCCCAGAGGCTCCCGTGCGGGGTCACGCTCTGGGGCGGCGGCGGCTTCATCCAGGGCTCGATGTCGTACGCGATGGGCGACCGCCAGGGCACCCGTGTGCTGGTGGGCAACCTGAACGGCGACTGGAACGACTTCCAGGAGACCTTCACCACGCTCTTCGAGACGCCCTTCCGCCCAGCCACCTCGTCACCGGACGCCTCATCACCGGACGGTGCGAGCGGGTGACCGAGGGGCGAACGGGGAACCCGGCACCCCACTGATCGCGAGATGTCCGGTTTGTCGAAATTAGCGAGATCCAGTTAGGCTCACTTCCCCTTAGGGAAGGCTAACCTACTTCAGGCGAGCTCTCCGTCCCCGCCCGTCCAGAGCCGCCCGAAAGAGTGTTGCATGTCCCCCGCGCGATCCCTCTCCCGCCGTACGGGCCCGCGTGGCTCCGCCGGTCGTCGCGTGCGCGCCGCCCCTCACCCCGGGCACCCGGACCATCCCCGGACGGTGGTGACCGTGAGCCTGGGCGAGACCTGTTCCGCGTGGCCGCCGGCCGGACGGGCACGCGCGTGACGGGGGCGGGGATGACAGGAGCGGGCATGACCGGGGCACGCACGACCGGCGCGAGCATGACCGGGGCGAGCGTCCTGCGCAGGACCATGAGGCGTAACGCCGCGCGCCTGGGCGCGGGCACCCTGCTGCTCAGCCTGCACCAGGTGTGCGAGGCGAGCGTGCCGATCCTCATCGGGGTGATCGTCGACCGCGCGATCGGCCCGGGCGACGGCGGGTCGCTGCTGTGGTGGCTCGCCGCGCTGGCCGCGCTGTTCACCGCGCTGAGCATGGCCTACCGGTACGGCGCGCGGACCCTCATGCGCGCCATCGCCCACGAGGCCCACCTGCTGCGCCTGGAACTCGCCGCGAAGATCATCGATCCGCGCGGCCTGGACACCGGCCTGCGCGCGGGCGAGCTGCTGACGATCTCCTCCAACGACGCGGACAACACCTCCGAGCTCCTGGACTACCTGCCGCGCGCGGTCGGGGCGCTGGTCGCGGCGGCGGTGTGCGCCGTGACGCTGCTGCTCATCGACCTGCCGCTCGGCGTGGCCGTCCTGGTGGCCACGCCGTTGACGCTGCTGGCGCTGCACGTCGGCACGCCGTACATCACCCGGCACGTCGCCGCCCAGCAGGAGCTGGCCGGTCGGGCCGCGTCGCTCGCGACCGACCTGGTCAGCGGCGTGCGGCCGTTGCGGGGCATCGGTGCCGAGGCGGCGGCCTCCCAGCGGTACGCGCGGGTCAGCCGTCTCTCGCTGGCGGCCGCGTTGCGGGCCGGCCGTACCCAGGGAATCTACGCGGCCGTCTCCGGGGCGGGCGGCGCGCTGCTGGCGAGCGGGGTCGCGGTGCTCGCCGGGTGGTTCGCGTTGCGCGGCCAGATCTCCGCCGGCGAGTTCCTCACGGTGATCGGGCTGGCGCAGTTCCTGATGGAACCCGTGGGCACGCTGACGCTGGTGCCCGGCTGGGTGGCCGAGGCGCGCGCCTCGGCCGACCGGGTGGCGCGCGTGGCCGGCGCGCCGCCGCTGCTGCCCGGTGCCCCGCGGACCGACGACGCCGACGCGGCGGGCTCGGCGGGCTCGGCGGACGCGGGCCTTCCCGGGCTGGAGGTCTCCGGGCTGAGCTACGACGCGCTCGCGGGGGTGGACCTGGTGGCCGGGCCCGGCGAGTTCGTCGGGGTGATGGCCCACCGCCCCGCCGACGCCGACGCGCTGGTACGGGTGCTGTCCGGGCGGGTGGACCCCGCCGAGTACGGCGGGAGCGTGCGGATCGGCGGCCGGATCCTCGTCGAGCCCCACCACACCGACCTGTTCGAGGGCACCCTCGCCACCAACCTGACCATGGGCGGCGAGCCGGGGAGCCCGGAGGAGCTCGCGGCGGTCCTGGCCGCCTCGGCGGCCGACGACGTGGTCGCCGCCCATCCCGACGGCCTGGAACATCAGGTGGTGGAGCGGGGCGCGAGCCTGTCGGGCGGCCAGCGCCAGCGGGTGGCCCTGGCGAGGGCGCTGCTGGCCCGCCCGCCGATCCTGGTGCTGCACGACCCGACCACGGCCGTGGACGCGGTCACCGAACAGGGCATCGCCCGGGGCCTGCGCTCCCTGCGCCACCCCGGCGACGGCGGCACCTTCACCACCGTCGTGGTGACCAGCAGCCCCGCCCTGCTCGCCGCCGCCGACCGGGTGTTCGTGCTGGACGACGGCAAG
This sequence comes from Streptosporangium vulgare, assembly GCF_042428775.1. Taxonomy (NCBI): domain Bacteria; kingdom Bacillati; phylum Actinomycetota; class Actinomycetes; order Streptosporangiales; family Streptosporangiaceae; genus Streptosporangium; species Streptosporangium vulgare. The sequence goes on along the minus strand of NZ_JBHMBS010000028.1, from coordinate 59,135 downwards.
GTGGTCGCCGAGGGATCACACGCCGAGCTGGGGGCCACCGACGACGACTACAGGCGGGCGGTTCAGCGATGAGCTCACCGGGAGAACAGGACCTGCTGCCGGTCGCGAGCGGCGCCGAGACCTGGCGCTGGCTGCGCGCCGAACTGCGCGAGCGCCGCGGCACGGTGGCCGTGACGCTGCTCGTGGGCGTGCTCGGCGCGACGGCGTCGGTCGTCCCCGCGTACGTGATGGGCATCCTCGTCGACCGGGTGCGCGAGCAGTCGGGCACCGCGGTGATCGTCGCGGTCGCCGTGGTCATCACGCTGTCGGCCCTCGCCGGCGGCGCGGCCACCGGGGTGACGTCCTACCTGGTGGCGAGGCTGGGCGGCCAGGTCCTCGCCGCCCTGCGCGAGCGTACGGTCGCCCGTGCCCTCACGCTCCCGCTCACCAGGCTGGAACGCGCGGGCAAGGGCGACCTGCTGTCCCGCGTCAGCGCGGACGCCGCCGAGGTCACCAAGGCCGTCTCCGACGTCATCCCCGGCGTGATCGCCTCGCTCCTGCTCGGCACGCTGAGCCTGGCCGCGATGGCCGGCCTCGACTGGCGGCTCGGCCTGGCCGGCGCCGTCTCGGTGCCGCTGTACGCGCTGGCGCTGCGCTGGTACCTGCCCCGGGCCGCCCCCTACTACGCCAGGCAGCGCGTCGCGGTCGCGCGCTCGTCGCAACGGCTGGTGGAGAGCATGCAGGGCGTGCGGACGGTGCACGCCTACCGCGTGGAGGAAGGTCACCTGCGTGCCGTCGACACCGCCTCGCGCGCCTCGCGGGAGGTGTCGGTGGGGGTGCTGGACCTGTTCACCCGTTTCGTGGGACGGGTCAACAGGGCCGAGTTCCTCGGCCTCACCACCATCCTGGTCGCCGGTTTCCTGCTGGTCCGCGCGGACGCCGTCACCGTCGGCGAGGCCGCCGCCGCGGCCGTGCTGTTCCACCGGCTGTTCAACCCGATCGGCATGTTGCTGTTCGTCTTCGACGAGGTGCAGGCGGCCGGGGCGAGCCTGGCCAGGCTGGTCGGCGTCGCCCACCTGGAGTCCGCTCCCGAACCCGAGAGAGGACCGGCGCCGGCCGACGCCTCGCTCGACCTGGCCGACGTGCGCTTCAGCTACGACGGCTCCGCCGAGGTACTGCACGGCGTCACCCTGCGCGTGCCCGCCGGGACCCGGGTGGCCCTGGTCGGCTCGACGGGCGCGGGCAAGTCGACCCTCGCCGCCGTCGCGGCCGGGTCGCTGCGCCCGACCGGCGGCAGCGTGCTGATCGGCGGGGTGCCGCCCTCCTCGCTGGACACGGCGAGGTTGCGCGGGCACGTGGCGATCATCACGCAGGAGACCCACGTCTTCGCCGGTCCCCTCGTCGAGGACCTGCGGCTGGCCCGCCCCGGCGCGACCGCCGAGCAGGTCACCTCGGCGCTGGAGACGGTCGGGGCGCTGTCATGGGCGCTGGCGCTGCCCGAGGGCCTCGACACCGTGGTCGGGGAGGGCGGTCACGAGCTCTCGCCCGCCCAGGCGCAGCAGCTCGCCCTCGCCCGCCTGGTACTGGCCGACCCGGCCGTCGCGGTGCTGGACGAGGCCACCGCGGAGGCGGGCAGCATGGGCGCGCGCCTGCTGGAGGAGTCGGCCGCCGCGGCCACCCTCGGCAGGACCACCCTGGTCGTGGCGCACCGGCTGACCCAGGCCGTCTCCGCCGATCGGGTCGTCGTCCTGGAGCACGGGCGGATCGTCGAGGAGGGACCCCACGAACGGCTGGTCGCCGCCGGGGGCCGCTACGCCCGTCTCTGGGAGGCGTGGGAGTCGCGCTGATCCCGGAAGTCGCGCCGGGCCAGGAAGTAGCGCTGTGCCTGGGAGTCGGGCCGGACCAAGGAGTCGGGCCCTGGACGGGGAGACGAACCTCCGGGCGCCTCACCTCGGCCGGAAGCCGCGCCGGGCCAGGGAGCCGTGCCCAGGACGGGGAGACGAACCGCCGGACGTCTCGTCCCGACCGGGCCGGTCACCCTGCCATCACCTGGCCGTGTCCTGTGCGCGGGCGGCGCGCTCGGCGTTGGCCGCGATCGCCTCCCGCAGCCACTCCGCCGCGCCCGGCCGGGTGTTCGTCTCGATGCCCGCCCGGAAACGCGGGTCCTCCACGTACAGGTGACTCTTCAGCACGTGGAACTCGTGCGTCATGTCGTAGAACCAGCGGGCGATGTGCCGCCGCTGCGCCTCGGCCACGTCCATCGCCGCCTCGCTCGACGGGGCCGCTCCGGCGTCCATCAGCTCGCGGATCCGCGCCTCGATCGCCGCGTTGTCGCGGTTGATCCGCTTCCACTGCTCCCTGCCGTAGGTCGCGACGCGCTTCGCCGACTGCGCGTACGCGCCGGAGTCCCCCCACCGCTGCTCCACCTCGTCGAGGTACTCGTCCTCCCGGTCGGCGAACTCACCCCAGGCCTCGCGCTTCTCCTCGGCGCTGAGCGGGGACCGGATCTTCTTGTCACTCATGACGCCGACCGTACGGACTGACGTCACGTGAGGGTCAAGCCGGTGGGGTGGCGGTCGCCCTTCCCGGCTGTCATCGGCCGGGACGCTTCCCACGGGAACACCGGGGCCGGAGGACTGTCGCCGCAAATCCAGGTCTATGGCGGGACATGTTTGGAATCATGGTCGGGTGAGGGAGATGGGCAGGGGTGCGCTGGTCGGGCTGGTAGTCGGGATCGCGCAGGCCGCCATGTGGGCCGCGAGCCCGCGATGGGACGGGCACTCGGGTGTGCGCGGCCCCTACTCCCTCTGGATGACGCTGGCGATCTTCGTGGTCGGTCTGGCCGTGGCGGCCCTGGTCCGGGCGCGCCGCCGTTCTCTGGTCGCGGTCGCCGGCGGGATCGTCACGCTGGCCCTGGGCCAGGCCCTGTGGAGGATCGTGCCCGAGACCACCTTCTACGGCTTCGACCGGTCGCTGCTCGGCGGGGTGCACCTGGTGGCGGCGGTGGCCGGGTTCGCCGTCGTCGCCTGGGTGGTGGCCGTCCCGCGACGGTGGTCCGGAATCGCCGCGCTCGGCGTGCTCGCCGCCGTCTGCGGGCTGGCCGTCCCCCTGGAGGAGCCCGCCCGGCGCTGGCATCTGGCGCGCGCCTTCGAGTGGCTCGGAGTGCCGCTGGTGGTGCCCGACATCGCGGGGCACAGGCTGCTCTGGGTCGAGGCGCCGATCGTCGGGGGGAGGGGCGAACCGGCGATCATGCTGGACTACCGGCGCGCCGGCGCGGAGATGGTGGGCGACAGCCGTCCGAACGTCCAGGTGATCGTACGCCGGGCGGCGGCCGCGACCGCCGAGGAGGCGTGCGCGACGCCGTACCACGCCCAGTCGTGGGAGGGCGGGGCCGGGTCCTGCCGGGCGGCCTCCGGGGATCGGTGGGTGCGCCACGGACGGGAGGGACGGGTCGCGGTGTTCACCCACGGCGGTGGCGCGCTGGTCGAGTTCGAAAGCCACGGCGCCGAGGAGAAGGTCCTTCTGGCGGCCGCGAGGACGATACGTCCGATCGCCGCCGAGACCCTCGCGGAACGGGTCACCCCGGTCAGGTGAGCTCCGCTCTGCCCGGAGCGCATCGCCCCGACCAGGTGAGTTTCGCTCTCACCGGATCGGGTCGCCTCCGGTCCGGTGAGTTCTGCCCTCCCCGGGGGGCGGCCGTGCCGAACGGCTCGGTACGGGCACGCCGCGCCCGTACCGTCGGATCACCGTCACCTGCGTCGCCCCGGCCCGTCGACCACTGCGGAGCCGAGGATCGCCTGATTCCCGGGCCCGGACCGGCTCCCGGGCCCGGCGCGGTTCGTCGTCGGCGGCGCCGATGCCACTGCCGACGCCGGTTCCACGTGCCGCGTCCCGCATGCCGCGAGGAGCACGGCGCTCCCGGGGCCGAAGGTCATCCTCGGCGGTGGAACCCGAGACACGCGACAGGGAGGCGGAGCCCTGCCGGGGACCCAGGGCGTGGGCCGGGCCGCGAGCCGCGATACCGTTCCGTCCGTGATTCAGAACAACGGGGCCGAAGGAACCGAACAGGCGGCGACGGCCGGGCCGTTCCCCGCCGACCGGCCGGGAGACTCCGCCCGCGTGACCTTGCGCCCGATCACCGCTCACGACCGGGACGAGTTCCTCGGGCTGGTCCGCGCCAGCACCGGCCTGCACCATCCGTGGATGTCCCTGCCCGGCACGGCCGAGGAGTTCCAGGCCCTCGTCACCCGCTACGACCAGCCCACCGAGGAATGCCTGCTGGTCTGCCTCCGTGACACCGCGGCCGTCGCCGGCGTCGTCTACATCAACAGCGTCATCCGCGGGCGTTTCCAGTCCGGGTCCGTCGCCTACGCGGCCTTCGCCCCCACCGCCGGCCGGGGCTACATGTCCGAAGGTCTCGGACTGCTGCTGCGACACGCCTTCGAAGAGCTGCGGCTGCACCGCCTGGAGGCCCAGGTCCAGCCTGGCAACACGGCCTCCCTCAAGCTCCTCCGGCGACACGGCTTCAGGAAGGAGGGCTACTCCCCCGATCTCCTGTTCATCGACGGCGCCTGGCGGGACCACGAGCGGTGGGCGATCACCGCCCCGATGGCCGGCACCCGGCCGACCCCTCCGCATCACACCCAGCCGGCCCACTGAACCGCCGCGCCCCCCCTGTAGCCCGGCACGACCCGCCGAACCGCCACCACCCCCGCGGCCCCGGCACGGCCCGGTATGGCCCGGTACGGCCACCAGACCGTCGCCTCCTCCGGCGGCCCGGCACGACCTGCCGAGGCGTCACCGCTCTCGCCGCCCCGGTACGGCCACCAGACCGTCGCCTCCTCCGGCGGCCCGGCACGACCTGCCGGACGTCTCCCTCCATCACCCCTGGGCCCGGCGAGCCCAGCGAGCCCAGCGAGCCCAGCGAGCCCAGCGACGATGATCATCACCGCGCCCTGTCGCGGTATCGGCCACCCCGCTTTGCATGACCATGCGGCGTAATGCATAATCTTGTTTCATGTCCAAGGTTCTCACCTCCCTGCCCATCGGCGAGCGGGTCGGCATCGCCTTCTCCGGCGGTCTCGACACCTCGGTCGCCGTCGCGTGGATGCGCGACAAGGGCGCCGTCCCGTGCACCTACACCGCCGACATCGGCCAGTACGACGAGCCCGACATCGCCTCGGTGCCCGGCCGCGCGCTGGCGTACGGCGCCGAGATCGCGCGCCTGGTCGACTGCCGCGCGGCGCTGGTCGAGGAGGGCCTGGCCGCGCTCACCTGCGGCGCGTTCCACATCCGCTCGGCAGGGCGCCCCTACTTCAACACCACGCCGCTCGGCCGTGCCGTCACCGGGACCCTGCTGGTCCGGACGATGGTCGAGGACGACGTGCAGATCTGGGGCGACGGCTCGACGTTCAAGGGCAACGACATCGAGCGGTTCTACCGGTACGGCCTGCTCGCGAACCCCCACCTGCGCATCTACAAGCCCTGGCTGGACGCGGACTTCGTGTCCGAGCTCGGCGGCCGCAAGGAGATGTCGGAGTGGCTGCTCGCCCACGGCCTTCCCTACCGCGACAGCACCGAGAAGGCCTACTCGACCGACGCCAACATCTGGGGCGCCACCCACGAGGCCAAGACCCTGGAGCACCTCGACACCGGCATCGAGACCGTGGACCCGATCATGGGCGTGCGGTTCTGGGATCCGGAGGTCGAGATCGTCCCCGAGGTCGTGACCATCGGCTTCGACCAGGGCCGCCCGGTGACGATCAACGGCAAGGAGTTCGCCACCCCGGTCGACCTGGTGATGGAGGCGAACACGATCGGCGGACGGCACGGCATGGGCATGTCGGACCAGATCGAGAACCGGGTGATCGAGGCCAAGAGCCGCGGCATCTACGAGGCGCCCGGGATGGCGTTGCTGCACGCGGCGTACGAGCGGCTGGTCAACGCGATCCACAACGAGGACACCCTGGCGAGCTACCACAACGAGGGACGGCGGCTCGGCCGGCTGATGTACGAGGGCCGCTGGCTCGACCCGCAGGCGCTGATGCTGCGGGAGTCGCTGCAGCGCTGGGTCGGCACGGCGATCACCGGCGAGGTGACGCTGCGGCTGCGGCGCGGTGAGGACTACTCGATCCTCGACACCGCCGGCCCGGCCTTCAGCTACCACCCGGACAAGCTGTCGATGGAGCGCACCGAGGACTCGGCGTTCGGACCGCTGGACCGGATCGGCCAGCTCACCATGCGCAACCTCGACATCGCCGACTCGCGCGCCAAGCTGGAGCAGTACGCCGGCCTCGGCATGGTCGGCACCACCCATCCCGCGCTCATCGGCGCCGCCCAGGCGGCCTCGACCGGCCTGATCGGCGCGATGCCGCAGGGCGGCGCCGAGGCCATCGCCTCCCGTGGCGAGGTCTCCGGCGACGACGAGATGCTCGACCGCGCCGCGATGGAGTTCGGCACCGACTGACCGGCTGGGCGTCATCATGGCCGCCCGTCGGCCTGTGGTCCCGGCGTGGTGTACGCACCGCGCCGGGACCACCGGCGTGTGGCGTGCCGACATGTGGCGCGCCGGCCATGGTCGCGGCACTGAAACTTTCAGATCCTCCCCGGCCTCCGGACAGAGCCCGGGCCCGGCGTCGCGGGCGGCGCCGGGCCCTCCGGAAGACGCAGGTCGCGCCCGACCGGCCCCCGGCCGGAAGCGGCCGGGAGGGCCGTGCGGGACGCCGGCCCCGCACGTCTGACCCTCCGGGAACCCCACCCGCCGCTTGACGGTCCCGATGACGCTGCCGACACTTGGCACACATCCGCCTTCGTGACTGTGAAGCACCGGATACGCGACAGAAATGTTAACGCTAACAATGCCTGTCGCACGTTCGTAGCGCCATCGTTCGTAGAGCCACGACGTTCGTAGCGAATCGTCCACAACGAGTCGTCCGCAACGAGAGGCACCCCCCTGTGAACAGACCCGCAAGCCCTCCCCCGCGAGGCGTCCGCCGTCGTACCGGGGCCGTTCTCGCGGCAGCCGTCCTGGTACTGCTCGCGGTGTGCCAGTCGCTCGTGGCCGCAGGCCCGGCCTCCGCCGCGACGATCGACACCAGCGCCTGGTACGTCCTGGTGAACCGGAACAGCGGCAAGGTCGTCGACGTCCTCGACCGCGCCACCGCCGACGGCGCCCCCATCGCCCAGTGGGCCCGCAACGACGGCGCCTGGCAGCAGTGGCAGTTCGTCGACTCCGGCGGCGGTTACTACCGGCTGCGCTCACGCCACAGCGGCAAGGTCGTCGACATCTACAACCACTCCACCGCCGACGGCGCCCAGGTCGTCCAGTACACCGACCTCAACGGCGGCAACCAGCAGTTCCGCGTCGTCGACACCGACAACGGCCACGTCAAGCTGATCAACCGCACCAGCGGCAAGGCCCTGGAGGTGTGGGAGCGGTCCACCGCCGACGGCGCCCGCGTGTCGCAGTACACCGACCTCAACGGCACCAACCAGCAGTGGCAGCTCGTGAAGCTCGGCGGCACCGACCCGGTCCCCGGTGACGCCAAGCAGATGGAGGACCTGGACCGCGGCCTGATCAGCGTGCGCTCCGGCAGCGGCAACCTGGTCTCCTGGCGCCTGCTGGGCACCGAGTCCCGAGACACCACCTTCAACGTCTACCGGGGCGGCACCCTGGTCGCCGGCGTCACGAACTCCACCAACTACCTGGACCCGGGCGCCTCGGCCGACGCCTCGTACACGGTGCGCGCCGTGGTCGGCGGCAGCGAGCAGGCCGACTCGGAGACCTCGCTGCGCTTCGGCAACGGCTACCTGGACGTGCCGATCAGCCCGCCCAGCGGCAACCACACCGCCGGCGACGCGAGCACCGGCGACCTGGACGGGGACGGCAGGCTGGACCTGGTGCTCAAGTGGGAGCCCAACGACGCCAAGGACAACTCCCAGTCCGGGACCACCAGCCCGGTCTACATCGACGGGATCAAACTCGACGGCACCCGGCTGTGGCGGATCAACCTGGGCCGCAACATCCGCGCCGGCGCCCACTACACCCAGTTCCAGGTGTACGACTACGATGGCGACGGCCGGGCCGAGGTGGCGATGAAGACCGCCGACGGCACGGTCGACGGCCGCGGCGTCACCATCGGCAACGCGAGCGCCAACCACGTCAACTCCTCCGGCTACATCCTGGCCGGTCCCGAGTACCTGACGATGTTCAACGGCCAGACCGGCGCCGCGATGTCGACCGTCAACTACGAGCCGGCGCGCGGCACCGTCTCCTCCTGGGGCGACAGCTACGGCAACCGGGTGGACCGGTTCCTGGCGGGCACCGCCTACCTGGACGGCCAGCGGCCGAGCCTGATCATGGCACGCGGCTACTACACCCGGTCGGTCATCGTCGCCTGGGACTTCCGCAACGGCTCGCTCACCCGCCGCTGGACGTTCGACTCCAACTCCTCGGGCAACGGCGGCTACGCCGGGCAGGGCAACCACCAGCTGTCCATCGCCGACGTGGACGCCGACGGCAGGCAGGAGATCGTTTACGGCTCGGCCACGATCGACGACAACGGCGCCGGCATGTACCGCACCGGCTTCGGGCACGGCGACGCGCTGCACGTGGGCGACCTGATCCCGAGCCGGTCGGGCCTGGAGGTGTTCACCATCCACGAGGCGGGCGACCAGCCCGCGGCCGACGTGCACGACGCCCGCACCGGGCAGGTCGTCTGGCAGCGGCCGGGCAACGGCGGCGTGGAGGGCCCCGGCCGCGGCGTGGCCGCCGACGTCTACGCCGGCAGCCCGGGAGCGGAGTTCTGGGGCGCGGGCACCAACATGGGCAACCTGTACAACTCCTCCGGCGCCTCGGTCGGCCGTACGCCCTCCTCGTCCAACTTCCTGGCCTGGTGGGACGGCGACCCGGTCCGCGAGCTGGTGGACGGCACCCGCGTCGACAAGTACGGCACCGGCGGGGAGACCCGGCTGCTCACCGCCTCCGGGGTGCACTCCAACAACGGCACCAAGTCCACCCCGTCCCTGTCGGGCGACCTGTTCGGCGACTGGCGCGAGGAGGTCGTCTGGCCCACCTCCGGCAACACCGCGCTGCGGATCTACAGCACGCCGGCCGTGACCACCACCAAGATCCACACGCTGCTGCACGACCCGCAGTACCGGGTCGCCCTGGCCTGGCAGAACACCGCCTACAACCAGCCGCCCCACCCGGGCTTCTTCATCGGCGACGGCATGGCCACCCCGCCGCAGCCGAAGGTCTACCTGCGCTGATCCCTCGATCCGTCGAGCACGGCCTCCGTGACCCGGTTCCCGGCGCCCCCTCGGTGCCGGGAACCGGGTCACGGCCCGCGGGGCCACTCCCCCCGGGCGCCGCGGGTCCGCCCTCCACCTGGCCTGAAAGGACAGCCTGATGCCCCCCTCGCACAAGCGCCGCTCCCTGGTGACCGCCCTGGTCACAGTGCTCGTCATGATCGGCGGCCTGCTCTCGCCGGGAACGGCCCACGCCTCGCCCGCCGTCCAGTACACCAACCCCCTGGCCAACCAGCGCGCCGACCCGCACATCTTCCGCCACACCGACGGCTACTACTACCTCACCGCGACCGCCCCCGAGTACGACCGCATCGTGCTGCGCCGCGCCACCACCATCCAGGGCCTGGCGAGCGCCGCCGAGACGGTCATCTGGCGCAAGCACACCAGCGGCGAGATGGGCGCCCACATCTGGGCACCGGAGATCCACTTCATCAACGGCAAGTGGTACGTCTACTTCGCCGCCGGCCGGGCCGACGACGTCTGGCGGATCCGCATGTACGCGCTCGAAAGCTCGGCGGCCAACCCCCTGACCGGCACCTGGACGGAACGCGGCCGGATCACCACCCCCTGGGACACCTTCGCCCTGGACGCCACCACCTTCGTCACGAACGGCGTGCGCTACCTGCTCTGGGCCCAGCAGGAGCCGGGCATCTCCACCAACTCCAACCTCTACATCGCCCGCATGGGCGCCAACCCCTGGACGATCACCGGCGCCACCACCCGCCTCACCGTGCCCACCCTGGCGTGGGAGACCCGCGGCTACAAGGTCGCCGAGGGCCCGGCCGTGCTCCAGCGCAACGGGCGGCTCTTCCTCACCTACTCGGCCAGCGCCACCGACGCCAACTACTGCCTCGGCATGCTGACCGCCTCCGCCTCGGCCGACCCGCTGCAGGCCTCCTCCTGGACCAAGGGCGCCAACCCCGTCTTCGCCACCAACGCCTCGACCGGCCAGTACGGCCCCGGCCACAACTCCTTCACCACCTCGGAGGACGGGCAGAGCGACATCCTCGTCTACCACGACCGCAACTACCGCGACATCACCGGCGACCCGCTCAACGACCCCAACCGCCGCACCCGCGTCCAGAAGATCTACTGGAGGGCGGACGGCACCCCCGACTTCGGCATCCCGGTCCCCGACGGCGCGACCCCCGTACGGCTGATGTCCTACGACACTCCGGGCTCCGCGGTGCGCCACTGGGACTACCGCGCCCGCCTGGAGGCGAACGTCTCCCCGCTGGCCGACTCCCAGTTCAAGCTCGTCACCGGCCTGTCCGGCTCGGGCACCGTGTCACTGGAGTCCACCAACTTCCCCGGCTACTACCTGCGGCACCGCAACCACGAGGCCTGGGTGGAGAGGAACGACGGCACGGCCCTGTTCAGGGCCGACGCCAGCTTCACCCGCCGCACCGGGCTCACCGGCTCGGGCACGCTGTCGCTGGAATCGGTCAACTTCCCCGGCTACTACCTGCGGCACCGTGCCGGCCAGGTGTGGGTCGAGCAGAACGACGGCACCGCCACCTTCCAGGGCAACGCCAGCTTCGTCCAGGAGTGAGGGCCGACGAGCGAGGTGGCGACTCGGATCGGACGAGAAGACCGATCGTCACGTCTCTCACGTACTCCGAGCCACCGCGGGTCACGGCCTCGCTCGTGACCCGCCCGGCCGGGCACGGATCGATCGTCGCGCGATGAACCGGGGCGGCCGGGAAAGAAGTTCGCGGAGCGGGCGGGCGTGCGTGCGAGGGCGAGCGGACGTGCGCGCGGGTGGACGGACGGGCATGCGGACGGACAGGCATGCGAGCGGACGGGCGTGCGGAAAACCCGGTAGATCGCGGGCGGCGACGGACCTATCCTGGGCGGATGGCCCCGTCGAACACCTCGTACGTCTGCCTGCCGTGCCGGGCCTCGTACAAGCAGGCTCCTCCCCGTTCCGGCCCCGATGGGGGCCGCTCCGAGCGGTCCTGCCCGCGCTGCGCCGGCTCGCTGATCCACGTCGGTTCCGCGTTCGCGGCGCCGCGCCGGCGCGACACCGCGGCCTGGCGGACGCTCTCGGTGCTGCTGCACGCGGGGGTCGGCTTCCGTCAGGGGTGCTGCGGCGGCCCCGGCTGGCGCCCGCGCACGCCCGGTGAGGTGCGCGCGCGGATGACGTACGCCCGCAGGACCGGGGAGTCGTTCGCCCGGGCCCTGGTGCTCCGCGATCTGCCCTAGCGTCCCGTCGTCGTCGTCGTCGTCACCGGCCGGGGCGGGCACGGGACCGGCGTACGACCGGGAGGGCCACCGGGCGGCACCGGGGAGCACGGACGACCGCGGCGGCGACCTGGCCGAGCTGACCGCCACCATCGGGGCGGCGCTGCGCGTCGGCGGCGATCCCGGCACGGCGTCCCCGTGATCTCCCGTGCCGCGTACCGGGTGGTGCAGGAGGCGCTGACCAACGTCCGCAAACACGCCCCGGGCGCCCGTCGGCCTGCGCTACCGCCCCGAGGCGGTGAGCATCGAGATCCTCGACACCGCGCCCACCGCGCCCGCCGATCCGTCGCTGGTGGCCAGCGGATCGCGGACGGGGCTGACCGGCCTGCGGCGCCGGGTGTCCCTGCTCGGCGGCACCCTGCGGAGCGGGCGCTGCGTGCCGACCCGGCGGCATGGCGTCCCGGCCTGTCATGGCTCGCCCAGGCCCCCGACGGGACCGTCGCCGGATTCGCGCTGCTCACCCGGTGCCACGTCGGCGACGTTCCCGCGCTCGCCCTGGGCCCGTGCGCCGTCCTGCCCGGCCACCAGAGGCGGGGCGCCGGTTCGGCCGCCATCCGCGCGGCCCTGCGGGCCGCCCGCGACCAGGGCGAGAACCTCGTGCTCGTCCTCGGCCACGCCGAGTACTATCCCCGCTTCGGCTTCACCCCGGCCTCGGGTCACGCCATCCGGCCGCCGTTCGACGTCTCCGACGAGCACATGATGGCGCTCGTCCTCGATCCCGCGCGCCCGGTCCCCAGCGGCGTCATCCGCTACCCGGCGGCGTTCGGCGTCTGACCTCCGGCCGTCCCTCCGGCCGGGGCAAAAGCGCGGCCGGTCACGGCGTGGACACCCGCGCCGGGTCCCGGGGGTTCGCCGTCAGGCGGCGAAGACCTGGGAGTCGTCGGCGAACGCCTTGAACTCCAGGGCGTTGCCCGCCGGGTCGAGCAGGAACATCGTCCACTGCTCGCCGGTCCGCCCCTCGAAGCGGACATAGGGCTCGACGACGAATTCGGTGCCCGCCGCGCGCAGCCGGTCGGCGAGCGCGTGGAACTCCGGGATCGTCAGGATCAGGCCGAAGTGCGGCACGGGGACGTCGTGGCCGTCGACGGGGTTGTGCGCGCGCCGCGCGCGGCCGGGCGCCAGGTGCGTGACGAACTGATGGCCGCGCAGGTTCCAGTCCACCCAGGTGTCCGCGCTGCGGCCCTGCTCCAGGCCCAGCACCTCGCCGTAGAAGCGGCGCGCGGCGGCCAGGTCGTCGACCGGCACGGCCAGATGGAACCTGGGGATCGGGGAGTCGAGAACGGTCATGGGCGTGGGCTGCCTTCCTGAACGCGGGCCCGGCGGATCACCGGACCGGAAGCGGTGGTCCCAATGGTGACATCAGGACAGAAGGGAGAGTCCGCCGACGGCGATCAGCGCGACGGGGAGGGCGAACCCCGCTCGGCCGCCAGGTGGTCGAGGAGCACCCGGCTGATGTCCTCCAGGTGCCGGACCTGCTCCGGGGTCAGCAGGTCGATCAGGTGTTCGCGCACGCTGACCACGTGCCGGGGAGCGGCGGCCTGCAGCGTGGCGAGCCCTTCGTCGGTCAGGACGGCAAGCCAGCCGCGCCGGTCGTCCGCGCAGTGCTCCCGGCGCACCCACCCCTTCTGTTCGAGCTTGTTGATCGCGTGGGAGATGCGGCTGGGCTTGGAGTTGGTCCAGTGCGCCAGCTCGCTCATGCGCAGGGTCCGCTCGGGTGCCTCGGAGAGCAGGACCAGCAGCTCGTAGTAGGTCGAAGGCATGTCGGCCGCGGCCAGCAGGTCGCGGTCCAGCCGGTCGGTCAGCAGCCGGGTGGCGAGCGCGAACGCCCGCCAGGCGCGCTGTTCGTCGTCGGTGAGCCATCGTGTCACGGGGTCATCGTACTCAAAAGTTGCGCACTGAAATAAGTGGAGGTACTGTCCTGCTGAATATTCCAGTACTGAAATAAAGGAAGAGGCACGGCATGCACCCCAGCGAGCTCACCGGCACCTACACCATCGACCCCGCGCACAGCCGGTTCGGCTTCGTGGCCCGCCACGCGATGGTCACCAAGGTCCGGGGCAGCATCCCCGTCCGGGAGGCCACCGCCTACCTGAACGCCGGCGACCCCGCCGCCTCCAGCGTCCACGTGGTCCTCGACGTGGCCGGGATCGAGACCGGCAACCAGAACCGCGACGCCCACCTGCGCACCGGCGACTTCCTGGACGCGGCCGGCCACCCCTCCATCACCTTCGACTCCACCGACGTCAAGCACGTCGGCGGTGACGACTTCGAGGTCACGGGCGATCTGACCATCCGCGGCGTGAGCAGGCGGATCACCGTCCCCCTGCGGTACACCGGTACGGCGGTCGACATCCAGAACCTGGTGCGGGTCGGCTTCGAGGGCAGCACCGTGATCAACCGCAAGGACTTCGGCATCACCTACAACGCCGTCCTGGAGACCGGCGGCGTGATGGTCTCCGAGAAGATCACGCTCGAGTTCGACCTGTCCGCCGTGAAGACCGCCTGAGCGCTCCCGCGGAGGAGAAGGCCTCACGAGCCGCGGTGATCGGCGCCGCCCGGCTCGCGGCCGCCCGGGCCCACGCCAAGGAGGGCATCCGCCGCAACGCGCGGCTCATGCCTCGAAGTCAGACAGTGTCGTCACCTGCCTCACCTCGACCAGGCCCATGGCCGCTTCGGGAACGCGGGCAGGGCGGCGTACGCCTCCAGCCCCTCACGGCGGGCAGCCGGCCTCGTCGAACGCCTCCACCTTCGGCTCACCGCGACCAGGCGGTGACGTCGCGGCCGCTCCACAGCGGGTGGATCACCACACAGGCGGACCCGCACTCACCTCGCAGGCGGACGACGAGCGCCACCGTGATGGCGACCATGGATTCCGCTCACCGAAGGCTCTCGTCGAAGGACACGGACATGCTCAAGAAGTCTCTGCCGGCCGCGCTGGTGGCGGCCGTCGCCGCTCTCACCCTGGTCCCCGCCGGTCCCGTCGCCGCCGTCACGGTCGAAATCCGTCCCGGGCAGGTCTCGACCCTGAAACAGTCGAACAGCAAGTTCAACTGCCCGGTGAACGAGGTGCTGATCGGCCGCGGACACCGCGGCGACGAGAACGGCGACACCACGTTCCAGTGCGGCCGCATCTACATCGACAACGTCCAGGTCACGGTCGCCAAGCTGAACATCTGGGGCACCGTGACGGACGAGAACAGCCACAACTACCGCACCCCGGCGAACCAGGCCATCACCGGTATCCGGCACGACGGGGACGAGAACGGGGACACCATCTACTACAGCGGCGCGCTGTTCTGGCAGGGCAAGGCGGTGCAGATCACCCCCAGGCAGCTGGACGGCTGGGTCAGGGAGAACAACCACTCCTCGGCGGGCGGCACCAACCAGGTGATGACCGGCCGCGGGCACACCGGGGACGAGAACGGCTGGACCCAGTACGAGTACGGCTGGATCTCCTACAGCGGCTGATCACAAAGCCGGGTGGCGATCCGTCCCACGGGGGGTGCCACCGCCCAGCACCCGCGCCCGCCCGGACCCCGCCGCCCAGGCCACCGCGGCCCGGCTAGGCCACAGCGACCCGGCGGCGGTACCGGCCGGGCGCCACCCCGAACTCCCGCTTGAAGGCGTTGCCGAAGGCGAACTCCGACCCGTACCCCACCCGCTCGGCCACCTCCGCCACCGACGCGTCGGACTCGCGCAGCATGCGTGCCCCGCTCACCAGCCGCCACCAGGTCAGGTACGCCAGCGGCGGCTGCCCGACCAGCCCCGTGAAGCGGCGGGCGAAGCCGGCTCGCGACATGCCCGCGTGGACGCCGAGCGACTCGACCGTCCAGCGGCGGGCCGGGTCGCGGTGGATGGCGTCGAGCACGCGGCCGATGGCGGGGTCGGCCAGCGCGGCGGCCCAGCCGGACAGCGTGCAGGGCTCGTCCTGGGTGTCGAAGTAGGCCCGCAGGACGTACAGCTGCAACATGTCGAGCAGGGAGGACACGACGGTGTCCGTGCCGGGGCGCGGGGTCTCGATCTCGGCGGCCAGCAGCTCGACGGCGGCCCGCAGCTCCGGATGGCTGCCGAGCGTCGCGGGCAGGTGGATCACGCCGGGCAGCGAGCTCAGGATCGGGTGGGTCCTGTCGAGGTCGAGCCGGTAACCGCAGGACAGGACCACCGTCTCGGCCCCGGTGCCGTCGAAGCCGGCCGAGGCGAACAGCCCGGAATCCGAGCCGCAGTCCGACTCGACCAGCGGCCTCGCGGGATCGTCGGCCAGCCCGAACGGGCCACTGTGCGGCATGAACACCACGTCGCCCACGCTCAGCGGAACGGGCTCGCCGTCCGGGGGAATGAGCCAGCAGGACCCGCGCAGCACCACCTGGAAACCCGCGGACTCGGGCACCGCGTGGAACGCCACCCCCCAGGGTGCTCGCCAGGAGATGCGGGCGGAGGTGGGGCGCCCGCATCGCATGAAGGCCACGACGTCGCTCAGCATGTCCATACGTCGAGTCTACGGCCTGAGACGCTGGCGTATAAATGTTGGACAGGAGCGCATTCAGTATCTCACCAGGTCTCCCTACTGTGGTTCGCGTAACCGATTGAGGGAGCATTGACATGCTGAGGGTAGGCATCATCCTGGGCAGCACCCGTCCCGGCCGCAACGGCGAGGCGGTGGCGCACTGGGTTCGCGATCTGGCGGTCAAACGAGGCGACGCCGAGTACGAGCTCGTCGATCTGAAGGACTACGGCCTGGGCAACCTGGACGAGCCCGAGCACCCCGCCACGGGCAACTACCGGCACGAGCACACCAGGCGCTGGTCGGCCAAGATCTCGTCCCTGGACGCGTTCGTGATCGTGACCCCCGAGTACAACAACTCGTACCCCGGCGCGCTCAAGAACGCCCTCGACTTCCTGTACGCGGAGTGGAACAACAAGGCCGCCGGTTTCGTCGGCTACGGCGTGGACGGCGCGCCCCGGGCGATCTCGCACCTGCGGCACGTCCTGGGCCTGCTCAGCGTGGCCACCGTGTCGAACCAGGTCGGGCTGTCGCTCCACACCGACTTCACGGACGGCTTCAGGCCCGCCGCCGCCCACGAGGACCGGCTGAACCTCGTCCTCGACCAGGTCCTCTCCT
Organism: Streptosporangium vulgare; assembly: GCF_042428775.1. Taxonomy (NCBI): domain Bacteria; kingdom Bacillati; phylum Actinomycetota; class Actinomycetes; order Streptosporangiales; family Streptosporangiaceae; genus Streptosporangium; species Streptosporangium vulgare. The sequence goes on along the minus strand of NZ_JBHMBS010000028.1, from coordinate 42,484 downwards.
GGGGCTCCGTCCTGCGCCCGCTCAGGGGGTAGCCGGCGACGGACGTCCCGGCTGGTCGCCGTCAGACGACCGGCCGGGCCCGGTCCGGTACAGGTGCTCGATCGCGCCGGTGCCGGACCCCGGCTCGCTCGCCGAGCGGCGGCCCGATGCGTTCCTCCGAGAGCGGGACCGAAATCGGGATCGGGATCGGGACCGAGATCGAGCACGGGACCGCGACCGCGACCGGCCGAGTCTCTCTCCCCCCGAGGGCGGACCGGTGAACGCGCCGCAGGCGCGGCGCGGGACCCGCGTTCAGTCGCCCGAGGGGGCGGTGGAGCCGCGGATGATCAGGCGGCAGGGCATGCGGTGCACGCCGGGGGTGGCCCGGCCGTCGATGGCGGCGAACAGGTGCTGGGCGGCGGTGCGGCCCAGGCTCTCCAGGTTCATGTCGATCGTGGTGAGCGGAGGTCTGGTCTCGGTGGCCAGGACCTCCCAGTTGTCGTAGCCGACGACCGCCACGTCGTCCGGGACGCGGCGCCCGCGCTCGCGGGCCGCCTCGACGAACCCGGCGGCGATCTGGTCGCTGCCGCACACCACGGCGTCCAGCTCCGGATCGGTCCGCAACGCGATCTCGGCGGCCTGCCGCCCCCAGCGCTGCGACCACTCCCCGCTCAGCACCTGCCCGCACGACAGGGAGAGCCCGGCCTCCTCCAGGGCGGAGAGAACGCCCTCGGCCCGGTCCCTGGCGGCCTGGTAGTGGGTGGGGCCGGTGATGTGCGCGATGCGCCGGCGGCCGATCGTCAGCATGTGCCGCACGGCGGCGCGGGCCCCCTCCACGTCGTCGGGGACGAACGAGACGTCCCGCGGGTCCTCGGACGGCGCGTAGGCGTAGACCACGGGCAGCGGCAGGTCGCGGCTGATCGACGGGCGCGGGTCGGTGCTCTGTCCCACCACGATGAGGCCGTCGACCCGGCGGGCGAGCAGGGTGCGCAGGTGGTGCTGCTCGCGGATGGCGTCACCGCGGGCGTCGCAGAGCAGGACGGACATCTCGCCCGCGCCGAAGGCGTCCTCGGCACCCAGGAGCACCGGGATGCCGAAACGGCCGACGCTGTCGCTGGTGAGCAGGCCCACGGTGCGGGTCTGGCCGGATATCAGACCGCGGGCCAGCGCGTTCGGCTGGAAGGCCAGCTTCTCCGCCGCCCGCAGCACCCGCTGCCGGGTCTCCTCGCGGACCTGGGCGCGCCCGTTGAGCGCTTTGGAGACGGTCGCGATCGACACACCGGCCAGCGCGGCCACGTCGGTGATCGTGGCCGCACGCGGCTGCTGAGAACTCATCACTACGAAAACCTTTTCGTTCGAGATGAAATTGTTACCTGAGCACGAGGTGGTTGGTTTCTGCAGAAAATAGCCCCGACACCCACTCCAGGGCAAGTCGTCGAGCTCACCGCGACTATTGACAGCCTCTCATGTTGCGCTTACGTTTCCGAAAACCTTTTAGGTAGTTTTCGGTGCGTCTCGGGGGATGCAGAGGAGAAGATCATGGAAAGCGGGATACCCCGGCGCCGCGCAGGTAGGGCGGCGTTCGCCGTGCTGTGCGCCGCAGTCCTGTCGGCGGCGTGCGGCCAGGCACAACCGGCGGTCGGCCCGTCGCAGCCGTCCGCCGTCACCATCACCGTGTGGACCAGGGCCGCGACCGAGTCCCACACCAAGGCCCTGGCCGACGCGTACAACGCCTCCCACACGAACAAGGTCAAGGTGACCGCCTACCCCAACGAGGAGTACCCGGCCAAGATCGCCACCGCCGCGGGCGGCAGGAACCTGCCCGACCTGTTCGCCTCCGACGTGGTGTTCGCGCCCAACTACATCTCGCAGGGACTGTGGCAGGACGTGACCGACAGGTTCGGCGCCCTGCCGTTCAAGGACAAGGTGGCGCCCGCGCACATCAAGGCCGCCACGCAGGACGGCAAGCTCTACGCGGTGCCGCACACCGTGGACATCTCCGTGCTGTTCGTCAACAAGGGCCTGTACGAGAAGGCCGGGCTCGACCCCGGCAGGGCCCCGGCGACGCTCAAGGAGTTCGCCGAGCAGGCCACCACGATCCGTACCAAGCTCGGCGGCAAGACCTACGGCACCTACTTCGGCGGCAACTGCGGCGGCTGCGACGTGTTCACCTTCTGGCCGTCGGTCTGGGCGGGCGGCGGCGAGGTGATGAACCCCGAGGGCACGCAGAGCACGGTCGACGACCCGCAGATGGCGGCGGTCTTCGGCGTCTACGCCAAGCTCTACGCCGACGGCGTGGCCGCCCCCGGCTCCAAGGACGAGAACGGCACGACCTGGCTCGGCGCGCTGCAGGCCGGCACCATCGGCATCGCCCCCGGCCCCTCGGTGTGGCTCGGGATGCTGGAGGAGAAGGGCATCGACGTAGGCGTCGCGCCCATCCCCGGCGTCGACGGCGGCACCTCCACCTTCGTGGGCGGCGACGTCATCGGGGTCAGCGCGACCAGCGAGCGGGCGGAGGCGGCCTGGGACTTCCTGTCCTTCACCCTGTCGGACAAGGTCCAGGCCGACCTGCAGGCCAAGAGCAAGTCGACCGTCGCCCGCACCGACCTCACGGCCACCGACCCCAGGGTCCAGACGATGAACGAGATCATGGCCACCGGCCGGACGCCCTACGCGCTGAAGTTCAACGAGTCCTACAACGACCTGCAGAGCCCCTGGCTCAAGACGCTCCGCTCCGCGCTGTTCGGGACCGACCCGGCCGGGGCCCTCAAGGAGGGCGCCACCGCCATCACCGCCTCGCTGAACCAGCAGTGACACACCGCTCCCGGCCCGTATCCGGCGGGGGCACGTACGCCAGGCACTGACCACCGGTCCAGTACGAGCAAGCACGGTGTCCCGGCCGGATCGGCGGCCGGGACACCGGCTGGAGAGAACATGCCAGACCTCCTCGAAACCCGCGCCGTCTCACGCGAGCGCCTCTCCCTAGCCCGCCGCCCCCGCCGTCCCGGCCACCCCGGCCGCCGTCCCAGGGGGCGCTCGCCCGGCCTGGTCGGGCTCGCCTACGCGGCCCCGGCCGCCCTCGTCGTCGGGCTGTTCTTCCTGCTCCCGCTCGGCCTCGTGGTCTGGATGTCGCTGAACAAGTGGCCGCTGCTGGCCCCTCCGGCGTTCAACGCGCCCGGCAACTACACACGTGTCGCCGACAACGCGCTGGTCGCCGACGCGGTGGTGTTCACACTCAAGTACACCGCCGTCGTCACGGTCCTGCTGTTCGCGATCTCCTTCGGCCTCGCCCTGCTGGTCCAGAACCGGCGCAGGGGGGCGGGCCTGTTCAGGGGCGCCTTCTTCCTGCCGGCCGCCGTCGGCTGGGCCACCGCGACCCTGCTGTTCTTCGGCCTGCTCAGCGACCAGATCGGCCCGCTGAACGACATCCTGACGACCGTCGGCCTCATCGACGAGCCCGTGTCGTGGACGGCCGGGGACCCCTCCGTCGCCTTCGGCTCCACGGTCACGCTGGTCATCTGGCGCTGGGCCGGGTTCAACATGCTCATCCTGCTCACCGGCCTGCAGGCCATCCCCACCGAGCTCTACGAGGCCGCCAGGGTGGACGGCGCCACGGCGTGGCAGGCCTTCCGCCGCATCACGCTGCCGCTCATGCGGCCGACCATCGCGCTGGTGCTCTGCCTGATGATCACCGGCTCGATGCTCGGCTTCGAGCAGTTCTACATCCTCACCAGGGGCGGTCCCGGCAACAGCACGACCTCGGTCGTCATGGTCATCGTCCGCGAGGCGTTCGTCCGGTTCGACCTGGGCTCGGCGGCCGCGATGTCCGTCCTGATCCTGCTCGCGCTCGTTCTGCTCAACGGGCTCCAGCTCGCCTTCATCAGAAAGAGGAACCCGTGAGACGAGCCGCCCACTATCTCACCGCGGGGATCCTGGCCCTGTTCTTCGTCTATCCGCTCGTGTGGAGCGGCTGGTCCTCGATCCGCCTGGGCGACGCCTTCGGCTTCGACAACTACCGGCGGCTGGCCACCTACGGGGAGGGCCTGGGCACCTACGTGCTCAACACCGTCATCCTCGTCACGCTCACCGTGGCCGGGACGCTGGTGGTCGCCACGCTCGCCGGCTACGCCTTCGCGCGCCACCGCTTCCCCGGCAAGGGCGTGCTGTTCGTGCTCATCCTGGCCATCCTCATGGTGCCCTACCCCACCATCCTCATCCCGCTCTACGTGCTGCTCGGCCGGCTGGGGCTGCAGGACTCGCTGGTCGGCCTCGCCCTCGTGATGATCATGTTCCAGCTGCCGTTCGCGGTGTTCATGATGCGCAACGCGTTCGAGTCGGTGCCCCGCGCGCTGGACGAGGCCGCGATGATCGACGGCTGCGGCAGTTTCGGGGCGCTGGTGCGGGTGCTGCTGCCCGCGGTCACCCCCGGGCTCGTCACGGTCGGCCTGTTCGCCTTCCTCGCCTCCTGGAACGACTACGTGGCCCCGCTGATCCTGATCAGCTCCAACGACAGGTTCACCCTGCCGGTCGCGGTGGTGAACATGCGGCTGCACGACTTCGGCGCGGTCGACTACCCGACCATGCAGGCGGGCGTGGTGTTCATGGCCCTGCCCTGCCTCGCCCTCTTCCTCCTCCTCCAGCGTTACTACGTGCGCGGATTCATGTCAGGAGCACTGCGTGGCTAACCCCGTCGTCCCGTCCTCCGGCGTGCTCACCCCGCTCGGGCTCGATGCCGTACGGCTGGCTCCCGGCTTCTGGGGGGACCGCAGGGCACTCGACCAGGACGTGATCATCGGCCACTGCCTGGAGTGGATGGACAAGCTCGGCTGGATCGGCAACTTCCGCGGCGAACCGCGCCGGGGCAGGGAGTTCTCCGACTCCGAGGTGTACAAGCTGCTGGAGGCGATGGCCTGGGCCGGCGACCGGCGCTTCGACGAGCTGGCCGCGACCGTGGTCGCGGCCCAGGAGCCCGACGGCTACCTCAACACCCGCTGGAGCGGCGACCGCTACCGCGACTTCGAGTGGGGCCACGAGCTGTACTGCGCGGGCCACCTCATCCAGGCGGGCGTCGCCCGCTGGCGGACGGCGGGCGAGCACCCGCTGACCCACGCCGTCCTGCTCGCCGCCGACCAGGTCTGCCGCCGTTTCATGGAGGGCCACGAGGTGTGCGGCCATCCCGAGATCGAGATGGCGCTGGTCGAGCTGTACCGGCTCACCGGCACCGAGCGCTACCTGGAGATGGCCCGCCGCTTCGTCGAGCGGCGCGGCCGGCCGGCCCTCGCCGACATCGAGCTGGGCCGCGCCTACTTCCAGGACGACGTCCCCGTACGGCGGGCCCCGGCCTTCGGCGGGCACGCCGTCCGGGCGATGTACCTGGCCTGCGGCGCGGTCGACGTCGCCGTGGAGACGGGGGACTCGGAACTGCTCGCCGCGATCGAGGCGCAGTGGGAGCACACCGTCGCCCGGCGTACGCACCTGACCGGCGGCATGGGCTCCCGGCACACCGGCGAGTCCTTCGGCGAGGACTTCGAGCTGCCGCCCGACCGGGCCTACGCCGAGACCTGCGCGGGGGTCGGCTCGGTCATGCTGGCGCACCGGCTGCTGCTGGCCACCGGCCGCTCCCGCTACGCCGACCAGGCCGAGCGCACCCTCTACAACCTCGTGGCCGCCTCCCCCGCCCTGGACGGCCGCTCCTTCTTCTACGCCAACCCACTGCACGTCCGCACCCCGGGCCGGGTCACCGAGGACGTGAGTCCCCGCGCGGAGAGCGCGTCGCGCGCCCCCTGGTTCCAGGTCTCCTGCTGCCCGACCAACCTCGCCCGCACGTTCGCCTCCCTGCCCGCCTACGTCGCCACCGCCACCCCGGGCGGGATCCAGATCCACCACCCCACGGCCTGCGAGATCGGCCACGACGGCCTCACCGTGCGCGTGGAGACCCGCTACCCCTGGTCCGGCTCCGTCACCGTCCGCGTGGTGGAGGCTCCGGCCGCCCCCCGCCACGTCTCGCTCCGCCTTCCCCCCTGGGCCGCCGGCGCCCTCCGCCCCGGAGACGCCGTCCTGCGGGGGCCGGGCGACCTGACCCCCGTACGGCGGGGGTCGGCGCTCGTGTTCGGCGAGCGGGTCTGGGCACCCGGCGAGGTGATCGCGGCCGAGCTGCCGATGGAGGCGCGCTGGGTGCGCCCCGACCCGCGGGTGGACGCGGTGCGCGGCTGCGCGGCCGTCGAGCGCGGCCCCCTCGTCTACTGCGCCGAGTCGCCCCGGGACGAGGCGCGGCTCGCCGAGGTGGTCGTGGACGCCTCGCGGCCCCCGGTCGAGCGCGCCACCGGCGCCTCCCGGAGCGGCACGACCGACGACATCCCGCCCCAGAGCCACACGGCCGGCGACGCCCCGGCCCGGCACGGCGCGTCCCCGAGCCGCACGACCGACGACGCCCCGGCCCGGAGCGGCGTGTCCCGGAGCGACCCGGCCCAAGACGGCCCGTTCCACAACGGCGTGATCGAGGTGGAGGTCCGCGCGTCGCGGCGACCCGGAGATGACGACGGCCGGCCGTACGGCGAGGCCGGCGACGCACCGCGAGAGGAGGAACTCACGCTACGGCTCGTGCCCTACCACCGATGGGGCAACCACGGCCCCGCCACCATGCGCGTCTGGCTTCCCACCGGCTGAGCGCGTTCCCGATCCCACCCCCCAACCCGATCGGATCCCCCTTGCGATGAGAAGAATCGTCATGGCCCTGCTTCTCCTAGCGGGCTCACTCGCCGCCACCTCACCGGCCTCAACGGCGCACGCCGACCAGACCATCGGATTCCCCACCTTCAGCGGCCCGGCGATCCCGGCCCCGCCGGTCTCGTACACCCCCGGCAACATGATGCAGTCCATCTACGACGCCGAGAGCTCCGGCACCGACTTCTGGGTGGACCGGCTGCTGGCCCGCACCGGCAACGACCCGGCGGGCACCTGGCTGATGAGCAGGGGCCGCGCGGTCTTCATGAAGACCCACAACCCCGCGACGCTCGGCTTCGGCGGCCAGGTGGCGTACTGGGAGAGCATCAGCGACAACAACGCCTACACCGTCGCCGTCACCCCCGGCACGTTCACCGAGCAGGTGAGCCAGCGGCGGCAGGTGCCCAGCCACTGGAAGAGCGTGCACACCAGCGGCTCGGTCACGGTCACCCAGACGAAGTTCATCACCGACAACAACGTCGCCGTGACGAACCTGTCGATCACCAACGGCGGCAGCGGCTCCACCACCCTGCAGCTGCGGGCGACCTCGCCCTACGCCACCTCCGGCTCGGGGAACGAGCTGACCGGGCAGGTCAACGCCCGCAACAACCTCACCACCCTCTACCCGAGGCTCAGCGGCGACGGCTTCACCGTCTCCAGCGGCGGGCTCAACCGGTCCGTCACCGTCGCGGCCGGGGCGACCGTGACCGCCAAGATCGTGATGGGCTTCGTCGCCAACGAGATCCCCGAGTCGCTGACGGAGTACAACGCCTACAAGGGGTACTCCAACGCCACCGCGTTCGCGACCCACGTGCGCGCCTACAACCTGTGGTGGGCGCAGAACGTGCCCTACATCGACGTGGCCGAGCCGGCGATCAAGAAGAACACCTACTACCGCTGGTGGCTGATGCGTTTCAACCACCTCGACGCCGACATGCCCGGCCAGACGTTCCAGTTCCCGACCTCGACCGAGGGCGTGCTGGGCTACAACAACGCCATCGCGCTCACCCAGCCGATGCACATCGACGACCTCAAGTACCTGCGCAACCCGATCTACTCCTACGGCGACTGGCTCAGCGTCGGCCAGACCTCCAAGAACGGCCGCTTCCTCGACAACCCCGGCGACCCGGAGAACTGGTCCAACAGCTACACGCAGTACATCTCCGAGGCTGCCTGGCGCAGCTACCAGATCCACGGCGGCCAGCCGGGCATCGCGGCCAACCTCGCCCGCTACGCCGAGCAGGACGTCAAGGGCCAGCTCGCCTACTACGACCACGACAACAACAAGCTCATCGAGTACGACTGGGGCGCCCTGACCGGCAACGACGCCGACGCCGTCTCCTTCCACTGGAAGAACGGCAACATGGACCGCGCCGAGTCGGCGTACCAGTACAGCGGCGCGCTCGCCGCGGCCCAGGCCTACGAGGCGATCGGCAACACGGCCAAGGCCACCGAGATGCGCACGCTCGCCACGCAGATCCAGAACGCCATCGTCAACGTGCTGTGGAACCCGAACCGCCAGCTCTTCGAGCACCGGCTGAAGTCGACGAACGAGTGGGTGCCCTGGAAGGAGATCAACAACTACTACCCGTTCGCGGTCGGCGCCATCCCCAACACCGCCACCTACCGGCAGGCCCTGCGCCTGTACGACAACCCCGCCGAGTATCCGATCTTCCCCTTCTACACGGCGAACCAGGTGGACAAGGCGGCCGCGGCCGCGGCGGGCAACCCGGGCTCGAACAACTTCTCCACCATCAACTCCACCGTACAGTTCCGGCTGTACTCCTCGGTGCTGCGCAACTACCCCAACGAGTGGATGAACGCGACCGACTACAAGAAGCTGCTGTACTGGAACACCTGGGCCCAGTACGTCAACGGCAACACCTCCTGGCCCGACGCCAACGAGTTCTGGGCCGACTGGAACGGCTCCTCGATCAACTACCGCTCCTGGATCCACCACAACATCCTGGGCAGCGGCAACTGGACGGTGATCGAGGACGTCGCCGGCCTGCGCCCGCGCAACGACGCGAAGGTGGAGCTGTCGCCGATCGACATCGGCTGGACCCACTTCACCGTGAACAACCTGCGCTACCGCAACGCCGACCTCACCATCGTCTGGGACGACCCGGCCGACGGCGTCGTACGCTACCCGGGCGTGCCCGAGGGCTACTCCATCTACGTCAACGGCACCCGGACCGCCACCGTCGGCTCCCTGGTGCCCCTCACCTGGGACCCGGCCACCGGCACCGTCACCACCACGGGCACGGTCACCCACAGCGCCGCCGCCCCCGGCCTGCAGGCTCCCGGCCAGGTGGTGCAGAACAGCGCCCGGATGGTGGACATGCTCGCCAAGGCGGGCGTCGACCTGACGGCCAACCTGACCAACCTCGCCGCGGGGGCGACCGCCTCGGCCTCGCACACCGCCTCCGGCAGCAACCTGGCCGGCGCGATCGACGGCTTCCCCACCAACGAGCCGTTCTGGGGGGCGGGCGGCTCCGCCAACGCCCAGGACTGGTTCGAGCTGAACCTCGGCTCGGCCAAGACGCTCAGCGAGGTCCGGCTGCACTTCAAGGACAGCCGCCCGGCCAGCGGCACCTACCGGGCGCCGTCGGCCTACGACGTCCAGTACCACAACGGCAGCGCCTGGGTCAGCGTGCCCGGCCAGTCCAAGAGCCCGTCGGCGCCGCAGGCCAACTACAACGTGGTGCGGTTCCCGGCGATCAGCGCGCAGCGGGTGCGGGTCCTGGCCACCAACGCCTCCGGCGCCAAGACGGGGCTCACCGAGATCAAGATCTACAACCGGGGCGGCGTGCAGCCGCCCGCGAACCTCGCGACCTCGGCGACCGCGTCGGCGTCGTACACCTCCGGCTGGGAGAGCGTCACGGCGATCAACGACGGCATCGACCCGCCCTCCTCCAACGACACCGCCAACCCCCGCTGGGGCACCTGGCCACAAACCGGCCAGCAATGGGCCGACCTCACCTGGACCTCGACCAAAACCCTCAACCGCGCCGACGTCTACTTCTTCGACGACGAAGACGGCATCGACATGCCCGCCTCCTGGAAACTCCAGTACTGGAACGGCACCACCTACACCGACGTCCCCGGAGCGAGCTCCTACCCCCTGGCCAAGAACCAGTACAACACCGTCACCTTCCCCGCCCTGCCCACCACCCGCCTACGCGTCCTGCTCACCGCCACCGCAACCAGCTCCGTCGGCCTCCTCGAAGTCAAAGCCTACGGAACCTGACCACACCCCGTGAGGGGCGCGCCGAGACGGCGCGCCCCCACGATCCACGTGAAGGGGAGGCCGGCACGGCACCCCCTCCTCCGGCCGCGCCGGCCTCCCGCCCCCGGTGCCGGCGCGGCCGACGACACGACGGGAGGGAGCGCATGGCAGCGGACCACGGCCGGGCGCGGATCAGATCGGCGGTGCTGCGCGACGTGGCGGCGATGGCCGGGGTGTCGGCCATGACGGTGTCGCGTACGCTCAACGCCCCCGAGCGGGTGCGCCCGGACACCCGGGCGCGGGTCCTGGCTGCGGTGAAGAGCCTCGGCTACCGGCCCAACCAGGCCGCCCGCCGGCTCGCCACCGGCCGCTCGGGCGTGCTGGGGGTGGTGGGTTTCGACATCACCCTGCACGGCCCGTCCGCCACGCTGTACGCCATCGAGCGGGCCGCCAGGCGGCACGACTACGCGATCAGCATCGCCTGCCTCGACTCGGCCGATCTCGGCTCGGTCGGCGAGGGGGTGCGCGGGCTGCGCTCCCAAGAGGTCGACGGCGTCGTCGTCGTCGTGCCGCACGAGGCGGCCGCCGGCGTCGTGCGCGACCTGCACCCCGGCCTCGCCCTGGTCGCGGTGGACGCGGGGACGGGCATGCCCGTCCCGGTCGTCATGACCGACCAGGCCGGCGGGGCGGCCACCGCCACCGGGCACCTGCTGGACCTGGGCCACGAGACGGTGTGGCACATCTCGGGACCGGCCGGCTGGACGGCCACGCGGGAGCGCGTCCGGGGGTGGCGTTCGACGCTGGAGGCCGCGGGACGGCCGGTGCCCGAGGTGCTGTCCGGCGACTGGAGCCCGCAGTCCGGCCACCGGCTGGGCAGGCGGCTGGCGCGGTGCCCGGGTGTCACGGCGATCTTCGTGGCGAACGACCAGATGGCCCTGGGGGTGCTGCGCGCGCTGCGCGAGGCGGGTCGGCGCGTCCCCGAGGACGTGAGCGTGGCCGGCTTCGACGACATCCCCGAGACCGCCTACCTACGTCCGTCGCTGACCACGGTCCGCCAGGACTTCCGCGCCCTCGGCGACCACGCCTTCCGCCTGCTGCTGCGGCGGATGGAGGGGGACACCGGGAGAACCGTCAAGGTCATCGGAACGGAGCTGGTCGTCAGAGAGAGCACCGGGAGGGCGCCCCGAGCTTTTTGAACGATCGCGGAATGACAGCGAAACGGCTCGTCCGGCGTTTTTGAAAATGTATTTTTCAGCCGGTGCGCCGCCGTCTTCGGCGTGCCTTTTCGCTGTTCTCACGGATTCTGTCGAGCTTACGGAACCCACACCGGACCCGTACAAAATGAGTCAAGCGGGGACTTGACAGCTTTTGTGTTGTGGAAAACACTCGGGAAATCCCGGTCGAAACGCGCCGCCCACTCCGCCGGGAAATTTTCAAGGCGCGTTCACAAAAACTATGTTAACGCAAACAAACGTAGCGCGAAACTCCCCCGACCCCCCAGGAGCGCCGCATGAGACGACGATGGACCGCCATCCTCGCCGCGATCCTCACGATCGCACTCGTCCCCGCCACCACCGTGCCCGCCAGGGCCGCGACCCCGATCACGACCGCGATCTACACGGCCGACCCCGCCGCGCTGGTCGTGGGGAACACCCTCTACCTCTACACCGGCCATGACGAGGCCCCTGCCGGAGGCACCAACTTCGTCATGCGCGACTGGCACGTCTACACCTCCACGGACGCCTCCACCTTCACCGACCAGGGGGCGAAGCTCTCCGTCTCCAGCTTCCCGTGGGCAGGCGGCGACGCCTGGGCGAGCGAGGTCGAACCGCGCAACGGCAAGTACTACTGGTACACCTCGATCAACGGCAACGGCCCCGGGTGGATGAACATCGGGGTCGCGGTCGGCGACTCCCCGCTCGGCCCGTTCACCGACGCCAAGGGCGGGCCGCTGATCAGCGACAGCACCCCGAACTCCTCCCCTCTCAACATCGACCCCACCGTCTTCACCGACGACGACGGCCAGGCGTACATCTACTGGGGCTCCTACTACGGCGTCCGCGCGGCCAAGCTCAAGCCCGACATGATCAACCTGGACGGCCCGGTCGTCACCCCCTCGGGGGTGAGCAACTTCTGGGAGGCGCCCTGGATGTTCAAGCGCAACGGGACCTACTATCTCGCCTACGCCGCCAACGACTCCGGGTGCTCCCAGCCCGGCTACGCCTGCGTCCGCTACGCCACGGCGAGCAACCCGCTGGGGCCGTGGACCCAGCGCGGCGTCGTGCTCGACCAGGTCACCTCGACCACCAACCACCCGGCGATCGTCGAGTTCAACGGCCAGTGGTACATGGTCTACCACAACGCCGGAGCCCCGGGCGGCGGCGACTTCCGCCGCTCGGTCACCCTGGACAAGCTGTACTGGAACGCCGACGGCACCATGCAGAAGGTCGTGCAGACCACGACCCCGATCGGCGGGGGCGGCGGCCAGCCCCCGGCCGGCACCAACCACGCGCTGACGGCGACCGCGTCCACCTCCTACGTCTCCCCGTGGGAGACACTCGGCGCGATCAAGGACGGGTTCGTCCCCTCCGGCTCGGCCGACCACAGCCACGGCGCCTACGGCAACTGGAACCACCAGGGCACCGAGTGGATCGAGTACCAGTGGCCGACCGCGCGCAACCTGAGCAAGGTCGCGACCTACTGGTTCGACGACGACCAGGGCATCGACCTGCCCGCGTCCTGCCAGGTCCAGTACTGGAACGGCAGCGCCTACGTGAACGTGCCGGGCCAGTCCGCCTGCGGCGTCGGCGCGAACACCTACAACGTCACCACCTTCAACCAGATCTCCACGACGCGGCTGCGGCTGAACATCACCTCCAGGACGGGCTACTCCACCGGCGTCCTGGAGTGGATGGCGCTCTAGCGGCACGCCTCCGAGAGCTGTCCTCGAAAGCGCGTCTCCGGCAGCACGCCCCAACCCGGAGGCACGTCCCAGCCCGGAAGCACTTCCCGGAAAGCACGACATCCCTGGCAGCACATCCTCAGCACCACGTCCTCAGCACCACGTCGAGGCCCGCCGACCTGACCGGCGGGTGAACCGGGGTCCGGGGGCCGCCACGCGGTCCCCGGAGCACCCCGGCGACGCGACAACGACGACACACGGAGGTTCCCGATGAAACGATGGTGGGCGGCAGTGGTTCCCGCCCTGGTGCTCGGCCTGCTCCTGTCCCCCGGCGGCACGGTGCCCGCCGCGGCTGCGGCGGACGTCAACCTGGCGCCCTCGGCGACCGCGTCGGCGTCCTACACCTCCGGCTGGGAGAGCGTCGCGGCGATCAACGACGGCATCGACCCGCCCTCGTCCAACGACACCGTCAACCGGCGCTGGGGTACCTGGCCCAACACCGGCGAGCAGTGGGCGCTGCTCACCTGGCCCTCCGCGCGGACGCTGACCTCGGCCGACGTCTACTTCTTCGACGACAACGGCGGCGTGCGCGTCCCGGCGTCGTGGAGGCTGCAGTCATGGAACGGCAGCGCCTACGTCGACCTGGCCGGGGCGAGCGCCTACAACCGGGCGCTCAACCAGTACAACCACGTCACCTTCACCACCGTCACCACGACCAGGCTGCGGGTGCTGCTCACCGGCACCTCCTCGGTCGGCCTGCTGGAGGTCAAGGCCAACGGCACCTCGCCCGGCGGCGGCACGGGATGGAACCCGCCGGCGAACCTGGTCACCCCGCTCAACCAGGTGTGGCAGCACTACGAGAGCACCTACCCGCAGCTGAACACCTTCAGGAACTACGGGTGGGACCAGGTCATGGCCAACGGCGGCAGCCTCAACTACTGCGTGCGCTGGGAGTCGAGCGCGCCGGTCTCCGCCGCGCTGCGTGACCGGATCCACGCCTCCCTGGCCCGCCAGGTCAAGAAGTGGACCGACCTGATGGCCGGCCACAACGGCTGGCCGTACACCGACGTCCCCGTCAAGGTCGTCGGGTGGGCCGTGCGCGACCGCGCCACGCTGCAGTGGAGCGACAACTCCGTCGACGTCTACGTCAACAACATCCGCGAGGGCGCCCCGCAGTGCGCCGAGCCGTGCGGGCGCTTCTTCAACCAGAACGGCCAGTACCCGAACTGCCCCGGCGGGGCGGCGCGCCACTACGACATGTCCCTGTGGCTCACCGCCGGGATGGGCGGCGGCGCGGGCGGCGACTGGGGCCAGCGCATCGGCAGCGAGTACTTCGTCGGCGCGCTCGACGCCGAGAACATCCACATCCTGTTGCACGAGATCGGGCACAGCTTCGGGCTGGACGACTTCTACGACTGGACGCCCTCCGGGGTCGGCGGGTTCCTCATGAAGGCCGGCAGCGCGAGCCAGATCACCGACTTCGACGCCTGGATGTTCCGCGACTGGTGGCGCCACCTCAAGAGCCGCTACGGCTACTGACCCCTCCCGGCCGGCAGGGCCGAGGGGGAGCCGCACGGCACCCGGCTCCCCCTCCCCTGTCCCGGAGGCCGCACCGCCTCCGGGAGAGCTCCGGGAGAACCCTGGGAGAAAGCGTCGCGCACAGGGACATGAGGCCGCGCCCCCTCGCGGAGGTGATCGGCGGCGAAATCCCCGTCCGTCGAAGCCCGGGAAAATCATCTCCAAATTCCCTTCAAGGCCCTCAAAACCCCATCAAATCCACATGTAGCGTTGATTCCGTACATCTCACTAACGCATCCGATGCGTCGCAAACGACTCGCGCCATCTGCCCCGCGGGGGTCGGCCACGAATATCCGTCCGCCCCCTGCGCATCCCGCTGAAAATTAACCGAACCATGCGATGACATGCACGGCGCGGAGGTTTTGCTCGTGGAGCAATGGTCAAGGCGTGAAGACGAGCGGCTGCTCACCGGTGAGGGCCGCTACGTCGCCGACATGGACGTGCCGGGCTGCCTGGACGCCGTGTTCGTGAGGAGCGACGTCGCCCACGGCACGCTGCGCGAGGTGGACTGCTCCGCCGCCTGCGAGGTGCCGGGAGTGGTGGGGGCCTGGTCCGCCGCCGATCTCTCCGAGATGCCGCCGTGCGCGCAGTCGGCCGCCACGCTGCAGGACCTGCCTCCGGTTCCGTACGTGCTGCTCGCCCAGCTGTCCAACGAGGAGGCCGTGGCCGGCCGGGAGTGGCCGGTGCTGGTGAGGGACCGGGTGCGCTACCCGGGTGAGGCGCTCGCGGTGGTCCTGGGCGAGGACCGCTACCAGGCCGAGGACGGCGCCGCCGAGGTCACCTTCCGGATCGACCCGCTGCCCGCGGTGGTGACGCCGTCCGCCGCCGCGGACGACTCCGTGCGCCTGTTCGACGGCCTGAGCAACATCGCCCTGCTGGGGGAGACCGGGAAGCCGATCGAGGAGCCGGTGTGGCGGGAGGCGGCGGTCGTGGTGGAGGGCCGGTACCGCCAGCAGCTGCTGATGCCCACCCCCATGGAGTGCAGGACGATCCTCGCCGTGCCCGAGGGGGACGTGCTGACGGTGTGGTGCGGACACCAGATGCCGCACCGGTTGCGCCGGGAGCTGGCCGCGCTGCTGGGCGGGCGGGTCGAGCGGGTGCGCGTGGTGGTGCCGGACACCGGGGGCGCGTTCGGGTCGAAGAGCGCGACCTTCCCGGAGTTCATCGCGGTCGCCTTCCTCGCGGCGGAGCTCGGGCGTCCCGTCCGGTGGATCGAGGACCGGCTGGAGTCGATGACGGTCGCCACCCGGGGCCGGGGCCAGGACCAGAGGGTCAGGCTCGCCGCCGACGCCGACGGGCGCCTGCTCGCGTACGAGCTGAACATCGACGCCGACATCGGCGCCTACCCCCACCTCGGGGTCGGGCTGCCCATGCAGACCGCCTGGATGGCGACCGGTCCGTACACCACCCCGCGGGTGCACGCCACCGTCCGCTCGGTGGTCACCAACACCATGGTGACCTACCCGTACCGAGGCGCGGGGCGCCCAGAGGCGGCGATCGCGCTGGAGCGGTCGATGGACACGCTCGCCCGCGAGCTGGACATGGACCCGGCGGAGCTGCGGCGGCGCAACTTCATCCCGCCCGAGGACTTCCCGTACGAGACGCCCACCGGGCGGCGCTACGACAGCGGGAACTACGCCGCCGCGCTCGACCTGGCGCTGGAGACCCTCGGCTACGACGGGTGGCGGGCCGAGCGGGCCCGCCGCCGGACGGACCCCGGCGCCCTGCCCATCGGGATCGGCCTGTCCTGCTACGTGGAGCGCTCCGGCGGCGAACCGGGAGGGCTGCACGAGTTCGCCGGCGTCGAGGCACACGAGGACGGGACGCTCACCGCCCGCTGCGGCACGGCCTCCAGCGGCCAGGGCCACGAGACCGTCTTCCCCGCGCTGGTCGCCGAGACCCTCGGCGTGGACGGGGCACGGGTCCGGCTGGTCGAGGGCGACACCGACGAGCAGCCGGAAGGGGTCGGCTCCTTCGCCAGCCGGTCGGCGCAGGTGGCCGGCGCCGCGCTGCGGAAGGCCGCCACGATGCTCGTCGAGGAGGCACGGGCGCGGGCGGCTGCCCTGTGGGAGGTGCCGGAGGGGGAGGTGGCGTGGTCCGACGGCACCGTGCACACCGTCCACGACGGCTCGGCGGCGATGGACCTGGCCGAGCTGGTGAAGGCGACCGGGCCGATGCGGGTGGACGACCGGTTCGAGTCGGGCATGGCGTTCCCGTTCGGCGCCCACGCGGCGGTGGCGGAGGTCGATCCCGAGCTGGGTACCGTGCGCGTGCTGCGGCTGGTGGCGGTGGACGACTGCGGGGTGGTGCTCGATCCGGCCCTGGTGCACGGGCAGGCCCTCGGGTCGGCCGTCCAGGGCATCGGCCAGGCGCTGTACGAGGGCATCCCCTTCGACGAGAAAGGCGTGCCCCTGCTCGCCGGAGGGCTGCTGGACTACCTGCTGCCGACGTTCGCCGAGATCCCGCCCATCGAGATCAAGGACACCCGCACGCCGAGCCCCAGCACGCCGCTGGGCGCCAAGGGGGCCGGGGAGTCGGGCTGCATCGGCACTCCGGCCGCGATCGTCAACGCGGTGGCCGACGCGCTGCGGGTGGCCGACCCCTGCCTGCTGCAGATGCCGCTCACCCCGAACGTGGTGTGGCGGGCGGCCCGCGCCCCGAAGTTCGGCGACCCCGAGGAGCCCGAGGAGCCCGGCGAATCCAACGAGCCCGGGGAGCCCGGGGAGCCCGGGGAGTCCGAGGAGCCTGGGGAGGGGGTCCGGTGAAGCCCGCCGCCTTCGACTACGTCGTGCCGCGCACGGTGCGCGAGGCCGTCGACGCGCTCGGCTCCGGTCCGGGTGCCCGGATTCTCGCCGGCGGCCAGAGCCTCCTCCTGGAGATGCGCCTGCAGCGCGCCCGCCCCGAGCTGGTGATCGACATCAACTGGGTCGCCGAACTCGACCACCTGAGCGCGGGCGACGGCACGCTGCGGGTCGGCGCCCTGGTCCGCCACGCCGCCTTCGAGCCGGAGCGGGCCGTGCCCGGCCCGCTCGGCGCGCTCTTCTCCCGCGCCGTCGTCAACGTCGCCCACCCGCCCATCCGCTCCCGCGGCACCCTGGTGGGCAGCCTCGCCTGGGCGCACCCGGCCGCGGAATGGTGCGCCCTCGCCCTCGCCCTCGATGCCGTCATCGAGGTGCACGGCACCGGCGGCCCACGGGAGATCGCCGCCCGCGACTACTTCCTCGGGCCGTTCCTGACCTCGCGCACGCCGGACGAGCTCATCACCGCCGTACGGTTCCCGCTGCTCCCGGACGACACCGGCGTCGGGTTCGTCGAGCACCGGCGCACGCACTTCTGCTTCGCCCAGGTGGCCGTGGCGGCGACGCTCACCGCGTCCGACGGGGTGATCACCGAGGCGAGGATCGGGCTCGTCAACTGCGCCGACCGGCCGGTGCGGGCCCACGCCGCCGAGCGGACGCTGGTCGGCGCCGAGATCGCGCCCCCGGCCGGACACCGGGTGCCCGGCGACCACCCGTTCGCCCGCGCGGGCCGCGCCGCCGCCGAGCGGGACGCCGCGCCCCGGCCCGAGCCGTACGCCGACGTGGAGTACCGGCGCCAGGCCGTCGCCGTCCTGGTCGGCAGGACCCTGTGCGAGGCGGCGCGGGACCGGCTGTCGCGGGCCGGCACATCCGGAGGAGGCCACCGATGAGGATCACCGTCACGGTGAACGGCGAGGAACGCGCGCTCGACGTGGAGCCCCGGCGCGTTCTGGCCGACGTGCTGCGCGAGGACTGCCGCCTCACGGGCACGCATCTGGGCTGCGAGCACGGCGTCTGCGGGGCCTGCACGGTGCTGGTCGACGGCGAGGCCGTCCGGTCGTGCCTCGTGCTGGCCGTGCAGTGCGACGGCTGCTCGGTCCGTACCGTCGAGGGGCTGTCCGGTCCCGGCGGCGAGCCCCATCCGCTGCAGCGGGCCTTCTCCGCCGAGCACGCCCTGCAGTGCGGTTTCTGCACGCCGGGCTTCCTGATGGTGGCCGCCGGGGCGCTGGAGGCGGACCCCGCCGCCGGCACCGACCCGGAGCGCGTCGCCGCCCTGGTCGGCTCCAACCTCTGCCGGTGCACCGGCTACGAACCCATCCGGCGCGCGATCGCGCGTGCCGCGAACGAGTGGCCGCGGACCCCGCCCTGAGGTGATCTCCGGTCCTGTGACGACCTCCGCGAGAGCGGCGAACGAGGGTGACGAGCAAGGTGGCCTTCGTGAGAGGCGGCCTCCGCGAGAGCGGCGGGCGAAGACGACGAGCGAGGGCTCCGTGAGAGCGGCGGGCGAAGACGACCTCCGCGAGAGCGGCGGGGGAAGGCGACGGATGAGGAGGGGACGATGGCTGTGACGGGTGACATCCACGCGGGGATCGTCGACGTCCACGCGCACTGGCTGCCGCGAGAGCTGTTCGCCCTCCCGCCCGGCGGTTCACTGGCGGGCATGAACGAGCGCGACGGCGAGCTGTTCCTCGGTGATCTCCCGTTGTCGTTCCCGGCGGCGGCGATGAGCGACGTCGGCAGGCTCGTCGCCGACACCGCGAGAGCGGGTCTCGGTGTCCGCGCCATCTCGGCGCCGCCCTTCGCCTTCCCCGTCCACGCGCCGGCCGAGGCGGACGACTACGTCGCCTCCTACAACGAGCGGCTCGCCGAGGCCGTCGCGTCCGCGGACGGGGCGCTCGTGGGGCTCGGGCTGGTACGGCTGGACGACGTGGACGCCGCCCGGCGGGAGATGACGCGGCTGGCGGCGGCCGAGCGCGTCGCCGGTGTCGCCGTCCCGCCGCTCGTGGGGGGACGGTCCTACGGCGAGGGGGTCATGCGCGAGGTGCTCGGTGTCGCCGCGGAGCTGGATCTCGCGGTCCTGGTGCACCCGACGCAGTCGCCACGCCCCGAGTGGAAGGACCACTACCTGGCCAACCTGATCGGCAACCCGGTGGAGACCACCACCGCCGTGGCGTCGATGCTGCTGAGCGGTGTCATGGAGACGCTGCCGGACCTGCGGATCTGCTTCGTCCACGGCGGGGGCTGCGCGCCGTCCCTGCTCGGGCGGTGGGAACACGGCTGGCGGACGCGGGCGGAGGTGGGGCGGGGAAGCAGCCGCCCGCCCGCCGAATCGTTCTCCCTGCT
Organism: Streptosporangium vulgare; assembly: GCF_042428775.1. Lineage (NCBI taxonomy): Bacteria > Bacillati > Actinomycetota > Actinomycetes > Streptosporangiales > Streptosporangiaceae > Streptosporangium > Streptosporangium vulgare. Next base: position 22,932 of record NZ_JBHMBS010000028.1, on the reverse strand, counting down.
GTACTTCGACACGGTCACCCATGACCCGGAGGTGCTGCGGCTGCTGAGGGCGCGTGCCTCGCGGGACCGGATCCTGTGCGGCAGCGACTACCCGTTCGACATGGCGCAGCCGGACCCCGCCCGCTTCCCGGTGGACAACGGGATCGACGCCGCGACGCTCGAGGCGAACGGCCGCGCCTTCCTGGGGCTGGGATCCCGCTCCTGACCTGGGCGGCTCCGTCCTTCCCCGCCGGGGCCGAGACGGAGGTGCCGGGACCTACTCGCTCAGCGTGATCGCGGCGGCGGGGCAGACGGCGGCGGCCTCGCGGACCAGGGCGTGCCGGTCCGCGCCGGGCTCGGGGTCGAGCAGGAGGACGATGCCGTCGTCGTCACGCTGGTCGAACACCTCCGGCGCGATCAGCACGCACTGGCCGGCGCCGCAGCACCTGTCCTCGTCCACGGTGACCTTCATGCCGGGTTCCTCTCTGTCGGCGGGGTGGGGCGGTGCCGGGTCACCAGCGGACCGGCACCGTGCGCAGGCCGCCGACGGCGAGCCCCTCCACGCGCTCCAGCTCCTCCACCGGGACGGCCAGCTCCAGGGACGGGAGCCTGCGCAGCAGCACCTCCAGCACGACCTGAAGCTCGGTGCGGGCCAGCGACTGGCCCAGGCAGGAGTGGGCGCCCACGCCGAAGGCCAGGTGCGGGTTCGGGCTGCGGCTCAGGTCCATCTCGGCGGCGGCCTCGAAGGCGCTCTCGTCCCGGTTGGCCGCGGCCATGCTGCACACCACGGTGGTGCCGCGGGGCAGGGTCGTGCCGCTCACCTCGGTCTCCTCGGGCAGATAGCGCGGCAGGCCGAAGCCGGAGTTGGCGTCGAGCCGCAGCGTCTCCTCCACCGCCGTGCGTACCAGCGACGGGTCGGCGAGCAGCCGCTCCCACCGGCCGCGGTCGGCCAGCAGCATGGAGACCATCTTGCCGATCATGTTGGCGGTGGTCTCGTGCCCGGCGACCAGCAGTCCCATGCCGGTGACCAGGATCTGGACGTCGGACAGCCCGCCGTCCTCGGGGCCGCCGACCGCGATCAGCTCGCTCAGCAGGTCCTCGCCCGGCTCGGCGCGCTTGGCGGTGACGTGCTCGGACATGTACTGGAAGAACTCCGCCTGGGCGGCCTCGGTCTCGGCCTTGCCGTAGCGGGTGAGGTTCAGCAGGGTGTCGGACCAGTACGAGAACCGGTCCCGGTCGGCGGCCGGCACGCCGAGCATGTCGCAGATGACGTACACCGGCAGCGGAAAGCCCAGCGCCGCCCTGAGGTCACCCGGCGCGCCGCGCTCGACCATCTCGTCGATGAGCTCCTCGGCGATCCGGGCCATCGAGGGCCGCAGGGCGGACATCCGCTTGGCGGTGAACCACTTGCCCACCAGGCGCCGCCAGTGCTGGTGCTCCTCGCCCCCGTCGGGGATGATCTGCGCCATCTCGCTGCTGAAGACCCCGCCGCCCTCCGCCGACAGCCGCGCCGCGTCGGGGGCGGTGAGCTGACGGGTGAAGCGCGGGTCGGCGAGCACCTTCCTGACGTCCTCGTAGCGGGTCAGCAGCGTCGCCCGGTCACCGCTGGGCAGCTCCACGTGCGCCACCGGGCACCTGCCGCGCAGCTCGGCCCATTCCGCGGGCGGATCCAGCGCCCTGTCGTTGGGGATCGGGTAGCGCAGGACCTGCTCGTTGGCACTCATGCGTCATCTCCTTGCGAACGGATGGATCGGGCGGGCCGTGTCGTGCGTGCCTGTACCGCGCTCCGCTGTCACGCGGGCGTGCGGGAAGGAGCCACACGCCAGGTGACGAATGCGCCTTCACGCTACCCTACACATGTCGGGAAACCTACACATGTAGTTTGACGGTAAAGTAAGAACGTGGCCACGACCAAGAACAGCAACTCCCCCTCCGGTGACCGGCGCGTGCGCCGCACCCACACGGCCCTGGCACGCGCCCTGATCGAGCTCGTCGAGGAGCGGGACCTGTCCCGGATCACCGTCGCCGACGTCGCCGAACGCGCCGGCGTGAGCCGCTCGACCTTCTACGACCACTACCGCGACGTCCACGAGCTCGCCGAGGCCGCCTGCACCGCGATGATCGACGGACTGATCGAGTCCCTGCCCGGCCCCGGCCCGGAGACGGCGGACCCGGAGCCGGAGGCGACCCAGTCGCTGGAGGCGTTCTTCGCCAGCCTCGCCGGGCACGCCGGGCTCTACCGCACCCTGCTGGGACCGCAGGGCAGCGCACGCGTCGTCGACCACATCCGCCGCCGCATCGCCGCGACCGTCTACGACCGCCTCCACCGGATCGCCGCCGGTGATCTGGCGGGATACTCCAGCCCGCCGTCGGACATCCCGCACGACGTCCCGGCCGCGTTCACCGCGGGGGCGCTCATCGGCGTGGCCGCCGACTGGCTCCAGCGCGGATGCCCGCGCCCCCCGGCCGAGATGGCCGCCCTCACCTGGCCGCTCTTCAGCGCGCTCTACCGCCGCGTCGACGCCGGAACGCCCACCTGAGAACACCCGCCCGCCGCGCCCCGGAAGGTCGTCCCGGGCGGGACCTTCGAGCCCCCGTGGGCCGGACAGGCGTGTCCACCGGCAACCCGCGTCGCCTCGCCCCACCGGCAAGATCGAGGTCCTGCCCCGTCGGCCGGGCGGTGTCGCACGCCGGGGTCGCCCCCGCCCTCGCGTCCTGCCCGGACCGCCGGGGGCACGGTGACGGAGCCGGAAGACCCCGGGTGTAGCGGGATCGGCGGAGGGGGCGATTAACATTCGTGAAGCGATTACGCGAGACCGCCCGCCGTCCCGGGCGTGCCCTGCCGAGGGGCGGGCTACAGTGACGGATCTCGTCGCGCAACCCGCCTCCCCACCGGCGGCGCCGGCCGACGACGGCGACGACACCCCGGCCTTCAAGGTCGTCGCGATCGGGGACGGAGCGGCGGGTAAGACCAACTTCCTCGCGATGCTGTACCAGCATCTGAGCGGCGATCCGGACTCCGAGCGCGGTTACCATCTGTCCACGGACATGGAGCGGCGGATCGTGCTGGACCGGCAGGCGGACCAGGCCGCCAGCCCGGGAATGGAGTGGGCCCAGTCCACCGAGTGGGTCGACGACCACATCAAACTGAGCTTCCAGGTCCCTCTCGTCGGCGGGCCCGCCGAGGTCCTGCACATCCTCTACACCGACTACCCCGGCGAGTATCTGCGCGACGACACGGCCGGGAACAAGGAGCAGCGCGAGAGCCTGAGACAGGCCATCGCCGAGGCGGACGCCATGTTCATGCTGGTCGACGGGGAGAGGATGCTCAACGCCTTCCAGGGCGGTGGCGAGCACGAACGGGAGTTCAGCGCCTCCCTGCGGGCGACCGTCGCGGAGGTGCAGCGCGGCCCCGCCGTCCACAGGTCCAGGGCCGCTCCCCCTCTCCAGGTGATCATCACCAAGTGGGACCTGCTCGTGGACGCCGGTTTCACCCTGGAGCAGGCGCGCGACGCGTTGGTCAGGGAAAAGAACTTCCGGGGAATGCTGGTCGCCCGGGACAAGAAGACCACCCAGGACGAACAGAAGGACCGGCGCAAAAAGCGGAACCGGGTGGCCGGATCCGCTCCCGGCCGGGTGCGCATCATCCCGGTCTCCGTCCTGGGGCCCGGCGCCGTCGAGCTGGTCGTCCAGGATCTCAACGGCGTCCCCACGGAGATGCGGGTGAAGAGAGAGGGTTTCCTGCACCGGCCGATCAACCTCGACGTCCCGCTCGCCGCGATCCTGCCCGACCGTCTGGATCAGATTCTCGCCGACATGAGCCCGCAGATGCGGCAGCGGGCGGAACGCCGGGCGAGGTGGGCCCGATTTCGCGCGAACCACCAGGGGGTGCGCCGTCTCGGCGGACAGGCGCTGGAGACGACACAGGAGATGTGGGGCGGCCTGGTCGGGATGATGCTCCTCCCCTGGGCCGGGAAGATCACGCAGGCGATGCTGGACCTGCTCTCCCAACATCTGCTCCAGCACGACGAGTTCGCGGTCGACCCCGCCGCCGCCGAGGCCAGAGCACAGGTCTTGCGCCGGATCGGCAACCAGTCCACCCAGGCACGCAGCGCGCTGCTGGAGGGATTCGCGGCCCGGGTGCGCCGGTTCGAGCAGGACTTCTCGGGCTGGGACGCCCAGGAGGGTCTCAAGCTGTGGCGCCAGGGCAACCAGGGCGGCGCATCGTGAATCCCCCGGTTCCGACGCTGTCCGCCTGGCCGTTCCTGGTCACCCGGGGAATCCTCCTGGGCTACCGGGTGGTGATCGCGCCGGAGTTCCTGGTCTCCGCGGGCGACGCCGGCGCGGTGTACGCCTCGGCCAGGACCGAACCGGGCCTCTCCACCACGGGCCCCATCACCCAGGTCGTGAAAGCCGCGAACGGCGAGCCGCTGACCCTGATCCACCGGCGACTGCCGGCCGCGGTCGACGACCTCGGCGCGGTCCCGCTCCGCGACCGCCACGGCCGCCCCTTCCCCCTGATCGAGGGCTACGCTCTGCGGGGCGCACACGAGGACGTCCTGGTCACCGACGAGCAGTGGCGGGAGCTACACCGGTTCGTGCTCTCCGGTTACCGCCGGTATCTGGCCGGGGAGTCGCAGGGCCCCCTGTTGATCCCCAGCCGCGAACACTCCCTCAACGCGCCCGCCACTCCCCCTGTCCGGCCGGCGCCCGCACCGAGGCCGTCCCCCCTCCCCGGCTTCGGCATCACCATGGTCGCGCTCGTGATAGTCGGCGCCGGTGTCGTCGCCGTCCTGCTCGTGCTCCTGCTGCGGTGACCCCCGTTCAGGAACGGCCACGCCCGGCCCGCGAACTCGGACGAGGCCCCGCGATGGTCCCCAGTCGCTAGCCGGGCGTCCCTTCGCGCTCGCCCCTTCGGGCGAGGCGCTCGACCTGCCCGTCGTGCACATCGCTCACCCACTCCCAGCCGGGCTTGGCCGATGGGCCGACCCGCGGGTCATCAGGAACACCGGGGACACCGGGGACACCGGAAACACGGCCCTCACGCAAGGCGAGCACGTACGCCCGATCCCGCTCGATCCGTGCGTTCACCTGATCGGCTCCGCCGACCGACCCGTGGCCGGGGACGACGACATCGACGCCACCCGCCACGCCCTCCAGCAGCCGCAGCGCTGCGAGGTAGTCCTCGATCGGGTCAGCGGTGCCGTCCAGGTCGAGCATCGGAACCAGGACGTCGGAGAGCATGTCGCCGGCGACGAGAACCCCGCGTTCCTCGATGAACAGCGCCGCGTGGCCGGGCGCGTGCGCCTGGTGCTCGATGATCCGGACTTGAGGGCCATCCCACGGGATCCGCGCCGTCTCGGCGGGCAGGGCGGTGATGAGGCCGTACAGGTCCAGCGGGACCCGCTCGGCGATGCCCGTCCCGAGCAGGTGGGCGGTGATGTCGGCCTTCGCCCCCGGGTCGGACAGCTGGTCCCGGACAGCGGCCGCGCAGCGGGCCGTGCCGTAACGAGGGGCGGTGCCGAGCTGGGGGTGCCAGAGCAGGTGGTCCCAATCCGGATGCGTCGAGAAGCCCGCCACGACGGTCCGGCCCGAATCGGACAGGTCGTTCGCGAGGCAGGCCATCTCGTGGTCCTGCACCCCGGGGTCGATGAGCAACACGCCGTCCCGGCCGTGCACGACCACGGCGTTGCTCTGACAGAACTCGCTCTCGTGGACCAGCACGCCCTCCGCTACCTGCCTCAGCACGGGCGACTCCTTCCGCTTGTGGTTTGCAACCGCTCGCCGAGACCGTAGTATCAAGCGGTGGCAAATTGCAAGCACTATGGGCGAAGCGTACGAGCCGCGGCCGGGGCGCCCGATCAACGCCACCGTCGAGGTGTCCGGTGATCGCTGGAGTCTGCTCGTCCTCCGCGACATCGCCCTCGGACACCGCCGCCGTTTCCGAGAGCCGCACGCCGGCTCGGAGGAGGGAATCGCCCCGGATATTCTCGCCGACCGGCTCAAGCGACTCGTCGAGCCGGGATCGCTCACCCGTGAGGGCACGCGAGCCGGTCAGCGGGCGCGCGGCCTGAGCTCACCTCATCCGTCCGGCCGCGCGGGCGAGCCGGAACGGCGGGCCGCTCAGCCGGAGATCACCGCGACGTCGGGTCCCAGCAGCGGAAAGCGTTCGAGCACCTCCGGGTCGTGGCCCGCGACCACGAGGCGCGGCCCGCCTGCCAGCTGCCCGATCCTGTCGAAGGCTTCGTACATGCCCGTCATGCTGTGCAGGATCGGGAAGGGCCGGTCGTCCTCCAGGTTCTCGTAGAAGTGGGCGGCGTCGGAGGCGAGGACGACGTCGCCGCGCGCGGTGTTGACGCGCACCACCTGCATGCCCGCGGTGTGCCCGCCGACCAGATGGACGCTCAGGCCGGGCACGACGTCGGCGTCGCCGTCCACCAGCGTCATGCGCCCGTCCTCGCGGGCGGCCAGCAGGTGGGCCAGGTCGTCGTCGTTCAGCAGCCAGCGTTCCCTGGTGACGCGGTCCGCCCAGGGCCCGGTCCAGTAGTCGAGCTCCGCCCGCTGCAGGACGTAGCGGGCGGAGGTGAACTCGCGCGCGGTGCCGGTGTGGTCGTAGTGCAGGTGGGTCAGCACCACGTGGCCGACGGAGTCCGCGGGTACGCCCAGCGCGGCCACGGCCTCCACCGGCGAGGTGCGGTAGTCCAGCCCCTCGACGCCCTGGGCGCGCGTGCGGCTGATGCCGGTGTCGACGACGACGGTGTGCCGCTCGGAGACCGCGAGCCACACGTAGTACGAGGTGGGATGCGACTGCCCCGCGCGGGCGTCGTAGCCGTGGAAGTGCTCCCCGCGCCGGGCGTCGCGCACGGCGTAGCGGAGGGCGTAGACGCGGAACTCGTTCACGCTTCCACCGGCTCCGTACGCTTGAGGCCGAGCTGCTCGGTGGGGACCCGGTAGGTCTCCCGGCCGGTCGCCACCGCGGCCACGTTGACCAGGCACAGTACCGCCACGATGACCGACACGCCGAACCAGCTCTCCTTGCCCGTGCCCGCCAGCGCGGTGGCCACCGTAGGCGCGAAGCCGGCGATCGCGAAGCCGATCTGGGTGCCGACCGCCATGCCGGACAGCCGCACCTTGGTGGTGAACATCTCGCCGTAGAACGAGGGCCAGACCGCGCTGGTGGCGCTGTGCACGACGCCGAACATCGCGATGCCCAGCACGAAGATCAGGGCGTAGCTGCCGGTGGAGATCGACCACAGGTAGGCGAACATCAGCACCCCGCAGCCCAGCGACCCGCCGATGAAGACCGGCTTGCGGCCGATCCTGTCCGACAGGATGCCCCACAGCGGGATGCTGATCACCGCGGCGACGTTGGCCAGGACGCCCACCCACAGCATGGGGCCTCGCTCCAGCCCCATGGTGTTGACCGCGTAGGACAGGGCGTGGACGGTGAAGATCGTGCTCACCGAGGCGATGACCGCGGCCACGACGACCCGCAGCACGTCCTTCCAGTGCTCGCGGAAGAGCACGGCCAGCGGGAGCTTCGCGACGGTGTTGTCGGCGACCTCCTGCTCGAACGCGGGCGTCTCCTCCAGGGTGCGCCGGATGATCAGCCCGACCACGGCCACCACGATGCTCAGCCAGAACGGCACCCGCCAGCCCCAGCTCAGCAGCTGCTCCTCGGGCAGCGCGGCGATCGGCAGGAAGACGGCGGTGGCGATGATCTGCCCGGCCTGGGTGCCGTTGAGGGTGAAGCTGGTGTAGAAGGCACGCCGTCCAGGCGGGGCGTGCTCCAGCGTCATGGAGTTGGCACCCGCCTGCTCGCCGGAGACGGAGAAGCCCTGCAGCAGGCGCAGCAGCACGAGCAGGATCGGCGCGAGCACGCCGACCTCGTCGTAGGTGGGCAGGCAGCCGACCAGGAACGTCGACACGCCCATCATCACCAGGGTGATGACCAGCACCTTCTTGCGGCCGAACTTGTCGCCCACGTGCCCGAGGACGAAGGCGCCCACCGGCCTGGCCAGATAGCCGACGCCGAAGGTCGCCAACGCCAGGAGCGTGCCCGTCGCGGGCGAGGAGGACGGAAAGAAGATCTTGCTGAAGACCAGCGCGGCCGCGGTGCCGTAGATGAAGAAGTCGTAGTACTCCAAGGCACTGCCGATCCAGGCCGCCGCGGCCGCCTTGCGGGGTTTACCCTGCACTGTCACGGGTGCTCCTCATGCTGGGAGGTTAGGGGGATGGCGCGATGGCAGGAAACTAACTCACCGGTTCGTACATTACAAGGGTGTTGCCAATCGGTTACCTGCCGGACCCGTGCCCGCGCTCGTCCGGGGCGGCGGCGCCCGGACGGAGACCGGCGGGGTGCCGGCATCGTGTTCCGGGTACGTCGCACGTCAGCGGTGTGACGCGACCCGGTTCACCCCCGCCCGCCGGGCACGCGAAGGCACGCCGACGCCGCCACGGACACTGACACGGACACGGACACGGACACGGACATGGACGCCGGCATGGGCATGGACACCGACATGGGCACGGACGCCACCGACGTCATCGCGGACGCCGGCACCGCGCGCCGTACGCCGAAAACGCCGTCCGGGCGGCACGCCGGCCGGACGGCGGTACGAGGTCGCGCCGAACGCGGGGTCACGTTGGACGCGAGGTCACGTCGGAGGCGGGTTCATGCCGGAGGCGGGTCGCCTCGGACGCGAGATCGCCTCGGACGCGAGGTCACGCCGTCATGCCGTCACGCCGGAGAAGCCGACGCCGGGCGTCCCTCCCCGCTCTCTCGGCCCTCCCCGCCTTCCCCGCGCAGGTAGCCGACGACCATCTCGCCGACCATCCGGCGCAGCCTGGCCCGGTGCTCGGGCGCGGTCATGTCGCGGCCGAACAGCGCGCCGAACGTGTGCTGGTTGGCCACCCGGAAGAAGCAGAACGAGCTGATCATCATGTGCACGTCGATGGCGTCGGCCTCGGTGACGAAGTCGCCGGACTCCTGGCCCGCGTCGAGGATGCGTTCGATGAGATCGAGCACCGGGGTGGCGAGACCGGCCAGCGCCTGTGACTTGCGGATGTGCTCGGCCTGGTGGATGTTCTCGATGGCGACGAGCTGGATGAAGTCGCGGTGCGCGTCGTGGTGGTCGAAGGTCAGCTCGGCCAGCGTGCGGATCGCCTCGACCGGGGCCAGGTGCTCGACGTCGACCGTGCGCTCGGCCGCGCGGACCTCGGCGTACGCCTTCTCCAGCACCGCGATGTAGAGCCGCTCCTTGCTGCCGTAGTAGTAGTAAATCATGCGCTTGGTGGTGCGCATCCTGGCGGCGATCTCGTCGACCCGCGCACCGGCGTAGCCGTGGCGCGCGAACTCGTGCTGGGCGACCTTGAGGATCTCCGCCCTGGTGCGGTCAGCGTCCCGCTGGCGTTCGGTGGTGGCGGGCTGCGAGGTCATTGACCCATCTTAGGATGGCCCGCGTGCTGTGCGGCGAGCCGGATCGGGGCGTTGACGGCGCCGTAGCCCCGGTAGCCGCCGACGCGCTGGACGATCTCGAAGAAGACACGTCCCACGGTGACGGTGTACATGTGCAGGAACTCGCCGTGCTCGTCCCTGTCGTACAACACGCCCAGCCGGCGCAGCTCGGGGTCCACGTCATGGCGGCACTCCAGGTCGTCGTAGTAGTTGCCCGGGATGGGCAGCAGCAGCTCCGGATGCTCGGCGCGCAGCCTGCGGGCGACGGACAGCAGGTCGCCGCTGGCCAGGGCGACGTGCTGCCACGGCGTGTCGCCCGCGCCGACCTGGGCGATGTTGAGCACCATCCGCACCTGTTCGGCGGCCCCGGCGGCCCCGGCGGCTCCGGTGGCCTCTGCGGCCTCGTCCGTGGCGCCCGCGCCGGACACCGGCGTCGTCGACATCGCCCTGCTGCGCAGCAGGCCGTAGGGGTCGGGCAGCTCCAGGCTCTCCTGCGGGTGCAGGCCCAGCACGCTGCCGTAGAACAGCGCGGCCTCGTCGAAGTGGTGCCAGGGCTGGGTGAGCGCCACGTGGTCGATGTGGGTGATCTGCCCGGGGACGGCCTCGATGGGCACGGCGGCCCCGGCGGCCCCGGCGGCCCCGGCGGCCTCGACGGCGCCTGAGTCGCCGGGGGCGCCGAAGTCGCCGAGCCAGGCGGTGTCGCAGAAGAAGAGCGCGGTGCCGTCCGGGGCGGCGATCGCGTCCAGCGAGGCGTCCTGCGGGGCGCGCTCGCGCGGGAGCACCGGCGCCAGCAGCGTCTCGGCGTGTTTGACGGCCCGCGCGGGGTCGGGGCTGTCCAGTCCGAGGGCGACCAGGGCGGGATCGGCCCCGGTGGCGTTGAGCAGCATCCGGGCCTCCCCCTGGCTCCACAGCTCGACCGGCTTGCTGGTGTGGGAGCCGGTACGGGTGAAGCCGAGCGCGCTCAGCACGCCGCTCAGGGAGCCGGCGTCGGCGAGTTCGGCGAAGGCGAAGCCGGTGGGCACGGCGGGGTGCGCCGCGCCCCGCAGGGTCTGTTCCAGGGCGATGAGCGAGCGCATGCCGTCGCGTGCGGTGCGGCCGGTGTCGGCCTGGCGGAAGTGGTCGTTGAACACCTCCAGCGACAGTGGCCCGTCGTATCCGGCGTTCAGCACGTGCTGGACCAGCCCGGCGACGTCCAGGGTGCCCTGGCCGGGAAAGCAGCGGTAGTGACGGCTCCACTGCAGCACGTCCATGGCGAGCAGCGGCGCGTCGGCGAGCTGTAGGAAGAAGATCTTCTCGCCGGGGATGGCCTCGATGCCGATCGGGTCGGAGCCGCGCGACAGGATGTGGAAGCTGTCCAGGCAGGTGCCCAGGTTGGGGTGGTCGGCCATCCGGACGATCCGCCAGGCGTGCAGGTACTCGTTGACGTGCCGGCCCCAGGCCAGCGCCTCGTAGGCGATCCGGATGCCGTGCTCGGCGGCCCGCTCGGCGAGCCGGCGCAGCTGCTCGGCGGCGAGGGCGTCGTCGCCGATCGAGGCGGGCGAGACGTTCGAGCAGACCAGCAGCAGATCCGCGCCGAGGCGCTCCATCACCCGGAACTTGCGCTCGGCCCGCTCCAGGTTCGCCTCCAGCGTGGCGGCGGGCACGGCCTCGAAGTCGCGGAACGGCTGGTAGAGGTCGATGCCGAGGCCGAGGTCGGCGGCGCGGGCGCGGATCTCCTCGGGCGGGTGCGGGCAGACGAGCAGGTCGTTCTCGAAGATCTCCACACCGTCGAAACCGGCGGTGGCGATCGCGATGAGCTTCTCGGTGAGGGTGCCGCTGACGGAGACGGTGGCGATGGACGTGCGCATGGCTCCCTCTCGGGTGGTGACGGTGGGCGGTTCTCAGCTGGTGACCAGGTCGGTCAGGTGGGCGAGCATCCGCTCGCTGTCCGGGGTGCGGCCGGTGAAGAGGCGGAAGGCGTGGGCGGCCTGGAAGACGACCATGCCCCCGCCGTCGAGCGTCCGGCAGCCCAGGGCGCGGGCCTGCTTGAGCAGCTCGGTCTCCAGCGGCCGGTAGACGATGTCGGCCACCCACAGGCCGGGGTGGAGCAGCTCGACCGGCAGCGGCAGCCCGGGATGGAGCGCCATGCCGGTGGGGGTGGCGTGCGCCAGGCCGTCGGCGTCGGCGAGCAGTCCGGGCAGGTCGTCCTGGGTGGCGGGGTGGGCCCGTTCGTGCCCGAAGCGCTCGCCCAGTCGTCCGGCCAGCTCCGTCGCCCGCCCGGGATCGGCGTCCACGACGGTGACCTGGCCGGCGCCCATGGTCAGCAGCGCGTGCGCGATCGCCGCTCCCGCGCCTCCCGCGCCGAGCTGGACGATGCGCCGGGTGGGCGCGTCCGGCAGGCCGCGCTCGAACGACTCGGCGAAGCCCGTCCAGTCGGTGTTGTGGCCGACGGCCCGCTCGCCGTCGAAGACGACCGTGTTGACGGCGCCCAGCATGCGGGCGTCCGCCGACAGCTCGTCCAGGTGCGGGATGACGGCCTGCTTGCACGGATGGGTGATGTTGAGCCCGTCGTAGCCGAACCGGCGGGCCGTGCGGACCAGCTCCCCCACGTCGTGCCCCAGGTTGTCGGTGTCGAGCAGGCGGTAGACGTACCGCAGCCCGTGGTGGGCGGCCTCGCGCTCGTGCAGCGGAGGGCTGAGCGAGGGGCCGATGCCCGAGCCGATCAACCCGGTCAGGTACGAGGCCATCAGTTCTCCCTCTTCAGCAGGTGCGCCAGGTGGGTCAGCGCGAGAACGTACCCGTGCGCCCCGGCGCCGCAGATCACGGCGTCGGCGACCTCGGAGACGAACGACGTGCGCCGGTACGGCTCACGCCGGTGGATGTTGGTGAGATGGACCTCGACGGTGGGCAGGGCGACGGCCGCCAGCGCGTCGCGCAGGGCGACGGAGGTGTGGGTGTAGCCGCCCGCGTTGATCACGATCGCGGCCGGGCCCGGCTCGTGGACGGCGTCGATCAGCACACCTTCGTGGTTGCTCTGCCGGAAGTCCACCTCAAGCCCGAGCTCGGCGCCGGTGCGGTGGCACCGCGCCTGGATGTCGGCGAGCGTCGCACCGCCGTACAGGTGCGGCTCGCGACGGCCGAGGAGGTTGAGGTTGGGTCCGTTGAGGACCAGGACGCTGGGCATCGCTCTCCAATGTACGTACTAGTACGTTAGCTGACTGGACAGGGGTGCGGACCGGGCCGGAGCGGCCACGTGACAGCACCGGGAACGTCCTTCCCGTTCACGTCCCACCTCATGTACGAACTAGTGAGTTCGTTATAGCGCATGACGCCCCGGCTTTCCAGTCGTCCTGCCACCGGCCACCCGGCCGGCCACTGTGGCGTTACACCGGGTCACCGCCGAGGAGGTGGACGGCGGCGAGCGGTTCGGGACGGCGCCCGAGGCGGGCGGGCGGGTGGACGATCTCCGGCAGGTCGCCCGGCAGCGGGTGCGCCCGGCCGGGATCGAGCCGGTATCCGCCGCAGAGGGGCACGGTGACCGCCCGCGAGCCGTCCTTCCCGGTCTCCCCACGGTCGCGGAGGCGCAGCGATCCTCGAACCGGGAGCCGTTCAGCGGTTCGCGGACGGGCGCGGTCAGCGGGGTGGCGGGGCTGTCGGCGAGCGCGTATCCGCCTCCGTGCGGCAGGACCATCATGTCGCCGACGTTCGGCGCGACGGAGGCACCGCCGTCCGGGGGGATCAGCCGACACGATCCCCGCAGGACCACCTGGAGACCGGCCGGCCCGCGCATCGTGGGGAAGCGCTGCCCCCGGGGCGTGCCACCGGACACGCGCCGAGGCGGTCGTGCGCGAGCCGTACGGCGCGACCGCCATGTCCCCGCCGCACGAGCGGGACCTCGCGGCGGTCGCGGTGCGTGCGCTCACCGGTGACGGGCACGACGGCGCGGCCTGCGAGCCGACCGGGCCCGAGGCCCGGGCCTGGGCCGAGGAGGGTCAGCCGGGCCGGAGTCAGCCGAAGTCGAAGAAGATCGTCTCCTTCTCGCCCTGCAGGTGGATGTCGAAGCGGTAGCGGTCCTCCCCCTCCCGAGCGGCGAGCAGCGTGTGCGCGCGCTCGGGCGGCAGCGAGTCGAGGAAGGCGTCGTGGGCGAGATAGACCCGGGTGTAGAGATGGTGCAGCAGGCCACGGGCGAACACGCACACGCTGATGTAGCCGTTGCCGGGCACGAGCGTGCGCAGCGTCCAGCGGCCGTCGGCCTCGGTGGGCACCCGGCCGAAGCCGGTGAAGTCGACACCGTTCCTGCCGACGACCGCGCCGTTCACCGGGTCGCGGCGCAGCGTGCCGGGCGCGCCGGTGAGGTCGCCGGACGGGGACGCCTGCCAGAACTCCAGCAGCGCGTCGGGCACCGGAGCGCCCGCGCCGTCGTAGACGTACCCGTGCAGGGTGATCCCTCCGGTGGCGATGTCACCGCCGCCGGGGAACGGGAGCGCGTAGCCGTAGAAGGGGCCGACGGTCTGCGAGGGGGTGGGGTTCACCGGCCCTCCTCCATCCAGGTGGCGGCGGGGCCGTCCAGGACGATGTCCCACCGGTAGCCGAGGGACCACTCGGGAACGGACAGGTCGTGCTCGTAGGCGGCGATCATGCGCTGCCGGGCCCGCTCGTCGGTGACGGAGTTGAAGATCGGGTCGTAGGGGAACAGCGGGTCGTTCGGGAAGTACATCTGGGTGACCAGGCGCTGGGTGAAGGCCGTGCCGAAGACCGAGAAGTGGATGTGCGCGGGACGCCAGGCGTTGGTGTGGTTGCGCCACGGGTAGGCGCCGGGCTTGATCGTGGTGAAGGCGTAGCCGCCGTCGTCGCCGGTGAGACAGCGGCCGACGCCGGTGAAGTTGGGGTCGAGCGGGGCCGGGTGGTCGTCACGCTGGTGCGGGTAGCGACCGGAGGCGTTGGCCTGCCAGATCTCCACGAGCTGGCCGCGCACCGGGCGGCCGTTCCTGTCGAGGACGCGGCCGTGCACGGTGATGCGCTCGCCCAGCGGTTCGGCGAGGTGCTGCCTGGTCAGGTCGGCGTCGAGCGCGGTGACGTCGGTGACGCCGAAGACCGGCCCGGCCAGTTCGGCCGCGTCCGGGTCCTTGAGCGCGATCAGCGGTTGCCTCGGGTGGCGGAGCACGGTGCTGCGGTAGGGGCCGTAGTCGCGGGACGGGTGGTGCGCCTCCCGGCCGTCACCTGCGCCCCCGGCCCCGGCCCCGATCTCGCGCTCGCGGAGCTCGCGGAGCTCGGCGATCTCGCGGTCGATGTCGGCCTGCGTGAGGGGTGTTGACATGAACTCCTACCTTTCGGGAACGACGGCGAGGCCCTGACCGGGACCGGCCGTCCCGGGCACGGCCCTGACGACGTGGGCGGCCGGGCCGGCCGGGCGGATGCCCGGCGACGGCCCGCTGTGACGGCCGGAGGGCACGCGCCCGGCGTCCACGACGTTCACGACGTGCACAGCACCCACGGCCTCAGCGGCGTCCACGACATTCACGGCGTCCACGGCGTCCACGGCGTCCACGGCGTCCACGGCAGAAACGACGGAGACGACGAGGCCCCTCATGCCCTCACCTCAGCGTCCGTACGATCGCGCAGCTCCGCCAGGCTCACCCCGGGCGCGGTCTCCACCAGCGCCAGCCCCTCCCCCGTGACGTCGAGGACGCCGAGGTCGGTGATGATGCGGTGGACGCACTCCTTCCCCGTGAGGGGCAGCGAGCACTTCTCGACGATCTTCGGCGAGCCGTCCTTGGCGACGTGGTCCATGATCACGATGACCCTGCGGGCGCCGTGGACCAGGTCCATCGCGCCGCCCATGCCCTTGACGAGCCTGCCGGGGACCATCCAGTTGGCCAGGTCGCCACGGGCCGAGACCTGCATCGCGCCCAGCACCGCCACGTCGATGTGGCCCCCTCGGATCATGCCGAACGACAGCGAGGAGTCGAAGAACGACGCGCCCGGGAGCACGGTCACGGTCTCCTTGCCCGCGTTGATCAGGTCGGGATCGACCGCGTCGGGCGCGGGGTAGGGGCCGACGCCGAGGATGCCGTTCTCCGAGTGCAGGATCACGTCCGTGCCCGGCGGCAGGAAGGAGGGGATCCGGGTGGGCAGGCCGATGCCGAGGTTGACGTAGTCACCGTCGCGCAGTTCGTCCGCCGCGCGCGCGACCATCTGGTCACGGCTCCAGCTCATGAGGTGGTCCCCTCTCGCTCCGCGGGCACGGAGGTGGTGCGCCGCTCGACGGCCTTGTCGGCCGCCTGCTCCGGGGTGAGCGGCACGACGCGCTGGACGAACACCCCGGGCAGGTGGATCTCGTCGGGGTCGAGCTCGGTCAGCTCCTCGACCTCGGCGATCGTGACCCGCCCGGCCATCGCGGCCAGCGGGTTGAAGTTCCTCGCGGCCTTGCCGAACACGAGGTTGCCGTGCCGGTCTCCCCTCGCGGCCCGCACCAGCGCGAAGTCGGTGGTGATGCCGTGCTCCAGCACGTAGGCCCGGCCGTCGAACTCGCGCACCTCCTTGGGCGGCGAGGCGAGCACCACCGAACCGTCCGGGCCGTGCCGCAACGGCAGCCCGCCGTCGGCGACCGGCGTGCCGACCCCGGCCGGGGTGTAGAAGGCGGGGATGCCGCAGCCACCCGCGCGCAGCCGCTCGGCCAGGCTGCCCTGCGGGGTGAGCTCCACCTCCAGCTCCCCCGTCAGGTACTGCCGGGCGAACTCCTTGTTGTCACCGATGTAGGAGGCGGTCACCCGGCCGATCCGCCCGGCCTCCAGCAGGACGCCCAGGCCGCCGCCGTCCACGCCGCAGTTGTTCGACACCACGCCGATCCCACGCACCCCCGTGTCGTACAGGGCCTGGATCAGCACGTTCGGGATGCCGCTCAGGCCGAACCCGCCCACCGCGAACGACGCGCCGTCGCGCACGTCCGCCAGGGCCTCCGCGGCCGTGGCGATCACCTTGTCTCCGCGCACGACACTCCGTTCGGCCGGTTGTTCGCTGTGCGAACTTTGGTTCATTATTGCGCACTTGAGTATCTGTACCGGCGACCGTCCTGTCAAAGCGCCTCCGCCGGCCCGGGAGGAACCGGCGCGGACACCCGGCCCCATGGGACGCGGTAGGGCCGCCATTCGCGATGCGGCCGCACCGCGAATGGCGGCCCTATCACGCGCACAGGCTCTACCGCGTACGCCAGCTCTACCGCCTCTACCGCGCACGCAGGCTCTATCGCGTACGCCGGGCGCGTCAGGCGGCTCCGGTTCGCGCGGCGGTGACGACCGCCGTGGTGTAGGGCATGGTGAAGGCGCCCCCCATCGCGTCGACGGCGTCCCCGACGCCCTCCAGCACCTCCGCGAGCCTGTCCGGCGGGAGCCAGGTGAGCGCGCCGGAGGTGGGCAGCTGGTCCAGCCACGCCTCCCGGGTGTAGGAGCACTCCCAGTCGAACCGCCACTGCTCCGGGTCGCCGAACCCGCCCACCTCGCGGATCCCGTCGGCGGCCTTGGTGAACAGCGCCTGGTATCCCTCCATGGCGTTCCCGGCCCCCTGGAAGAGGAACGGCGAGTCGGGCACCACCCGCCGGTAGACCGCGGTGAAGGCCTCCACCACGCCGGCCGGGAGCTGGAACACGTGCCAGAACGCCGCCAGCCGGCCACCGGGCCGCAGCACCCGCGCCGCCTTGGCGGCTCCCGCCACCGGGTCCACCCAGTGCCAGGCCGTCCCGGCGACGACCGCGTCGAACATCCGGCCGGCGGCGTCCCAGTCCTCGAACGTCGCCACCTCGACCTCGATCCCGCCGCGCCGCGCGAAGTCGGCCATCCGCGCGTCGGGCTCGACGCCGAGCACCTCACAACCGGCCGCCCGGAACTGTCGGGCCGCTATGCCGGTGCCGCAGCCGACGTCGAGGACGACCGGCCCCGGGCTGGCGGCGACGATCCGGTCGACCATGGCGTCGGGATAGCGGGGCCGGGCGCGGTCGTAGCGTTCGGCGTCCGAGCCGAACGACTCCGCCACCCGCCGGTGTCGATGAGGATCGTTTTCAGGAAGGGGCGCTCCGGCCGACGGTATAGTGGGCATGCGCCCACCATAGTGGGCACATGCCCACTCGTCAACGGGCGGGTTCTTCGATCGAAAGTGGGGATGCACGTGCCGACGGGGGTGGCCATGCGCGACGCGCGCGAGCAGCTGTTCGACGCCGCCGAACGCGTCCTGCTCAGGGACGGGCCGAACGCGCTGACCAGCCGGGCGGTCACCACGGAGGCCGACTGCGCCAAGGGGGTCCTGCACCGGCACTTCGCCGACTTCGACGCCTTCCTCGCCGAGCTCGTGCTGGACCGCGTCGCCCGGATCGGCGGCCAGGCCACCGCCCTGTACGACTCCGCCGGGACCGGCACCGTCGCCGGCAACCTCACCGGCGCGCTGACGAAACTGTTCGAGACGGTCGCCGTGGCGATCGTCGGCCTCGTCATCTCCCGGGACGACCTGCGCGCCCGGCTGCGCCAGGCCGGGTCGACGGGCGTCCCGGTCCTGGCGGAGGCCGGCGCCATGCTCGCCTCCTACCTCACCGCCGAGTGCGAGATGGGCCGCATCGCGGCGGACGCCGACGTCGACACGCTCGCGTTCACGCTGGTCGGGGCCGGGCACCTGCTGTACGCGGGCGCGGGGGGCACCCCGCCCGAGGACGGAGCCGTCCACAGGATCGTGGCCACGGTCATCGCCGACGTCGTGCAGAGACGGCTGCTCTGAGCCGCCCGTCCGCGCCGGCGATCCGTCACGCGGCACCGGGCGAGGGCCGGTCGGGACGACCGGCCCGCCGGCCGCGCAGACCTCCCAGCGCTCGCGACTCGCGACTCGCGGACCTGCGGGTGGACCTGGTCCACCCGCAGGTCCGCCCGTCAGTCCATCTCGACGTCGTCGAGGAGCCGGAGCAGGCGTGAGAGCACCCGGACGCAGCCGTCGACCTCCTCGTCGGTGAGGTCGTCGCCGACCTGACCGAGCATCGCGCGCTCGCGGGCGATCACGGCGCCGATGGCGGCCCCACCCTCGGCGGTCAGCCGGATGAGCGAGGACCTCTTGTGCGCCGGGTTCTCGACGGACTCCACAAGGTGCCTGGCGGCCGCCTCGTTGACCATCCGCTGCACGAACTGGCGGCTCAGCGCCTGGGCCCGGCCCATCTGCGGGACGGTCATCGGCCCGTGCCCGTGGAGCATGTTCAACACGGCCCGGACCCCGACCGACAGCCCCTCCCCCGGCACGTCCTGCTCCACCTTGCGCTGTGCCCGCCGGTACAGCGGCCCCACCAGATCGAACACCCCGGCGAGCCGGTCGGCCAACTCCACCGGCGCCTCATCCCGCCCTGTTTCGCTCACCCCACCATGATGACACCCAGGTTGTCATTTTGGCGATAAAATGACACCTTAGGTGTCATGAATGATCTGTTCTGGCGCGAAGCCGGTTCCGGCCCACCCCTCGTCCTGCTGCACGGCGGCTTTCTCAGCCATGGCATGTGGGACGCGCAGATACCCGCCTTCGCCCCGCACCACCACGTCATCGCACCCGACGCCCGGGGCCACGGCCGGTCCGCCAACGCGACCGGGCCGTTCCGCCACACCGACGACCTCGCCGCGCTGCTCCGTCACCTCGGCACCGGTCCCGCGGTCCTCGTCGGCGTGTCCATGGGAGCCGCCACCGCGGTCGACACCGCCCTGGAACACCCCGAGCTGGTCAGGGCCCTGGTCGTCGGCGGCGCCGGGACCGGCGAACCGTACTTCACCGACCCGTGGACCACCCGGACCCTCACCACCTGGACCTCCGCGATGGCCGCCGGTGACCTGGCGGCCTCGGTCGAGGCGTTCACGCTGTTCGCGGCGGGCCCGCACCGGACCCTCGACGAGGTCGATCCCGACGTCGTACGCCGCCTGCGCGGCATGGCCACGGAGACCATGGGCAAGCACACCTCCGGCGAACCCGACTGGCTCGTCCCGGTCCGCGACACCTGGGAGCGCGCCGCCGGGATCGGCGTCCCGGTGCTGGCCGTCCACGGCGCGGCCGACTCGCCCGACCACATCGGCATGGCCGAACGGCTCGCCGGAACCGTCGCCGACGGCCGCACCGTCTCCGTCGACGGCGCCGCCCACTACCCCAACATGGAACACCCCGGCGTCTTCGACGAGATCCTCACGGACTTCCTCCGCACCCTGTGACCGCGCCCTGTGACCGCGCCGCCTCCGGTCTCCCCCGCCGGGCGACCCCCTGTTCGGGCCGGGAAACCGGCTCGACGGCGTTGGCCGTACGCCGCCCCGATCTGCCCGCACAGCCCGTACCGCTGATGACCGTCCCGTTCTTCCACGTCGCCGGCCCGGGGGCGAGTTCGTGTCATGAAAGCGTCAGGACCGGCCGGGCGGAGCGGTCATCGAGATGTCCTCGCCCTCCGGGGCCTGTTCCCGCCGTGTTCCGCACCCGGGGGGGGGAGTCCCGGTCACAGGTGTCGTAGCCGATCGCGGAGTGTGCGCGCGACCTGCGCCATGAGCGCCTCGGCTCCGGGCTGGTCGATGGCCGGCACGCGGGACTCGGTGAGCACGACGACCCCGAAGACCTGGCCGTCGGCGTGCTCGACGACGCCGATCTCGTGGCGGAGGTTGAGAAGCGTCCCGGTCTTCGAGGACCACTTCGAGGCGTCGGAGCTGAAATCGGGTGCCAGCCGATGCCGCAGCACGTTGGCGGCCATGAGGGTCCGTACGCGCTCGCTGACGCCCGTGTCGATCCGGGACGGTGTCCACAGTGCCTGCAGCAGTTCCATGAGCGCTCGCGCGGATCCCGAGTTCGCGCGGGTCACGTCGAGGAGCGGGATGCGATGTCCCCGCCCGGCCGTACCCGCTTCGATGGCGAGGAAGTGGGCCAGATGGGCGTCTGTCGGGTCGAGGCGTGCCGTCGGGGCCTCGGAGAGTTCCCGCATGGTGTGACGCACCGCGATGCCCTGGAGCCCCAGCCCGTGCAGCAGCGCCGAGACCTCGGCGGGCGAGGTGAAGGCGAACAGCGCGTCCGCGGCCGTGTTGTCGCTCACGGCGATGCTGAGGTAGAGCAGGTCGTCGATGGCGATCCGGGCCGGGTGCCGGAACCTGCTCAGCCCGGTCGGCCCCGAGGTGGTGATCGCGCCCGGTCGCACGGTCACCTGCGTGGAACCGTCGAGTTCGCCCCTCCGGATGCGTTCGAGGGTCGCGACGGCGAGCGGGATCTTGACGAGCGAGGCGATCGGGAACTCCAGATCCGGCTCGATACCGACCTCCTCTCCGGAACGCAGGTCCCGGACCAGGAACGATCCGCTCAGCCCGGCGTCGTCGAGCGTTCGCCGGAGTTCGCGGATCAGGTTCTCGACGTTCACGGCGTCTCTCCGTCCTGGTCGTGCGCGCCCAGGCAGCGTGCGATCGCGTGCCACAGCCGGGTCCGGATGCGTTCCGCGTCGTCCCTGACGGCGGCGGTGACGTCGAACCCGCGGACGAGCTGGATCTCGCCGACGGGGCGCCAGTGCAGACCCAGCTCCTCGGCCTGTTTGGGCGAGCACAGCAGGAGATCCGTCGAGCCGAGGACCTCGGCGGTGGCGGCGGCGAGCGTGGCGGAGACGGTGACCTGCGCGGGCTGGAGACCGACGGCGTCCCGGATCCGGAACATCCGGTCGCGGATGTGCGGGACGTCGTCCTCCGGCTGGATCCAGATCCGGCTCCTCCGCGACGACCGCGCGGCCCGGCCGACCCGGAGGGCCTCGACGTAGACGGTGTCCGCGATCTGGTCCGTGGCGCCGGCGAGCCCGAGCCTCACCGACCAGGTCGCGTCGTCCGACGGTACCGCCGCGAGGGCGGCGCGGGCCTCACGAGAGCGGACGAGCTCCGTCCGCCCGGCCGGGGCGGCGGCGTGAAGATCGAGATAAACGCCGTTCCGGCGCGCCTCCGCGTCGAGGCGTGCCAGATCGCGCGTGGTGCAGACGTCGGGGACGGCGAGGCGAAGGGGATTGAGCTTGGCCTGTTTCGCCTCGTGCTCCATGTCGTCCGCCAGGCGCACGAGGCGCTTCGCCGACGGCAGCATGTCACGGCCGAACTGCGTGAGCGTCGCTCCGCGCGACGACCGGTCGAACAACCGCTCCCCGAGGTGTTTCTCCAGGGCGGCGATCCGGCGACTCGCGACCGACTGCGGCACCCGGGTGGCCGCCGCGCCCTCCGTGAAGCTGCCGCGCTCGCTCACGTTGACGAACGCTCTGCACGCTCCGAGGCGGTCCATGACGTAAGCGTATGCCATTTCAGCATGGAACCGATCGTTTCTGTCTTTGACGGCATCAAAGGGCGACGCGAGACTCCCATCGAATCCCATCCGCCGCCGGAAGGCATCGCATGCCCACTCGTCCCGTCCGACGCGCCACCCTCTCAGCGCTGGCCTCACTCACGCTCGTCCCCTTGGCGGGCGCCGCCTCGGCCGCCCATGCGACCACCGCTCCGCCGGTGACGGCACCGGCGCCGGTGGCCGTGTCCATGGTGTCCATGGTGTCCACGCGCACCGATCGGGTCTTCGAGGAGCTGCGCACGCTGGAGGCGTCCTTCAAGGGCCGGATCGGCGCGTACGCCGTGGACACGGCCACCGGCAGGACGGTGACGTACCGGGCGGGTGAGCGTTTCCCGCTGCTGTCCACCTTCAAGGCGCCCCTCTGCGCGGGCGTGTTGCACAGGGCGCGCACTTCCCGGCCCGGCCTGATGAACAAGGTCGTCAAGTGGACGGCCGCCGACGTGAAGCCCGGCTCGCCGGTCACCGAGAAGCACACGAACGACGGGCTCACCGTCGCGCGGCTGTGCGAGGCGGCCATCACCCGGAGCGACAACACCGCGGCCAACATGCTGCTGAGGCAGATCGGCGGCCCCGCCGGGCTCACTCGCTACTTCCGGACGCTGAAGGACCCGATCTCCCGGCTGGACCGGTGGGAGACCGAGCTCAACGGCTGGAGTCCCAAGGAGAGGCGCGACACCACGACGCCCGCGTCCATGGGCCGTGACCTGCGCGCGATCACGGCCGGGAACGCCCTCGACGCCAAGGACCGGGCGCGGCTGAACACCTGGCTGATCGCGAACACGACGGGGGACGAGCGCATCCGCGCGGGCCTGCCCAGGACCTGGACGGTCGGCGACAAGACCGGCACGAACTCCGACGGGTTCGGCGGCGGGCACGACATCGCCGTCATCTGGCCCAGGAAGGGCGCCGCCCCCGTCATCATGGCGATCTACACCAACCGCGCCCCGGGCCTCGCCACCGACAACCGGACCATCGCGAAGACCGCCACCATCCTGGCCCGCGGGCTCGGCAGGCTCTGATGTCCGGCAGGGGGACGAAGATCGGGCGTCTGGTGGCGATCGGGGCGGCGGCGGGTCTGCTGGTCGCGGGGATCGCGTTGCCGGCCGTGGGAGGCGCGGGCCTGGGCTTCGTGTCGGCGACCAACGAGCTGAATCTCAAACCCACCGACCTCG
>NZ_JBHMBS010000027.1:0-108581 GCF_042428775.1 Streptosporangium vulgare | reverse complement strand
TGCCGATGGGCATGCTGGCGCGGTAGATCTTGCCGTTGTCGCCGGCGAAGAACAGGTACATGTTGGTGCTGTCACCGATGACGGCCTGGTCGATGGGCCCGGTTCCCGATCCGCTGATGCTGCCGGAGAACAGGGTCTGCTGCGCCGACCAGCCGTTGGGGTTGGTGGGGTCGCTGGAGGTGCGGTAGGAGAAGGCGGTCCCGCCCCACTGGTAGGCGAGCACCCAGATGTTCCTGGGGGCGAAGTAGAACAGCGAGGGCGCCACCGTGGAGGACGACATCGCGTTCTGGCTGGCCGAGGCCATCTCCGACCAGTTGGTGAACAGGCCGAAGTTCATCGAGCCCCACCGCGTGCCGTTGTCGTGGGTGGTGGCGTAGACGAGCTGCTTGCCGTTGTAGGGGGCGACGGTGAAGTCCTTGAGCGAGACCCAGCCCGACCTCGGGGTCGCCAGCACACCGGTCGAGCTCCACCGGTACGACGACGGGAGGTTGCACGTGCCGGTCGGCGTCGGCGTCGGCGTCGGGGTCGGCGTTGGGGTGGGAGTGGGGGTCGGCGTGGGAGTGGGGTTGGGGGTGGGGGTTCCGGGGGTCCCGGTGCAGGCCACGCCGTTCAGGGAGAACGAGGTGGGCGACGGGTTGCCGCTGGTGTACGAGCCGTTGAACCCGAAGGAGGCGCTGCCCCCCGACGGGATGGCGCCGTTGTAGCCGACGTTGGTCGCGGTCACCGTCGAACCGGACTGGCTGGATGTGGCGTTCCACATCTGGGTGATCTGCTGGCCGCCCCCGAAGGACCAGGTCAGCTGCCAGCCGTTGACCGCGTCACCCAGGTTGTTGATGGTGACGTTGGCGCCGAAGCCACCCGGCCACGACGAACTGACGGTGTAGTCGACCCGGCAGGCGACGGCCGCCTGCGCGGGCTGCGTGGCCATGAGCCCGGCCGCCG
Organism: Streptosporangium vulgare; assembly: GCF_042428775.1. Taxonomy (NCBI): domain Bacteria; kingdom Bacillati; phylum Actinomycetota; class Actinomycetes; order Streptosporangiales; family Streptosporangiaceae; genus Streptosporangium; species Streptosporangium vulgare. The sequence continues at coordinate 107,639 of NZ_JBHMBS010000027.1, read as the reverse complement.
CCAGCAGGATCGGGATCGCGACGATCGCGAAGCCGCGGCGCACGGCCGGTCGGGACGGGGCCGCCGGTGTGACGGCGGAGCGGCGCGGTGTCCGCGGTCTCCAGGGCAGGCGCATGTGTGTGCTCCTCATCTTTTCGTCCAGCCGCTGTCAGGGACTGGTGCGGGTGGTGGGGTGACGGCGTTGCCGTTCGCGGTGATGCCGAAGGTCGTGGAGGAGGCCGGGCGAGCGGCCGGTCGTGGGAGGCGTCGCCGGGGAGCCGTGGAACATCGCACGCCGACGCTGAGAACCTCCACGGCCGACGCCGAGAACCACGGCGAAGATCCGTGATCGAACCGGTCCCGGCGGCCGATCCCGTGTCCGGGGTGAGAGGAGGGCGTGGCTCGGCGTCGTCCGGCGCCCCCGTGGATGGCGTGCCGGGGGCGACCCGGACGTACACGCGGGGTCGCGGTTGTTGTTAGCGCTAACATCACGTCCACCGGCGGACTGCTCCGTTTCTCTGGTGGGAGGTGGTGGTGCGCGGAGCCAATACGATGTGGCCGATCCGCGTCAAAGCGCGGCCCCTGGCCCTTCCCCCGCGCTCCCGCCCCCGGTGGGCCTTCATCTGCTCTTACGGGCATCTGATCGCACCGTACGAGATCGGCTCGGTGATGAAACGTTCAGCGACGGCGACGATTTTCCGCCGTGCGCGGCCGGTTCGCGGCGAATCCTTCCCGGCAGGGGTTCCGTCACCTGCGGCAGGGGGTTCCGTCACCTCCGGCCGCGGTTCCGTCACCTGTCCGCCGCCTCGCCGGAGCCCCGGGACCGGCGTCGGCACCGCGCTGCCTGGGCGAACGCGGCCTCCGGCTCATGCGGCAGTGAACGCCCGGAACGGATGGACCCACGTCACGGTGGGGCGAGGCGGAGGATCTGGTCGCGGACGGGGTCGTCGAGGTCGGCCTGGAGCAGGCCGTTGTTGATGGCGGGGGCGCAGCCCATCGAGATGTTCACCGTGGCGGCGGGTCCTTGCGGGTAGTCGAACACGAGTCGGATGCCGCGTTCGCCGGTGGCTCCGAGCCTTTTGCAGGTGTTCTCGCTCGGCACGGTGTCCAGGGAGTTCAGGGTCGCGGCCAGCGTGCGGGCGATATCCCTGTTGTGCCGTTTGCGGTAGGGCGGCCTCGCGTACGTGGCGTCCCTGCACACGGTGAGGCGGCCGGGGCGTCCGGGAACCATCAGCTCGTCCTGCCCCCGTCGGTCGCCGGGATCGCGGCAGGGGTCCTCCGGCGGTACGGGCCGCCAGATCCCGTCCTCGTAGGCGGTGGTGATGGCGGGCCCGGCGTAGGAGTTGCTGTCGGCCGTGCCGTTGGTGATCGGTGCGCAGCGGTTGACCTCCTCGGCGCCGCCCACCCACAGGGCGCTGCCGTCGGGGTAGGCGAACCGGATGAGATAGTTGGTCATCGGTCCTCCCATCGCTGTGCATACACGGCCCCTGGGGGTGGTGGTCACCGGGAGGTAGGCGAGGTCACGGGCCATCGCCGCCGCCTGGTCCGTCAGCGTCCGCGAACCGGCCAGCCGCTCACCCCCCGGGCGCGTGTTGTCCCCGGGGTAGGCGCAGATGAGGGCCTTCACCGGTGAACCGGGGACGAGCGACTTCTCCACGCCCTCGATGTCCGCGGCGGCGGGCACCCAGCCGCCGATGCCGTCACCGTCCCAGCGTTGCGGGCAGGTGGCCGGTACGGGCGGTGACTCGCCGACCGCTCCCGAGAGCACCACGGCCGCCCCGCACACCCCGGCCGCCGCGAGGCCGAGACCGATCGAAGTGGAGAGTCTCACAGTTCATAGACGTCGCCTCCCGGTCGATCGGTGCCACGCATCGCCCGAGCGGGTCAGCCCGTTGTCCGGAGCCGCACCGTCAGGCATCGGGCGACGCGGGGCGCGGAGTCCGCTGACCCTGGACGAGAACCACGGCCTAGAGCACCTTCCGGGAGCCCGGCAGGGCGCGTACCAGGTACGCGCCCTGCCGGGCTCCCGGAAGAGCACCAGAAGGCCGAGGATGATGCCGACGGCGAGCGCCGACTCGCAGGTCGCCGCTATCAGGGACGGCAGGGTTCCGTGGCCCAGGATCGCCTCTCCGGCGGAGACCAGGACGAGGAGCAGCGCGACCGTGGCGACGGCCGCGGTGGCGAACCCGGCCCGCCCGGCCGTTCTGGAGAGGCCCTCCGGCCAGCCGCGCCGGGTCGCGATCAGCCCGACGTTGAACAGCGCCGCGTACTGCGGCAGGTAGGCGGGTGTGGGCAGTCCCAGGATCGAGACACCCATCGGCACCACGACGCGCCACAGGTAGGTCACCAGAGCCAGCCCGATGGTGAACCCGACGATCGCGGCGGCGCCGGGCGCCCGGCCCGTGACCGGTGCCGGGGCCGGTCCGGACGCGCGCCGGTCCCCGACGGCCACGTCGAGAACGCTATGGATCCGGCGGCCTGGAGTCGTCACCGCGCGGTGGACACTCGCGGGTAGCTCGCACGGGGGACAAGTGCGCCGCGATCGACTTCGTACGGCGGCCGGAGGTCGCGCCGACGACGCGGGGTCCGATCTCGGGCGAGGCCGCGGACGGCGCTGCGGAGGGCGCTGCGGACGTGCGACTCGCCAGGGGGCTCAAGCTCGACGTGATCCTGACGGACCTGCGCATGCCGGGCATGGACGGGCTGACCGCGATCACCGAGCCGGCCAGGCTCGGCATCACCGCGCGGGTGCTGGTTCTGACCACCTACGGCCTGACCACCCATGACCTGACCATCCACGACAACGGCACCCACGTACTGCCCGCGATCGAGGCGAGCGCGACCGGCTGCCTGCTCAAGGACTCTCCCCGCTCAAGGACTCTCCCCGCTCATCGCGACGGAGCCGGTGGCGACATGACGGGACCGGGCCTCGTTGATCTCCGCCTCGTGGCCCACCGCCCAGTCGGCCAGCGCTGACAGCGGTTCGAGCAGCGTTCGCCCGAGGGGGGTCAGGCTGTACTCGACGCTGGGCGGCACGGTCGGGTGCACCTCGCGCCGCACCAGCCCGTCGGTTTCCAGACCGCGCAGCGTACGGGTCAGCATGCGCTGGCTGATTCCCTCGACGGCGCGGTGCAGTTCGTTGTAGCGGTGCGGGCGGCCTCCGAGCAGGATCACCAGCAGCATGCTCCATTTGTCGCCTACGCGGTGGAACACGTCGCTGACAGGGCACGCCGCGAGCTCGTCGACCGGCACCGGCCGGGGAAGCTCGTGGGCCAGCACCGAGGGAACACCAGTGTGCGTACCGGACATGAGACTGCCTTCTTTCCGCCCTTGGCAGGGGAGCCCAGGATTGACCCAGCCGATTCCGAGCCTACGGAGGACACCGTGCAGGGGCAGCCACCGAAAACCGTGATCATCAGCGGCGGCACCGACGGCATGGGCCGCGCGACCGCCCTGGAGCGGCTCGCGAGGGGCGACCACGTCACCGTGATCGGCAGCGACGAGGCCAAGGGACGCGCTCTGCTCGACCGGGCCGCGAACCCGAACCTGCGGTTCGTACGGGCGGACCTGTCCTCGACGGCCGAGGTCGAACGGGTCGTCGCCGGTATCTTCGAGCGGCACGACAGCGTCGACGCGCTGGCGCTGTTCGCCAACCGGGTGAGCGCCAAACGCCGGGAGACCGCGGAGGGGCTGGAGTTCACCTTCGCCCTGTACTACCTGAGCCGCTACCTGCTCAGCCACCGGCTGGTCCCGCTGCTCGACGCCGCCCCGAACCCGGTGATCATCAATGTCGCCGGTGTCGGGACCACCGCGGGCCGGATCTTCTGGGATGACCCGCAGCTGACGCGCCGCTACGGCCAGGTGCGCGCCCAGCTTCAGGCGGGCCGGGCGAACGACCTGCTCGGCGTCGCGTTCGCGGGCCAGGCGGGGAGCAAGGCGCGCTACGTGCTCTACCACCCCGGATTCACCCGCAGCGGGGCCGACGGGCACCCGAATCCGCTGGTACGCGGCTCGATCAAGCTGCTCGGGAGGTTCTTCGCCCGTCCGGTGGCCGACGCGGTCCGGCCGATCGTCGAATGGATCGGGGAGCCGCCGGCCGACCCGCTCTCCGCGATCGACAGGGGGCGGCCGGTCGAGAAGTCCCTGAAAACTCTCGATCCCGACGATGCCGCCCACCTGATGACCTACACCGAGAATCTCCTACGCGGCCACTGAACATGCGTCGGTCCCGGTTCGTCGAGCCGTTGACGGAGTCACCGAGGGCCTTCTACGTGGCCGCCGAGCATGTGTCGGTCCCGGTTCGTCGAGCCGGTGGCGGAGTCATCAGGAACCTCCGCCGTGGCCGCCGAGCCCACCGCGAGGATCTACCCAGCCCGGTTCAACGCTGTGGACAGGCTCATGGCCGGTTTCTCCTTCCGGTCCCGGCCAGGGTGTGATCCCGGGGGGCTCCCTGGGGCGAGATACGCGGATCCCGCGTGAGGGAGTCGGGCATGAAACGACGCTTGATCGTCCTTATCGCGGTCGCGGTCGCGGTCGCGGTCGCGGTCGCGGTCGCGACGGCGGCGGCGGTGGCGTTCGCGCCGACGGCGGCGTTCGCGCCGACGGCTGCCGACGAAGCGGGGCCGGCTCGGATCGCCGGGTCGTCCGGCCGCGGTTGCGGGACGGCCATCCGGGATCGACGCTTTTCCCGGTTGGTGATGTGCGCCACTGTGGCGACCCGGCACCCGGTAGTGGGGTGTGCGGTGTTCGCGCAGGTCATAGGGCGATTTGGGGGTTCCTTCGCGTGATCGGGGGATCGTCGTCCGCCGGCGAAAATCGGATGACTCTCGCACCACTTGCCGGAATGCTGTGGACGAGCGATGAGTTTTGTCGGTGGTGACGGTCATTCTTTGCGTGACCGCGACTTCTGCGAGACCCAGGGCTGGCACGCCGGCCATGACCGCGCCATGTCCGACGACCCCGATTGAGGTACCGTGCTCAGCCCCCAGCTCGACTCACCCGCCAAGCCCGTGCCCGCCGTTCCGGGTCGCACCCCGGCTGTGATCCGGCTACTGGTGCTCGCCACGTTCGTGGTCATCCTCAACGAGACGATCATGATCAACGCGATCCCGCGACTGATGAGCGCGCTGCACATCACCGAGCAGACCGCGCAGTGGCTCTCGACCGCCTTCATGCTGACCATGGCCGCCGTCATCCCGGTCACCGGATGGTTCCTGCAGCGGGTGTCCACCCGCAGCGCGTACACCACCGCGATGGGCCTGTTCCTGCTCGGCACGGCGCTGGCAGCCGTCGCGCCGTCGTTCGAGGTGCTGCTGGGCGCCCGCATCATCCAGGCGTCCGGGACGGCCGTGATGATGCCGCTGCTGATGACCACGCTGATGCAGGTGGTGCCCGAGGGTGACCGGGGCCGGGTGATGGGCACCGTCTCCCTGGCCATCTCGGTCGCGCCCGCCATGGGCCCGACGGTCTCGGGAGTGATCCTCCAGTTCGGGTCCTGGCGGCTGCTGTTCGCCGTGGTGCTCCCCATCGCGGCCGTGATCACGTGGGGCGGCCTGAGGCAGCTCAAGAACGTCGGGGAGCCCGAGTTCAGCACCGTCGACTGGTTGAGCGTGGTGACCGCGGCCGCGGGCTTCGGCGGCCTGGTCTACGGGCTCAGCCGGTTCGAGGGCGGTGACATCGCCTTCGCCACCGCGATCGTGGGAGCCGGCCTGGTCGCCATCGCCGCCTTCGTCTTCCGCCAGCTGTCGCTGCAGAAGCGCGGTGTGCCGCTGCTGGACCTGCGCACCCTGCGCTACCGCACCTACACGGTCTCGCTGATCCTGATGTCGGTGGCCTTCATGGCGATGCTCGGCTCGATGGTCCTGCTGCCGCTGTACCTGCAGAACGTCCGCGAGCTCAGCGCCCTGCAGGCCGGACTCCTCGTGATGCCGGGCGGCCTCGCGATGGGGCTGCTCGGCCCGGTCGTCGGCCGCCTGTTCGACCGGTTCGGCGGCCGGATCCTGGTCATCCCCGGCGCGATCGGGATCACGCTCGCGCTCACCGGCTTCGCCCTGGTCACGATGACCATGCCGTTCTGGCAGCTCCTCGGCCTGCACGCGCTGCTGATGGTGAGCCTGGCCGCTACCTTCACCCCGGTGTTCACCCTCGGGCTCGGAGCGGTCCCGCCGCCGCTCTACTCCCACGCCAGCTCGATCCTGAGCACGCTGCAGCAGGTTTTCGCGGCTCTCGGCACCGCGCTCGTGATCACCGTGATGAGCGCGCGAGCCGGTGTCCTGAGATCCGAGGGCGCCACCGAGGTGATCGCCACCCTCGGCGGCATGCGGCTGGCCTTCGTCGTCGGCGCGGTGCTGTCGGTGGCCGTGGTCGTCACCGCCCTGCTCCTGCCCGCGAGGGCGAACGGCGCCGGCGAGAGCGAGGAGACCCGGCTGGAAGAGCAACCGGTGTGACGACGGCGGTGGGAGGGGCGCGATGCTCCTCCCACCGCCGTCGCGCCGCCCCGCCCGTCCCGCCGGCCTTGCCTGCCGCCCCGCCCCCCGCCCTTTCGCCGCGCTCGTGATGCCCGCCGACGGGCCGTCAGGTCGCCGGGGCGGGCGGGGTGGACGGGGGAGGCGGGGTGTGGTGGTTGCGGAAGGTGTTCCGATAGGTCTCCGGGGGCACGCCGAGGGCGCGGTGGAAGTGCCGCCGCAGGGTGGCCGCGGTGCCCATTCCGGTGCGGGCGGCGATGTGCTCGATGCTGTCGCCGGTGGTTTCGAGGAGTTCCTGGGCGCGGTGGACGCGCTGGGTGTGCAGCCAGCGCAGGGGAGTGACGCCGGTCGCGGCGGTGAAGCGCCGGGTCAGGTTGCGGGTGCTCATGTTCGCCCGGCGGGCCAGGTCCGACACGGTCAGCGGCTGGTCCAGCCGCCCGCTCGCCCAGTGCAGCAGGGCGGCGAGCGCGTGGCCGGAGTCGGCGGCCGCCGGGAGGGCGACGAACTGGGCCTGGCCCCCGGCCCGGCGGGCGGGGACCACCAGGCGGCGGGCCAGCTCGTTGGCGACCGCCGCGCCGTGGTCGGCGGTGACGATGTGCAGGCACAGATCCATCCCGGCCGCCTTGCCGGCCGAGGTCAGCACGCTTCCCTCGTCGATGTAGAGGACGTCCGGGTCGACCTGGACCCGGGGATAGCGGGCCGCGAGCGCGGCGGTGTGCTCCCAGTGCGTGGTCGCGCGGCGGCCGTCCAGCACTCCGGCGGCGGCCAGCACGAACGCCCCGGTGCACAGTGACACGAGCCGGGCGCCGCGGTCGTGGGCCGCGCGTACGGCGTCCACCAGGTCGGCCGGCGGGGCGGCGTCGACGTCACCGCACGCCGGGACGATGACGGTGTCCGCGTCCGCGAGGGCGTCGAGCCCGTGGGGGGTGTCGACGCGCAGCCAGCCGCCGAGCCGGGCCTGGCGCGGGCCGCAGGCGCGGAAGTCGTACCACGGGTCGGCCAGGCCGCGGTCGACGCCGAACACCTCGCAGGCCGCGGCGGCCTCGAACAGCAGGGCCTCGTCGTAGAGCGCCAACGCCACAGAGGTCATGGCCGAAAGTGTACGCATCCCGTCGTTTCAGCCACTCGTGGCCGACGTCAATGGCCGTGATCATGTTTGCATGAACGGACAGAACCGGGCGATCGCGGTCTTCGGCGCCTACGGACACACCGCCGCCTTCGTCCTCGGCGAGCTGCGCCGGCGCGGCCGCATGCCCCTCCTCGTCGGCCGGGACGCCGCCAGGCTGCACTCCGCCGCCCAGGCCCACCCGGGAGCGCAGGTCAGGGTCGCCTCCGCCGCGGATCCCGCCTCCCTGGACCGCGCGCTGTCGGACGCGGCGGCGGTCGTCAACTGCGCCGGTCCCTTCTCCGACACCGCGCTTCCCGTGGTCGACGCGGCGCTGCGCGCCGGCATTCCCTACCTGGACGTGGCCGCCGAGCAGGCCGTCACCGTGGAGACGTTCCAGCGGCGTGCCAGCCAGGCCCGCGACGCCGGAGTGGTGGTCGCCCCGTCGATGGCGTTCTACGGCGGGCTGGGCGACCTGCTGGCCAGCGTGGCGATGGGCGACTGGCCGGACGCGGACGACATCACGATCGCGATCGCGCTCGACAGCTGGCGGCCGACGCGAGGAACCCGCGAGACCGTGCGGCGCAACGCGGGCCGGCACCTGGTCTTCACCGGCGGCAGGCTCACCCCGCCCTCCGGCCCGCCGAAGACGGGCGAATGGCGGTTCCCGGCCCCGCTGGGCGTCCAGGAGGTCACCGAGCTCTCCACGGCCGACCAGGTGACGATCTCCCGCCACCTGCGGGTGCCGGAGATCCGCGTCCACATCAACCAGGCACCCCTGCGCGACCTGCGCGATCCCGCGACGCCCCCGCCCACGCCGGCGGACGCCGACGGGCGCTCGGCCCAGACCTTCCTCGTCGACGTGGTCGCGCGCCGGGCCGGTGCGCGGCGCCGCGCGACGGCGTCCGGCCGCGACATCTACGCGGTCACCGCGCCCATCGTCGTGGAGGCGACCGTACGGATCCTCGACGGCCGGGTCCGCGCGGCCGGGGTGGCCGCCGCCGGAGAGCTCTTCGACGCCGCGGACTTCCTGCGGGCGCTCGACCCCGCCCACCTGACCTTCACCGGACCTGACCGGCGGCTCTGAACAGCGCGAACGTCCCGGGGCGATCGTCGGTCCGAGGCGCCCGCGTGTCCGTCAGCGGGGATCGGCCGTCTCGTCCCGCTCGCCGATCCCGGGGTGCTCCTTGGATCGCCTCCTGCGTTCCTCCAGGTTGGCGAAGGCGGCGTCCAGGTCGGTGCCCACGACGACGACCTCGGTGTACAGGCCGGTCAGCCTGCCCGCCAGCTGCACGTTGAGGCCACCCTCCCCGATGGCGTTGTGGAGCTGCTGCGGCGACACGACGACGATCGCGTCGCCCTCCCGGATGTGCGCGTCGACGGTCTCGGCCGGGCGCATGGCGTTCACGAGGTACGTCCGCCGGTCGCTGGAGTAGGCGATGATCTCCAGCCGCTCGTTGTGCGCGGGCCTGTTGACGAGGCGGTACGCGGCGCCGCCACGGCTGTTGTCGGTGCCGAGGCACGCGCCCACCGCGTCCAGGTGCGGCTCCGTGGGGGCCACCACCACCTTGGTACGGGCCCCCATGACCCGCTCGACGTCCTTGACGACGACCCTGCCGTCGATGATCTCCTGAACCTGCGACGCCACCGCCCGTACCGCCAGCTCGGGCACGTCGATCGAGAGCTGCCAGTAGCCGGTCCTGCCGGGAGTGGCCGGCTGGAACTCCGCGGTGAGGGCGGTGACGACGTCGCCCCGCCGCAACCTCAGCGGCGCGACTCCCTCGGGGAGGTTGGCCGTGTCAGGGCGCCAGATGACCGCGTTCCGCCGGTACCCGACCCCCGCGTCGTAGATCACGCAGTCGAACCTGTCCGGCCTGCTCGCGGAGACGTGGGCGGTGACGAGGGTGCCGCGACGCGGCGGAGAGACCAGCTCCGGGCGGCGGTAGCCGAGGGCGGGACGGCCGGTGACGCACTTGAGGTCGAGGATGAAGGAGGCGGCCTCGTCAGGGGTGATCTGCAACGTGTCCGCGACCAGCTGGGCCGGGGTGAGCGGTTCCCTGTCGCAGACTCCGCACCGGGCCCGGTTGCGCCGGATCCGCAGCGAAGGTCTCGCGTCCTTCCTGTGGGGCGGGCCGGTCCTGGGGCAGTCCCACAGGGCGGGATCGTCGTCGGCGGTGGAGCATCCCAGCCGGAGCAGGGCCGACTCGATCGGCGTGGTGTTCGCCTGGGCCAGCCTCCGGTAGCTCGCCAGGTCGGCGCCGGGCTTGACGATCTCGTCGGCGTCCGGCCGGCGGAGCCTTCTGTGGGTGCCGATCCGTTTCCGGATCTCGTGGAGGTCGATTCCCTGGTCCGGTGAATCCTTGCCGCCCGGCTCCGGTTCGCGGCCGGTCGAGAGGAAGGGGAGGCGCTCGGCGCCCCGGATCCCGGCCACGAGCGCGAAACACAGGAGAGCGGGTTTGACGCGGCCGGGCGGGACCAGGCGCAACCGCCGCGCGTAGCGGATCGTCGACACCGCCTCCCGGCTGAGGTTCGTCCCGGCCTCGAAGGCCACGTGCGGCAGGTAACCCGGATCCTCCCCGCCGGCCTGGGCCCACACCAGGCGCTCCGCCGGGTGGCCCGCGTCGGCGAGCGCGCGGCCCTCGTCGTAGGCCCGCTGGAAATCGAGCGGCACTCCCTTGACCTGGACCTCGATCCATCGTTTCGCCAGGCCGCAGACGGCCGTGTAGTGGGCGATGACGTCGGGACCCTCACCCGCCACGAACAGCATCCTGGAGCGCTGGTCGAAAATCGTCAGGCCCCGGCCGGTCCATGCCTCCATAACGGCGGTTACATAATCCTCGGGACCGGCAGGCAGGGAGACCGTAAGGGCGTTCTTCTCGGAAGACGCGGTTTTCGGCCAGTCGGAAGACGAGAGATTCGACCAGCTGACGATTACCTGACTGCCCTGACTTGCCACAATGCTCCTGACCATACATGGATTACATGCTTGATCTTTCGGCATAATGCCATGAAACCCATCCGCCTTTCGGGGGAATCGTGCTTGAGCTGTCGACCGTCATCCGAGAACTGCGCACCGAGCTGACAAAGGCGATGGAGTCCGCCAAAGATGAGCCGCTCCAGTTCGGTATGGGGGCCATCGAGCTGGAGGTGACGATGGTGGTCACCCGTGAGGCCGCACTGAACGGCAAGGTCAAGTTCTGGGTCCTGGAGGCCGGTAGCGACGCCAAGGGGTCCAAGGGAAAAACCCACAGGGTGAAGCTCACCCTCACGCCCGAGGTGGAGGGCCGCTCGCCGTACATCGGGGGTTACGCGGAGGAGGGTGAGGACTGAACGGGGAACGCGGGCGAGGGCTGGACGACAAACGTGTCGGGCAGATCATCGTCGACCTGCCGGGCGGGTCGGGGAGGCGCGGCTCCGGCTATCGGGTGACCGCCGACGTGGTCCTGACCGCCGCCCACGTGGTTGAGGGCGCCCTGCGCGTTCAAGTGCGTTTCACCACGGACCCGGCGCACAAGGTGCCCGCGGAGGTGCTGTGGACGGAGGGCGACCTCGCGGCCCTACGTCTCTTGTCGAAAGGCGACGTCCTTTCGAAAGGTGATGCCCCTCCGAAAGATGACGTCCCCCCGAAAGGCGGCCCTCTTTCGGAACGCGTTCTCTCACCGGAAAGCGACCACCCGCCGGAAGAGGACCACACGGCCCCCGGTGTTCCTCCGGAAGGCGATCTCCGGCCGGTGCGCTACGGGCTCGTGGACAACCAGGCCGGCGAGCTGAGGTGCGAGGCGGTCGGCTTTCCCCGCTTCAAAAAGCGGGACAATCTGCGCGACAGCGTCGAGATGAGCGGTTTCATCCGGCCGCTGTCGAATCGATACACGGGCACCCTCGACGTGCGGGTCGAGGGTCCCCCGGCCGGGAACGGGCAACGCTCCCCCTGGGAGGGCATGTCGGGCGCCGCGCTCTTCGCCGAGGGCAGGCTCGTCGGCATCGTCTCGGAGCATTACCCCGACGAAGGAACCGGGAATCTGACGGCCCAGCGCGCCAACTGGACGTTGACGCCGGAGCAGCGCGAGCAGATCGGTTACGTCGACGTCACCGTCGTCAACCCGCCGGCCGGACGGAGACCCGGCGGCCACCTGGGCAGGGTGCGCGATCTGGCCCCCGCCGAGGGGCTGCGGGACCGCGACGAGGAACTGCGGCGGCTGACCGCCTTCTGCCTGGGCGAGGAGCCGTATCTGTGGGTGCGGGGATCCGCGTGGTCGGGCAAGACCGCGCTGGCCTCCTCCTTCGCCCTCGACCCCCCGCCGGGGGTGCGGGTGGCCGCCTTCTTCGTCTCCGGTCACACCGACGCCGACACCTTCGTCCAGGCCATGGGCGAACAACTCGCGGCCGTCGCGGAGGTGCCGGGCGGCGCGGCCCAGCTGGACGATCTCCTGGAGGACGCGGCACAACGTTGCCGGGAGAACGGTGAACGCCTGCTCCTGGTCGTGGACGGGCTGGACGAGGACAGGGGGCGGTCGGACCGCAGCATCGCCGCCCTGCTTCCCGGCAACCCGCCGGAGGGCGTCCGGGTGCTCGTCACCAGCCGGCCGCACCCCGGGATACCCGACGACGTGCGGGCCGGCCATCCGCTTCGCACCTGCCGTACGCAGGAGCTGGCCCCGAACGCGTACGCCGCGCACCTGGAGAACGAGGCCAGGAGAGACTTCCACCGCTCGATACTGGTTCCGAAGAACAAGAGACTGCTGGGGGTGCTCGCGGTGGCCCGGGGCGCGCTCACCCTGGACGATCTCGCCGCCCTGACGAAGCTGCCGCGATACGAGGTGAGGGACCGGCTCGGCGGCCGCGTCTTCACCCGGACCGAGGACGGCTATCTGTACGCCCACGAGACGCTGCACCGGATGGGCGAGCAGGACCTCGCCCCCAAGCTGGACGGCTACCGCGCGCGGATCCACAGGTGGGCCGACTCCTACCGCGAGCGGGGCTGGCCGCCGGACACGCCCGCGTACCTCCTCGGCTCGTACGGCCGGCTCCTCATCGACCACGCGCACCCGGCCGACCACGCGCACCCGGCCGAGCCCGTGCACTCGGCGGGCCATGTGCACCCGGCCGGCCATGCGCGCCTGGTGGAGTACGCGCTCGACCACGCCCGCCACGAGCGGATGCGCGGGCTCGTGGACGGCGAGTCGGCCGCCGTCCGTGAGATCGCCGCCGCCCAGCGGGCCGTCGGCGGCGAGGCCGACCCCGACCTGCTGACCCTGACGCGCCTGGCCGTCACTCGCGACCGGCTCGGCGGGACCACCTCGCCACCACCGGTCGAGTTGCCCGCTCTCTGGGCCAGGCTCGGCCGGTCCGGCCGGGCGGTCACCCTGGCCCGATCCATCGTCGACGCGGACTCGCGCGCCTCGGCCCTGGCGGCCGTCGCGAAGGTGCTGGCCGAGGGGGACGAGCCGGACACGGCGGTCACCCTGGCGCGATCCATCGACCGCGCGGAGCAGAGGGCCCAGGCCCTGGCCGCCGTCGCGAGGGCGATGGCCGCCCGGGGAGAGTTCCGCGCCGCGGAGACCGTGGCCCGCTCCATCGGGGAGACCGCCGCCGAGGAGGCCGAGGAGGCCGTGGAGACGGAGTGGCGGGTCCGGGCACTGGCCGCGACAGCGGAGGCGAGCCGGTCCACCGAGCTCCTCGACGAGGCGGAGCGGTCGGCCCCGTCCGTCGTCGATCTGGACGGGCAGGCCAGGACCACGGGCGCCCTGGTGAAGGCGGCCGCCGCGTGCGGTGAGACGGCACGGGCGCAGGCCCTGGTCGACAGGCTCCCGCACATGAACCAGCGGGTGTGGGCGCTGAGCATCATCCTGAAGGTGCTCGCCGGTGGCGACCGGGACCGGATCCAGGCCGTCATGGACCGGGCCGAGGAGGAGGCCGGGAAGATCTCTCAGGAGGACGAGCAGAGCTGGGCGATGAGCGCGCTGGTGACGGCCGTCGCCCGCTGCGGCGACGTCACGCGGGCCAGGGCCCTGGCCCGCGGCCTCCGCACCCCCTACGCGCGGTCGTACGCGCTGGCCGGGCTGGCCGACACGGTCGGCGCCGGCGGCGATCCGGAAGGCGCCGAGGCGCTGGCCGACGACGGCCGCCTCCTTCCCGCCCAGCGCGTGCGCGTGCTCACCAATCTGGCGAAGGAGCTCGCCGGCCGGGGTGACACGGAGTGGGCGGTGGAACTGGCCGAACGGGCGGAGGCGCTGACCCGCACGCTCACCCCCCGAGGGCGGCGCGACCGGGCGACGGTCGCCGTGGCGGAGGCGTTCGGCGCCTGCGCGGACCCCAGGGCCGAGACGGTCGCCCTGTCGCCGGAGAGCCTCCACTACCGGGTTCAGGCGCTCATCGCGGCGGCCGGGGCGGTGCCGGATCCCGATCGGGCGTGCGCCCTGGCCGAGCGGGCGGAGACACTGGCCCGTACGCAGACTCCGTTCACGCGGCGGGCGCGGGTGCTGGTCTCCATCACGGACGCGGTCGCGGCCACCGGGGATCTCGGACGCGCCGAGGCGCTGGCCCGCACGATCCCCGACCCGGCCGTCAGGACGAGGGTGCTCATCGACCTGGTGAAGCTGATCGCCGCCCAGGACGTGGCGTGGGCCGAGTCCGTGGTCCGCGAACGGATCCCCGGCGTGGAGGATCAGGGCAGGGCGCGGGTGTGGATCGCGAAGGCGCTCGCCGCCCGCGGAGAGCTCGACCGCGCCGAGGAACTGGCCCTGTCACTGACGGACACGGATCTTCGGGCGCAGGCGCTCGCCCTGCTGGTGAAGGAGATCCCTCGGATGGACCGGGCCGTCGCCGTGGCGCGGAGGATCCCCCACGCCGATCGGCGTGGGCAGGTCTGCGCCGGCCTGGTCCAGACGATGGCCGGCCGAGGGGCGCTCCGCCGGGCCAGGGCGTTGGCGCGCACGCTGCGGGCGGCGGACCAGCGCGCGAACGCGCTGCTCGCCGTGGCGATGTCGAGCGCGGGAGGGGGTGACCCCGAGCTGCTGAAGGAGGTCGAGAGGCTGGTCCGGCGGGTCTCGGACGAGGACAGGAGGACCAGGCTGGTGACCGTCCTGGTGAAGGCGCTCGCCGACACCGGCCGGCTGAGCCACGCCGAGCGGCTGGCCCGCGGTGTTCCGTTCCCCGAGGCGCGGGCGGGCGCGCTGGCCGACGTGGCGGCCGCGCTCGCCTCCCGCGGACAGTTGAGAAAGGCCCTGGCCGTGGTCAGGAACATCCTGGCGCCGGCCTCCAGGGCGCGTGCGTGCGTCGCCGTCGTGAAGGCGCTCTCCGACCGCGGTGACGTGGCCGCCGCCTTCGAGATCGCGGCGAACGAGATTCCCACGGCTGACCACATGGCCCAGGCGTTCACCGTCCTCGTCAGGGAGAACCCCGGCGATGAGAGTGTGGTCGCGGAGGTGACCAGGCGGGCGGAGTCCCTGTTTCCCGCCCGCGTCACCCATCCGGATCAGCAGCTCATGGCCTTCGTCCACCTGCTGCGGGCCATCGTGGACAGCGCCGGACCGGCTGCCACCCGCGGCCTGGCGGACAGGGTCGAGGACCTGGCCGCCGGGATCGAGTCCGCGGACCGGCAGGCGCAGATCCTGGTGGCGCTGTCGAGGACCGTCGAGCCGGTGAGGGGCCGGCGGCTGCTGGCGCGCGTGCTGGGCGGGCCGGCCTGGACGGTCGCCCTGGGCGCGTTGCACGAGGTCGAGCCGGGGGTGCTCCCGGCGATCGCCGAGGAGTGTCTCGGCGACGACTCTCGTCGAGGTGCCGGTGACGCTCGCCTCACGGGAGTGCCGTAGCGGGGTGAGGTGACTTCCCGCTTTCCTGCCTTCTCGCTTTCCCGGCTTCTCCGGTTTTCGGGCCTCCTCGGCTCCTCGGCTCTCGGGCTTCTCCGACCCTCCGGTTGTCCGGCTTCGACGGAGCGGCAGGGGCTGATGGGGGTGTTTGTGTGTCGTAGTGCACGCTCGGCGCTATGTGTGTGTTTGTGCGCAGAAAGGGACTTTCTTCCTGCCTAATGTCAGTGCTGTCCGGAGCGCGGCACTGGAAAAGGCGCACCGGGCGCAGGTCAACCGGGTTCTTCCCGAACACCCTCACTCAAAGGAAATCCCTCATGCGTAAGCTCCGCAGTGTCCTGGTCGGCACGGCCCTGGCCGGTGCTCTGGCGGCCGGTATCGTCGCCGCCCCCGCCCAGGCCGCCACCGCGACCAGCGCCGGCACGGCCTCGGTCGCCCAGGCGCAGTACACCAAGCACTGGTTCTCCGGCTACTCCGACTTCGGCCGTGGCGAGTCGCGCGGTGAGCGCTCCTACTACAAGGGCTACTGGTACTACTCCAACGGCCGCTACTACTTCGACATCAACACCTGGGACCGCGACCGCGACCGGGAGAACACCTTCATCGATTTCTACTACCACGACGACCGCGGCTGGCACAATCGCCGCTTCGACACCGGCGGCCACCACGAGTGGAAGTTCAGCTACAGCGCCAAGGGCGGCTTCGACGGCTTCCGTGTCCGCGTCGGTGAGGGCCGCTCCGGCCACTTCGACTGGGGCAACTACTACCGCGGCTCCTTCTGACCCCTTCGTGAGGTCATGACGGGCGTCGCGTTCGAAGAACGGACGGACGGGCGGGGGGGGGCTGGGCCGGCCGGCGATCCGCCGGCCCCCCCCGCCGGTGGCGGTCTGTGCCGATGTCCGGCGTCGGTTCCACGGCTCGGTTCCGGGGTGTCCGGTCCTGCTCATGAATCTCGGAAGGCGCGCTCCCCCTCCGAGCCGACCCTTGCCGGCTTCTGCCGGCCCCTGCCGGAGTCCCCGGGTGCCAGGAGGCGTGCCGCCCTGGCCGTGGTCTCGGGGACTCCGGTCCGTGTCACACGCTCAGGGTCATGCGGAGTTGGAGATGAGGCACTGCTTGAGCGTGTCCCTGGACTTCTGGCGCTGCGGCGCGATCTTCAGGAGGGCCGCGTCGCGCACCTGCACGTACTTGGCTCCGGCGGCGTTGTAGGCGTCCACCATCTTCTTCGCGGCGGGGTCGAGCGCCGGTGCCTTCACACCGAGCTGCTGCAGCGCCGCCTTCTGGGAGAGCTGGTCGACGTTCGCGTTGGTGCCCGCCTTCATCAGGGCGGCGTGGGCGGCCTTGACCTCCGGGAGGGCGTCGACGTTGGCGAGGGCGTCCTCGGCGTTCAGCATCGCGAGGTATTCCTGCGCGCAGGGGGCCGGGGCGGTGGAGGCGGTCGCGGCGGTGGCGGTCGCGCCGACGGTGGCCAGCGTGGTGAGAAGGCCGAGGGCGGCCAGCGCCGTCGCGGTGGTGCGGGTGTGCATGGGGTGCTCCCGTGAGTGCTGAGGGTTGATTTGCATGGGACCTCATGCACCTTAATCACTCTGGGTAATCGCTCCGATGCTTAAAGTCGGTGTCAAGGGTCGCGGGCCACCGGCCGCGGCCGAGGGGGCGGTGCCGACGGACTACGGCGAGAACGCCACGAGCCGGGCACCCGGCATCCGGCGTCAGGCATCCTGCGACCTGCGACCAGCACCTGCACTCGGCGTCAGGCATCCGGCGTCGGGCATACGGCATCCGGAGGAGCTCGGGGCCCCGGAAGGTCACGGGCGCGAGCCCCCGGGAGGGTTCGCGCCCGTGTTCCGTTCGGTTCGGGTCAGGACACCGTCCACTTCTGGTTCGCGCCGCCGGTGCACTCCCACAGCTGGAGGCGGGCGCCGTCGGCGCTGGTGTTGCCCGTGACGTCCACGCACTTGTTCGCGGCGGGGTTCACCAGGTCTCTGGTGGTGGGGTTGTAGGTCCACTGCTGGTTGGGACCGCCGAAGCACGTCCACAGCTGGAGCTGGCTGCCGTTGGCCGTGCCGTTGCCGACGACGTCCAGGCACTTGCCGAGCACGCGGAGCGTGCCGTCGCCGGGGCGGGTCCACTGCTGGGCGGCGGTGCCGTTGCAGGAGTAGAGCTGGACGGCGGTGCCGTCGGCGCTGCTCGCGCCCGCGACGTCCATGCACTTGCCGGCGAGGCCGGTGATGGCGCCGCCACCGGGGTTGCCGGGGTTGCCGCTCGGCGTGCCGGACCAGGTGAAGGTGGCGGTGGTGCGGGCCGGCAGGGAGTAGACGAACGACTGGCCGCCCCAGTTGACCCGGACGGACTGGGCCGAGGTGCCGCGGTTGTGCGCGATCAGGGCCTTGGAGCCGTCGGGGTTGCGCCAGGCGACGTTCTGGATGGTGGCGTTGGCGGTGGAGTCGATCCGGAACGCGCCGGGCCTGACGAACTTCGTGAGGTGGCCGGTCGTGTAGTACTCGATGGTGTTGTCGACCTGGCCGGCGCGGGGGCCGCCCTCCTGGACGGTGATCAGGCCGGTGCAGACGTCGCAGCCGCCGTTGTGCGGGCCCATGTTCTGGTTGAGCGCGAGGCTCCACTTGACGAGGCTGCCGCTCCAGTTGCGGGCGTAGTTGACGATGTCGGCGAGGTCCTCGTTGTGCTGGTTGCCGATCCAGGTGCCGCCCGAGTGCTCGGTACTGAACTGGCGTACGGCCGGGTACTGGTTGTGGATCTGGGTGCCGACCGCCGGGTCACCGGCGTAGCCGTGCCAGGCGATGCCGCCGAACAGCGGGTCGTTGCGCACGGCCGCGTCGTTCAGCACACCGGCGCCCATGGCGGCGTAGTCGCCGTAGTTCCAGTCGTGGACGAGGACCTTGGTCGTGATGCCGGCGGCGCGGAAGGCCGGGTAGACGTGGTTCTTGGTGAACTCGGCGAGCCCGGAGGAGTTCCAGCTCATGCTGGGGTAGTTGGCCGCGGTCGGGTTGCCCGCCTGGCAGCAGTTGGGCTCGTTCTGCACGGAGATGTAGTCGACCGGGATGCCGGCGTTCTGGTAGCTCTGGACGTACTTCACCAGATACTGGGCGTACGTGGGGTAGTGCTCCCACTTGAGCCAGCCCATCTGGTCCATCCGGCCGTTGTCCTTCATCCAGCCGGGGGCGCTCCACGGCACACCCTTGACGCGCAGCGCCGGGTTGAGCGACTTGGCCTGCTGGGTGAGCAGGCGCACGTTGGTGTCGTACCCGTTGGCGCCGAAGTCGTTGAGGTCGCAGCAGGTGTCGTCGAGCGAGACGTGGCCGGGCCGCGAGAGGTCGGAGGCGCCGATCGGGTTGCGCACGAACGACAGGCCGATGCCGTCGGTGGGGTGGAAGAGCCTGCGCATCACGGCGTCGCGGGTGGCCGCGCTGATCGGGCCGCCGCGCAGCAGGTAGGCGGTGGTGTCGGTGATCGAGGCTCCGCCGCCTTCGAACTGCTGGTAGGTGGTGCCCTCGTTCACGGTGATGGTGTGGTTGGCGCTGCCTCCGGCCGGGCCGAAGGCGATGGGGGACTGCTGCTGGAGACCCCGCGTGACGGTCCGGCCGCCCGCGTCGGACGTGGTGGTGAGCCAGATGTTCACGGGCTCGTTGGCGGCCAGGGCGGGCGTGGCGGCGACGGGTCCCGTCGCCCACAGGGCGGCGGCGCAGGCCAGGGCGAGGGTGAGGGCCCGGCGAGGTGGTCGGAACACGGCTGGGGGTCCTTTCGGGGGGTGCGATCGGGGCGATCGGGGGGCGATCGGGCCCGCGACGCCCTGGGCCGTTCGCATCAGGACACACGCGTCGACTCGGGGACCGTCGCTGTAACCGATGTAACAGATAAGAAACTTTCCGGTTGCAGGACAGGACAACACACGCACAAATCGGTTGTCAAGGGCTGGAAACGCGCAGGATCGGTGCGTTCCGTGCGGAAGTCGAAATGCTCGCCGTCGCTGAAACAAATGAAACAATCGCCCTCAGCGGGGGACTGGGCCGGTGGAGCCGCGGACGATCAGATCGGTCCCCAGGGAGACGTGCAGGGCCTCCAGCGTGTGCCGGCTGAGCAGCCGCATCAGCAGCGTGACCCCCATCCGGCCCATCTCCTGCAGGGGCTGGCGCACCGTGGTCAGCGTCGGCAGGGTTGCCCGGCCGAGGTCGAGGTCGTCGAAGCCCGCGACCGACAGGTCACCGGGGACGCTCAGGCCGCGCTCGGCCGCCGCCCACAGCGCGCCGACCGCCATCTTGTCGTTGAACGCGACCAGGGCCGTCGGCCGCTCGGGCAGATCCAGCAGCTCGCAGGCCGCGCGGTAGCCGTTCTCCGAGTTGGGCTCACGCACGCTGCGCAGCAGCTCGGCCGACGGCAGGACACCGACGTCGGCCAGTGACGCGGTGTATCCCGCCAGTCTGGCCTCGCTGGGCAGCCACTTCACCGGACCGCCGACGATGCCGACCCGGCGGTGACCGAGCCCGACCACGTGCGCCATCAGCTTGCGCGCGCCCGCGAAGTGCGCGGCCGACACCGCCACGATGTCCTTGGGAGGCGGCGTCCTGGGGTCGATCACCACGAACGGGAACCGCCGGTCGCGAAGCCGTACGAGCTCGTCACCCGGCTCCGGGGGGAGGATCAGGATCGCCCCCGCGATGCCGGGGCGGTCGGGCAGGCCTACGATCGCGGGGGTGTGCTGGGCGGACTCCCCGGCGCTCAGGATCATCTGACCGCCGTGCAGCTCGATGGTCTCGCCGACCGAGGAGACGATGAGCCCGAAGTAGTCGGTCAGCAGGTAGGGGCAGCGCACGTAGATCGTGCCGCCGGCCGTCGTCTCCTGCCCGGCGCGCGGCAGGGGCGCCTGGTCCCCGAGGCGGCCGATGGCCCGCAGCACCAGCTCCCGGGTGCGCGGGGCGACGTTGGCCTGCCCGTTCAGGACCCGCGAGACGGTGGCGATCGACAGGCCCGTCTCCGCCGCGACGTCGCGCACGGTCGCACGCGCGCCGGGCCGAGCCATGTGCGCCCCCTGGTAGCCGTGTCCCTGCCGTCAGCATAACCAGCACCGCCAGGAAGCGGCGGCGAGGAGTCCTCACCTCGGGGTGACGGCCGCAGGAAGCGGGGTTCCCACCTCGGGGTGACGGCCGCAGGAAGCGGGGTTCCCACCTCGGAGTGATGGCCGCAGGAAGCGAAGTGCTCACCTCGGAGTGATGGCTGCAGGAAGCGGAGAAAACGGTCGATTTCATCGGTGCGACAGCGTCATCACCCGACTCTCGACAAGCCATCCGACTTGCTGGGATCCAGTTTGCCGTTAGCAGGTAAGGCCGGTGCAAGCATCGTCGGAGAGTCAGAACCGATCATGACATCTGGGGGAAAAATGCTTCGAAAACTGGTCCTGGCCGCGGTCATCGCGGCAGGGGCACCGGCTATCACGACCACGGCCTGGGCGGACGGGGCGCCGTCGACCGCGGCGGCCGAGCAGGTCACGACCGACGCGCGAACGGCCGGTACGTGCGGTCCTCCCGGATCGCCGTGCGCGGGGGTCAACTGCGGGCCGGGCCGCATCTGCGTCCCCTCGCCCAAGCAGTGCTTCACCGCACCGTGCCCGCAGTACGACTGCGTGCCCGCGCCGGGTTACCCCGGTGGTTACCCGGGCGGCTACCCCGGTGGATACCCCAGCGGTTATCCGGGGCAGTGGTATCCGCCGTACCCGGGCTGGCGGCCGCCGTATCCCGGCTGGCACCCCCCCTATCCGGGCTGGCGTCCTCCTTACCCGGTCGGTTACCCGGGCTGGCGGCCCTCGTACCCGGGCTGGCCTCCGTATCCCGGCGTGCGTCCTCCGTACCCGGGGCCGCGTCCTCCGTACCCGGGGCCCATGCCTCCGTATCCGGGTCCGCGTCCTCCCCAGCCGGGACCCGGGCCCCTGCCCCACTGGCGGGTGGCGAGCCAGCCGGTGATCACCTCCGCCGGGGGAGCCTGACCTCCTCGGGGGTTCCCGACCTCTGACGGCGGGCGACCACCCGGGCCGGGCGCGTAGCCGCCCGGCCGTCACCTCCGCCGGCGGCTCGCCCGCGCCGCCGGCCGTACGTCACCTCCATTGACATGTCACCTCCATCGACCCCGGCGTGCCCGGCACCGCCCACCGCCCCCCGGGACGCCACGGCGGCGGCCCGGGGGCAGGCGAGCCGTCACGGCTTGTGGGGACACCGGTTGAGCTGGTCTGATGTGCGAAGGATGAGGTGAGGCCAGTACGGAGGGGTTGCTTTCTGCCGTGGAGGCATCTGTCGAGCAACTGGTGTACGTCCGCGAGGACGAGTACACGATCGCGCGGATGAGCGCCGAGGGCGTGCCCGGCTTCGTCGCCTCCGGCCGGGCCCTGGGCGGGGTCCAGCCGGGGGAGACGCTCAGGCTCGTCGGCGAGTGGGGCGAGCACCCGCGTCACGGCAGGCGCTTCGAGGTCGTCGCGTGCGAACGGCTGGTACCGGCCACGGTCCGGGCCATCCGCATCTATCTGGGCTCCGGCCTGATCCGCGGCATCGGGCCGAGGCTCGCCCACGCCATCGTGAGCCACTTCGGCGAGGCGACGCTGACGGTCATCGACACCGAGCCCGGACGGCTCACCGAGGTCGTGAACATCGGCCCCGCGCGGCAGGCCCAGATCGCCGACGCGTGGGAGGAGCAGAAGGCGATCGCCGAGCTCATGGTGGTCCTGCAGGGCTTCGGGATCAGCCCGCTGCTCGCGGCGAAGGTCTACCAGGCCTTCGGGGCCGACTCCGGGGACGTCCTCACCTCCGACCCGTACCGGCTCATCGGCAAGGTCAGGGGCATCGCGTTCGCCACGGCTGACAGGATCGCGCTCCGGTCGGGGGTCGCCGAGCACAGCCCGCAGCGGGTGAAGGCGGCGATCCTGGACAGGCTGGAGACGGCGGCGAGCCGCGACGGGCACTGCTACGTGCGGCTGGTCGCGCTGATCGCCCAGTCCGCGGAACTGGTCGAGCAGGACCACGAGCTCGTCGGTCAGATGGTCGACGCCCTCGTCGCCGACCGCCGCGTGGTCGTCGAGGCGTCGCCGGACGGCCAGGGAACGGCCGTGGTCTACCTGAAGGAGACGCACAGCCGGGAGGTCACGCTGACCGCCCAGCTGACCAGGCTCTGGGAGGCCGCCTCGACGCTGCCCATGCGCCCCTTCCAGGAGGACCCCGGGCTGGACGAGGACCAGCGGGCGGCGGTGAACATGGCGCTGACCAGCACGGTGTCCATCCTCACCGGCGGTCCGGGGTGCGGGAAGAGCCACACCGTCAAGACCGTCGCGGCGACCGTACGGGCGATGGGCGGCACGGTGACCCTCACGGCGCCGACCGGCAAGGCCGCCAAGCGCCTGTCGGAGCTCACCGGCCTGCCCGCGATGACCGTGCACCGGATGCTGGCCCACCTGCCCGATCCCGACAGCGGCACGCTGTTCGAGCAGACGCCCGCGCAAGCCGACCTGATCGTGGTCGACGAGGCGTCCATGCTGGACCTGAGCCTGGCCACCCGGCTCACCGCGGCGATCCCGCCCGGCAGCCACCTGCTGATCGTGGGAGACAGCGACCAGCTTCCCAGCATCGCCCCCGGCAGCGTGCTGGCCGACCTGCTGCGGGTGGAGGCGATCGCGCGGATGCGCCTGACCAAGGTCTTCCGCCAGGCGGAGGGCAGCGGCATCATCCAGGCCGCCCGCCGGGTCAGGGCGGGCGAGGTGCCCGCGCTCCCCGGCGGGGGAGGCTTCTGGTTCGAGGAGGTCGACGACCCCGAGCGGGTCGCCGAGCGGGTGATGCACCTGGCGACGGTGGCGATCCCGCGCAAGCAGGGGGTGAGCCCCGACCAGGTCCAGGTCCTGTGCCCGATGCGCAAGGGCCTGACGGGGACCGCCGAGCTCGGCCGCATGATCCAGGAACGGCTCAACCCGGCTCGCGAGGGAGTCGCCGAGCACTGGTCGGGCGCCTCCGCCTTCCGGGTCGGCGACCGTGTCATGCCGATCCGCAACAACTACGACAAGGGTGTCTTCAACGGCGACACCGGTACGGTCACCGCCATCACCCCCGAGGAGCGGCTCGTCGAGATCCGCACCGACGACGGTCAGACGGTGAAGTACGGCTTCGGCGAGCTCGACGAGCTGACCCACACGTACGCCATCAGCGTCCACCGCTCCCAGGGCAGCGAGTATCCCTTCGTGGTCGCGCCGCTCGTCACCGAGTCCGGGGGCGTCATGCTGCGCCGCAAGCTGCTCTACACCCTGCTCACCCGGGCGCGGTCGTGGGTGGTCGTCGTCGGCGAGCGCAAGGCTCTGGAGATGGCCGTCAGCCGGCTCGACCACCGCCGCAACACGGGACTCGCCCGCAGGCTCGCGCTGAGCCTCGGCACGGACCTCCACTACGAAGTCGCTCCCGGTTGAACAGCCGAGCCTGTGTGGACCTCCACTACGAAGGCGCCCTGGTTGAACAGCCGAGCACGGCACGGACCTCCACCACGAAGTCGCTCCCGGTTGAACAGCCGAGCCGGCACGGACCTCCACCATGAGGCCGCCCCGCCGCCGGTCGAACATCGCTGAGCAGTGCCTGACGCGGGCTGAGGCGGCTGACGGCCGCACACCGGCCGAGGAGGGGTTGGATCCGCTGATACCAGTCGATACCGACTGAGCGGCCAGGTGGCCGAGGCCGGCTCGCGCGGGCGGAACGGACGCGGTCCCGCGGACGCGAGCGCCGTCCCCCGCGCGTATTCCCGCCTCCGTGATCTTCTTGACATTTTTTCTTCACATAACTTGAATTAAGTTAGACAAGAACCGTCCTCGGCTTGCCGAAGTTGTTGGTAACGCCGGTCTCCGTTATGCCCGTGGGCGGGGCGGGCTTCGCCTTTGTCGTTCGTCACGAGACAGAGGAAACACACATGACCAGGGCAAGCATGGTCAGCTCGATGCGGACGTGGGTGCGGCTGTTCGCCGTGCTCGCTCTCGCGCTCGGCCTCACCACCCTTCCGGGCGGCGGAAACGCGCGGGCGTCGATCGCCCCGAGTTTCAAGGTCCTCGCCTTCTACAACGGGACGTGGGACGCGGCCCACATCAACTTCGTCCAGGAGGCGAACCGCTGGTTCCCGCAGATGGCGACGCAGTACAACTTCTCCTACACGGCGACCAACAACTGGAGCCAGCTGAACGCGAGCAACCTCCAGCAGTACCAGGTGGTGCTCTTCCTGGACGACCTGCCGCAGAACGCCGCCCAGCGGTCGGCGTTCGAGCAGTACATGCGTAACGGCGGGGCGTGGATGGGCTTCCACGTGAGCGCGTTCAACACCAACGCCCAGAGCTGGTCGTGGTACCACAACGAGCTCCTCGGCACCGGCGCGTTCAGGTCCAACACCTGGGGACCCACCTCGGTGGTCATGCGCACGGAGGGCGGGGCCCACCCCTCCACGGCACGGCTGCCCGCCACCTTCACCTCGTCGGTCAGCGAGTGGTACAGCTGGACCAACGACCTGAGGAACAACGCGAACATCAGGATCCTCGGGTCCATCGACCAGTCGAGCTTCCCGGTCGGCACGGACCCCAACCAGACCTGGTACAGCGGCTACTACCCGCTCATGTGGACCAACCGCAACTACAAGATGCTGTACGCGAACTTCGGCCACAACGCCATGAACTACAGCAACAACACCCCCCTGTCGTCCACGTTCGCCAGCGAGGTGCAGAACCGGTTCGTCATCGACGGCCTGCTGTGGCTGGGCGGCGGGAGCACCCCGCCTCCGACGGACACCATCTCGCCGACCGCGTGGTACAGCCTCGCCAACCGCGCCAGCGGCAAGTGCGTGGACGCCCGCGCGGCCGCCTCGGCGAACGGCACCGCGATCCAGCAGTACACCTGCAACGGCACCCTCGCCCAGCAGTTCCAGGTCCAGCCGACCAGCGGCGGCTTCGCGCGGCTCAACAACCGCACCAACAGCGCCCAGGTCATCGACGTGAAAGACGTCTCCAGCGCCGACGGCGCCCTCCTGCAGCTGTGGGCGTACGGCGGCGGCGACAACCAGCAGTGGCAGGCGGTGTCGGAGGGCGGTGGCTACTTCCACTTCGTCAGCCGTCTCAGCGGCAAGTGCCTGAGCGTGCCGGGCTCCTCGACGGCCGACAGCGTCCAGCTGGTGCAGAGCACCTGTAACGGCGGCGCCGCCCAGTCGTTCCAGATCGCCCAGCAGCCGTAGTCTCCCGGAGGCCCGCGTGCCCGCCCCCTCCCGACGGCAGGGAGGGGGCGGGCGCCCTGCCGGTCGTGCGGCGAGCACGTGACCGGCGGGGCGGGCGTCTCCGGGGGATCCCGCCGTCTGGAACACTGTGGGTTTCATGCGATCCCAAGAGCCCGTGCGCCCCCGGAACGACGGCCGTCCGGCCGCGTCCGCCCACCCCAGTGGCCCACGGACAGCGGGTGTCACGGCCCGGTGTCCCGCCGTACGAGTCGCGCGGGTCGCGCGGGGCGTACGGGTCGTACGGGTCGTACGGGGTGTGCGGAAGACCGGCGGAGGCGCGTCGTGAGCCGGGAGGTCCGGCGCTTCGAGGCGCGGGCCGCGAGCGCGGACGCGTACCTGCTGGGCGAGGGCCCCGTGTGGGACGCCGCGAGGGAGCGTCTCCTGTGGGTGGACATCGACGCCGGTCAGGTCCTGGAGGGACGGCTCGTCGGTGACTCCGTTCGCGTGGACCGCGGGCACGAGTTCGGCGAGACCGTCGGCGCCGTCGTGTGCGACCGGGACGGCGGGCTGCTCGTCGCCGGGCGGAGGGGACTGCTCGCGGTGAAAGGCGGGGACGAGCCGGGACGGCCGTCCGGCGCCGGGGACAGTTCCGGGAACGGGGCGGGGGGCGAGCGCGCGTACCTCGTCGATCTGGTTCCCGAGGGGAAGGACAGCCGCCTCAACGACGGGGCGTGCGATCCCGCGGGACGCTTTCTCGTGGGGAGCCTCGCCCTCGACGACCGGCACGGCCAGGAGTGCCTGTACCGGTACGAGACGGACGGGACCGTCACGGCCGTCGACACCGACCTCGCGCTCTCCAACGGTCTCGCCTGGTCTCCGGACCTGTCGACGATGTACAGCGTCGACAGCGTGCCGGGAACGATCTGGGCGAGGGCCTACGACGCCGTCACCGGCGCGTACGGTGAGCGCCGCGTGCTGCTGGAGATCTCCGACGGCACGCCGGACGGGTTGTGCGCCGACGTCGACGGCAACCTGTGGATCGCGATCTGGGGCGCCGGCCAGGTGCGTTGCCACTCGCCCGAGGGTGAGCATCTCGCGACCGTGGAGGTCGCGGCGCCCAACGTGACGAGCGTCGCCTTCGTGGGCCCGCGGCTCGACACTCTGCTCATCACGTCGGCCCGGACGGGGATGACGCGGGAGGAGACCGCGCGCCATCCGGACGCCGGTCGCGTCTTCCTCGCGGACGTCGGCACGCGCGGGCTTCCGACCTCTTACTGGTCCGGTCCCGTCTCCGGGTAGGGCGTTCCCGCTCCCCGGTGCTCCCTGGTACTTTCCGGGTGCTCCGGGTGCTCCAAGCGGGAGGTGGGTCCCGCCGCGACGGCGTTCCTCGTTCCTCGTTCCTCGTCCGGTGTGCCGGGGTGAGCGTGTCCCCGGTGGAGGGAAAGGGTCCCCCAGGACGTTCGGGCTCGCAGGAGCGGCGACGGGACGACGGATCGCGACGCGACTGCCATGAGGGAGGGACATATGGGTGTGAATACGCGAAGGTATGGTGATTGTTCGTGACGACGTTTCGGATCAGCGAGGCCGCCGCGCTGCTCGGGGTGAGCCCCGACACGGTCCGCCGGTGGGTGGATGCCGGGCGGCTCGCGGCCCGGCGGGACGAGCACGGCCACCGGATGGTCGCGGGCACCGACCTGGCGGCGTTCGCGCGTGCCCGGATCGAGTCCGAGAACGGCACGGGGCACTCCTCGGCCAGGAACCGCCTTCGCGGCATCGTGACGGAAGTGATCAAGGACGCGGTGATGGCCCAGGTGGAGATCGCCGCGGGACCGTACCGGGTGGTGTCGCTGATGAGCCGCCAGGCCGCCGACGAGATGGGCCTGGAGGTGGGGGTGATGGCGGTCGCCGTGATCAAGTCCACCAACGTGGTCGTGGAGATCGCCGACCACGCCCGTACGACGAGTTGACGGCGTCGTGAGCGGTCCGTCCGGTGGCGTGGCGGGTGGCCCGTCCGGTGCCGTGCCGGGGGAGGCGTCCCGTGGCGTGGCGGGTGGCCCGTCCGGCGGTGCGGCTCATGGCGGCGGGCCGCGCGGCGCGGCGGGCGGCGCGGCCGGTGGGGTGGCGGGTCGCCTGCCCTGGGTGCTGGTGCTGCCCGCCGTGGTGGGCATGCTCTTCCTGACGCTGCCGCTGGCCGGGCTGCTGGTACGCGCCCCCTGGTCCACCCTGGCCGAGAGGCTCGGCGAGCCGCAGGTGCTGGAGGCGCTGCGCCTGTCGCTGGTGACCGCGACCGTGGCCACGCTGGTGTGCCTGCTGCTCGGCGTACCGCTGGCGTGGTCGCTGGCCCGTGTCGCCTTTCCCGGCCGCCGCCTGGTGCGGGCGCTGGTCACCGTCCCGCTCGTGCTGCCCCCGGTGGTCGGCGGGGTCGCCCTGCTGCTCGTCCTGGGGCGGCGCGGCCTGGTCGGCCAGTGGCTCGACTCCACCTTCGGCATCACCCTGCCGTTCACCACGGCCGGGGTCGTCGTCGCCGAGACGTTCGTCGCCATGCCGTTCCTGGTCATCAGCGTCGAGGGAGCGTTGCGCGCCGCCGACCTGCGCTTCGAGGAGGCCGCCGCGACGCTGGGGGCCTCCCGCTGGACCATCTTCCGCCGCGTCACCCTGCCGCTGATCGCCCCCGGCATCGTCGCGGGCGCCGTGCTGTGCTGGGCCCGCGCGCTCGGCGAGTTCGGGGCGACCATCACCTTCGCCGGCAACTTCCCCGGCCGGACCCAGACCATGCCGCTGGCCGTCTACCTCGCCCTGGAGAGCGAACCCGAGGCCGCGATCGTGCTCAGCCTCGTCCTGCTCGCCGTCTCGGTGATCATCCTGGCCAGCCTGCGCGACCGGTGGGTGAGCGCCCCGTGACCCTGAACGCCCACCTCGTCGTCACCCGGCCCGGTTTCCACCTGGACATCGAACTTGAGGTCGCCGCCGGCCAGGTCGTCGCCCTGCTCGGCCCCAACGGCGCGGGCAAGACCACGGCGCTGCGCGCGCTGGCCGGGCTCACCGCCCTGTCCGGAGGGCGGATCCTCCTGGACGGCGAGGCGCTGCACACCCTTGCCGCCGAACGTCGCCCGATCGGCATGGTCTTCCAGGACTACCTGCTCTTCCCGCACCTGTCGGCTCTGGACAACGTCGCCTTCGGACCTCGCTGCCGAGGCGCCTCCAGAGCGGAGGCGCGGCGCGGTGCCGCCGCCTGGCTGGAGCGTGTCGGCCTGGCCGGGTACGTCGCGGCGAAACCCCGGCAGCTGTCGGGTGGTCAGGCCCAGCGCGTCGCCCTGGCCCGCGCCCTCGCCGTGGAACCCCGCCTGCTGCTGCTGGACGAGCCGCTGGCGGCCCTCGACGCCCACACCCGCCTGGAGATCCGTTCCCAGCTCCGCCGCCACCTGGCCGACTTCGGCGGCGCGACCGTCCTGGTCACCCACGATCCGCTGGACGCCATGGTGCTCGCCGACCAGTTGGTCGTCATCGAGAACGGCACCGTCGTGCAGCGCGGCACCCCCGCCGAGGTCGCCCGGCGCCCGCGCACCGACTACGTCGCCCGCCTGGTCGGCCTCAACCTCTACCGGGGTCTCGCCGCGGGACGGCGGGTCACCGTGGGCGAGGTGGGTTTCAGCGTCGCCGAGCACCTGGACGGTCCCGCGTTCGTCGCCTTCAGTCCCGGCGCGGTCGCGCTCTACCGGACCCGTCCGGACGGCACCCCGCGCAATCTCTGGGAGGCCACGATCGAGGGCATCGAGCGGCACGGCGACAACGTCCGCATCCACCTGGAAGGGCCGATCACCGCCTCGGCCGACGTCACACCCGCCGCCGTCGCGGACCTCGACCTCACCTCGGGACAGCGGATCTGGGCGGCCGTGAAGGCCACCGAGACCCACGCCTACCCGGCGTGAACTTCCGACGGACCGGGTCACCCGGGTCGGGGCCCCGTAGCCCGTGCCCACCCGGCTTGAACCCCCGTGACGCCGCCCGTACGACCATCGCGATGCCGCGGGTCACCCGCGTGGCGGCCCGGGGCGCCCGGACCCGCGGGGGGCACAATGGCGTGAGGGGGGATGATCTATGCACGTCGCTGTACTCGGGATGGGCATGATGGGGCGGGCACTGGCCCGGCGGCTGCTGGTGCGCGGCTTCCCGGTCACGGTGTGGAACCGCACACCGGGGCGGGCGGAGGAGCTGGTCGGCCTCGGCGCCGTCGAGGCGGCCTCGCCCGCCGAGGCCGCGCGGGGGGCCGAGGGGGTGCTGTTGTCACTCGCCGACGACCAGGCGGTTCGCGAGGTGATGTCCCAGCTGACCGGAATCGGGTCCGAGGGGCCCGTCGTGGCCGACACGAGCACCGTCGCCCCGGACACGGCCCGCGCGCTGCGGGACATGGCGCCCGGGAGCCGGTTCGTGGCCGCGCCCGTCATCGGCTGGCCGCCGGCCGTCGCCGAGGGGCAGGCCTCGGTCCTGGTGGGTGGCGAGCGTGAGGTCGTCGACGTGCTGAAGCCGGTGTGGTCGGAGGTGTTCGCCTCCTACTCCTACTGCGGCCGGGATCCCGGCGCGGCGCTCGCCTTCAAGCTGCTGAACAACTACCTGCTGATGACCGGGATCGCCGCGCTCTCCGAGGCGGCCGCCACGGGTCTGGGGGTGGGGCTCGACGAGACGTTGCTGCACGACTTCCTCCTCACCTGGCCCACCGTCGCGCCCGCACTGCACAACCGGGTCGACGACATCCTGACCGGCGACCACCAGGGGTGGTTCACGACCAGGCTCGCCGCCAAGGACGTACGGCTCGCCGTCGACCTGGCGAGGTCGGCCGGCCTCGACCTGCCGATCGCCCGGCTGGTCGAGCGGCGCTACGAGGAGGCTGCCGAGCGCGGCTGGGGTGACGGGGACATCGGCGCGGTCGTCGAGCTGCTACGCGAGAAGCCGCGCTAGCGTCACCCGTCACCGCGCCAGCGTCACCCGTCACCGCGCCCTTCACTGCTTCTCTCGCCGCGCTCGTCACCGCGCTCGTCACCGCGCTCGTCACCGCGCTCGTCACCGCGTTCGTCGCTGCGCCCCGTCCGGGGGCGTCGCTGCGCCCGGTTCAGGGGTGTTACCTGCTTGGATCCCTGCGCTCCGGCAGGTGACACCCTCGCCGGTCCCGTCCGGCCGCCGTCAGCGGGTTCTCACCACCTCGGCGGCCACGGCGCGGAACGCGGCCAGCGCCTCGCGCTGGTCGTGGGCCGAGGTGGAGACGGTCGACTTGACGACGACCACCCCCTGCTCGGGGGAGACGTAGATGTACTGCCCGCCGAACCCGGCGGCCATGAAGTCGCCCTGGTCGCCGTCGCCGAGCCACCAGTGCAGCCCGTAGCCGGCGTTGAAGGAGGCGGAGGGCGTGGTCGACTTCTTGACCCAGGCGCGCGGCACGACCTGGCGCCCCGCCGCCTTCCCGTCACGGAGGTAGAGCAGACCGAACCTGGCGAAGTCGCGGTCGGTGGCGTGGTAGCAGCAGTAGCCGAGGCTGTCGCCGGTGGAGTCCTTGTCGATGCGCGCCGTGGACTCCATGCCGGCGGGCTTCCAGATCTTCTTCTCCACGTACCGGTGGTACGGCGTGCCCGTGGCGCGGCTGACGACGTCGGCGAGTACGAAGGAGTTCATGCTGGTGTACTCGAACCTGCTGCCGGGCTCCCAGCCGCGCACCCGGCGCGCCGCCAGCTTCTCGACCGACTGGCCCCGGTTCACGGCCATCTGCACCTTCGGTATGTCGGAGCGCTCGTCCCAGGCGATCCCCGATGACATGCGCAGCAGGTTCCGGATGGACACCCCGTCGTAGCCGGAGCCGCGCAGTTCGGGCAGGTAGCGGGTCACCGGGTCGTCGATCGAGCGGATGTGGCCCTCCCGCAGGGCGATGCCGACTGCGGCCGACGTGAAGGACTTCGCCATCGACCAGGACTGGAACCGGGTGTTGCGGTCGGCTTCGACGTAGCGCTCGTCCACGATCTTCTGGCCGTCCAGAACGACGAAACCGTTGGTCTTCGTACGTGTGAGGAAGTCCTCCAGAGTGCGCTCGCCCCCCTCGTAGGTGTAGGTCACCGAGAGCTTCCTCGGGTCGCTCCGCAGTTTGACCGGACTCGCCGACGGCCGTATGAGGTCGAAGGCGCCCGCCTCGGCGACGGCCGGTGCGGACAGCGACGAGGCCGGTGCGAGGGAGGCCGGAGCCGTCGTGGACAGGGCGCCGGCCGGAGCCGCCAGACCGGCCAGCGTGAGTGCGGCGACCGTCGCGACGGCGGGTACTCGTAGGCGGTGGATGTTCATGTTTCCCTCCGATGGGTCCGGCGGCGGGTGAGCCGCTCGCGTACGGCGGGGAGCATGGCGCACTTCTTTGGCAGATCTCTGGCATGCCTCCGGTGGGTCTACGGCGGACTCACGGTGGGGACCGGCGGGGCTCGGCCAGCCAGGACCGGACGCCGGAGGGGCGCTCGCCGGGCCGCAGCGGGGAGCGGGCGGAGAGGGGAGCGGAGGTGGGCAGCCGCACCTCGACGCGCGTCCCGCGGCCCTGTTCGGGGTCGGTCACCGCGACCGTGCCGCCGTGCAGCGCCACCTGCTGGCGGATGAGGGTGAGGCCGAGGCCGGAACCGGGGCTGCCTGCCCGGCGGTGGAACCTGGTGAAGACGGACTCGCGTTCGGCGAGCGGTATCCCCGGTCCCGCGTCCTGGACGACGAGCACGGCGGCCTCGCCGTCGGCGGACAGCGTCACCGTGATCGTGGCACGCCCCGGCCCGTCCGGCCCGTCCGGCCCGTCCGGCCCGTCCGGGCCGTTCGCGTTGTCCGGTCTGTCGGGACGGTCTGTGCCGTCTGCGGCGTTCGCGCCGTCCGGGCGGTCCGTGCTGTCGGTGGCCTCCGTGCCGTTCGTGGCGTCCGTGCCGTGGATCGCGGCGTTGTCGAGGAGGTTGTCCACGATCATCCGGAGTCCCTCCGCCCATCCCCGTACCGGCAGGTCGGTCGCGGGGGAGAAGGTGATCGCGGCCTTCGGGTGGCGGCGCCGCGCCTCCTCGACGGCGACGGCGGTGATCTCGGCCAGGTCGGTGTCGGCGAAGGCCGCGGGCTCGACCAGCTCGCCGCGCGCCAGCCGGCGCAGCATCGTGATCAGTCGCTGGACCCGGCCGTGCTCCGCGCCCAGGTCGGTGACTATTTCGGTGCGCTCCACCGGATCCAGGCCGGGGTGGCCGAGCAACTCCAGGTTGGTGCCCATGCTGGTCAGCGGCGTCCGCAGCTCGTGCGCCACGGTGGCGGCGAAGGCGCGGGCGGTCTCCAACGCCTCGCCGGTACGCGTCACCGCCGCGTCACGCCGGTCCAGCAGGTCGTTGAGCACACCGGCCAGTTCGTCGATCTCGGTGACCCCGGAGGCGGTCGCCAGCCGCGTTCCCCTCACGGAGGACGCGCCGATGCCCCGTGCCTGGCCGCGGAGCACCGCCAGGGGGCGCACCGCGAACCTGCCGAGAGCGAGACCGGCCACGACGCCCATCCCCGCCGAGATCAGGGTGACCAGCGCCAGCCGGTCGCGGAGCACCCCGAGTTGCCGGTCGAGGTGTTCCTCGGCCTCGAACACCCACAGGCGGCCCGCGCCCCCTCGCGGGCCCAGGTCGGATGCCACGAATCGCCATTCCCGCGTGCCGTCGGCGAAGGTGGCCGGCCCCTTTCCTGCCCCGGCGGGTGTCGTGGCCGGCACCTCTCCCATGTCGAGCGGCTTGCTCCCCGGTACCTCGACGCGCATCCCACCGGGGCCGCCGGCCCCCATGGCGGCGGCCCCGGCGAGCCGTTGGGTGATGAGGTCCGGCGGTAGGCGGGGGGTCATACGGACGCGCCAGGAGTACGAGGTGGCCAGCGGCGCCAGCGCGTGTGCCCGCGTCGCCATCCGCCCGTCCCGCTCGGCGCGCAGGTCGCGGGAGACCAGGTTCAGCACGAGCAGGCCGCCCAGCAGCACCAGCAGCGGGACGAGCGCCGCCAGGCAGGCCGCGAACCGGGTGGACAGCCTCACCGTCGCCCGTCCCGCACCACGAACCCGACCCCGCGCACCGTGTGCACCAGGCGCGGCTCGCCCCCGGCCTCCAGTTTGCGCCGCAGGTAACCCACGAAGGTGTCCACGGCGTTGCCGGTCACCTCGAAGTCGTATCCCCAGACCCGCTCCAGCAGCACCGACCTGGACATCACGACACCCGCGTTGTACGCGAGGACCTCCAGCAGGTCGAACTCCCGCCGGGTCAGCTCGACCTCCCTGTCGCTCACGGTGACCCGGCGGGCGGCCGGGTCGACCGTCAGCGGGCCCACCCGGACCGTCTCACCGGCCGCGCGGCCGGCCCTGCGCAGCAGGGCACGCAGCCGCAGGACCAGCTCGCCCAGGTCGAACGGCTTGACGACGTAGTCGTCGGCGCCCGCGGCCAGTCCCGCCACCCGGTCGGCGACCTCGTCCATCGCCGACAGCATCAGCACCGGCACTTCCGTTCCGCGTGCTCGCAGGCGGGCGCACACTTCGATCCCTGACAGTCCGGGCATCGACACGTCGAGGACGATCGCGTCGGGCGCGGCGTCGCCGGCCAGTTCCAGTGCCCGCTCGCCGGAGTCCGCGGTTTCCACGCCGAAGCCCTCCAGCCGCAGGCCGCGCCGCAACGAGCGCAGGATCGCGGGGTCGTCGTCGACGGCGAGAATCCGGTACCTGGTCATCGGAGGGCTCCCGTGCGTGTCGGTGGTCAGGACGCGGGGTCAGAGACCGGCCTCCCCGAGACGCGCTGATCCGTACCGATCCGTGCCGATCCGCGCCGGATGATCGTGGGGCGGCGCCAGACGGCATCCTGGCAGAAGTTCGGACGGACAGGGGTAGACCTGGTCATGTTCCCCGGCCACCACCCGCGTGACCATGCCCCTGGTCGCCACTCGCCAGGTCACGTTCCCCGGTCGCCATTCGCCCTGTCATGCTCCCGGCCACCACCCGCGTGACCATGCCCCTGGTCGCCACCCGCGCGGTCAGGCCCCGGTCATGGCCCGTCCGGCAGGCCGGTGCGCCCGTACACGACGAGGGCCCAGGTGACGCAGCCGAAAGCGGCCACGCACGCCAGCGTGCGGATGAGGTTCCAGCGGACCCACGCCGCCTCGAACCGCTCGCGCACCGCCGCGAGGTCGGCGACGCGGTCGGGGTCCCCGGCCGCGTCGAGCGCGTTGTTGAGCGGCACGTTGATCCCCATCGTGATGACGAGCATCACCACGTACAGGACGAGCGCGGCCACGATCCAGGGCAGTACGGGCCGCCCGTCCGTCTGGAGGTGGAGTATCACGGAGAGGACGGTCAGCACCAGCGCGCCGCCGAAGCAGGCGGCGAACCAGCCGTTGAGGATCGCCACGTTGATCCGCTGCATCGCGCTGACGAAGGTCCGGTCGTCCGTACGGGCCAGACCGGGCATGACGGAGCAGGTGTAGGCGTAGAAGAGACCCGCCACGAGTCCCATCGTGATGGCCGTCGCGACCAGCGCGACGCCTCGGAACATCAACATCACATTCTCCTGGGCCGTCGGGGAGATCCCGGCGTCGGGACCGGACGTGCTCGCCGACCCGCACCGGCAGGCCGCGCGGTGAGCCGCTCCACCGCGCGGCGGCCGGTCCTGCCCGTGCCGCCGAGGACCGGTGTCGTGTCCCGCTCACGGATGTTCTCTGTCATACGACCAGTGAACCGGCCAGGGATGAGACGAGCCATGGTCGAGAAGCGCAATCCCATGTTTCAGCGTCTACATTGAGGTCGTGGACGCACTCACCGACTTCCTGGACGGTCCGAGGGCCAGGGGAGCGTTCCTGCTCCGCTCCGTCCTGGACCCGCCCTGGTCCCTGCGGATCCAGGACCGGGCGCCACTCGCCCTGACGGCCATGGTGCGGGGTGAGGCGTGGGTGATCCTCGACGACGGAGACCCGGTGCGCCTGGGGCCGGGGGATGTCGCGATCATCCTCGGCCCGGATCCCTACACGGTCGCCGACGATCCGGCCACGCCGCCCGACGTGGTGATCCATCCGGGCCAGCACTGCACCACCCTCGACGGGCGAAGCCTGGCTCAGGAGATGGACCTGGGCGTCCGCACCTGGGGCAACAGCCCCGACGGGTCAACGGTGCTCCTCACCGGCGCCTACCAGATGCGCGGGGAGATCAGCCGCCGTCTGCTGGAGGCGCTGCCCCCGCTGCTGGTCCTCCCGGAGGACGCCTGGAACTGCCCCATCATCCCGCTGCTCGGCGACGAGATCGTCAAGGACGAGCCGGGGCAGGAGGCCGTTCTCGACCGGCTGCTCGACCTGCTGCTCATCGCCGTCCTGCGGGCCTGGTTCTCCCGCCCCGAGGCCGGGGCTCCCGCCTGGTACCGCGCCCACAGCGACCCCGTGGTGGGCAAGGCCCTGCGCATGCTGCACGGCGACCCGGCGCACCCCTGGACGGTGGCCACGCTGGCCGCGAAGGCCGGTGTCTCCCGCGCCGCCCTGGCCCGCCGCTTCACCGAGTTGGTGGGCGAGCCGCCCATGACGTTCCTCACCGGCTGGCGGCTGGCCATGGCCGCCGACCTGCTGCGCGAGACCGACGCCACCGTCGGCGCGGTGGCCACGCAGGTCGGCTACGGCAGCGCGTTCGCGCTCAGCGCCGCCTTCAAGCGCGAGCGCGGCATCAGCCCCCAGGAGCACCGCGCCGGGGTTCACCGCCCTCAGCGGCCCCGGAGCGGCCATGCCGTCGGCACGCTCACGCCGTAGGTCCCGGCGGGCGTGACGGTACGGTAGCGGCCCGCCGGTCGACGCGCCCGGAGACGCTGGAGCGCCGCCGCGGCCTCGGAGCCCTGGGGTGCCGGGCGGCGGACGGTCAGAACAGCCAGTCGAGCAGGCCGCCCCGGCCGCCGCCCGAGTTGCCGTTCGACCCGGTGTCCTGGGGCGGCGGCGGTGCCGTCGTCGGCTGCTGGCTCGGGGTGGTGCTCTCCGTGGGGGCCTGGTTCGTCGGCGAGGGCTCGGGCTCGGAGGTGATCCGCGAGCTCGGGCCCGGGTCCGTCCGGGAGGTCTCCTCCTGCTCGGCCTCCTCGGAGGACGCCGTCGGACGGGTCTCCTTCTGCGGGGTGCTGCGGGTCGGCGA
This sequence comes from Streptosporangium vulgare, assembly GCF_042428775.1. NCBI lineage: Bacteria > Bacillati > Actinomycetota > Actinomycetes > Streptosporangiales > Streptosporangiaceae > Streptosporangium > Streptosporangium vulgare. The sequence continues at coordinate 70,922 of NZ_JBHMBS010000027.1, read as the reverse complement.
AGGCCGGCTGGAGGGCTCCCGGGTCCTGGGAGCCCTGGTGGGAGCGGCGGTCGTGGGTTCGTCGGCCGTGGTCGGTTCGCCGGACGGTTCCGCCGTCTCCTTCCCGGGCAGGGGCGTCGGCGTCTCCGAGGGAACCTTCGGCAGGTCGGCCACCGAGCACCGCACGCCGGGTGAGCACGTGGCGCCGGACTTCCCGTCCAGGGAGGAGGAGAGCAACCAGCCGCCCGCGACCCCCGCGATCACGACGCCGCCCACGACCGCCAGCAGGGCCCTGCTCTTGCCCCTGCTCTTGCGGCGACGCTCCTCGTAGGGATCGGGGTCCTCGCGCCAGCCCGACCCCAGGAAACCGCGTGAGGACGTCGCCTCGTCCTCCTCGTGGTAGAGGGGGCCGTCGGACGTGATGTCGGTGTCCCCTATCTCGCGACGCTCGTTGAGGTAGACCATCTCCCGGGACCCGTCGGCCCGGACGATCTCCCGGGACCCGTCGACGTGGACGATCACCTGGGACCCGTCGCCCGGGGTGAGCTCCGGAAGGTCGATCTCGCTCCATCCGTCCGACAACACGTCGCCGGCGGGACGTTCGGGTTCGTACTGCGCCGGTCCGAGGGGACCGGTCTGCTCGCGAGGATCTTCCTCGTACGGTCCTTGGATATCGTCGCGCCCCACGATGACCCTCTCTGACGTGAACCTTGGTCGGGCAACTTGATAGCAGATTCGACAGTGGCTTGTCCGAAAAGTTCACATACAGCTGGGAATAATGTGACTTATGAGGTTAGCTCGTGATTCGGTGATGGACCGCGACATTCCTCGCTGAGCGCCGGATATCCAGCCGCATCCAGCCGCATCCAGCCGCATGCGGAGGCATCCGGAGACGAGGACCGGTTCCCGTACCGGCAGGGAATCCCGTGCCGACGGGGGACGCGGGCCGACAGGCGTGGGGAGTTCGCCCGCGCCGTGACGCAGTACGGTCCCGTCGCGGGAGGAGTCGCGGGAGGAGTCGCGGAAGGAGCAGAGCGCGCGAGGACACGCCTGATCAGGCGAAAGACGTGCCTGACCCCGGTAGCCGGGGTAGGAAGTGCGCCTGACGTTCTTCTCCGTTCGAAGACGGAGGTCTCCACGCTCAAGGAGGGCCGATGACACCGAATCCGACGGCGGACGTGCTGCCCGGACCCTCCCCCTTCCCGCCCATCGCCGACTACGGGTTCCTGTCCGACTGCGAGACCACCGCGCTGGTCGCCCCGAGCGGGAACGTCGAGTGGCTCTGCCTGCCCCGGATGGACTCTCCCAGCGTCTTCGCCGCACTCCTCGACCGGGGCGCGGGGGGCTTCCGGGTCGGCCCCGCCGACCTGAGAGTGCCCGCGGCGCGCCGCTACCTGCCGGGCACCATGGTCCTGGAGACGAGCTGGGGCACCCCCACCGGCTGGATCATCGTGCGTGACGTGCTGCTCATGGGACCCTGGCACCACGACGAGGACGAGCTCTCCCATACGCACAGGAGGGCGCCGACCGACTACGACGCCTCCCATGTGCTGCTCCGCACGGTGCGGTGCGTCAGCGGGGAGATGCAGATCACGCTCGACTGCGAGCCGATCTTCGACTACGGGCGCAAGTCCGCCCGCTGGGAGTACACCGACAGGGGCTACCAGCAGGGGGTCGCGACGGCGGAGGGGGAGAGCCTGGAGCTGCGGCTCACCACCGACATGCGGCTGGGGTTCGAGGGCGGGCGCGCGATGGCTCGTACCCTCCTCAAGGAGGGGGACACGCGCTTCTGCGCGCTGTCGTGGACCATGCACGAGCCGCCGTACACCTTCCAGGACGCCTACCACCGGCTCGTGTGGACCGCCCACCACTGGCAGCACTGGCTCGCCAGAGGCGCCTTCCCCGACCACCCCTGGCGGAGGTATCTGGAGCGCAGCGCCCTCACTCTCAAGGGCCTCACCTTCGCCCCCACGGGTGCCCTCATCGCGGCGGCGACCACCTCCCTGCCCGAGACCCCGCGCGGCGACCGCAACTGGGACTACCGCTACGCCTGGGTCAGGGACTCGACCTTCGCCCTCTGGGGCCTGTACACGCTGGGCTTCGACTGGGAGGCCGACGACTTCTTCTGGTTCATCGCCGACGTGGCGGAACGGGACGAGGAACTCCAGGTCATGTACGGCATCGACGGCGAACGAGAGCTGGACGAGTACGTTCTCGACCATCTCTCCGGGTACGAGGGAGCCAAGCCCGTCAGGGTCGGCAACGCCGCCTACCGGCACCGTCAGAACGACGTCTGGGGCGCGGTCCTCGACTCCTTCTACATCCACACCCGCTCGCGGGACCGTCTGGACGAGCGGATCTGGCCCATCCTGAAGCGGCAGGTCGAGTCCGTCATCAGGCACTGGCGGGAGCCCGACCGTGGCATCTGGGAGGTACGCGGCGAGCCCCGGCACTTCACCTCCTCGAAGGTCATGTGCTGGGTGGCGGCCGACAGGGGCGCGAGGCTCGCCCGGCTCAGGGAGGAGCCGGAACTCGCCGAGCGCTGGCAGGTGGTCGCCGACGAGATCCACGCCGACGTGTGCGCCCACGGCGTCAGCGAGCGCGGGGTCTTCAAACAGCACTACGACACCGACGTCCTCGACGCGTCGCTCCTGCTCATCCCGCTGGTGCGCTTCCTGCCGCCCGACGACCCCAGGGTCCGCGCCACCGTGCTGGCCATCGCCGACGAGCTGACCGTCGACGAGCTGGTCCGGCGCTACGAGACGAAGAGCACGGACGACGGCCTGAACGGGGAGGAGGGCACCTTCGCGATCTGCTCGTTCTGGCTCGTCTCGGCACTGACGGAGATCAGGGAGCACATCCGTGCCCGCAGGCTCTGCGAGAGGGTCCTCTCCTTCGCCAGCGCCCTCGGCCTCTACGCGGAGGAGATCGACCCGGTGACCGGACGCCACCTCGGCAACTTCCCCCAGGCGTTCACCCACCTGGCGCTCATCAACGCGGTCATCCACATCATCCGCGCGGAGAGCGAGCAGACGCCCCCGACCAGCTGGCCGTCATGATCTCGTACTCTCTCCCGGGCCCACCGTGCTCCCCGCGCGGTTCCTCACGTACGTCGGCGTGCGAGACCACCCGGATGCCTGACTAGGCTTTCCGTCATGAACCGTCGAGTGATTGCCATAGTGGTACTCGTCGGCCTGCTCGCGACGAGTGGTCTGTCCGTGGTGCTGGCCTGGGGACTGAGCGGCTGAGCACCGCCGCGCGATGTCGCGGTGATGTCGCGGGCCTGAGGCCGGTCCCGGGAGTGCGCCGGGACCCCGGAGGCGGGAAACGACCCGAGAGACGCGCCGGGACCCGAGAGAGCGCCTGAGCGGCGGAGCGACTGGTCGGGGAGTGGGGCCGGGCGTGCGGGGGCGGCCGGAGAGCTCCGGGAATCGGACGACCGAAGAGGGATGATCAAAGAGACGTACCCGGATCCAGAGGGTGGATGACCGTGGAGGCGTCCGGATCCGTGACAGCGGTTGATCGGCGAATATGACCCGATCAGTCAGAGGGGACGACCCGCGAGAGCCCGGTGGCGGCGCGCGGTCGTGGGGGAGCCGAGCCGTCGCGTACGCCCCCCGACGTCGCGACCGCTCCCCGGGGTGCCGCTAGGCGACCACCATCGAGTTCTGGCCCGCGGGGGCGCTCTGCTGCTGGGGGTGGGTGGGCTGCCGGTGCGAGACGGGCTGCTCCACGACGGGCTGGGGCTGCTGCTGGGTGACCTGCTCCACGGGGGCCTGCTCCGCGGGGCAGGTGCAGTAGCCGTTGGTCAGGATCAGACGCCCTCGCTGCGCGGTGTAGGTGCGAGAGTCGGTGGCGAGGAGAACGCCCGAACATTTATGGCAGACGACGGATTGGCGATCCATGGGCCGGCTTCCTTCCTTGGGGTAGCCGTCGAACGTCTCTCGGTCCGGCCGGCTGGCTGCTCGTGCCCCGAAAGGAAGACTTGAATCTCCCCGACGAGGGTTCCATCTTACTTCGTAGCGCATTGTGATCTTTGAGACACGCGAGGTGACAGTTGTGAAGCTTGGTGGTGCTGCTTCACAACGGTCTCATGTGAAGCGACCCGGCGGGTGGTGAATGTCCCTCTCTCGCCCCCGCCGGTCCTCGTTCCGGCGATCTCCGCCACCCCGGATCCCCGGTGCGGGCGGGGGTCGCTACGTGCTCAGAACTTTTTTCTTTTTTTCCGTGATCACCGACCGGAACAGCAGCGCGTTGGCCGCCACCGCGATGCAGACCACGCCGAGCAGGAAACCCCAGCTCACGTCGCTCAGGTGGTGCATGCCGCGATACATGCGCGAGAAGGCGATGCCCAGGGGGATGCCGAGGCCGATCACCCACCAGAGCACGTTCAGGATCTTGTAGCGATGGGTGTGGACGGTCAGCACCAGGGCGACGCCGCAGTAGAAGGCGACCGCGGCGCTGGTGTGCCCCGAGGGGAAGCTGGAGGTGGGCGGAGCGGGGTCGAGGTGCTCGACGGCGGGTCGCTTGCGCTGGGCGAAGACGGTCGCCAGCAGGAAGATCGCCGACTGTGAGAAGACCGCCAGCGCGAGGAAGATCGACTCGTTCCAGCGCTTGAAGGCGAGCCGGAAGGCGATGACCAGCAACGCGGTGGCAGTGATGATCACCGGTGTGTCGGACAGGCCCGACACCACGTCGGTGATCGAACTCCAGTAGGCCGTACGGTCTCCGGCCAGCTGCGCGTTGACCCCCTCGTCGTTCGCGATGAGGGTCGTCGTCTGCAGGACCTTGGTGATGAGGAGCCCGACGCCGATCGTCAGTACGGCCATGATGGCCAGTGGCGCCAGGATGAGGCGCGTCACGCCTTTGAAATCCACCGACATTTTCGACATGGCGCGCCAGCTACCCCGAATGACCTTCTCGGAACGCCTCGGGTTCGACGCCTTCCATGTGCGGTTCGGCGGGCCTGCGGCCCTCTCCCCGGCGCCAGGTCTCGAACCCCGCCGCCGCCCCCACCACGACCACGATGCCCAGCGCGACCCCCGCGATCACGTCACTGGTCCAGTGGACGCCGAGCGCCACCCGGCTGTACGCGACGAACACCATGATGACCGCCGCGACGGCCCAGACGGCGATCCGCGAGGCCGGGCTCCGCAGGAAGGGCAGCAGGATGAGCACGAGGATGCACACCCCCAGCGCCGCTCCCATCGCGTGCCCCGAGGGGAAGGACGCGCCCGGCGCCCAGGCCACCGGATTCGGCAGGTCGGGCCTGGCGCGGTCGACGATCCCCTTGACGGCGAGGTTCAGCAGGCCGCCGAAGGTGATCGTGGCGACCGCCCAGATCGCCAGGCGCGGCGCGCCCCGGCGCCAGAGCCAGACGGCGGTCAGCACCACCAGGACACGCCACGTCCAGGGGCCGAACACCTCGGTCGCCACGTTGAGGAAGGCGGTGTAGCCGGGGTTCTCCAGCGCGTGGGCGTGCAGGCTCAGCGCGATGCTCTCGTCGAGACTCGTGAGCGGGGTGGAAGAGGTCCTCACGAGCACGAGCAGGATCACGAACGGCACGGTGAAGATCGCCACTGCCGCCATCGCCATCGTCAGGCGCACACCCAGCCGCAGGTCAGCGGCATGATCATTGGAATTTCTGTGAGGTGGAGGTTTACCCTCGACAAATCTGACCATCGTTCATGGCTACCCGATCCCTCGCGAATATTCCCCGCACGATATGCGAGGGACCGGGTCGGCAGCCCTCCGGGGGCGTGGAATCCACGGGTACGGAGGCCGTGAACCCCCCGAATTCACGGGGGCGGAGGCCACGAACCCCCGGAGTCCACGGGTACGAAGGCCGTGCCCCCGAGCCCCGGGCCGCGCCCCCGAGCCCCGGGCCGCGTCCTCTCGGACCGCTTCCTCTCAGGCCGCGTGCCGGGGTTCGCGGCGGGTCGTCCAGCGCAGGACGTCGCAGTGCCGCCGCTCGGCCTCGGCGAGCGCCGCGTCGTCCGTGTAGGCGTCGAGGACGGCCCGCAGCCACGGCATCTGCTCGGTGACGTCGTCCCACGCCTGGGAGGGGTCGTCGAGGCCCAGCTCGATCAGCGCGTCCAGGTGCGCGGCGTAGGCCGTCCACCACTGGCGGCTCAGTTCGGAGAGGAACCCGCCCAGTCCGCCGAACTCCCGCTCGATCTCCTCGTCCCACCAGACCGGGACGGTGACGTCACCGGTCTCGGCGAGGTCGCGGAGCACGAGGTTAGCCAGGGTGCGGCGGCGCCGGGCGATGGCCGAACGTGACAAGATGCTCATAAAGCCCACCCTGCCAATCGTCGTTTGCCGAATGCTTAACGATGTATTGACGGTGATGTCCGGCCTTGGCCGCACGGCCGAGGGGGGAACGGCTTGGCCGGAGTCGCCGGGCAGCACTAGGCTCTGCTCCGCAGATCATTCCGCCTTGTGTCCGCGGAGCTACCTCGACATGGAGGAAGCCCGCCATGACCCAGGTCCTTGAATTCTCCCGGCTCGTCGACCGTACCCTGAGCGCCCTCGCCGATGTCCTCGGCTCCGACGGGGCCGCACTCATGTTGATAGACGACCACGACCGGTTGCGCGCGGTCGCGGGTTCCGACGAGCAGGGCCGGCGCCTGGAGCTGATCCAGGAGCAGATCGGGGCCGGCCCGGCCATCGAGACCCTCACCCGGGGCGCGGACGTCACGGTCGACGACCTGAGGGCGGCCAGACCCTTCGGGTTCCCCGGGGTGGCCGCGCGGGTCTCGGACGTCCGGGCGGTGCTCTCCGTGCCTCTGCGAGCGGAGGAGCGGTTGATCGGCATCCTTAATTTCTACGACCGGACGAGCCATGAATGGCAGCCCGCGAAAGTCCGGACGGGAGAACGCCTCGGCGAGCTCATGGTGATGGTCCTCCAGACCATGGCTCATAGAACTCCTCTTCCAGGGAAGCCGTAGTGTGCACGTCAAGTAACCAGGTCGACGCTGAAAGGCGCCACACGTATGACTCACATTGATCCGGAAGCGCTGGTCGCGAGCCTGAGAAGGCTTCAGACGACCTCGTCCACCACAGGCATAGTTCATCAGTTGGAGCGTGCCGTGGATGTGGTGAACTCGCTGTTCGGATATGCGGGTGCGGGACTGATGTTTGCCGAAGAAGGTAAAGATCTCCGCTATTTGGTCGCCACCGATGAACGGGGGCGCAGCCTTGAGGGCGCACAACTTCATCTCGGTCAGGGACCGTGCGTTTCCGCGTACGAGGAGAATTCCGCGGTGACCTCAAGCGATGTGCGTGTCGACCCGCGCTGGCCGAAGCTCGCCGATCGGCTGCACCCGGAGGTGCGGGCGGTGGCCGGGGTGCCGGTGCGTCTTGGAGGCGAGCCGGTGGGCACGCTGAACGTCTATCAGGCCGGTTTCTACGAGTGGGACGACTCGGACGTCCAGGCGCTCTACGGTTACGCGGACGTGATCGAGCAGCTTCTCACCGCCGCGATGGCCGCCGAGGAGAAGAGCGCCCTGGCCGACCAGCTCCAGTACGCCCTCGACTACCGCGTGGTGATCGAGCGGGCGATCGGTTACCTGATGGGCAAGCACGACCTCACCGCCACCCAGGCCTTCACCGGCCTGCGCAAGCAGGCCCGCGACACCCGCCGCCGTGTAGCCGACCTGGCGGCCGAGGTGCTCGGTGAGGGGGCGGGCGAAATACGGTGATCCTGCTCACGTCGCCTGAGCCGGCCGAGGACAGGGTCGAGATCACCGTTCGCGGTGATCTCGACGCCGTCAAGGGCGCCGAACTGCGGCGTGTTCTCGGAGGGCTCACCGCGGCGACGGTCGAACTCGACCTGGACCAGGTGGTCTTCATCGACTGCGCGGGCGCGCGGACCCTGCTCAGGGCCGACGAGCACCTGCGCGGCCTCGGCCAAGAGATGGTCATCGTGCGGCCTTCGGGCCCGGTACTCCGCCTGCTGCGGCTGCTGGGATTCGACAGTCATCTCCTGATCAGGTACCCCGGAGGCGCGGTCGGCGCGAGCCGCACCCCACCGGGGCACTAACCTGATCGGTGATGTATCGATTCGTCTTCTCGCAGGTCCTCAGCCGCCTCGACCCCGAGGACGCGCACCACATGGCGGTGCGCGCTCTCCGCGTCCTCTCGGTGACCCCCGTGGTCAGGCGGCTGGTCCACCGCCGCCTCGCGCCACGTGACCCCGCGCTGCGCGTGCAGGCCTTCGGCGTGCACTTCTCCGGCCCGTTCGGGCTGGCGGCCGGTTTCGACAAGGACGCCGGCTGTGTCGAGGCCGTGTCCGCGCTCGGTTTCGGCCACGTCGAGGTCGGTACGATCACGGCCCATGCCCAGCCGGGCAACGCCAGGCCCCGGATGTTCCGTCTCGTGAGAAACCGGGCGATCATCAACCGGATGGGCTTCAACAACGCGGGCGCGTCCGCCGCGGCCCGGTCGCTGGCCAGGCCCCGGGGCGTCCCCGCGATCGTCGGCGTCAACATCGGCAAGACGAAGGTCGTGCCCGAGTCGGGGGCCGTCGCCGACTACGTGGCCAGCGCCAGGGAGCTCGCCCCCCTGGCCGACTACCTGGTCGTCAACGTCAGCTCACCCAACACCCCCGGCCTGCGCGACCTCCAGGCCGTGGAGCTGCTGGGCCCGCTGCTGCGCGCGGTGAAGGAGGTCGCCGACGCCACGCCCAAGCGCACCCCGCTGCTGGTCAAGATCGCTCCCGACCTGGCGGACGCCGACGTGGACGCGGTCGCGGACCTGGCCCTGGATCTCGGACTCGACGGCATCATCGCCACCAACACCACGATCGGCAGGCAGGCGCTGGCCGAGGCGGAGCCCGCGGGCCGTGACCACGGCCACGAGAGCGGCGGCCTGTCGGGGCGCCCGCTGAAGGCCCGGTCCCTGGAGGTCCTGCGCAGGCTTCGCGCCCGGGTGGGCGATCGTCTGGTGCTCGTCTCCGTCGGTGGCGTCGAGGACGTGGACGACGTCTGGGAGCGCCTGCTCGCCGGGGCCACGCTCGTCCAGGGCTACAGCGCGTTGATCTACGAGGGGCCCCTCTGGGCGTACCGCGTGAACCGCGACCTCTCCCGCCGCCTCCGCCGTCACGGCGTGGTCGACCTCCGCCAGATCATCGGCCGTACCGCGAGCCGGAGCACCGCGACCTGACCCGGTCCCGGTACGGGTCGGCCCGACCTGGCTTGGTACGGCCCCGGCCCGGTCGTGCCGAGACCCGGCGCGAAGCGGCACGACACGGCCCGGCACGATCTGACCCGGCCGCGGATCGGCCCGAGACCTGATCACGGACCGATCAGAGGCCGATCAGAGGCCGATCCTGGCCTGATCACGACCTGATCCGCTCGCGCGGTGATCCGGTCGCGGATCGGCCCTGTCCACGGCCTGGTCCTGTCCACGGCCCGCGCGGGCCGTGGCCTGGTCCGGCCCGTTTCCCACGCGGGTCGTCGCCCGATCCCAGCCCAGCCGATCCCAGCCCGATCCCGGTCCAGCCTGATTCGGTCATGGCGCGGTCGGAATCATCGCGGTCCGAACCTTTGCGGCGGGTCCCGATCCGTCACCCCATCGGGCCGGAAGGCGGCCGACGGTATACCCTGGGTGGGTAACCTCAGGACATGGGAGGCACGATGAGCACGACCACATACACCGTCACCGGTATGACCTGCGGCCACTGTGTGAGCTCGGTCAAGGAGGAGGTCGGTGAGGTCCCGGGTGTCACCGGTGTCGACGTCGACCTCGAGACCGGCAGGGTCGACGTCTCGGGAGACTCCTTCGACGACGCGGCCGTCCGCGCCGCCGTCAAGGAGGCGGGCTACGAGGTCCTCGCCGGACGGTGAGGATGCCTGACGGTGAGGACGGCCAACGATGAGGATGTGGGCGAACGCCTCCCGTGGGATCTGGCTCGTCGCCTGACAGGGGGCCTCCACAGCTCGCCGGCTCGCCCCGTCCATCCGTGTCCTCCCGGCCCCCGAGGGGGCCGGGAGGCCGGTCACATGCTGGGACGGGTCGAGTCGGCCTCGTGGGTCATCTCCTCCAGGTGCTTCATGACCTCGTCCACCTTGACGGCCCCCGGGCGGTGGCGCCGGTGGCCGGCCCCGCCCAGCTGCCAGGGACGCGGGCCGGTCAGCGGCCGGTACTCGACGCCGAGCGCGTCGAGGCGGCCCAGGTGCGTCTCCAGCCGGGCGTCGAACCCGTTCCCGGCCGAGCCCGACCAGGCGACCTCGGCCAGGGCGCATCCCCGGGGCCAGGCGCGGTAGTCCACCGCGCGCCCGTCGGGCAGCCGCTCGCTCCACAGCTGGAACTGCGCCCCGAGCACGTGCTCCCGCTCCCCGTCCGTCCACGACTCCGGCGCCGGGACGAAGGCCGCGACGTCCGAGACGGTGATCGCGTCGCCGATCGCCACGGGCTCCTCCTCGGAGGAGGCCTCGGCGTAGTCGAAGTACAGCGGGAAGACCGGCGTCTGCACCACGTCGTGCCCGGCGGCGGCGGCGCGCCTGGCCACCCCCTGCCCGCGCCAGGGCATCACGATCGTGTCGGGCCTGAGCCTGCCGCTGACGAACGCCTCGTCCCACACCACCGCCCTGCTGCCGCGCTCGGCCAGCGCGTCCGCCAGCCGGCGCAGGAACCAGGCGTGCAGGTCGCTCACGCTCCCCAGCCCCAGCTCCGCCTGGAACGCGACGATCTCGGGGGAGGCGGCCCAGTCGTCGAGCACGCACTCGTCCCCGCCGATGTGGACGTACGGGGTCTCGCCCAGCGCCCCGGTGATCTCCTCGATCACGCCGGTCAGGAAGTCGACCGTCTCCGGCAGCGGGGACAGGATCGCCGGGGAGATGCCCCAGCGGTCCAGCACGGTGAAGGGTTCGGGCCGGCGCCCGCCGGTGGCGCGGGCGTCGAACTCGGGGTAGGCGGCGAGGATCGCCGAGGCGTGTCCCGGTACGTCGATCTCGGGCACGACCGTCACGGCGCGGGCCCGCGCGTAGGCGCCGATCTCGGCGAGGTCCTCCAGCGTGTAGTAGCCGCCGTGCGGCACCTCGTCGAAGGTCGGCTCCTCCCGGTAGTAACTGGTGATCGTACGCGGGCGGTGCGCGCCCACCTCGTGCAGCCGGGGGTGCCGGAGGCTCTCGACCCGCCACCCCTGGTCGTCCACCAGGTGCAGGTGGAGGCGGTTCAGCTTGTGGGCCGCCATGATGTCGACCATCCTGAACACCTCGCGCTTGGGCATGAAGTGCCGCGCCACGTCCAGATGCACCCCGCGCCAGGAGAACCGGGGCGCGTCCCGCACCCGGCCGAGGGGAACGCTCCAGCTCGCCCCGGTGGCGGCCACCGCGCGGAACGCCGCCGCGGGCAGCAGCTGCCGCAGCGTCTGGCCCGCGTAGAAGGCCCCGGCCCGGTCTCCGGCCGCGATGCGCACGCCCCCGTCCGTCACGTCCAGGACGTACGACTCGGCGCCGAGCGAGGCGTCGGGCTCCACCGTGATCGTCCCCCCCTCACCGGGGCGCGGGTCGAGCACGGCGAGCGCCAGGCGTACGGCGTCCACCAGCTCGGCGGGACCGGAGACGACGGCTCCGTGGGGAAGGCCGAGAAAACCGCCGGCAGGGGTGGACGCGGAGGGAAGCGGCAGGAGATCCATGGTTTAAATCATGCCAAACCGCCAGAGAAATAAGCCCTTTACCTTCGCGACCCCGGACACGGAACCAAGAACCGCCCAAGTACCGCGCGGGAGAGCCCGAGGAGGCCCCTCGCGCGGACATGCTGCTGCTCATGTTCCAAGCGTCCAGGCACCCGGCCCGCACACCGCTCGCGGCCCTGGTGGCGATACCGGCGGCGATCATGCTGGTCGCCGGGTGTTCGGCCACCATCGAGGACCCCGTCACCCCGCCCTCGCCCACTCCCACGGCGTCCTCCTCCGCGGTGCGGAGCGCCGAGGGGGCGGGCACCACCGTGGCGGAGAACGCCAAGGAGGGCGATCCCGGCTGGCGGCTGCGCCGGCGCGGCGCCGAGCACGAGATCGAGGGCTTCGCCGACCGGGTGAGCGTGCTGCCCGGAGAGCGTTTCCGGCTGTACGTCTCGACCACCGCCGACCGCTACACCGCCAGGGCCTTCCGGATGGGCTGGTACGGCGGAGCGGGGGCCAGGCAGGTCTGGCGGGAGTCCGGGCTGCCCGGCAGGAGGCAGGCGCCGCCCAGGACGATCGCCGCCACCGGGACGGTGACCGCCGCCCACTGGAGACCCGGCCCCGAGGTGGACACCTCGGGCTGGCCCGAGGGCTCCTACCTGATCCGGCTGGACGCCGCCACCGGGGGACGGCGCTACGTCCCCCTCACCGTCAGGTCGGCCTCCACCCGGGGACGCCTGGTCGTCGTCAACGCCGTCACCACCTGGCAGGCGTACAACGACTGGGGCGGCCGCAGCCTCTACCGGGGGCCCGGCGGCTTTGGGGACAGGTCCCGGGCGGTCAGCTTCGACCGCCCGTACGACGCCTCGGGGGCGCGGCTCTTCCTGGACATGGAACGCGACGCCATCGAGCTCGCCGAGCGTCGTGGCGTACCGCTCGCCTACGTCACGAGCCTGGACCTGGACCGCGACCCGCACATCCTCGACGGGGCGAGGGGCCTGGTGTCACTGGGGCACGACGAGTACTGGTCGGCGGGCATGCGCCGCACCGTCGAGGCCGCCCGGGACCGCGGCACCAACCTCGCCTTCCTGGGCGCCAACGCCGTCTACTGGCGGGTCAGGTTCGCCGCTACGCGCCTGGGCCCGCGCCGCCTGGTCGTCTGCCACAAGGACGCCGCGGAGGACCCGGGGACGGTCCTGTGGCGCGCCACCGGCAGGCCGGAGAACTCGCTGACCGGCCCGATGTACGACTGCTTCCCCTCCGAGTCCGCCTACGTGGTCAGACGCCCCGGAAACTGGATCTTCAAGGGGACCGGGGTGCGGCGCGGCACCACCTTCCCCGGGATGGTGGGCGTGGAGACCGACAGGGTCGGCGCGGACGTGCCGCGCCCGATGGAGGTCCTGTCGGTGTCCCCGGTGAACTGCGGAGGCCGCGCCACGGTCGCGCACAGCGCCTACTACACCGTGCCGAGCGGCGCCGCGGTGTTCAGCTCGGGCACGATGCGCTGGGTGTGCGCCATGCGGGGCGCCCGCTGCGGCCACGGCGTCACGGCACGGGCCGGGGCCTTCGTCCGCAGGGCGACGGGGAACATCCTGCGGGCCTTCGCCGCGGGCCCGGCCGCGCGCCGCCATCCGGCCCGCGACAACCTCGAACCCCTGGGCCTGGCCGGCCCGCCGGGCCGCTGACGCGCGGGGTCCTACCGGCTCAGGTACTGCTGCAGCCCGTTCGCCAGGGAGAGCGCGATCTTCTGCCGGAACGCCGGCTGCTGGAACTTGGCCGCCTCGGCCGGGTTCTTCATGTTGCCGGACTCGACGAAGATCTTGGGAACCGTGGAGAGGTTCAGGCCGCCGAGGTCGTCGCGGTAGTCGAGGGCGTCCTTGCCGATGTAGGTGGAGTACGACAGGCCGGTGCCGCGCCTGAAGGCGTTCCGTACGTCCAGGCCGAGCTTCTTGGAGGCCGCGACCACCGGGTCGACCGGGCCGCCGATCTTCTCCGGCATGATCACGTGGAAGCCGTGGTTGGCGGTGCTCGACCCGTCGGCGTGGACCGAGATCGCCGCGTCCGCCTTCGCCCTGTTGCCGATCGCGGCCCGCTGGGTGATGCACGGCCCGACGCCGGAGTTGCCGTCGCGGGTCAGCTTCACCGTCGCGCCGCGGCTTTTGAGGATCTTGGCCAGGCGCTGGGAGACGTCCCAGGTGAAGGCCGCCTCGCTGTAGCCGTTCGCGGTGGCGGTGCCCGTGGTGTCACAGGCCTTCCACTGCGTCAGGACGTTGACCTTCTTGTTGATCTCCGCGGGGTGGCGGTAGTTCTGACCGTTGTGGCCGGGGTCGATGACCACGACCTTGCCGTTGAGCGGCTCGCGACCCTCGCCGCTCCGCCCGGTGGCGGGGGTCGCGGCGGGATCGCCGGCCGCGCCGGCCGCCGGGCCGCTCAGGGCGTCGGCCGCGCCACCCGAGGCCGCGCCGTCGGAGGCCGCGCCACCGGAGGTCGCGGCCGTGCCCGCCGCGGGAGGGACGGGTCCGCGCTCTCGCGCGAGGTCCGCGCCCGCGGTGGTTCCGCCGCAGGCGGCGACGCCGAGCCCGCACAGGACAAGGGTCGTCGCGAGTGCTCTACCGGTCACGCTCATCGCCCCCAAGGAAGTCGTCGACCACCCAACCTACGTGGCTTGAGGGCGTGACTCGGCCGTTGTCGCGATATGTGCCGGACCGTCACGAAGCGTGACGCGCTTTCCCGCCCGGACGTGCTTTTTCATGGGCGCGCTTTCCCGCCCGGACGTGCTTTCCCGTCGCGGGAGGCGGCGCCTGCCCGCCCGTCGCGCTCGCCCTGGCGCAGGACACGGTGGGCGCCCGCCTGTCGTGCCTGCCCCGCCGAGGACGTGGCCTCACCGGCGCGGTGCCCCCGTCACCAGGCGTGCTCGCCGGCCTCCGGCTTCTGCAGGAGCGAGGCGAGCTCCCTGGCGTCCTCGGCGTCCAGCCCGAGGACCACGCGCGGCCGTCCCCAGGGGTGGTCGATCGAGTGGGCCACGTAGCTGGCCACGGATTCGGCCCCCGCGTCACCGTTGCGGCCCCGGGCGGCCCGCCAGTGCGCCCATGCCCGTTCGAGCTCGGCGGCGGCCCGCTGGGCGCATGACACCAGTTCCGGATCACGCATTGTTACCCCCCTTGTCTGTCTTGGCCAGAGTCAACACCGGCGGCGCGCCGCCGTTCGCGATGTTGACCCGGTTTTGGGGAGGTCATGGAGCCTGCCTGGGCGCGCTGTAACGCTCCAGGCAGGCTCTTTAGCGCTCGGTGGAACTCGTGCTGTTCCGTACGACCAGCTGCGGCGCGACCTGGCGCAGGCGCGAGGCCTTGCCGGGGTCGCCGATCCGGTCGTTCAGCAGCGCGGCGGCGGAGCGGCCCATCGCGCGGCGTGGCTGGTCCACGGTGGTCAGCGAGATCGGCTGGGTCCCGGCGCGGTGGATGTTGTCGTACCCGACCACGGACAGGTCCTCGGGAACCCGCAGGCCCAGCTCGGCCGCCGCGGAGAGCACGCCCATGGCGACCAGGTCGTTGGCGGCGAAGATCGCTGTGGGCCGGGGATCGCGCGTGAGCAGGCTGCGGGCCGCACGCGCGCCGCCCTCCTCACTGGACTCGCCCTCCTCGACCATGATGTACGGCGCCAGGGAGTGCCTGCGCATCGCGACCAGGTAGCCCTCGCACCGGAAACGCCCGGAGGAGATGCCCGAGGCCTCGATGTGGGCGATCCTGCGGTGACCGAGCTCCACGAGGTGGTCGACGGCGAGGCGGGCGCCGAGCTGGTCGTCGTCGACGACGATGTCCACGCCGCCGAGGTCGATGTCGCGCTCGCCCACCACCACGGTCGGCGTGTAGCCGGTGGCCTCGATGAGCGTCCCGCTGGTGGGCGCGATGCCGAGCAGGACGAGCCCGTCGACGCGCAGTTCGAGGAACGCCTCGACCGCCTCGTCCTCGAAGGCGGGGTCCCACTGGCTGTTGCCGATGAGGAGCCTCAGCCCGTCGCCGTGCAGGCTCTCCTGCAGGCCGTCCAGGAACTCCGCGTAGAACGGGTTGTGCAGGTCGGCGACGAGCGCCCCGACCAGGTGTGTACGGCCTTCGACCAGGCTGCGCGCGACCGCGTTGGGCCGGTAGCCGAGGTCTCTGGCCGCCTGGAGCACGGCCTGCCGGCGATGCTCGCTGACGTGAGGCGATCCGCGCAGGACGAGCGAGACCAGTGATTTGGAGACACCGGCTCTTTCGGCCACGTTGCGGATCGTGGGTCTTGGGCGTGGCCCGACGCCCCCGTCGGACATGACGGGTTCGGCGAACCCGCGGGCTCGGGTGACGGTGGTGTTGACCGGCGGTCCTGACATGGCTCTCCCCCGCGATGGTGGATGGGCACCTGTCACTCAAAACGATCGAGTTCCGAATGGGGTACGGCTTGCGCGGAAGGGAACTCCGATCTTGACCCCGCCGCCGCGCGGATCGGCTCCGATAGGCTTCGCGGTGTGGGGTCGACATCCGGAGCCGCCGAACGGGCCAAGCCCGCCGCGGGCGGCGCGCGACCGGCGCGGCGCAGGCTCACCGTCGACCGCCGCCGCGAGGAGCTCATGGCGGCGGCCCTGGAGCTGTTCAGCAGACACGACGCCGAATACGTCTCGATCGACGACGTGGCCTCGGCGGCCGGCGCGTCGCGGGCCCTGGTCTACCACTACTTCGGCGGCAAGCAGGAGCTCTACGTCGCCGCGCTGAGGAGCGCCGCGGCCCAGCTGGAGGCGAGGCTCAGACCCCAGGGCGGCGGACGCCCGCTGGACGAGCTGGCCGGGGGGCTCACCCGATACTTCGACTTCGTCGAGGAGCACGCGGCGGGCTTCGCCGCCCTGCTCAGGGGCGGTCCCGCCAACAGCAGCGGCGAGATCGGGGAGGTCGTCGACGCGGTCAGGCACCGGCTGCTCAAGCTGATCATGGAGCGGATGCGGGTCGAGGAGCCGGGCCCCGTGCTCCGCGTCACGCTGCGCTCGTGGATCGCCTCCGTCGAGACCGCGGGCCTCGACTGGCTGGAGCGTCGTGACATCGAGCGGTCGGCGCTGGAGCGCATGCTGGTCGGTCAGATGGTGGCGCTGCTCGGCGCGGCGGCCGAGCACGACCCGCAGGTCGGCGAGTTGCTGGACAACCTGGTCAAAGGCGAGGCGAGCCGTTCCGCGGACCAGGGCTCCACGGGCCAGGAGAGGACCGGGACGGACGGCTGAGAAGGCTCCTGTGGAGCCGCGGCCGGGAAAACAGGGCTGCGGCCGGGAAAACCTCTGACGCGGCGAGGAAGGCCCCCGGGGCGCCGCCGAGCCGTTCGGGCGTACGTGCTGGAAGAGCGCACGTGCTGGAAGGCGGCACGTGGCGGAGGGCGGGGCAGCTGCTGGGGCGGCGCCGGGCGGGCGACGCCGCTCCCCACAAACCCGTGTGGCCTACACGCTCAAAGGGTGAGCGCGCACCAATCCCCCTAGGTCAGTGACGGCCCCCGTCTTACTCTGAGCGCTGCTGCGGAATCCCCGCGAGCAGCGCGCGAACCTCAGTCTCCCGGTACCGGCGGTGTCCACCCAGGGTGCGGATGGACGTCAACTTGCCCGCCTTAGCCCACCGGGTCACGGTCTTGGGATCGACGCGGAACATGGTTGCGACCTCCGCCGGGGTGAGCAGCGGCTCTGCCTCGGGTGTACGAGCTGACATTTGTGCGGCCTCTCCTCCATGTGGACCGGCGACAGCGATCCTGCGACTTGACGCTTGTCACGGATGTCCGCCTATGGCCCTTGCGTGCGGCTGTTTGGGCCATATGCGGCATCACCCGATGTGACCATACAGCCACGTAGAGCGATTGGCGAGCCTTTGAGCGACTCATCTCTCTTGTGCACGTGTTGTTGTCACGCTCGGTGATTCTAGCGACACGTTTCGTGGTATCGCAGTGAAAACGGCAAACTACTCAGTTCGTAGGTGCATCCCCGGTCATCGACGGACCTACTTACGCAGGTCGCAGGGATGATTTGCGACTCAGTTTGCCGATTCGAGAAGTTGTATTGATCGCCAGCGGAGGATGACGCGCTGGTACATGGCGAACGCCAGTTCTTCCTCGCCTTTTTCCAGACCTGTCAGCGCCGCCGCGAGTTCCGCCACGGACTCGTCGGCCTGGAGTGTCTCGTCGTCCATGAGGTTGACGATGCCGCCGTAGTCGAGTTCGACTAGCGAATGCGGATGGAACTCCTCCAGCCAGCGCGCCACGTCCTCGACCTCGGCGGTGACCGAGACCTCTCCCACCTGCCTCCTGATGATCTGCAGGGCACGGGCACTGCGGCGCCTGGCGTGGGCCATGGACGTGACGTAGATCAGGTTGCGCGTGGTGGTCGTGCCCCCCTTGCTCTCGTCGCCGTCGATGACCAGCCAGCGCTCGTTGCCGTCGAAGGGGACGAACCACGAGGTCGGAACGTGCCAGGTGGAGCTGCGGATGTGGGTGCGCAGCGCGGCGGAGTCGGTGCGGCGCTTGAACCGGTCGAAGTCGTCGGCCGTCTGCGCCGCGACGGCGGGCGGGACGAAGCGCTCCATCAGCTTGGGCGGGGTCGACCCGCGAAAGCGTGAGAAGGCGAGCCAGGACCTCAGCCTGCTCTGCCACGGGCAGACGTACAGGACCTCCTCAACGCGCCTCAGATAGGCGTTGGGGCTCTCCTGGGCGGGTGCCGGAGCCGGGGGCACCCCCAGAAGGCGCCGCACCGCCTCGCCGTGTTCGGCGTGGAGGGCGCTCGCCCGGCGCGGTCGGTCGGCCGCCTCGGCGTAGGCGGCCCACGAGACGCGCTCAGCCGGGGTGAACGCGACCAGCGGTTCGTAGACGCGGAGGTACGCGGCATAGGGCAGCACGACGGCATCGTGTCACGAAGGACCGGCCGTTGTCCGTAGCGGGCCGGCTTCCGCGGCTGTCGTCTCGGTCATTGAGATGGGACGTTCTCGCACGTCGTGCCTTTGCGGACATGTGGTTACGCTGAGGGTGATCTCCGCCGCAACGGTGCGGCGGGAACGGACGACTGGGAGTCACCACAGTGACCGACGTCTTCGGGCTGTCCCACAAGGACGCGGGCCCGGCAACCGGCCAGGCGAGGCACGAGCAGGTCGTCTTCTGCTCCGACGAGCGCAGCGGCCTCCACGCGATCATCGCCATCCACAACACCGCCCTGGGCCCAGGCCTGGGCGGCACCAGGTTCTATCCCTACGAGAGCGAGCAGGCCGCGCTGGCCGACGTGCTCAACCTCTCGCGGGCGATGGCCTACAAGAACGCCCTGGCGGGACTCGACCTCGGTGGCGGCAAGGCCGTCATCATCGGCGACCCGGCGAAGGACAAGAGCGAGGCGCTGCTGCGCGCCTACGGCAGGTTCGTCCAGTCGCTCGGGGGCCGCTACTACACGGCGTGCGACGTGGGCACCTACAGCGAGGACATGGACATCGTGGCCCGCGAGTGCTCCTACGTGACCGGCCGCACGCTGGCCAACGGCGGGGCCGGCGACTCGTCGATCCTGACCGCCCTCGGCGTGTTCCAGGGCATGCGCGCCGCCGCCGAGCACACCTACGGGACGCCGACGCTGCGCGGCAGGCGCGTCGGGGTCGAGGGTGTGGGCAAGGTCGGCCACCGCCTGGTCGGCCATCTGATCGAGGACGGCGCGGAGGTCGTGGTCTGCGACGTGAGCGAGCGGGCCGTGGAGCGGCTCCGTCGGATCCACCCCCAGGTCGAGGTCGTCGCCGACAGGCTGGAGCTCACCGCCGCCGACGTCGACGTCTACGCGCCGTGCGCCCTCGGCGGGGCGCTGGACGACGAGACGGTGGCCCGCCTGCGCGCCACGATCGTCTGCGGCGGGGCCAACAACCAGCTGGGCCACCCCGGCGTGGAGAAGCAGCTCGCCGACCGCGGGATCCTCTACGCGCCCGATTACGTGGTCAACTCCGGCGGGGTCATCCAGGTCGCGGACGAGATCGGGGGATTCAACATGGAGCGGGCCCAGGCAAAGGCCCTCCAGATCTACGACACGACTCTCAAGATCTTCTCCAGTGCGGCGGAGGATGGCGTCCCTCCGGCGGTCGCAGCCGATAGGCTGGCTGAGCGCAGAATGTCGGAAGTCGGGCGAATTAGGGGCATTTGGCTGGGCCACTAGCCCCACACGCCCATACGACGTACCGAGCCGGGCGTAAAACGGGTACGGTTGTAGGCGAACGAGAGCTGACGCCTAAGTCAGGTGGCGTCAGTGCGTGGTGCGTTAGCGACGAGGGGTCGGGCACGACCCCACACGAGGGGGTCGAGCCAATGGGGCGCGGCCGAGCAAAGGCCAAGCAGGTCAAGGTTGCTCGCCAGCTGAAGTACAACAGCGGTGGCACTGATCTTGAGCGTCTGCGCGACGAGCTCGGAGTCAGAGACGACTCCAACCACAATGACGACTCCAACGACGCCTACGACGAGCTGGCGGATCGGTACGCCGATTACGCCGATGACTTCGGCTCCGGAGATGACCGCGACGACGGGACATCCGGCCGCCGCTAGGCGGATTTCAGGTTGACGGTGAGCAGGACACCCGGTGGTGAGCACAAGCCACCGGGTGTTCTTCTCGCTACGAGTCGACGATATGCGGCGCTCCGGTGGTCCGGAGCGCTTTTCGCCGTACCCGCCGCGGATGCCCTGTCCGCCGCGGATCCGGTGTCTCCACTGCCTCCACGCGGCCGGTGATCAGGAGTGCTCTCACTCTCTGGTGACAGGCTCCGGCCCGGCTGACGACGGGATCATCCGGCGCCTCCCCTCCCGGCCGGGGTCACCGGCCGGGAGGGGAGGACCGCAGGGTCACCTCGGGCGGAAGGGCCCGGACCGGCGGAACCGCGGGGTCGCCTCCGGCGAGAAGGCGCGGACCGTCGGAACGCATGGTCGTCTCCGGCGCGAAGGCGCGCGGATCAGCGGAAACGTGCCTGCCCCGAGCCTTCGACGATCTCGCCGAGCACCCAGGCGGGAAGGCCGCGCTCCCCGAGCAGCGCCAGGGCCGGGTCCACGGCCTCGGCGGGGACGACCGCGGCCATGCCCACCCCCAGGTTGAACGTCCGGTCCATGTCGGCCTGGGCCACTCCGCCGTGTCCCGCGAGCACCTCGAAGACGGCGGGCGGGGTCCACGACGAGCGGTCGAGCAGCGCGTCCAGGCCGGGAGGCAGTGAGCGGGACAGGTTGCCCGCCAGGCCGCCGCCGGTGATGTGGGCGTACGCGTGGACGTCGACCGCGCGGGCCAGCTCCAGGCAGTCGAGGGAGTAGATCCTGGTCGGTTCCAGCAGCTCCTCGCCCAGCGTCCGCCCCAGCTCGGGCAGCTCGGCCTCCAGGGAGAGCCCGGCCCGGTCGATGATGTGCCTGACCAGCGAGTAGCCGTTGGAGTGCACGCCCGAGGAGGCCAGCGCGAGGACCACGTCGCCCGCCCGGACCCGGTCGCGGCCGAGCATCCTGTCGGCCTCCACCACCCCGGTCGCGGCGCCCGCGAGGTCGTACTCGCCGGCGTCCATCGCCCCGGGGTGCTCGGCGGTCTCCCCGCCGATGAGGGCGCAGCCCGCCAGGCGGCAGCCCTCGGCGACGCCGCCCACGATCTCGGCGATCCGCTCGGGGACCACCTTGCCGCAGGCGATGTAGTCGGTCATGAACAGCGGCTCCGCGCCGCAGACCACCAGGTCGTCGACGACCATGCCGACCAGGTCGATCCCGATCGTGTCGTGCTTGTCGAGCCGCTGGGCCAGCATGACCTTGGTGCCGACGCCGTCGGTCGACGTGGTGAGCAGCGGCCGCCGGTACGACAGCAGGGCCGAGGCGTCGAAGAGCCCGGCGAAGCCGCTGGCGTCGTCCACGACCTCGGGCCTGCGCGCCCGCGCGACCTTCGACTTCATCAGCTCGACGGCGCGCTCGCCCGCGTCGATGTCCACTCCGGCGGCCGCGTAGCTGGTCATGAAGCCTCTCTTCGCGCGCACGGCCCGCTCAACGCTTGGCCTCCAGCACGTACTTGCCCACGTTGTCCTGGTCGATCGGGATCGGATACTCGCCGTCGAAGCAGGCACGGCAGAGCCGCTCGGCGGGGATCGTGGTGGCCGCGGTCAGGCCCTCCAGCGAGATGTATCCGAGCGAGTCGGCGCCGAGCGAGGCGCGGATCTCCTCCACGCTGAGCGAGCCGGCGATCAGCTCGGCCCGGGTGGCGAAGTCGATGCCGTAGAAGCACGGCCAGCTGACCGGCGGTGAGGAGATCCGGACGTGGACCTCCGTGGCGCCCGCCTCGCGCAGCATCTTGACGATCGCCCGCTGCGTGTTGCCCCGCACGATCGAGTCGTCCACGACCACCAGGCGCTTGCCCGCGACGACCTCCTTCAGCGGGTTGAGCTTCAGCCGGATGCCCAGCTGACGGATCGTCTGGGACGGCTGGATGAAGGTCCGGCCCACGTAGGAATTCTTGACGAGACCTTGACCGTAGGGGATCCCGCTCTCCTCGGCGTAGCCGACGGCGGCGGGGGTGCCCGACTCGGGGGTCGGGATGACCAGGTCGGCCTCGACCGGGTGCTCGCGGGCCAGCACGCGGCCGACCTCGACGCGCGTGGTCTGCACGCCGCGCCCGGCGATCGTGGTGTCGGGGCGGGCCAGGTAGACGTACTCGAACAGGCAGCCCTTGGGCTCGGCGAGCGCGAACCTGCGCGAGCGCACGCCGCGCTCGTCGATGGTGATCAGCTCGCCCGGTTCGATCTCGCGGACGAACGTGGCGCCCACGATGTCCAGCGCCGCGGTCTCCGAGGCGACCACCCAGCCGCGCTCCAGGCGTCCCAGGACCAGTGGGCGGACGCCCTGCGGGTCGCGGGCCGCGTAAAGGGTCTTCTCGTCCATGAAGACGAGCGAGTAGGCGCCCCTGACCTGGGGAAGCAGCTCGGCGGCCGCGTCGTCGATGGACTGGCCGCGGTCCTGGGCCAGCAGCGTCGTCAGCACCTCGGTGTCGGTGGTGGCCCGGGTGGCCCCGGGGGCCAGGCGCCTGGACAGCTCGGGGGTGTTGATCAGGTTGCCGTTGTGGGCGAGCGCGAGCCCGCCGGACTCGGTCGAGCTCAGTGTCGGCTGCGCGTTCTCCCAGACGCTCGATCCGGTCGTCGAGTAGCGGCAGTGGCCGATCGCCAGGTGACCGCGGAGGGTCCCGAGCACGGACTCGTCGAAGACCTGGGCCACCAGGCCCATGTCCTTGTAGACGAGGATCCTGCTGCCCTCGCTGACCGCGATGCCCGCGGATTCCTGACCGCGGTGCTGTAACGCGTACAGCCCGTAGTAGGTGAGTTTGGAGACTTCCTCCCCGGGGGCCCACACCCCGAAGACGCCACATGCGTCCTTCGGAGGCCGGTCGCGGGGGTCAAGGTCATGGCTCAGATGGCCGTCGCCCTTCAGCACATGCTTCATTCTAGGTCGGCTTCTTCCCTGCTCGCACCCAGGGTCCGTTCCGTGGCATGTCGCACCCTGACCGAACGATCATCGGTGTTTTGCCGTGTCAGCCTGTTTCGCCGATGGCTGACAGGGGAGTGTGAGATATCCGGCATGCCCGAGCGTCGGGAGAAGAGACGTGACAACACCTGTGGACCCGAACCAGCCCGACCCGCGACGAGTGCCGCGGGACAGGCGCCCAGAGCAGGAAGGACAGGAAGGGTCCGGCTCGGAGGAGCCGCCGGGCACCTCCGAGTCCGAGGAGGCGGCCGTCCCCGGCGAGCACGAGCCCGCCGTTCCGGAAACGGCCGCCTGGCCCGTCCCGCCCTCGAACGAGCCGCCCACGTGGCGCCAGCCGCCCACCCCGGCGGGCGAGCCCACCGGGTGGACGGAGATCCCCGGCCGGGCCGAGCCCGCGGGCCGGGAGTCCGGCGAGGGCGCCGTGTGGGGGTCGGGAGCGTCCACGCCCCCGACCCCGGCGCCGTGGAAGGAACCGGATCCCGAGACACCCGTGCCCGATCCCGACGAGGCCCCGAGCTGGCCGCCGTCCGGGATTCCCGCCGAACCGCAGGTCCCGCCGCATCCGGACACACCGTCCGCGCCGGAGGTGCCCCCGCCGGACCAGGCGGGTGGCGGGTACGCCGCGCCGGAGTACTCGGGCTACCCCGGATACGAGGGGTCGGCCGGAGGACGGGAACCGGGATCACCGGGCGGCCCGCAGTCCGGGGGGGAGCCCGGCGAGGGGCGCGAGGCGACACCCGGGGAGAGGACCGGGGGAGCGCCTGAGGGGACCCGTGAGGGAGCGCCTGAGGGGACCCGTGAGGGAACGGCCGAGGGGCAGCCCCGCACGGTGCCGGGTACCACGCCGTCCGCCTACCCCGGCTGGGAGAGCGCCTCGGAGGCCCCCGGCGGGCCGGACCGTCCCGGGACGGAGCACCCCGGGACACCGGCCGCCCCCACCCCACCCTCGCGGTACGAGCAGCCGTCGTCCGCCGAGGAACCGGAGACCTCGCAACGAGCCGCCGGTGCCGCCGGGGGCGCGGGGGCGGCAGGGGCCGCCGGTGGCTTCCAGGCGGACCGGCCACCGGCTCCGGGCACTCCGGGAGCGCCTCAGCCGGACCATCCACAGCAGACCGGTCAGCACGGTTACGGCGAGCCGGGCTACGGGGAGCGGCCCACGTACGGGGAGGCGCAGCAGGCCGGGCAGCCCTACGGCGGTCCCGGTGCGCGGCCGTCGCCCGAGACCGGTCCCTCCCAGCAGTTCCAGGGCGGCACGCCCTACCCGGCCCCTCCGGGCGGGCCCGGCTATCCGCACGCCACGCCCTACCCGGCCTACCCGGACGACGGGCGCAAGCCCGGCGGGGGGCTGGGCACCGCCGCGCTCGTGCTCGGGATCGTCGCGATCGTCTCGCTCGTCCTCTGCGGCCTCGGCGTGCTGGTGGCGATCGTCGGCCTGATCGTCGGCATCGTCGCGCTCGCCAAGAAGTCGAGGCCGGGGCGGGCCTGGGTGGGGATCGCGCTGAGCCTTCTCACCCTGGTGATCGCCGCGGTGTTCCTGAGCTGGCTCTACAGCAAGGTCGGCGACTGCGTCAACCTGCCCCCGGAGCTGCAACGGCGCTGTATCGAGGACAGGTTCGGCGTCCAGGTGCCGGCCCCGTAACGGAGGGCGGGGCTCACGGCCCGCCCAGGACGGCTATCGGAGAGGAAGGTGGCCGGACAGGTCGGCGCGGGCCCCGCTCGCCGCGATCTTTCCGGCGGCCGTCGCCTCGGACCAGGTCAGCGCGCCGGTGGCGAGCTCCAGCCAGGTGCGCGCGTCGGTCTCCACCACGTTGGGCGGGGTGCCCCGGGTGTGGCGGGGGCCCTCGACGCACTGCACCGCCGCGTAGGGCGGGACCCGGACCTCGACGGTCCGGCCCGGCGCGGCCGTCGCCAGCTCGTCCAGCAGGTGCCGTACGGCGAAGCGAGTGATCTCCCGTTCCGGGCGGATCCCCCGCCCGAAGGCTCGCAGCACCACGCTCACGCAGGCGCCCAGCAGCGCCGCGAGCCCTCCGGGTCCGTCGTAGGGCGGTTCGTCGAGAGCGCTCAGCTGGGTGTCGAGGGCGGCGCGGACCTTGGTCGCGTCGGGTTTGTGAGGTGGCACGCGATCCATCATGCCCGCCGCGGCCGCATCCCGGGACGGCGCCGTCTCCGACACTCGCCGGAGCCCTGCCCCGGGACGGAGCCGGCTCGAAGGGACGGCGTCGTCCTCAACGTTCGCCGGAGCCCTGCACCGGTGACAAGGCTGTCCTCGACGCTCGCCGGGGCCGTCTCGGGGGCGGTGCCCTCCACGTCCGCCGGGCCTCTCTCGGGAACAGCGCCTTCTCCGGCGTCCGCCGGAACCCCGCCCCGGGACGGCGTGACGCCCATCCGGGCGGCTCTTTCCGGTAAACGGTTCATCATCTCGGCAAACGTCGTTCACCTCGGGTTCGGACGGTCCGCGTAGCCTCCGGGCCGGAAGACCTCGCCCCTTTTTGGAGGAACCTGTGGCGAACATGTCGCCGCGCCGACTGCTCCCCCTGCTCACGAGCCCTCACAAGGGTGGACGCAGCGCGCTCACCTGCCGGTTCCGCTGCGGTGACCAGTGCGCCCACGATGTGACGAACACCAGCGACAACACCTACTTCGGCGACGTGGTCGCCGAGGCGATGACCCGTCGCGGCATGTTGCGCGCCGGTGCCCTGGGCGCCATCGTCGCCGGGGCCGGGATCGGCGCGGCGGCCCCCGCCCTCGCCGACCCGGACGTGGACGCGAACACCCTCGGCGGCGGCCACGGTCACGGGAACGGCCAGAAGGGCGGTCTCCGCTTCACCGCCATCGCGCCGAACACCGACGACAAGGTGACGGTCCCCGCGGGCTACCTGTCGGCGGCCGTGGTGCGCTGGGGCGACCCGGTCCTGCCCGGCGCCCCCGCGTTCGACTTCGAGAACCAGACGGCCGCCGCACAGGCCAGGCAGTTCGGCTACAACTGCGACTACGTCACCCTCTTCCCCATGGGGCAGAACCGGGGCCTGCTCTGGGTCAACCACGAGTACACCGACGAGAACCTGATGTTCCGCGGTTACACGGACGGCACCTCCGCGACGGAGGAGCAGATCAAGATCGGGATGGCCGCGCACGGCGGCTCGGTGGTCGAGATCGAGCGGGTGGGCGGGTCCGGCCAGTGGAAGCTGGTCACCCGGGGCTCCCGCCGCTACAACCGCCGCATCACGGTGCACACCCCCATGAAGTTCACCGGCCCGGCGGCCGGCAGCGCCCTGCTGAGGACCGCCGCCGACCCCAGGGGCACCACCCCGGTCGGCATGTTGAACAACTGCGCGGGCGGCACCACGCCGTGGGGCACGGTGCTCAGCGGCGAGGAGAACTTCAACCAGTACTTCGTCAACGGCAACGGCGTGCCCGAGGCGCAGAAGCCGTACCTCACCCGGTACGGGGTGAACGCCACCACGGGCGTCCCCGGCGGCAACCGCAGGTTCGACCGGGTCGACGAGCGTTTCGACCTGGCCAAGCACCCGAACGAGGTCAACCGCACCGGCTGGATCGTGGAGATCGACCCGTTCGACCCCGACTCCACCCCGATCAAGCGCACCGCCCTGGGCAGGCTCGCCCACGAGGGCGCCACCACCTCCCTCGCCGCCGACGGCCGGGTGGTGGCCTACATGGGCGACGACTCCCGGTTCGAGTACGTCTACAAGTTCGTCTCCCGGGAGCGCTACATCCGGGGCTTCGACCGGCACAACCGGACCCTGCTGGACGACGGCACGCTGTACGTGGCGAAGTTCACCGGCGACAGCCCGGCCACCGAGATCGACGGTACCGGCAAGCTCCCCGCCGACGGGTTGTTCGACGGCTCGGGCGAGTGGATCCCGCTGGTCACCGGCGAGGTCTCGCACGTTCCCGGGATGACGGCCGCCGAGGTGCTCGTCTACACCCGTACGGCGGCCGACAAGGTCGGGGCGACCAAGATGGACCGTCCCGAGGACGTGGAGCGCAACCCCGTCACCGGCGGCGTCTACGTGGCCCTGACCAACAACACCAACCGGACCCCGGCCCAGGTGGACGAGGCCAACCCGCGTCCGGCCAACAAGCACGGCCACGTCCTGGAGATCGTCGAGCGGCGCAACGACGCCGGGGCCACGACCTTCGCCTGGTCCCTGCCCCTGGTCTGCGGCGACCCGAACGACCCGGCGACCTACTTCGCCGGGTTCGACAAGACCAAGGTCTCGGCGATCTCCTGCCCGGACAACGTCGCCTTCGACGCCGACGGCAACCTCTGGATCTCCACCGACGGCAGCCAGCTCGGCGCCCACGACGGCCTGTTCGTCATGCCGGTGCGCGGTCCCGAGCGCGGCTACCTGAAGCAGTTCCTGAGCGTGCCGGTCGGTGCGGAGACCTGCGGCCCGCTGGTCAGCGAGGACCAGCGCAGCGTCTTCGTGGCCGTGCAGCACCCCGGTGAGACCACCGGCGCCACCCCCGAGGCCCCCACCAGCCACTGGCCCGACGGCGGGACCTCCCAGCCCCGCCCGTCCGTCGTGGTCGCCTGGCACGCGAGGGGCGGCAGGATCGGCTCCTGATCCGGTGCCTGCCGGCACTGACCGGCACTGACCGGTGCCGGCAGGCGCCGACAGACACCGGCAGGCACAGGCTTCCGGCACCGGCCCGCGTCCCGCTCAGGGGGGCGCGGGCCGGTGCCGTTCCGCGTCCGGGGGACCTTAGCCCACCGGCACGGCGGGGCGTTCCTCGGCGGCCTTCGGCGGGTCGGCTGCGGCCCGGGAGGCGCGCAGTGACAGCAGGCTCACCGGCACGCCCACCAGCACGATGGCCGCGGCGACGACCAGCGTGTGGCGGTACGCGTCCAGGAAGGCGGTCAGCTGCCCGGCGCCCTCCGCCAGGAGCGAGGACTGCCGCGCGCCGAGGATCGCGCCCAGGACCGTGATGCCGAGCAGGCCGAAGACCTCGCGCGAGACGTTCAGCACACCCGAGGCGACCCCCGTCCTGCCCGCCGGGAGCGCGCCGAGGATCGCCGTGGTGAGCGGCACCAGCATGCCGCCGCCCACCCCGTAGACCAGGAACCACGGCAGCAGGTCGCCGAACGACCCGCCCTCGCCGATGAACGAGATCCCGAACACCGACACGGCCATCAGCAGGAGCCCGGACGCCACGGTTCGCGCGGTGCCCAAGGCCCCGGCCAGCCTCGGGGCGAGGGTGGCGGTGACGGCCATCACCAGCGCCATCGGCACGAACGCCGACCCGGCCTCGATCGGGGAGAAGCCCAGGGCGTTCTGCAGGTACAGCGCGGTGAAGAAGTAGATGCCGAACACCCCGAAGGACCACAGGCCCATCGACAGCACGCCGCCGCTGAACACCCGCGACCGGAACAGCGACAGGTCGATCATCGGCTCCCGGCTCCGGCGCTCGATCGTGACGAAGGCGAGCGCCGACACGGCCGCGATCCCGAAGGCGCCCAGGATCTCCGGGGAGGTCCATCCGGCCCCCGCGCCCTCGATGAGCGCGTACGTCAGCGCGAACAGCGTCAGGCTCGACGTCACCAGGCCCGGGACGTCGAGGCCGCGCCGTACCGTCTCCTGGGGAGCGGTCCTGATCGCCCAGAGTCCGAGGCCGAGCGTCACGACCCCGATCGGCACGTTGATCAGGTAGATCCAGCCCCAGTGCCAGCGCTCGCTGATCAACCCGCCGGTGAGCGGGCCGAGGGCGAGGGCGAGCGCGCCGACCGCGCTCCACAGGCCGACCGCCGTCGCGCGTTCCCTGGTGTCGGGGAAGATCGAGGTGAGCAGGGCCAGCGCCGTCGGGGTGAGGAACGCCGCCCCCACGCCCTGCACCGCCCGGGTGGCGATCAGCACGCCGCCGTCGGTGGCCATTCCCGCCGCGAACGACGCCGCGGTGAACACGACGAGGCCGATCAGGAAGACGCGCCGCCGCCCGAAGACGTCGGCCAGGCGCCCGCCGACGAGCATCAGCCCGGCGAACACCAGGATGTAGCCGCTCACGATCCATTCCAGGCCGGAGATGCTCAGCCCGAGGTCCCGCTGGATCGTGGGGAGCGCCACGTTCACCACGTTGTTGTCGAGATATGTCATGAAGGTGGCCAGCGAGATCGCTCCCAGCGCCCACCACCTGCGGGTGTCCGTCATTCCCCGTCCTCTACGTTGTACTTATACGACGTACATGTACGGTGCACAGTGGAACCCGTACGGCGTATAGTTGTCAAGCGTGATGGGGAAACTGACCCGCGAGGCGGTCGTAGAGCAGGCGCTGGAGATCGGCGACGCCGAGGGGCTGGCGGCGGTGACCATCCGGCGGCTCGCCCAGGAGCTGGGCGTCACCCCGATGGCGCTCTACTGGCACTTCAAGAACAAGGAGCAGCTGACCGTCGGCATGGCGGACCACCTGATCGAGGGCTTCGTGATCGAGGGAGGTTATGCGGGCCCGTGGCAGGAGGGGCTCCGCGAGCTCGTCGCGGGCCTGGTCAGGGTGCTCCGGCGCCACCCGTGCGCGGCGGACGTGCTGGACGCGGTGGACCACATCGAGGTGCCCGCCTTCCTGCAGGTCTGGGACACGGCCCTCGGTCTCGCCAAGCGCGGCGGGTTCTCCCGCGACGAGAGCTGCATGATCTCCCAGTACCTGCTCAGCGGCGCGGTCGCGCTGGCGGCGGGTCCGGGGCGGCACTCCCCTCCCGGGTTCTCCGAGCAGGAGGCGGCCGAGCGGACGCGTCTCAAGCGGCTCAGGCTCCAGTCGCTGCCGCCGGACGTCTACCCGCACATCGTGGAGATGGCCGTGCCCCTCTCCGAGGGCAGCGCTCCCGACCTCTACGACACCTTCGGCGTCGACCTCCTCATGGCCGGCATCGAGGCGCTCTCCGCCCGCTCAGGAGGGCACTGACCCAAGAGGGCGCTGACGCAGGAGAGCGCCGACTCGGGAGGGCGCCGACTCAGGAGGACGACTCCGCGCGCCCGGAGCGGCGGGGGCGGGCGAGGGCGGCCGTGAGGGCGCCCGTGAGCGCGACGGCGAACAGGACGGCGTAGGTCCGCTGGAAGCCGGTCATCAGATGCTCGACGGCGACGGGGGAGACTCGTGACAGCGTGCCCGCGTACACCTGCCCGCGCAGCTCGGTGCTGACCGAGCTGGTCAGGACGCTGAGCGTGAGGGCGACGCTCAGCACGATCCCGACATTCATGATCATGAGCCGGAAGCCGTTCACCACGCCCAGGCTCCCGGCGGGCAGGGCGGACATGACCTGGGTCGTGTTGCCGGTCATGAAGGTGCCGCTGCCGCAGCCGCACAGGAACAGGCCCACCGCGATGATCCAGTACGGCGTGACGGGGTCGGTGTTCAGGAGCAGGACGCCCAGCCCGGCCGCGCTCATCAGGGCGCCGCCCACCGACAGCGCGTACGGCCTGACGCGGCGGCCGAGGGCGCCGGCGACGGGGGAGGCGAGGGCCATGCCGATCGGCACGGGGAGCACGCCCAGGGCCGCGGTGACGGCGTCGACGCCCCTGGCGGCCTGGAAGTAGAGGGCGACGAGCAGGATCAGCGCGGAGCGCGCCAGCGCGTTGCAGAAGGAGGCGGCGTTGGCGAAGGCCAGCATGCGCTCGCCGAACAGCCGCAGGTCGAGTACGGGATGCGAGGCCCGGCGCTCCACCACGACCAGTACCGGCACCAGCACCGCCGCGATCGCCGCGCCGACGATCACCACGGGGCTCGACAGGCCGCGCGAGCCCGCCTCCGACAGCGCGATCAGGGCGGCGGAGAGGGCGGCGAACACGATCAGGTTGCCGAGCGCGTCCACCGGCCGGCGCGCTCCCCGCGAGACGCGGCGCAGTGTGAACGCGCCCCAGGTGAGGGCGATCAGCCCCGCGGGCACGTTCATCCAGAAGATCCACTGCCAGCCCGCGGCCTCGGCGACGAGGCCGCCCAGGGTGGGACCGGCGAGCTGGGCGACCGAGAGGGTGCCGATGTAGACGCCCATGCCCTGGCTGAGCCGGTCGGGAGGGAAGGCGTCGGTGATGATCACGGTTCCGTTGGCGAGGATCATCGCGGCACCGACCGCCTGCACGGCGCGCATCGCGATCAGGAACCAGATGCCCGGCGAGAACCCGGCCAGCAGCGATCCGACGGTGAACAGGACGAACCCCGCCAGATAGATCTCCCGGCGGCCGAGCAGGTCGGCCACCCGGCCGAAGAACACCAGTGTCGCGGTGTTGACGAGCAGGAAGGCGAGCAGGACCCAGCCCGCGGAGAAGGCGTCCGCGTGGAAGTGCCTGACCACGGTGGGAAGCGCCACGTTCAGGGTGCTGCCGGAGATGCCGATCATGACCAGGCCGAGGCTGGTGACCGAGCAGACCCGCCACGCGTAGCGGAGCTTTGATAGGTATTCGGGTGATCCGGGCAGGTCTTGGGGGATTGCGACCATGGCTCCCAGTCTGACGTAAGTTGTACGTCGCCCGTGGTCCGGCGTCACCCCCAAGCGCGCCTCCCGCTCCCGCTTTCGCCTTCGTGGCCGGGGCCGCGTCTCGTGTTCGCCGCCGCCCCGTCCGGGGGTTCCCCGCGTGCCGAAGGCGTGCCCTCGCGGGCGGGCACGCCCCTCCAACGGTCCGTACGGCAGGTTGTGCGGCACGCCCTCAGCGGGCCCGTTTGCGCAGGCCCTCCATGTCGTGGATGATCACGCGACGCCGGCCCGTCTCGATCAGCCCGCGATCGCGCAGGGAGCGCAACGCCTTGCTGACCGCCTCACGGGAGGCCCCGGTCCAGCCGGCCAGCTCGTCCTGGGAGAGGGGCAGCGCCACCCGCACCCCGCCGTTGTCCGGCTCGCCGTACCGCTCGGCCAGCTCGACCAGCCGGGTGGCCACGCGGCCCGTGGTGTCGAACGCGCCGTACTCGATGCGCTTGCGGTCGGAGTCGCGCATCTTGCCGGTCACCATCTGCATCAGCAGTACGGCGACTCTCCCATGAGCCTGCAGGTACGAGGAGAAGTCGCGGACCGTGATCCCCTCCACGGGTTCGAGGGCGGTGACCGTGGCGGACCTGGGCAGCCCGTCGATCGCCGCGAACTCGCCGAGCAGCGCCCCGGGCCCGCGCACCGCGAGGACCACCTCGCTGCCGACCGCGGTGTGCGAGGACACCTTGACGCGGCCGGAGGTGAGGATGAGCACCCAGTCGCTCACGTCACCTTCGGTGAACATCGTCGCGCCCCTGTCCCAGCGCCGGGGTCGCCCGGCGGCGTACAGGGCCTTCACCTCGTCTTCCGTGAGCAATGTGATGAATTCGCCCGGTTCGGGGGAAGAAGTCATAACCACCTCCTGGCGATCTCGATTGTGTTCGTACGGCTCCCGCGGCGAAAGGTACTTTTACGAGAGTCCGGACAGCACGTAGGCATGGACGGGTTGTTCCCTGCCCTTGAGGTTGAGCGGGCCCAGGGACCGGGTCTCGGCCTGGGGGCCGATCAGGTCGAGGGTGGTCTGGCCGATCACGACGCTGCCGGGCTCGGCGATCCCCTCGAGCCTGGCGGCCACGTTGACGCAGTCGCCCATCGCGTTGAACCCGCGCAACTCGGGACTGCCGATGTTTCCGACAAGCGCCTCACCGGTGTTGATGCCAATCCTGAAGCGAGGATATCCGGGCATTCCCGCCGCGATCTCCTCGGCCGCCTCCTGCATCGCCAGCCCGGCCCGCACCGCGGCGAGGGCGTGGTCCTCCTGCCGGGCGGGGGCGTTGAACAGCGCGAGCAGCGCGTCGCCCACGAACTGCACGATCGTGCCGCCGTTGCCGAGCACGATGGGCACGGCCGCGGTGTGGTAGCGGTTCAGCATCTCGACGATCTCCCCGGGCGCCACCCGCTCGGAGAAGCTCGTGAAGCCCTTCAGGTCGGCGAAGAGCGCGGTCAGCTCCACCAGCTCGCCGCCGAGCGCGGCGGTCTGCGGGTCGGCGAGCAGCGACTGGGCCACGTCCGGCGACATGTACTGCCGGAAGAGGGTCTCCAGCTCGCTGTAGAGGCGGGCGTTCTCCAGGGAGATGGACATCTGCCCGGCCAGCGTGGCGGCGAGCGCCTCGTCCTGCGGGGTCCTGCCGATCGGCACCTCCAGCGCCCCGGCGAGCCTGCCCTTCACCATCAGCGGGTGCAGGAGCTTCCCCTCCAGGCGGATCGGCCGGTTCTCCGGGAAGTCCCGCTGGCCGTACTCCCTGGAGCTCACGGTGACCCGGCCGTTGTCGACGAGCTTGATCCGGACGTCCCCGTACGCCTGCCGCACGCGGTCGAGGCCCTGGGCCAGCATCTCCTTCTCCGGCAGGCCCACGCGGGCCTGCCTGCCGATGTCGGCCAGCGCCGCGAGCCGGTCGCTCAGCTCCCGCTCGTTGGCCAGCGCCTCGCCCGCCCGGTCGAGCACCGCCACCTGCGAGTCGGTGAGCCCGAACTTGCCCGCCAGCCTGTTCGCGATCGGGACCCTGCTCTCCTCCCTGCGCCGCAGGTGGCCGACGAGCTCCTCCAGGGCGGCCTCGTAGTCGGCCCTGATCCTGCGGACCGTCGCCGACAGCGCCACCGAGTCGAACAGTCCCGCGCTCGTGCCCTCCCGCCGGAACTGCAGGTAGGCGCTGTAGGCGACGAAGACGAACGCCGTGGTCAGCAGCACGTGCCACAGCCACCACGACAGGTGCCAGTTGCGGTGGGACAACCCGGCGACCAGCGCCTCGGCGAGCAGCGCGTACGCGGTGACCAGGCTGATCAGCACGACCGCCGGACGCCTGCGGTGCAGCTGGAACATCATCGCCGAGGCCGCCGCGAACAGTGCCACCCCGATCCACTCCAGGCCGCCCAGGCCGACCCCCTGAGGCCCGTTGGGGGGTGAACCGCTGAGCGAGGTGAGGCCCGGCACCAGGCAGACCACCCCCCACAGGGTGATCAGGGCGGCGAGACCGCCGCGCAGCCACACCTGGTTCCTCAGCACGGCCTCGGCCGCCCGCTCACCCAGTGGCAGGGCCGACGCGAACGCGAACACCGAGGCCACGAGGAGACCGACGGGGTGCGAGAGGTCGAAGCCGTAGCTCGTCCTGTCCAGGATGATCCCCGGCGTGGTCAGCCCGTGCACCAGGAACGATCCCGCGCCGCTCAGGAAGACCAGTGAGACCAGCAGCAGCCGGGCGTCCGCCCGGCGGGCCGACGCCTCGCCGACCATGAGGCCCAGGACCAGGTTGATCCCGGCCACGGTGATGATCAGCCAGAAATGGCTGGGGTTGTCCTGCAACACGATGTTCAGGTCGGGTTCGGCCAGCAGGAGCCAGAGGCCGAGCAACGGCATCGCCAGATGCAGCACCCACACCACGGTGCGGATCGGCTGGGTCGCCGGTGGCAGGTACGGTTCCCGTCGGGCACGGTCTTCCGCGACCGCGTCTGTCGGGTTGATGGTCGGCACGGTGGCCTCCGCGTCTGGAGAACCTGTCGGTTCCCTGTCTTGTTCGTCCACGCCCAGCGGGCGGGTTCCCCCGAACGGTCCGATTATCCCGTACGGGGCCGGTGCCGGCAGGCGAGTTGGTCGCCGGTCCCCGACACCGAAGTGTGATGTTTCGGGTGCCAACCGATGGAACGGTCGAAACGTGTACTACGTGTATCCCTCCCATCACACCAGACTCTGGTGTCGCAGAAAGGAAGCCCAGTGGCTATCACGTTGCCGGGCGGACGCACGCTCGCCGCAGTGACCGTTGGCGTGCTTGTCGGAACGTTGTTCACCGCGAGCGGCAGCGCCGTCGCATCGTCGGCGGGGGCGGAGATCCACGCGTGCGTCCACAAGCAGACGCGCTACACCCGGATCGTCAACGCGACGGCCAGGTGCAGGCCGACCGAGATCCGGGTCACGTGGGGGCAGACGACCCAGGGCCAGCAGGGCATCGCCAGCGCCGGGCCGCAGGGTCCGCGAGGCGCGCAGGGTCTCAAGGGCGACACCGGGCCGCAGGGCCCGCAGGGTCCGCAGGGCCTCAAGGGAGCCACCGGCCCGCAGGGAGCGAAGGGCGAAGCCGGTCCGCAGGGTCCCAAGGGGGCCGACGGGGAGAAGGGCAACACCGGCCCGCAGGGTCCGCAGGGCGAAGAGGGCAAGCCGGGCGCTCAGGGGCCCGCCGGTCCCAAGGGTGACGACGGCAAGCAGGGTCCCGCCGGTCCCAAGGGCGACCGGGGCTTCCAGGGCCCCAAGGGTGACGACGGCAGGCAGGGTCCCGCCGGTCCCAAGGGCGACCGGGGTTTTCAGGGCCCCAAGGGTGACGACGGCAAGCAGGGTCCCGCCGGACCTGCGGGTCCCGCCGGTAAGGACGGCGTGGACGGTAAGGACGGCAAGGACGGCAAGGGCGCTGTCCCCACCATCACCACCGTTCCCGGGTCGTTCAGCTTCGGTGGTCAGGGCGGAAGCCAGAGTGTGAGCTGCGGTTCGGGCAAGGTCGTCACGGGCGGCGGCTTCAGCAGCAGCGGCAGTGGTTCGGGTCAG
Source organism: Streptosporangium vulgare (assembly GCF_042428775.1). Taxonomy (NCBI): domain Bacteria; kingdom Bacillati; phylum Actinomycetota; class Actinomycetes; order Streptosporangiales; family Streptosporangiaceae; genus Streptosporangium; species Streptosporangium vulgare. The sequence continues at coordinate 35,321 of NZ_JBHMBS010000027.1, read as the reverse complement.
ATCTACACGAGCGCGCCCAGCGGCAACGGCTGGACCGTGGCCGGCAAGAACGCCAGCGGCAGCGTCTACGCGCTCTGCATGAGCGCCTCCTGATCCACGGCGGAACTCGACGGCACGTGAGAGACCTCGGACGACTGTCGGGGCCTTTCACGTGCCGTGGAACGCGGACGGCCACGCGGTCCACCGTGTGATGTCACCGGTGGTGGTCACGGGAGAGGAATCCTCGTGTCTCAGGCGCCGTCCTCGTGATCCGTACAGTCGCCCGACCCGTTTCGCGGGAACGCGACCCACGTGATCCGTCCGACTTGTCTCGCGGGAAAGCGGCGGGCGGCGCGGTGGGGATTCACCGTCCTCACCACGCCGTCTTTTGGCGCCGACCGTGTGATTCATATAGATCGGTCGGGCCCCTCACCGTCACGTGACGGTGAGGGGCCCGACCTCCCAAAGACCTCTTGAGACCCCTGAGACCTCTGGGATCTCGTACGAGAGACGGTCAGCCGAAGATGCCCGGCAGGGTGGCCGTGTGGGTCTCCCTGAGCTCGGTGACCGGGATGTCCAGGACGCCCGTCACGTTCAGGGAGTCGCCGCCGGTCGTGCCCAGGCCGTAGCAGGGCACCTCGCGGGCCGCGCACAGCTCCGCGAAGGCGTCGAACGACTCCGGCGCGACGGTCACCAGCGCGCGCGCCGACGACTCGCTGAACAGGTCGACGAACGCGTCGTCGCCCGTCAGGGAGACCTCGCAGCCGACGCCCTGGGCGATGCAGGCCTCGGCGAGGGCGATGGCGAGCCCGCCGTCCGACAGGTCGTGGGAACCGGTGAGCAGCCCCCGCGAGGCGGCCTCGGCCAGCACGAGGGCGAGGTCGCGCTCCGACTCCAGCCGCGCCACGGGCGGCAGTCCGCCGAGGTGGCCGTGGGCCACGTGCGCCCACTCCGAGCCGCCGAACTCCTCCTCGGTCTCGCCGAGCAGGACGATCCTGTCGCCGTCGCCGGTGAAGCCGGTCCGTACGCGCGTGGCCACGTCGTCGATGACGCCCAGCACGCCGACGACCGGCGTCGGGTTGATCGGGACGGATCCCGTCTGGTTGTAGAACGAGACGTTGCCGCCGGTCACCGGGACGCCGAGGGTCTTGCAGGCGTCGGCGAGGCCGCGCACGGCCTCGGCGAACTGCCACATGACCTCGGGGTCCTCGGGGGAGCCGAAGTTGAGGCAGTTGGTCACCGCGAGCGGTGTCGCGCCGGTCACGGCCACGTTCCGGTACGCCTCGGCGAGGGCGAGCTGGGCCCCGGCGTACGGGTCGAGGCGGGCGTAGCGGCCGTTGCCGTCGGTGGCGAGCGCGATGCCCCTGGTCGTCTCCTCGGCGCCGGGCATGGCCTCGCTGACGCGCAGCACGCCCGCGTCGGCGGGCTGGGCCAGCACGGTGTTGCCGCGTACGTACCGGTCGTACTGGGAGGTGACCCACTCCTTGGACGCCAGGTTGGGCGAGCCGAGGAGCTCAAGCAGCGCCGCGCGCAGGTCGGCGGGACGGTCGAGGCGGGCGGGGTCGTCGCCGTTCAGCGCGACCTGGCCGGCCGGCTCGTGGAACGGCCGCTCGTAGACCGGGCCCTCGTCGGCCGCGGTGCCCGGCGGGATGTCGACGATGGTCTCGCCGTGCCAGGTCATCACGAGGCGGTTGGAGTCGGTGACCTCACCGATCACGGTCGCGGGGATGTCCCATTTCGCGCAGATCGCCATGAAGGCGTCGATGTCGTCGGGGGTGACGACCGCCATCATGCGCTCCTGCGACTCGCTCATCAGGATCTCCTCGGGCCGCAGCGACGGATCGCGCAGCGGGACGAGGTCGAGCCTGACGTCCATGCCGCCGGTGCCCTTGGCCGCGAGCTCGGTGGTCGCGCAGGAGACCCCGGCGGCGCCGAGGTCCTGGATGCCGACGACCACGTCCGCCTGGTACAGCTCCAGGCAGCACTCGATCAGCAGCTTCTCCATGAAGGGGTCGCCGACCTGGACGCTGGGACGCTTGGCCTGCGACTCGTCCTCGAACGTGGCCGAGGCGAGCACGGAGGCGCCGCCGATGCCGTCGGGGCCGGTGAGGGCGCCGAACAGGACGACCTTGTTGCCCGGTCCGGGGGCCACCGCGAGCTTGATCTGGTCCTTGCGCAGCAGGCCCACGCACAGGGCGTTCACCAGCGGGTTGCCGATGTAGCAGGGGTCGAAGACGACCTCGCCGCCGATGTTGGGGAGCCCCAGGCAGTTGCCGTAGTGGCTGATGCCCTCGACCACGCCGGGCAGCACCCGCCGGGTGTCGTGGGCGTCGGCCGCGCCGAAGCGGAGCGCGTCCATCACCGCGATCGGCCGGGCGCCCATCGACATGATGTCGCGGACGATGCCGCCGACCCCGGTCGCCGCGCCCTGGTGGGGCTCGACGTAGGACGGGTGGTTGTGCGACTCGATCTTGAAAGTGGCGGCCCAGCCGTCGCCGATGTCGACGACCCCGGCGTTCTCCCCCATGCCGACGAGCAGCGCCTCCGACGTGGGGGCCTTGGTGCCGAACTGGCGCAGGTGCACCTTGGACGACTTGTAGGAGCAGTGCTCGCTCCACATGACGCTGTAGATGGCCAGCTCGGAGCCGGTGGGCCGACGGCCGAGGATCTGGCGGACCCGCTCGTACTCGTCGAGCTTCATGCCCAGCTCGGCGTACGGCTGGCGCTCGTCGGGGGTGTCCTCGGCCCGCTTGACGGTGTCGAGACTCATGCGTTCACCAGCTTCTTCAGGATCGAGGAGAAGAAGGCGCGACCGTCCGTGCTCGGGGCGCCGGTGAGGTCCTCGACGGCGTGCTCGGGGTGCGGCATGAGGCCGACGACGTTGCCGGCCTCGTTGCGGATGCCCGCGATGTCGTTCAGGGAGCCGTTGGGGTTGCCGCCCGCGTACCGGAAGACGACCTGGCCGCCCGCCTCCAGCGCGCTCAGGGTCGCCTCGTCGGCGACGTAGCGGCCCTCGCCGTGCTTGACCGGCAGCACGATCTCCTGGCCCTCGGTGAAGTCGGAGGTCCAGGGGGTGGCGGTGTTCTCGACCCGGATGCCCTGGTCGCGGCAGATGTAGTGCAGCCCGGCGTTGCGCATCAGCGCCCCGGGCAGCAGGTGGGCCTCGCAGAGGATCTGGAAGCCGTTGCAGGTGCCGAGCACCGGCAGCCCGGCTCCGGCGGCGGGGATCAGCTCCTCCATCAGCGGCGCGAACCGGGAGATGGCCCCGCAGCGCAGGTAGTCTCCGTAGGAGAACCCGCCCGGCAGGAAGACCGCGTCCACCCCCTTGAGATCGGGGTCCGCGTGCCAGAGCGGGACGGCTTCGCCGCCCGCGTGGCGCACGGCGCGAGCCGCGTCCTGATCGTCAAGAGTTCCGGGAAAAGTGACCACGCCCACACGGGCAGCACTCATGACAGCGTTCCCCTCCACACACGAGCGCCGCGCCGACATCTCACACACTCGGACGTCGGTCTGCGGCGGTGCTCCCAGGCTATCCGCTCCCGGCGAGCGGTCAGGCGCGGAGTGTCCGATCGCACAGCTCAGCGGGCGACGGCCGGGGCGTACGGCTTTACCCAGCCGGGTTCGTACGGCCTTATACGGCGGCCAGCACCCGGCCGCGGGAGTAGAGGGCGTCGTCGTCCCAGTCGAGGTGCTTGCGCAGGTGCACGACGGTGCCCCGGCCGGGGGTGATGTCGAAGGAGATCTCGTCCACCACGGCCTGCATGATGAGCAGGCCCCTGCCGTTCTCGGCGTCGGTCGGCGGGTAGTGCTCAGGCACCCGGACGAGGCCCTGGCCCCGGTCGATGATGCGGACGTCGCAGCGGCCGTGGCCGATGGCGGTCTCGACCTCGTAGCGGTTGGCCGGACCACCGTGGCGCACGGCGTTGGCGCACGCCTCGGTCACCGCCAGCAGGATGTCGGCAACGCACTCTTCCGTGACTCCGAGCGAGTGCAGGGAGTCACCGAGCGCCCTGCGGACCATCGGAATACCGACGGCCTGTCGCGGCAGAGCCAGCGAGAACTCCATGTCCACCGGTTTCCTCCCGGGGTCAGATGTCACCTCGTGAAGGCTTCCCTGCAGAATCCGGGCTAACCGCAAAATAACCGTAATGTTATTGACTGGTGGTCAAGCCGTGGGATTGCTCCGCCCATAAAGCCGGACATAGCCGGATCTGGGCGGTTGGTCGGCAGGGGGTGACGGCCTAGGACTCGACGGTGACGGTGTAGTCCTCGATCACCGTGTTGGCGAGCAGGGTCTCGGCCATTTTTCGGACGTCCGCAAGTGCCGCCTCGTCGGCGGGCCCTTCGAGCTCCACCTCGAACCGCTTGCCCTGCCGTACCGCTGAGACACCGGAGAAGCCGAGCCGCGGCAGTGCGCGGGCGATCGCCTGCCCCTGCGCGTCGAGAATCTCGGGCTTCAGCATGACGTCGACGATGACGCGCGCCACGGTGTTCCTCCTGGTTGAGACGGGGACGGTCCGGCGCCTCAAGAGTAACGGGCTCCGGCCGCGCTCCGGCGCGGGGGCCGGATCCGGCTCACACCCCGCGTGCGAGAGGCCCCGGTCCGTACGGGCGAGGGGGACGGGAGGCCGGACCCCGCCCTGTACACGCGAAGATGATCAGGAGCCGGATCCGCGCCGCACGCGCGAGAGCAGTCCGGGGTGGCACCCCGCCGAACGAAACGGGCGGGTGAAAGGGAACGCGCGGGGAACGGGGAGCATATGGACGCCGAGGCAGGTCTTGCGCACATGTATGTGACCTCTGCCACCATGGCCACAAGCGCGGGCGAACCACCACCAGACGGGTCGAACGCGTCGCGAATCGGCCGGACCACGGTGGAGAACCCATCCAGACGGCCCCGAGCACACAGGAGTGGCACGTGACAGCCGACGCCTCTCGTGGTGCGGAAGCACCTCCGGAGCTCATCCAGCTGCTGACCCCCGAGGGAGAACGGGTCGAGCACCCCGACTACGACATAGACCTGACGCCCGAGGAGATCCGCGGGCTCTACCGGGACCTGGTCATGGTCCGCCGCGTCGACCTGGAGGCCGTGGCCCTGCAACGCCAGGGCGAGCTGGGTCTGTGGGCCTCGCTGCTCGGCCAGGAGGCCGCGCAGATCGGCTCCGGCCGGGCGCTGACCGAGGCCGACATGGCGTTCCCGACCTACCGCGAGCACGGTGTGGCCTGGTGCCGGGGGGTCGACCCGGTGAACCTCCTGGGCCTGTTCCGCGGCGTCAACCACGGAGGCTGGGACCCCGCCGAGCACAACTTCCACCTCTACACCATCGTGATCGGCAGCCAGACCCTGCACGCGGTCGGCTACGCCATGGGCATCCAGCGCGACGGCGCCGAGGCCGCCAGCATCGTCTACTTCGGCGACGGCGCCACCTCCCAGGGCGACGTGAACGAGTCGTTCATCTGGGCGTCGGTGTTCAACGCGCCGGTGGTGTTCTTCTGCCAGAACAACCAGTGGGCCATCTCCGAGCCGCTGGAGAAGCAGTCGCGCATCCCGCTGTACCGCAGGGCGAGCGGGTTCGGGTTCCCCGGCGTCCGGGTCGACGGCAACGACGTCTTCGCCTGCCTGGCCGTCACCCGCAAGGCGCTGGCCGACGCCAGGTCCGGGCAGGGGCCCATGCTGATCGAGGCGTTCACCTACCGGATGGGCGCCCACACCACCTCCGACGACCCGACCCGCTACCGGGTGGCCGCCGAGCTGGAGGCGTGGAAGCTCAAGGACCCGATCGAGCGGGTCAGAGCCTACATGTTCAAGAACCAGATCGCCGACCAGGAGTTCTTCGACGCGGTCGACGCCGAGGCCGACGAGCTGGGAAGGGACGTCCGCAAACGCTGCCTCGAACTGCCCGACCCCGAGCCGCTGGCCATCTTCGACAACGTCTACGCCGAGCGGCACTCCCTGATCGACGCCGAGCGTGCCGAGTTCGCCACCTACCTGGAGGGGTTCGAGGCATGAGCATTCTCACGATGGCCAAGGCGCTCAACGAGGGCATGCGCAAGGCCATGGAGGACGACCCCAAGGTCCTCGTCATGGGTGAGGACGTCGGCAAGCTCGGCGGGGTGTTCCGGGTGACGGACGGCCTGCAGAAGGACTTCGGCGAGCAGCGGGTCATCGACACCCCGCTCGCCGAGTCGGGCATCGTCGGGACGGCCATCGGCCTGGCGCTGCGCGGCTACCGGCCGGTCTGCGAGATCCAGTTCGACGGGTTCGTCTTCCCCGCGGCCGACCAGATCATCACGCAGCTCGCCAAGATGCCGCTGCGCTCGCTGGGCAAGCTGAAACTGCCGGTCGTCGTACGGATCCCGTGCGGTGGCGGCATCGGCGCGGTGGAGCACCACAGCGAGTCGCCCGAGGCCTACTTCACCCACACGGCGGGCCTGCGCGTCGTGGCCTGCTCCAACCCGGCCGACGCCTACACCATGATCCAGCAGGCGATCCGCTGCGACGATCCGGTGATCTTCTTCGAGCCCAAGCGGCGCTACTGGGAGAAGGCCGAGGTGGACGTCGACTCCTCCGGCTGGACCCCCTTCGACGAGGCGAGGGTGGTGCGGCCGGGGACGGACCTCACCCTGCTCGCGTACGGGCCGATGGTGAAGACCTGCCTGGAGGCCGCGAAGGCGGCCGAGGACGACGGCCGCTCCCTGGAGGTCGTGGACCTGCGCTCGCTCAACCCGCTCGACACCGGGAGGATCGTGGAGTCGGTGCGCCGGACCGGGCGATGCGTCGTGGTGCACGAGGCGCCGGTCTTCAGCGGCTTCGGCGGCGAGATCGCCGCCCGCGTCACCGAGGAGTGCTTCTACCACCTGGAGGCCCCGGTCCTGAGGGCCGGAGGACCCTCCACCCCCTACCCTCCCTCGCGGCTGGAGGACCACTACCTGCCCGACCTGGACCGGGTCCTGTACGCCGTCGACCGCGCGTTCGCGTTCTGAGGAAGGGCTGGAGATGAAGGAGTTCAAGCTTCCCGACGTGGGGGAGGGCCTGACCGAGGCGGAGATCGTCCGCTGGCACGTGAAGGCGGGAGACCCGGTCAAGGTCAACCAGATCATCGTGGAGATCGAGACCGCCAAGGCCGTCGTCGAGCTTCCCTGCCCGTTCGAGGGCGTGGTCGCCGCCCTGATGGCGGACGAGGGCGAGGTCGTGGACGTCGGCAGGCCGATCATCTCGGTGGACGACGGCACCGGCGGCCCTCCGGCCCCCGCTCCCGCCGCGGACCCGGCGGCGGGCCGGACGGCTGATCGGGCGGAGGCACTGGCCGACGACATGGTGCCGACCCCTCCGGCCGAGGTCCGGCAGCCGGTGCTGGTGGGCTACGGCGTCAAGCCGGGCGCCGCCAAGCGTCGCCCCCGCAAACCGTCCTCTCCCGAAGGTGTGTCCGGTACGTCCCCCGAGGCCACACGGCCCGGCGCGGGGACGCCCGGCGCGCCCGCGGCCCGGGTCCCCGAGGCGGTGCCGCCCGGGGTGAACGGGCCCGGTGCGGTCACCGTCTTGCCCACCCCGTCCACGGCCTCGTCGCCGGGGCGGGGCGCGGTTCTGGCGAAGCCCCCGGTGCGGAAGCTCGCCAAGGACCTGGGGGTCGACCTGGCCTCCCTCCTGGGGACCGGCCCGCACGGGTCGATCACCAGGGACGACGTCCAGGCCGCGCTCGCCGCCCCCGCCCCGGGGAACGACGTCCAGGCCGCGCCCGCCCGGCCGCGGGGAGCGGCCGTGACCTGGGAGGGCGAGGAGGAGGAGCGGATCCCGGTCAAGGGGGTCCGGAAGGCGACCGCGCAGGCCATGGTGGCGTCCGCGTTCACCGCGCCGCACGTGACGGAGTTCCTCCAGGTGGACGTGACGGCGACCATGGACGCGGTCCAGCGCCTGCGCGGGCTGCCCGACTTCGCCGAGGTCAAGGTCTCCCCGCTGCTCATGGTCGCCAAGGCGGTGCTCGTCGCCGCCCGCCGCTACCCGATGATCAACTCTGTCTGGGACGAGACCCGCCAGGAGATCGTGGTCAAGCACCGCGTCAACCTGGGCATCGCCGCGGCCACCCCCCGCGGCCTGCTCGTCCCCAACGTCAAGGACGCCCACCGCCTGTCGCTGCCCGGCCTGGCCGCCGCCCTCGGAGCCCTCGCCGAGACCGCGAGGGCGGGCCGCACCCAGCCCGCCGACATGGCCGGGGGCACGATCACGATCACCAACGTGGGCGTCTTCGGGGTGGACGCGGGTACCCCGCTCCTCAACCCGGGCGAGTCCGCGATCCTGGCCTTCGGCCAGGTCAGGGAGATGCCGTGGGTGGTGGACGGGCAGGTCGTGCCGCGCAGGGTCTGCACGCTCGCCCTCTCGTTCGACCACCGGGTGGTGGACGGGGAGCTGGGCTCGCTCTTCCTCCGCGACGTCGGCGCCATGCTTGAGGACCCGCTCCGCATGCTCGCCTGGGGCTGACCCCGCGACACCCACGGGTCCGCCCCCTCAAGGAGGGGGCGGACCCGTGGACGGTTCGCGGGCCGTCGTGGCCCCGCGGGCGAGGAGACGGGCGAACGGCCCGGAGGCGGCGCCTGCCGGTCTCGTGTGCGGCTTGGGGGCCGGGGTGCCCCCCTGAGGCTTGGGTACGGGTGGCGCTCCCGTGGGCGGCCTTTGGGTACGGGGTGGCTCCCGTGGACGGCTTGGGTACGGGTGGTGCTTCCCTGGGCGGTCTTGGGTACGGGTGGCGCCCGCCTGCGCGGCTTGAGTCCGGGAGCGGTTCGCGGGGGCTTTTCCGTCTGAAGTCCGCGGGAGGCCCGGGTGCGTCCCTTCCTCTCGTACCCGCCGCCCCCTGTACCCGCCGGGAAGGTGGGGATAGAGGGCCTTCCGATATACCCCGGAGTACCTGCCCGACATTTCCTGGTTTCGCGCATCAATTGCCGCGAAGGGAATGCGGCCGAGGACTTCAAGTGATCCCGGCCGACCGCCGGGACGCCGTACCTGCCGCCGGAAGGGCGGTAACGAGAAACCCCTTTTTGCCTCCTGTGGATCAAGCTTTAGGGTGCGTATCCCCAGCTCGGGCTAGGCTGTGGGGCGACGCTCGGAAGTTGTGAAAGGCTTTACCCTCGATACGTTTTATGGATTCCGCGAATGGCTTGTTAAAACATTTTTAATGCGTGCTGAATTTGGTGATTTGTCAGGGTATGGGTGCTAGTGTCGTGGTTGGTAAGCGCGACAAGCTCAGCACGAAGGGGGAAGCCATGACTTTCAAGCAGCTCTTCCCGACCGGCCGATTCTTGGAGTGGGGAGGCGGCTGGGGATGCTGCCGACGCCGTCGCCGCTGCGGATGTGGATGCGGCTGCGGCGGGTGGTGGTAGGTCAGATCCGGTGCTAGCGGAAACAAATGAGAGTCGGCGGGTCAACCGTCGGCTCTCATTCTCAGAATCGCTCTCGCCCCACGGGACGAGGGCCGCGGTGCGCCGTCCCCCGCTGGCGCCGACTGTCTCCATCCGCAGGACCTTCAGGGAGTTCTGGCCGTACACCCGCGGCCTCCGCCATCTGCTCGTGGCCGGTGGCACGCTCGCCATCGTCGCGGCCGTCTGCGAGGTCGCCGCGATCGGCCTGTTCGGCCACATCACGGACGAGGTCCTCAGCAAGCAGAACCTGGGGGCCTTCTGGCTCCCCGCCGCCGCCTGGCTGGGCCTCGCGGCGACCGCGGGGCTGGTCTCCTTCGTGGGCTCCTACCTCACCGCCCTCGGTGGCGAGCGTTTCCTGCTGCGGTTGCGCGACAGGGTGTTCGAGCACATCCAGACGCTCACGCCCGACTTCTTCGACAACCGCCGCCTGGGTGACCTGATGGCCAGGCTCACCGACGACATCGAGGCCATCGAGGAACTCATCGGCTCCGGCCTGGTCAAACTCTTCACCACGCTCGTCAGCGTCGTCTTCTTCGCCGGTGCCGCCTTCTACATCAGGTGGGATCTGGCGCTGCTGACGTTCCTGCTGGTCCCGGCCTTCCTGCTGGTCGCCAAGGTCTTCGCGAGCAGGTTCAGGGTCGTGTCGGCGCGCGAGCGGCTCAGCAACGGGATCATGAACAGCGTCATCGAGGAGGGCCTGTCCAACCAGTCGCTCGTCCAGTCCTACAACCGCCAGGGCGCCGAGGCCGAGCGGCTGCACTCCGAGGGAGACACCTGGATGCGGGCGAACGTGGCGCAGGCGTGGCTCTCCTCCCTGTACGGACCCGTCGTGCAGGTCATCGAGACCATCTGCCTGATCACGATCCTCGGGTTCGGCGCCTGGGAGATCTCCTCGGGACGCCTCACCATCGGCGGCCTGCTCGCCTTCGCCGCCTATCTCGCCTACCTCTACCCGGCGGTGCAGAGCCTGGGACAGATCGCCCTCACCGTCTCCGAGGCTGCGGCGGGCTCCGACCGCGTCATCGAGATCCTGACGACCCGGCCGGCCGTGACCGACCGCGACGACGCCGTCCACATGGGGCGCGGACGAGGTCACATCGAGTTCCGGGGGGTCGGCTTCACCTACCCGAACAGGAGGAGGCCCACGCTGCGGGACCTGTCCTTCGCCGTCGAGCCGGGCGAGCTGGTCGTGTGCACCGGGCCCAGCGGCGTGGGCAAGTCCACGATCGCGAAACTCCTGCTGCGCTTCTACGACCCCACGGCCGGGCACGTCCTGCTCGACGGGACGGACATCCGTGAGCTGTCGCGCGAGTCACTGCGCGACAACATCACCATCCTGCAGCAGGAGAACCTGCTCTTCTCCGGGACCGTGCGCGAGAACATCGCCTACGGATGCCCCGGCGCGGACCCGGACGCCGTCGTCAGGGCCGCCGTGATGGCGGACGTCCACGACTTCGTCACCACGCTTCCCCTCGGGTACGACACGCCGATCGGGCAGCGGGGCCGGCTGATGTCGGGCGGGCAGCGCCAGCGGATCGCCATCGCCAGGGCCATCCTGCGCGACGCGCCCGTGCTCGTCCTCGACGAGCCGATGACGGGCCTCGACGCGCCCACCGCGGCACGGATCATGGAACCGCTCAAGCGGCTGATGGCCGGGCGCACCACCATCCTGATCACCCACGACCTCCGGTTCATCCCCGAGGCGGCTCACAAGATCGTGCTCGAAGCCGTGCCGAGACGCTCTAGCCGGATAAGGATCAAGTCCGCCAGGGGCCGAGGGTCCGCACCGCGTCCGTCGCGAGAGCGGGTTCCCGTACGAGACGGGCGGACCGGCACCGTTCCGTAGCGTCGGAGAGCCACTGGGAAGCGCTCGGGAAGCCCTCCGAAAGCGCCCGGGAAGCCGCCGGAAGCCGCCGTGACGCGGCGGGGCCGGGGTGCCGCCGGGTCCCGGCACGCCTGGCCGTACGCTGGCCGGGCGCTCAGGACACCTGGGGCACCCGAACGAAGGGAAGATCATGTTCCGGCATGTCGTGCTGTTCACCTGGTCGGAAGAGGCCACCGAGGAGCAGCGGGCCAGGGTCGCCACGGAATTCGGCAAGCTGCCCGAGGCGATCACGGAGATCCGCTCCTACACCCTCGGCCCCGACGCGGGCGTGAGCCCGGGCAACCACCAGTTCGCCATCGTCGCGGACTTCGACAGCGCCGACGACTTCATCGTCTACCGCGACCACCCGCTGCACCAGGCCGCGATCGCCGAGTACATCAAGCCGATCGTGGCCTCGCGGGCGGCGGTGCAGTTCGAGGTCTAGGGCGGCACGGTCTTCGGGCCACCGGTGCCGGGCGACACCCGACGCGAGCATTCGCATCTCCCACGCGACCGTCTACCGGTCCCTGAGGGATGACCGTCGCCGGTGGCGCCGCCTCCCCACGGGCCGGGCTCCGGGCCGCGCCGCACCGGATCGTGGCCACGACGGGGACGCGGGCGCGGGTGGGAACGCCCGGTTCGAGGCGCGCGGGCGACGACCACGGTGCGCGTCACCAGGGCGCGTCACCACGGCACCTCGCCCGCGTCCTCGAAGAACCCGCCGGTCGGGCCGTCGTCGGGGAGGGTCGCGAGTTTGACGGCGATCGCCGCGCCCTGTGCGGGAGTGCGCACGCCGCGGAAGCCGTTGAGGTCGGTCGCGACGAAGCCGGGGCAGCCGAGGTTGATCAGGATGTTCGTGCCGCTCAGCTCCCGGGCGTACTGGACGGTGACGGCGTTCAGGAACGTCTTCGACGGCGCGTACGCCACGGCCACCGGACCCGTCGTCCGTTCACCGGCGAGCCCCGACTGCCGGGTGAGGGAGCCGACGCTGCTGGACATGTTCACGATCCGCGGCGAGGTGGAGCGGCGCAGCAGCGGCAACATCGCGTTGGTGACGCGGATGACGCCGATCACGTTGGTCTCCACGGCCGTTCGGATGGTGGCCGGATCGACCCGGCTGGGCTCCTGCGGCATGCCACCGGTGATGGCCGCGTTGTTGACGAGCACGTCGAGGCGCCCGGCCCGCTCCTCGATCAGCCGTGCGGCGGCGGTCGCGCTCGCGTCGTCGGTCACGTCCAGCGGTACGCCGAACGCGTCGACGTCGGCCGCGCGCAGCTTCTCCACCGCGCTCGTACGGCGCCGATCGTCGCGGGCGCCGACGCCGACGCTCCAGCCGAGGGCGCCCAGGCCCACCGCGATCTCGTACCCGATTCCCTTGTTCGCGCCCGTGACCAGCGCGATTGTCCGTTGACTCATGGGAACGATGCTGCCCCGGACCTTGGCGGGGGGTCCAACACCGATCAGGTGGTCAGCGATACCCTCCAGGTATCGATCCCGGGTAGCATGGCCGCGTGGAGACCCGGGAACTGCGTTACTTCGTCGCCGTCGCCGAAGAGCTGCACTTCGGGCGCGCCGCGCGGAGGCTCGGGATGGCGCAGCCGCCTCTGTCGCGGGCGATCCAGCAGCTCGAACGCCGGCTCGGGGCGGCGCTGCTGGACCGGACCAGCCGCACCGTCACGCTGACCGAGGCCGGCTCGGTGCTGCTGGCCGAGAGCCGGGCGGCCCTCGCCGCGGTCGACGCCGCCGAGCGCCGGACCCGCCGCGCCGCCCTCGCCGCGACCGGCCGTCCCGGCCTGGTCCTCGCCGTCAAGGCCGGTGCGTCCAGCGAGCTGCTGGCGAAACTGCTCGGCGCCTACGCGGCCGACCCCGGCGCGGTCCCCGTCGAGGTCACCCTGTGCGGGCCGGGCGAGCAGGAACGGCTGCTGCGCGAGGGCCGGGCCGACGTGGCGCTGCTGCACCGGCCTTTCGACTCGACGGCCGGGTTCGACACCGAGGAGCTCAGTACGGAGAGCCAGGTCGTGATCCTGCCGGCCGGGCATCCACTCACCCTCCGGGCCCACGTGCACATGGCCGACATCACCGCGTTGCCAGACCTTCCACTGCCGCGCTGGCCCGCCCCCGACGGCACCTGCCCGCCCGGGCCCGGCCCGCGGGTCCGCGACCACACGCAGTTGCTGCAGCTGGTCGCGCTCGGCCGCGCGTGCGCGATCTCACCGGAGTCGTGCCGGTCCCAGCTGCACGACGACCTCGCCGCCGTGCCCGTGCTGGACGCGCCGACGGTCACCACCGTGATCGCCTGGCCACCGCACAGCCGGTCCAGAGCCGTCGCCGACCTCGTCCGGACCGCGACACGGCTCTAGACCTCAGACCTCCGGCGGGTTGTTCTCGCGGTGCATCAGGCGCTCCTCGGACGTGTGCCCGCGCTTGGGAGCCATCACGATGCTCAGCACGATCCCGACGGCACCGACGATCATGAAGATCAGGCCGATCACGTCGATGTGCACGGCCTCGCCGAGAACGTCGGGATCGATGGCGAAGCGGAGGATGGCGCCGAGCGTGAGAAAGAAGATGCTGACCCCGACACCCATGAGTTCCTCCGGGTAAGGCTGTTCGCCAGGCAAAGAGAGAGTCCGGCTTTGGTCATACCCTCTCTGGCGTGATCACACCACTGAGAAGGACCTTGTCCGCGGCGGTGGGACCCGACGAACCCAGCCACACCGGCACTCCGAGGGCCTCCGCCACCGCCGCGGGCCAGTCGTCGATCCCGTCGGCGTAGCGCGGCCCGGCCTCCCGCAGCCGCTCCGTCAGCCCGGCCTGCCCGTCCAGGTCGCCCGCCCTGCCCACCGGAAGCTCGCCGATGTCGTACGACACGCACATCCGCGACACCGGCGCGTCCAGGTGGGTGAGCGCGAGGACGTCGGCCCCGCCGGAGACCGCCAGCGCGTAGCGGTGGGCCACCGCGTCGAAGTGGCCGGTGCGGAAGGGCCCCTGCCAGGGGCCGGTCCCGTTGTGGGCCTCGGGCAGCGCGAGCGCCGCGTCCTCGGTGACCAGCGGTCCCGGGCCGTGGCGCGGGGTGTAGATCCGCAGCACGCCCAGCCGCGTGGCGGGCGTCCCGTCGAGCAGCTCCAGCGCGTTGGCGAAGGTCGTCGTGCTCCAGGTGGTGTACGGGTGGAAGCCGTGCCACTCGTCGAGCAGCACGCCCTGCGCCCCCTCGAAGACCACGGGCCGCCTGCGCAGCAGCGCGGTCACGAACGAGGAGCCGACCAGGATCACCCGCTCGGCGAACGCCCGGTAGGCGTCGACGCAGTCCTCCACGGGCGGCCCGGTCACCCCCAGGGCCTCGCGGAGCGCGCGCAGCTTGCGGGCGAGCCGGACCGGCTCCTCGCAGTCGCCCGCGACCGGCGCGAGATCGGGGTGCTCCAGGGCGTAGGCCATGGTCTCGCCGACACCCATCCCGCACGACCCGTGCCGGTCCACCCCGCGCGCCAGCTCCCTGGCCCGCCCCGCCGCCACGTGGTACGGCGTGGCGAGCAGGGCGTCCCGGTCCACGGTGAGCAGGCAGAACGGGTCGGGGACCCCCAGCTCGGCCAGGTGGTCGGCCTCCTTGGCCAGCGACAGCGGATCCACCACCATGAACCTGGACAGATGAGTCGGCACGCCCCTGAACGTGCCCGACCCGAACTGCGCGAACGTGTGCTGCCTCCCGTCGGGCAGGACGACGTTGTGACCCGCCTGCCCGCCCCCGTTGAACCTGACGACCGCCTGGACGGGCTCACGGGCGCAGAGCCAGTCGACGACGGTGCCCTTCCCCGCGTCGCCGTACCCGAGGTCGGTCACGATCATGTGCTCACGCATGCGTCCACCCGTTCACCCTCGTCTCCTCCCCTTTCCCGTCTCCCCGGCGAGCCGTTCCCCGCCGGCCCCTCCAGGGCGTCGGCCAGTCCTTCCGGGGCGTTGTCGGCCCCTCCGGGGCGTTGCCGGTCCGTTCAGCGGGCGGGGTGTCGCCCGCCAGGCTCTCCACCGGAGGTCCCTCCCCGGCGGGGCGTCGTCCCCGCCGGGGAGGGGCCTTCTCCCTTCGTGGTGGCACTCCCCGCCGCTTTCGCGGTGGCCGCCGCACGGCGGGGAGGTCTTCAGAGCCGCATCACGCCGCTGTCGCCGCCCAGGTCGAGCCCGTCGGCCACCACGAGGGTGCCCCGGTCGAGCTTGGCGAGGGCCTTGCCCACGGCGGTTCCGGCGTCCGAGCCGAGCTCGGCGAGGTCGTCGAGCCCTTCTCGCAGGTCGATGGCGTCCTCGCCGAGGCCGACGGTGAGCGCGATGGTCTCGCAGACCGCGTCCAGGTCGTCCAGCTCCAGCACGTTCTGGCCGAGCAGCTCGCGCCAGGCGGTCAGCACCCGGCCGTCCCCGGCGTGGCTCGCCCCGGCGGGGAGGATGTAGTAGACGTCGTAGATCCTGGTCAGCTCGGCGACCATGTCCCTGGTCGAGATGTCCTCGCGGGGCCGCTCGCCGATGACCTTCTCGACCTCGCGCCGCCTGACCTGCGGGTAGGGCAGCTCGTCGCCGATGATGAACAGGTAGCCCCGGCGGCCCCGCTTCTCGAAACAGTCGATCGAGGTGTGCCTGGCCATGAAGTACATCGCCAGCTCGTACGACTCGGTCATCTGGCCGCCGCCCCCGCCCTCAAGCAGGATCTTGCCCAGGTGCTCGTCCATCCGGTTGTCGGACTCGAACTGGCCGACCTGCAGCGGGGCCCGGTCGCAGGTGGCGTCGCCGATCGCGCCGAAGAGGATCTGCGGGTCGGTGGCGTACCCCTTGCGCAGCAGCAGTCCGAGCAGGTCGGGCAGCTTGGTCTGGAGGGTGCGGGGCACCCCGCCCATCGAGCCGGTCACGTCGAACAGGACGGCCACGGCCAGGGAGTTGGGGTGTTCGGCGGAGTCACGGCTCTCGCGGAGCGCCACTCCGTGCGGGTCGAGGTCGGGGTGAGCGGAGCGGGCGCCGCTGTCGCTGTAGGCGAAGGCGCTCGAACCCCTCGCCGCGCGGTAGCTCGCGGCGGCGGAGTAGACGTCGGTGGACCAGTTTCCGCTTCCCACGGATGATCTCCTCGGATCAGGGATGGAACGTTCTATGGAGTCTTGCGATAGGGAGTCTTGTGAAAGTCAGAGATGGAGCGGCCGGTACTTCCTCGGCCCGTACAGGTCGTCGAGCAGGTCGTCGAGCTCCCCCAGCAGCCGCCAGGCGTCGTTCGGCGGGCTGAGCAGGCTGCCCCGGACGAAGTTCCTGACCGGGACGGGGACGTGGTCGCCCATGAGGGCGGCCACGCAGCGGGTGGCGAGGTGGATGTCGGTGGCCGGGGTCGCGGGCCTCCTGGCCAGGACCGAGGGCGGGTAGTCGTCGCGGTGCCTGGCCACGAGCGCGGTGATCGGGGTGCCGAGCGGGACCGACTGGCTCCAGTCGACGAGCACCAGGCCGTGGTCGAGCGGGTGGACGAGGACGTGCTGCCCGAACACCGCGCCGTGCACGACCCCCGCCCGGTGGGCCGCGCCGACCGCCACCAGCAGCCGCCGCCAGATCCACGCCACGTCCCGCACGTCGAGAACCGGCCGCCGCAACCGGACCTCGTCCAGGCTCAGGAACCCGTCCGGCACCCGGCTGATCACGTTGGCCTGCCGTTCGACCCTTTCCGAGCGGTGCCGGAACGACTCCACCAGGCGGGGCACGTACGGCAGGAGCAGCGGGTCGCCGTCGCGGGCGATCGTCTCCAGGGACTCCGCCTCGCGGCGCATGAGGTCGTTGTCCGCGTGGCTGCGCGGAAGCTTGAGCAGCGTGTCGGTGCCGCTCTCGTAGAGCACGGCCGACGCGCCCCGCCGGAAGACGCCCCCGATCCGGTAGGTGCCCCGCCTGGTGGTGATCACCGTCTCCTTGGCCCGCTCCGTGGCCCGGTCCCGGGCCCCGCCGCGGGCCGCCCACAGCCCCGCCAGCCTGCTGAACGCCTCGGCGGCCTCCGCTCCCGGCGCGAGGTCGGGGTGGAGCAGCCTCGCCAGCCTCCGGTACGTCCGGTGCGGGAAATCCCCTCCGAACAGGTCCTCGGGCGTGCGGGCGGCGGTCACCAGCGCGATCGCCTCGGCCGTGGTGGTCATCTGATCTGCTCCTCCCTGGCCGGCCGCAACAGGGCGGGGTGCAGGAGCCGGGCGTCGCCGGCCCGGTAGAGCTTGGCGCGCGGCCCGCCCCTGGCCCCGCCGCTCTCGGTGGTCTCGCCGGTGCTCTCCACGAAGCCGGGCACCGACAGGATCTTGCGGTGGAAGTTGCCCGCGTGCAGCGGCACGCCCCAGACCGTCTCGTAGACGCCACGCAACTCGGAGATCGTGAACCTCTCGCCGGCGAACGCGGTGGCGAGCGGGGTGTACTCCAGCTTGCCGCGGGCCCGCTCCAGCCCGTGCGCCAGGATGCGGTCGTGGTCGAACGCGAGCTCCGGCAGCTTGTCGACCGGATGCCAGGAGGCGTCGGCCGCGTCCGAGCCCGCCCGGGGGTCGGGCAGGTCGGGCGCGAACGCCAGATAGGAGACCGAGACGATCCTCATCCGGGGATCACGCTCGGGCGCCCCGTAGCTGGCGAGCTGCTCGATGTGGACCCGTTCCGCCAGCCCGGCCAGCCCCGTCTCCTCGGCCAGCTCCCGCGCCGCGGCCTGCGGCAGATCCTCTCCCGGCCGGATGAAACCCCCGGGCAGCGCCCACAGCCCCGCATAGGGTTGCTCGGCCCGCTTGATCAGCAGAACGCGCAACCCGCCCCCGCGAATGGTGAGCGCCACCACGTCGACCGTCACCGCGACCGCCGGATATGCCCGCGGGTCGTATCCGGCCAGGAACTCGGTTTCATCCATCACATGTCCTTCTCAAGTTGAGACAATCTCAGTATGAGAATAACAAGGTGTGGCTGTCAATGACTTCGCGATGATCCATCCGTCTTCGTCCCTCGCCGCCCCCCGATCGTCCTGGGCGGCCAACTCGGGGTGGGGCGACATCGGATCGGCGGTCGGCCGTTCGGGTTTCCGTTCCAGGACGTCTGGGAGGTCTCGTCGCGACACGAGGAGCCGGGAAAAGCACGAGGAGCCGGGAAAAGGATGAGGGACCGGCCCCGTGAGAACGGGGCCGGTCCCTCATCGTGCCTGCCGCGGGAGCAGGTGGTCCGTCGGCCCGAAGCGGCGCGGCTCGGGCCGGGGCAGGTCGGGTCGGGCTGGGTCAGATCAGGTCAGAAGGCCTCTTCGGGCAGTTCCATCAGGTCCTGGTCGGTGGCTTCGAGGGTGCGGCGCTCGGCGGCGATGCGGGGCAGGACGGTCTGGGCGAAGAACACGGCCGCGGAGACCTTGCCGGTGTAGAAGGCGTGGTCGCTCCCCTCGGTGGCCGAGCCCAGCGCGGCCAGGGCCACCTCGGCCTGGCGCAGCAGCAGCCAGCCGATCACCACGTCGCCCAAGGCGAGCAGGAACCGGGTGGTGTTCAGGCCGACCTTGTAGACCTCCTGCGGGGTCTCCAGCGAGCCGATCGCCCAGCCCGCCATGGTGTCGGCCATGGCCTTGACGTCGTCGGCGGCCTCGCCCAGGAGCTTGCGCCCCTCCTTCAGCCGCCCGTTGCCCGCCTCGGAGGCGGAGAAGGCCTTCACGTCGGCGTACAGCGAGCCGAGGGCGGCCCCCTGGTTGCGCAGGACCTTGCGGAAGAACAGGTCCATGCCCTGGATCGCGGTGGTGCCCTCGTAGAGGGAGTCGATCTTCGCGTCCCTGATGTACTGCTCGATCGGGTAGTCCTGCAGGTATCCGGAGCCGCCCAGGGTCTGCAGCGAGCGGGCCAGCAGCTCGTACGAGCGCTCGGAGCCGACACCCTTGACGAGCGGCAGCAGCAGGTCGTTCATCGCCTCGGCGTGCTCGTCCCTGCGGCCCTCGTGCTCGGCGATCAGCACGTCGTCCTGGTAGGTGGCGGTGAGCATGACCAGGGCCCGCATGCCCTCGGCGTACGACTTCTGGAGCATCAGCTCCCGGCGTACGTCCGGGTGGTGGGTGATCGTCACGCGGGGGGCCGACTTGTCGGCCATCTGGGTGAGGTCGGCGCCCTGCACCCGCTGCTTGGCGTAGGCGAGGGCGTTGAGGTAGCCGGTGGAGAGCGTGGCGATCGCCTTCGAGCCGACCATCATCCGGGCGTGCTCGATGATCATGAACATCTGCTTGATGCCCTCGTGAACCTCGCCGATCAGCGTGCCCACGGCCGGGTGCTCGCCGCCGAAGGTGACCTCGCAGGTCGTGGAGACCTTGAGACCCATCTTCTTCTCGACGTTGGTGACGTAGACGCCGTTGCGCTCGCCGAGCTCGCCGGTCTCCAGGTCCACGTGGTACTTCGAGACCAGGAACATCGACAGGCCCTTGGTGCCGACGCCGTGCCCCTCGGGGCGGGCCAGCACCAGGTGGAAGATGTTGTCGGACAGGTCGTGCTCGGCGCTGGTGATGAAGCGCTTCACGCCCTCGATGTGCCAGGTGCCGTCGTCCTGCTTCACGGCCTTCGCGCGGCCCGCGCCCACGTCGGAGCCGGCGTCCGGCTCGGTGAGCACCATGGTGGCGCCCCACTGCCTCTCGATGGCCAGCTCGGCGTAGCGCTTCTGCTCCTCGGTGCCGATCACGTGGAGCACGTGGGCGAAGGCCGGGCCACTGGAGTACATCCAGATGGCCGGGTTCGAGCCGAGGACCATCTCGGCCAGTGCCCAGCTCACGCTGCTGGGCAGACCGGGGCCGCCGAGCTCGGCGGGGAGACTGAGGTTGGTCCAGCCGGCGTCGCGGTAGGCGGCGAAGGACTTCTTGAAGCCCTGCGGCATCGTCACCGACCCGGTGGCGGGGTCGAACACCGGCGGGGTGCGGTCGCCCTCCTCGAAGGAGTCGGCGAGCACGCCCGTGGCGAGACGGTTGACCTCCTCCAGGATGCTCCGCACGACGTCCTCGTCCAGATCGGCGTAGAGGCCGGTGCCCAGGATGTCCCGGCGCCCGAAGACCTCGAAGAGGTTGAACTCCAGGTCACGGACGTTGCTCTTGTAGTGGCCCATGGGGTCTGCTCCTTGAAACCGGGGATCCGGGACTGTCCATACTCGCCAGTAACGTTACCTGTAATGCTACCCGTGAGTAACCCCTAGAAAACAACCCCTACTAGGACGTTCGTCATACGGCCCGCGGATGCTCCAGCGAGGTCGATCGACGGGCGGGGAAAGCTCTCCTAGGCTCGTCCCATGGACGAGCAGTGGCGGGCCGACCTCGGGACATGGGGGATTCCCGAGGAGATCGCGGCCAGGGCGCCGGTGAGTCCCTGGGGCCACTCCCCGGCGCGGTTCGCCGAGCGCACCGACCTCGCCCTCGCGGTTCCCGAGGGGCCGACCCTGGCGCGGATCGCCGAGGCCCTCCCGTCCGGCGGGAGCGTGCTGGACGTCGGCGCCGGGACCGGGGCGGCCTCCCTGCCGCTGGGCCGGAGCCTGGGGGAGCTGATCGCGGTCGACCCCTCCGACGCCATGCTCGCCGAGCTGTCCTCCAGGGCCACGGCGCTCGGCGTTCCCACCCGGATCGTGAGAGGCCGCTGGCCCGACGTCGCGGACCGGACACCGGTCGCGGACGTCGCGGTCTCGGCCCACGTCGTCTACGACGTGCCCTACCTGGCGGAATTCCTCACCGAG
The DNA here is from genome assembly GCF_042428775.1 of Streptosporangium vulgare. Taxonomy (NCBI): domain Bacteria; kingdom Bacillati; phylum Actinomycetota; class Actinomycetes; order Streptosporangiales; family Streptosporangiaceae; genus Streptosporangium; species Streptosporangium vulgare. The sequence continues at coordinate 14,377 of NZ_JBHMBS010000027.1, read as the reverse complement.
CTCACCCGCCACGCCCGCGCCCGGGTCGTCCTGGAACTCACCGGCCGGCACCCGATGAGCTGGCTCAACCCCCTCTGGCAGCACTTCCACGGCATCACCCGCCCCACCAGGCCCACGGCCCACGACGTGATCGCCGTCGCCGAGGGGCTCGGCCACGAGGTCCACCACGAGTGGCGGGTGGCCCCGCTGCCCCGCTTCACCCGGCTCGACGACCTCGCCGAGAGCGCCTGCCGCAGGCTCTGCCTCGGCCCGGAGCGGGCCGACGAGGTCGTCGCGGCGGTGGTCGAGCTGGACATGTGGCCGGTGCCCCGCGACCGGTGGTTCACACTCTGGTGGGAATCAAAGTGAGATCCGGCTCGTTCCTCCGGTAGAGCGCTCAAAAGGGCGTTCCCGGACGAGACGCGCCGTACCCGGTAGGCAAAGACGACGCTCCTGATCAAGGAGGAGCTGTCATGGCCTGGGTCTTCATTCTGGTCGCCGGTCTGTTCGAAGTCGCGATGGCGTACTCGCTCAAGCTGAGCGACGGATTCTCCGAGGTGCTGCCGAGCATCGGTTTCGTGGTCTTCAGCGTGCTCAGTTTCGGCCTGCTCGCCATAGGGCTGAAAACCCTGGAGGTCGGTACGGCCTACGCCGTCTGGACCGGCATCGGAGCCGTCGGCACCGCCGCGCTCGGCATCATCGTCCTCGGCGAGAGCGCGTCGGCTCTCAAGATCGCGTCGATCCTGCTCATCATCGCGGGCGTCGTCGGGCTCAACCTCGCCGGAGGCGGCCACTGACCGCCCGCCCGGGGGTTTCGGCGGGCCGTACGGGTGCGTCCGGCGGCGTGATGCGCGGATCCTGGAACGGCTCGCCTGAAACCAGCTTGACGGCTTTGGTGGTGTCGGGTTGGGTGGGCTCATGATTGACGTTCACTGTGTGACCTTCGACTGCGCCCAGCCGTACGAGCTGGCGACCTTCTGGCGCGACGCCACCGGCGGGGAGCTCCACCCGGACACGGAGAAGAACGACGACGAGGTCCTCCTCCAGGGCGGCCGGGTCGATCTGCTCTTCATCAGGGTCCCCGAGGACAAGGCGGTCAAGAACCGCGTCCACCTGGACATCACCGGCTCGGCGGGCACCACCCGCGACGAGGAGGTCGAACGCCTCGCCGACCTCGGCGCCACGATCTCCGGGGACCACCGCAACCCCGACGGCAGCGGCTGGGTCACGATGCTCGATCCCGAGGGCAACGAGTTCTGTGTCTGCCGCGCCGAGTACGAGAGGGTCTAACGTCTCGGGGCGGGCTTCGGCCCGGTCACGCCGAAAGGCTCGGCCGGGCCGTGAGACCAGGGGAAACCAGGGGAAGAGCGGGTGGCCGCGTGAGACCGGACGGCCACCGGGAGGAGGCTGGGGGCCACCGGGGCCCGGACGGCCGGGCCGTGAGGTTCAGCGGCCACCGGGGAGCGAGGTCTGGCCGCGCCCCTTGAGGGTCATGGCGACGAACGCCGTGATCAGGTAGATCGCGAGACCCCCCTGGAGCGCGTCCAGAGCCGCCCCGAAGACGCCCTCGCGGTCGAGGACGAGCTGCACGGGATAGAGGAGGATCGCGGAGCCGAGCGCGGGATAGAGGGCGAACCTCCAGGGGTGGCGCAGCGCCCAGAGCCGTGCCTCCCGGGTCACCCGGTCTCCGACGGCGGGCCTGCTGATCGAGCCGATGGCCGCGATGAGCGAGAACAGGCCGATGCCGATGGCCATCGCCCACGGCAGGTCCCCGCCGTCCGCGAACACGCTCAGCACGAAACCGGTGGTCGCCGTCGCGCCGCCGACCACGGCCGCGGTCTTCCAGGGAGCACCGCGCAGCGCCGCCCCGGCGATGGACATCTCATCACTTCGAGTCAGTTCCTCTTTCATGCCACCAGACTGCCTTTCACGCCCCCTTGCCCACATCGGGGAGCAACCCTGACTGTCCCCGGAGTCGCCGCATCGGGGACGCCGCCGGCGCCGGCGGTACGGAAGGTCACTCGACGGCTCCGCCCGGACGATTTCCGGGTGGCACACGGAGCGGGTGACCCATGGAGCGGGTGGCTCACGGGGGAGGACCGGTCCTCGGGCGTCCTGGTCCGGACCTCGGGCGTCCTGGTCCGGATAGATCTCCGGCGCTCCGGGACCTCGTCGCTCGCGGGGCCTCGCAGGTCGCCCTCCGGGAACCTTCCGAGAACCTCCGAGGGCCTTCCGAGGACTTCCTGAGGGCCTTTCGGGGTGAGGGCACGGCCTAGGCTGGCCGGCATGGATGGATCACCGGCGCGCCTGGTTCGAGAGTTCCACGAGAAGATCGGGCTCCCCCTCTCCGACGCCCCCGGCCTGCCTTCCGCGGAGCTGGCCCGACTTCGGCAGAGGTTCCTCGACGAGGAGGTGGCCGAGGTGGCGCAGGCCGCCGAGGCGGGCGACCTGGCCGGGGTGGCGCACGAGCTGGCCGACGTGGTCTACGTCGCGTACGGCACCGCCCTGACGTACGGAATCGACCTGGACCGGGTGCTCGCCGAGGTGCACCGGGCCAACATGACGAAGTCCGGCACCGAGAACGGCAAGGCCGCCAAGGGGCCGGGGTTCACACCCGCCGACGTGGCCGGGGTGCTGGCGGGGGAAGGGCGGGGCCGGGGGATCAGCGGCTCCGGACTGGCTGGATAGGTTGGTCGTCATGCCGGTGGAATTCCGTATCGCCCGTGCCGAGGACGTCCCGCTCATCGTGGCCATGCTCGCCGACGACGTCATCGCGGCCTCGCGCCAGGGAGCCTTCGGCGACGAGCACCGCGCCGCCTTCGAGGCCATCGACGCCGACCCCGGCAACGAGCTGATCGTCGCGGAGCTGGACGGCGAGGTGGTGGGCACCATGCAGCTCACCTACATCCCGGGCATCTCCCGTCGCGGGGCGCTCCGGATGCAGATCGAGGCGGTGCGGATCGCCTCCGGCCTGCGGGGACGGGGGCTGGGCCGCACGATGATGGAGTGGGCGCTCGACCGGGGGCGGGCCCGGGGGTGCGCCCTGGTCCAGCTGACCACGGACAAGTCCCGCGCGGACGCCCACCGCTTCTACGACTCCCTCGGCTTCGTCGCGTCCCACGAGGGGTACAAGCTCGCGCTGACCTGATCATCCGGCGGCTCGCCAAAGGTTCACGTCGACTCGGCCGTCGACCCGCCTCGGTGATCGGCCACGGGTTCGCGTGGGCTCGCGATCGGGGCGCCACGATGATCGGCCCTGGGGCCGCGCGGGCTCCGGCCGGAAGCGCCGGTCATCCGGTCGTGGCGCACGGGGCGAGTTCCACCAGGTTGTCGTGATAGACGGCGCCCCGGCCCAGGTCGGCGTCGCGGGCGGCCACCACGGCGTTCGCCGTCGCCCCTCCCGGGCTGAGCTTGCGCCAGTGTCCCTTGGTGGACGCGACCACGCCGGGCCGTACCTTCTCGCTGATCTCCACCACGGCCTCGAACTCGCCCTCGTCGTTGAACACCCGGGCCCGCTGCCCCTCGCTCAGCCCCCTCCGCGAGGCGTCCTCGGGGTGGACCAGGATCCGCGGGCCCTTCGAGCGCTTCAGCAGCTCGGGGTTGTTGCCGAAGGTGGTGTTCAGGAAGGTGTGGGAGGCGGGTGTGATGAGCGCCAGCGGGTAGGACCCCGGCGCGGCCGAGGCCGTGTGCGGCGGGACGTAGGCCGGTCCCGAGCCGAACTCCATCCGGCCGGAGGGCGTCGGGAAGCCGTCGGTGAACGGCACGAACGGCCGGGGGACGCTGAGCCGGACCCAGCCCTCCTTGCGCAGCCGGTCGAGTGTGATCCCCTCCAGCGAGGGGTGCCCCGAGGTGAGCAGCTGCTCGGCCAGCTCCAGGTCGGAGTCGTACAGGGACGGCTCGGTGAGCCCCATGTGCCGCGCCAGGCGGCGGAACGTCTCGGTGGTGGACAGGCACTCGCCCGGCGGCTCGACGGCGGGCTCGTTCCACAGCAGGTACATGTGCCCGTACCCCGCGTGCAGGTCGGCGTGCTCGATCTGCATGGTGGCGGGCAGGACGATGTCGGCGTAGTCGACGGTGTCGGTGGGGAACTGCTCCATCACGACGGTGAACAGGTCCTCGCGCAGCAGCCTCTCGCGGACCCGGTTCTGGCCGGAGGTGGAACCCATCGGGTTGGCCGCGTACACCCACAGGCACTTCACCGACTCGTCCAGCTCGTCGGCGAGCCGGGTCATGGTGAGCGTGCGGACCGGACCGGGGAGCAGGTCGTCGCGGGTGTCGATGTTCAGGTGGACGTGCCCGCTGGTGGAGTACACGATCCCGCCGCCCGGGTGGCGCCAGTCGCCCGTCACGCCGGGGATGGAGGCGATCGTCCGCATCGCGGTGCCGCCGCCCGCGTGCCGCTGCACGCCCATGGTGGCCCGGATGCCGGTGGGCCGCGTACGCGCCAGGCGTGTCCCCAGGGCCCGGATGTCGGCCTCGGGCAGCCCGGTGATCTCCGCCACGCGCGCCGGGGGATGGCGCAGGATCTCCTCGCGGAGGTTCTCCCAGCCGCTCGTGTGGTTCTCCAGGTAGTCGCGGTCCTCGGCGCCCTCGGCGAGGACGACGTTCATCAGCCCCAGGGCGAGGGCGGCGTCGGTGCCGGGCCGGATCGGCAGGTGCTCGTCGGCCTGCTCGGCGGTGCGGGTGCGGATCGGGTCGATCGCCACCACGTGCGCCCCGGCCGCGCGGGCGTCCTGGATGAACTTCCACAGGTGGTGCCCGCTCGTCAGCGTGTTCGTCCCCCACAGCAGGATGAGCCTGGACAGGGCGAACGTCTCCGGGTCCATGCCGCCCGGCGTGCCGTAGACCTGCCGCAGGCCGGAGTTCCCGGCCGAGGAGCAGATGTTCAGGAAGTGCCTCGACGCCCCCAGGACGTTCCAGAACCGCCTCCCGGCGATCCCCTCCGACCCCTGGACGTATCCCAGCGTGCCGGTGCCCAGGTAGGGCCAGATCGCCTCGCCGCCGTACTCGTCGACGATGCCGCGCAGCCGTACGGAGATCTCCTCCAGGGCCTCGTCCCAGCTGATCCGCTCGAACCGCCCGGACCCCTTGGGGCCGACCCGCCGCATCGGGTGCAGGATGCGGTCGGCCGCCCGGGTGTGCTCCAGGTAGCGGTTGACCTTCACGCAGAGCGCGCCCCGGGTGTACGGATGGTCCGGGTTGCCGCGCATCTTGACGGCACTGCCGTCCTGGACGGTCACCACCCAGGAGCAGGTGTCGGGGCAGTCCAGCGGGCACGCCCCCAGCACTCGCAATTCGCCTGACGACATGCCCCGACTGTAGCCGCGCCCCCTGGCCGGGACACACGCGCGTTCCCCTTCAGGTCCCCTTCCGGCCCCTTTCTGGCCCCTTTCCGGCCTCGCCGTCCGGTCCTCCTCCAACCCCGGCGCCAGCGGGGACGTGTCACCCGAGAAGGGGCGTCACCTGAGAAGGCCGCCGTGCCCGTGGTCGTGGCCGGGCTCCAGGCCGCCCGCGCCGGTTCCCGGCCCGGCGATGCCCGCCTCGCCCGGGGCGACGACGACCCCCTTGCCGGGCCCCTCCTTACCGGGCTCCTCCGTACCGGGTCCCTCACGACGCCCGCGATCCTCGCGGTCACCGAGGGCGGAGGGAGCGCCGGGGAGGTCGCGGGCGTACCCGAAGACGAACGCCGCCGTCGCGATCGCCCCGGCGTTCACCTTCAGCGCCTTCTCGTTGACGTTGGCGATGGTGTCGCACGCCTGGTGGTAGCACTTGTCGTACGCGACCCCGGCGCTGCCGCCGAACTTCCCGGCCTCCTCGGCGGTCTTGAGGCGCTCGGCGCCGGTGAACAGCCCTCCCGAGGGGATGCCGACCGCGATGAAGGGGCCGTAGTCGGAACGGCCACTGAACTCGGCGTCCTGGTACGGCTCGCCCACCGCCTCGAAGTACCCCTGGAAGAGTTTCTCGATCCGGCCCGATCCGGGGGGCGGGGTCGCGCCGGCGACCGGGCCTGAGGAGTCGCCGTCGTAGATCCCGAAAACGTAGTTCGGCGAGGCGATCATGTCGAAGTTCAGGTAGAGCTTGATCTTCGCCCGCTCCGCCGGGGGCAGGGCGGCCACATAGTGTTTCGAACCGAGCAGGCCCAGTTCCTCGGCGCCCCAGAAGGCGAAGCGCAGCCTGTTCCTCGTCCGCAGCGACTTCGCCGCCAGCGCCGTCTCCAGGACGCCCGCCGTGCCCGAGCCGTTGTCGTTGATGCCGGGGCCCATCATGACGCTGTCCAGGTGGGCACCGAGCATGACGACCCTGTCCGGGTCCCCCCAGCCGCTCTCCGCGATGAGGTTGCGCGTCCTGCGGTCGGGAGCGCTCTCGGCGTCCACGACGAGCTTCGTCCTCGTCCCCGGCGCCGCCAGTTCCTCACCGGTCGCGAAGTCGGTGCCGACGACCGGGATGCGCACGGCGGAGGTGTTGATCGAGCCACCGAGCAGGGCCCTGCGGTCCTCGGTCCCCTGGCCCGTCCGGCCGTCGTTGAAGATGATCACAGCGGACGCGCCGGCGGCCTCGGCCCGTTCCGCCTTGACCTGGAAACTGCAGGTGCCGCGCTGGATCAGCGCGATGTCGCCCCGGACGAACGTGGAGAAGTCGCTCGCCTCACACCCCGAGGTGGATTCCGGTCCCTGCTTCGGCGGCAGGACCAGGTCGACCCCCTGAACCGGGCCCGTCACGTTCCCCGAGCCGGAGTACGTCATGGTCCTGAAGTCGGTGCCGGGCACGTACGTCTTGGCGGTGGGCCGGATCCGTTCGAGCACCGGGGCCGTGACCTCGCGGAAGAAGGAGATCTTGAACTCCTGCGAGGTGACCCGGTACCCGGCGGCCCGGAGCCTGCCCGCGACGTAGGCGAGCGAGGCGTCGTAGCCGGGTGTGGCCGCCGCCCGGGTGTCGCCGTTGGCGTGGGCGATCTCCTGGAGCCTCTCCAGGTGCCCCTTGAGGGGCGCGAGCTTGACCGACGCCCCGAACGCCTCCGCGCCCGGCGACAGGGGGTCCCCGGCCGCCGGTCCGGGGGCACGCCCTCCGGGGGCGAGCCCCGCGCCGGCCCGTCCGGAACCACCGCCCGCGGGGACGGACACCGCACCGACGTGTTCGGAGTCACCGGCTCCGGGGACGGGCGCCGCGCCGGCCCGTTCGGAATCGCCGCCTCCGGGCACGGGCGCCGCACCGGCCGGGACGGTGGACACGGCGGACACGGCGGCCAGGGACACGACCGACAGGACGGTGATCGCGGCCAGCAGTTTCCTCGGAGCGACGGAGGGGGCTTCCCGCCCCTCGGACACGGCTCGAAGGGACGCGGACGGGTGACGGAACATGCTGGTCAGTTTTTCAGGCCGTCATCCATCAAATTGATTGTTCCCGCAGGTAGAACGGTCAATTCTCCATCTCGGACAGGTACGCTATGTTCGCCCTGTCTCCCTCGTCGAGACTGGGACTCCCCGCGAACCAGGCGTCCAGGATCTCCCCGAGCAGCGGGGCGGAGATCAACCGGAGGCTGATCGCCAGCACGTTGGCGTCGTTCCAGCGGCGTGCCCCGTCCGCCGTGGCCGCGTCCGCGCACAGCGCCGCCCTGATCCCGGGCACCTTGTTCGCCGCGATCGACGCCCCCGTCCCGGTCCAGCAGCACACGATCGCCTGATCGGCGGCCCCCGAGGCCACATCCTGGGCGGCCCGCGCGCAGCACCAGGCCCAGTCGGCCCGCTCGTCGGCCACGGCACCATGAGGTATCACCGTGTGACCTCTTTTTTCGATCGCAGACACCAAGATGGAAGCCACACCGTCAAGACTGTCGGAGGCCACTGAGATACGCATGACTCTGATTGTGGACACCCAAGGAGAAGATCGGTGACGCACCTGTAATGCGGAACGTGCAGAATCGCAGGCGGTGACGAAAATCGGGGAACTGGACGAGATGGCGTCCGTCGACGGCACACGGCCGACGACGGACGACGATCTCACCGTGCACGTCGTCGAGCCGCTGCTCCCGCAGAGGATCCGCCGTCCCTCCGACCTGCTGCGCTTCCTGGCGACCCTGCTCGCGCTCGTGGCCGTGGTCCTGCTCGCCCTCGTCGCGAAGAAGACCCTGAACGGCCTGGAGGGCGACGTCGCCGACGGCACCAGCCGGGCGCCGTTCCTGCTCAGCGGTCTGGCCGGGGTGCTGAGCGCGTCGGCGATGCTCGGCGTGCCCGTCGCCTTCGCCATCGAGCGGGTCCTCCACCGCGACGGCCTCCGGGTGGCCGAGGGGCTCTTCGCGGCCATCGCCGCGATGGTGTTCTCCTTCGTGCTCGGCGAGTGGATCGTCAGCGCCGGTCCCGAGGACCTGCGGGTCCTGCTGACCGGCGGGCGGGCCGGGGTCGAGCCGATCAACACCCTGCTCACCCCGATCATCGCCTACGTCACCGCGGTGCGGATCTCCCGCCGTCCCACCTGGCGGGCGGCCCTGTGGAGCGCGGTCGCGCTCAACGCCGTCGCCCTGTTCGCCGGACTCGCCGCCACCATCCTCGGCATCGTCGTCTCCATCCTGGTCGGGCTGGCCGTCGGCTACGCCACCCTGTACGGCGTGGGCAGTCCCAACACCCGCCCCCCGGGCAGCACGGTCGTCGCGGCGCTCCGCAAGCTGGGCTTCGTCCCCGTCAAGGCCCGCAGGCTCGACGACGACTACCAGAGCAGCCGCCGCTACGCCGTCGACCTCAAGGACGGCAGCCGCCTCGACGTCGTCGTCCTCGACCGTGACCGTCAGGTCGCCGGGGTGCTCTACCGCCTCTGGCGGCGCATCCGCCTCAACTCGGAGACCCGCCGCAAGGCCATCCGCTCGCTCCGCGCCGAGCTGGAGCGCGAGGCCCTGATGGCGTACGCCGCGCAGGCGGCCGGAGCGAGCACCCCCAGGCTCGTCGGTACCAGCGAGATCGGCACCGAGGCCGCGCTGCTCGCCTACGAGCACACCCCCACCCGCGCGCTCGACAGCATCCCCGACAAGGAGATCGACGACAACCTGCTCGCCCAGATCTGGGAGCAGGTCCTGTTGTTGCAGGTCCAGCGGCTCGCCCACCGGCGGCTGACCGGAGACAGCATCCACGTCGACGGCGAGGGCCGGGTCATACTGACGGACGCCCGCAGCGGCGAGATCGCCGCCGGCGACCTGCTGCTGCGCCTCGACATCGCCCAGTTGCTCACCTATCTCAGCCTGCGCGTCGGCGCCGAGCGGGCGGTCGCCGCCGCCGCGGCCGTGGCCGGGTCGGGCGTGCTCGCCGACGCGCTCCCGCTGCTCCAGCGGATCGCGCTGACCAGGGAGACCAGGGCCGCGCTCAGCAAGAACAAGGAGCTGCTCACCGAGATCCGCGACCGGATCGTCGAGCTCAAGCCGAGGACCGAGGCCGAGGAGGTGCGCCTGGAGCGCTTCCGTCCCCGGACCCTGATCACCATCATCGGCACCGCGTTCGCCGCGTACTTCCTGGTCTACTACCTGACCCAGATCAACCTCAACATGATCACGTCGGCCAAGTGGAGCTGGACCGGGGTGGCGCTCGTCGCCGCGATGCTGAGCTACGTCGCCGCCGCCCTCATGCTGATGGGGTTCGTGCCGGAGAAGCTGCCCCTCGGCCGTACGGTGCTCGCCCAGTTCGCCGGGTCGTTCGTCAAGCTCGTCGCGCCCGCCGCGGTGAGCGGGGTCGCGGTCAACACCCGTTACCTGCAGAAACGTGGCATTCCTCCGGGGCAGGCGGTGGCCAGCGTGGGCGCCTCACAGCTCATCGGGCTCGCCTGCCACATCGCCCTGCTGTTGCTGTTCGCCTACATCACCGGCTCCAACACGGCCTCGTCGTTCACCCCGTCGCGCACGCTCGTGATCACGCTGCTCGCCGCGGCCGTGCTGATCCTGGTCATCGTGAGCGTGCCACGCCTGCGCCGCATGATCACCGCGCGGCTCCGCTCGCTGTTCTCCGGCGTCATCCCGCGCCTGCTCGACATCCTCCAGTCACCGCGGAAGATCATCGAGGGCTTCGGCGGCACGCTGATGCTCACCCTGTTCTTCGTGATCTGCCTGGACGCCTGTGTCCGCGCCTTCGGTGGCTCCATCAACTTCGCCGCCGTCGCCATCGTCTTCCTCGCGGGCAACGCCATCGGCTCGGCCGCCCCGACCCCCGGCGGGCTCGGCGCCGTCGAGTTCTCCCTCACGGCCGGTCTCACCCTGGCGGGCGTGCCGCGCGAGGTGGCGGCCCCGGCCGTCCTGCTGTTCCGGCTGCTGACCTTCTGGCTGCCGGTCCTGCCGGGTTGGGCCTCGTTCGCGTACCTGCAGAGACACGAGGCGCTCTGACCTCGCCACCTCGCCCGCGTCCTCTCACGGACGGGTTCTCGCAGGCGGATCTTCATCTTCCCAGGCGGATCTTTCGACGGATCTTCGCGGACGGGTGTTCATGGACGGGTCCTCACGACGGAGGCCGCCGGTCACCTGGACCGGCGGCCTCCGTACGTGAGAGCGGGCGAGCGGATGGGCGGGGAGGTCAGGCCTCGCTGGACCTGGCCCAGATGTTGATCCCCGCGTCGACCGCGTCCTTGTCGATCGCCTCCAGCTCCCCGGCGTCGAACGAGGTGTTCTCCACCGCCGCGAGGCTGTTCTCCAGCTGCTCGACGCTGCTCGCGCCGATCAGCACCGAGGTGACCCGCTTGTCACGCAGCGCCCACGCCAGCGCCATCTGCGCCAGCGACTGGCCGCGCCGGCCCGCGATCTCGTTCAGGGTGCGGATGTGCCGCATGCTCTCTTCGGTGAGCATGTCCGGGGTGAGGAAGCGCCCCTGCGAGGCCCGCGACCCCTCGGGGATCCCGTTCAGGTAGCGGTCGGTCAGCATGCCCTGCGCCAGCGGCGAGAACGCGATGCAGCCCGCGCCCACCTCCTCCAGGACGTCGAGCAGGCCGCCCTCGATCCATCGGTTCAGCATCGAGTACGAGGGCTGGTGGATCAGCAGCGGAGTGCCCATCTCCCGCAGGATCCGCGCGGCCTCCTTGGTGTGCTCGGGCGAGTAGGACGAGATGCCCGCGTACAGCGCCTTGCCCGACCGGACCGCGTGGTCCAGCGCGCCCATCGTCTCCTCGAGCGGGGTGTCCGGGTCGAACCGGTGGCTGTAGAAGATGTCGACGTAGTCGATCCCCATCCGCTCCAGCGACCGGTCCAGGCTGGACAGCAGGTACTTGCGCGAGCCCCACTCGCCGTACGGGCCCGGCCACATGTCGTAGCCCGCCTTGGTGGAGATGACCAGCTCGTCCCGGTACGGGGCGAAGTCCTCGCGGAAGTGCCGGCCGAAGTTGGTCTCCGCGGTCCCGGGCGGCGGGCCGTAGTTGTTGGCCAGGTCGAAGTGGGTCACCCCCAGGTCGAAGGCCCTCCTGAGGATGTCCCGCTGAACCTCGAAGGGCTTGTCGTCACCGAAGTTGTGCCAGAGCCCCAGGGAGACGGCGGGCAGCTTGAGCCCACTCTTGCCGACCCTGTTGTACGGCTGGCGATCGTCGTACCTGTCGTTCGCCGCGAGATATGTCACTGCGCCACCTTCGTCGTGTCGAGAATCCAGGAGAGGGTGAAGGCCTCTTCGCGCCAGGAGTCGTACCTGCCGCTCCGGCCGCCGTGTCCGGCGCCCATCTCCGTCTTGAGCAGGAAAGGCCCGCCGTGCGCGACCTCGCGGAGCTTCGCGATCCACTTGGCGGGCTCGTGGTAGAAAACCCTCGTGTCGTTGAGGCTGGTGATCGCCAGAATCGGCGGGTAGACCCGGCCGTCCACGTTCTCGTAGGGCGTGTACGACTTCATGTACGCGTACACCTCGGGATCGTGCAGCGGGTCGCCCCACTCGTCCCATTCGATCACGGTCAGCGGCAGCGACGGGTCGAGGATCGTGTTCAGCGCGTCCACGAACGGCACCTCCGCGACCACGCCCGCGAAGGTCTCCGGCGCGAGGTTGGCGACGGCGCCCATCAGCAACCCGCCCGCGGAGCCACCCCTGGCGACGATCGCGCTCGACCAGCCGGAGGCGGAGAGGTGCTCGGCGGCGGCGACGAAGTCGGTGAACGTGTTCTTCTTCTGCTGGAACTTGCCGTTCTCGTACCAGCGTCGGCCCATCTCACCACCGCCTCTGACGTGCGCGACGGCGAAGACGAAGCCCCGGTCGAGCAGGCTGAGCCTCGCTACGGAGAACGACGGGTCGATCGAGATCTCGTAGCTTCCGTAGCCGTACAGCACGGTGGGGGCGGGCCGCTCCGTGCCCTTCTTGACCACGATCGAGATCGGCACGCGAGTGCCGTCCGAGGCGGTCGCCCACTCGCGGAACTGCTCGTAGTCGGCCGGGTCGTAGCCGCCCAGCACCACCTTCTGCTTCAGCAGGACCAGCTCGCGCGCGCCGAGGTCGTAGTCGTAGACCGACGGCGGAGTGACCATGCTGGTGTAGCCGAGCCGCAGCCGTCCCGTGACGAACTCCGGGTTGCCCGACGGCGCCACGTCGTAGATCGGCTCGGGGAAGGGGATCTCGTACGCCTCCCCGCCGCGGGGCAGGATGCGGATGCCGGTGAGGCCCTCCCTGCGGAAGTGCACGACGGTGTGACCCTCGAAGGCGTCGACGTCGAGCAGCCGGGTGTCGGTGCGGTGCTCGATGAGCGGCGTCCAGCTGCCGGGGTCGTCGAGGGGCGCGGTGGCCAGCTCGAAGTTCTCCGCGTTCCGGTTGTGCAGGACCAGGAAGTGGTCGCCCGCGTGGTCGACGCCGTACTCGACACCGGTCTCCCGGGGCCTGACGACCCGGAACTCTCCGGTGGGGTCGTCGGCCTCCAGGACGCGTACCTCGCTGGTGATCTTGCTTCCGGCGGAGAGGACCAGGTAGCGCTCGCTGCGGCTGAGCCCGATGCCGACCCAGAACCGCTCGTCGGACTCCTCGTGGACGAGCACGTCGTCCTCGGCCGGGCTCCCGATCGTGTGTCGGTGGACCTGGTTGGGCCGCCAGGCGTCGTCGACCGTGGTGTAGAAGAACGTCGTGCCGTCGGCGGACCAGGCACCGCCGTAGAAGATGCCGGGAATCTCGTCGGGGAGGGTCTCGCCGGTGGCGAGGTTCTTCACCTTCAGGGTGAAGCGCTCGTCGCCGGTGAAGTTGGTGGAGTAGGCCAGCAGGGTGCCGTCGGGGCTGACCGAGCTGGTGCCGATCGAGAAGAAGTCGGAGTCTCCGGCGAGTTCGTTGCCGTCGAGCAGGACCTCCTCGCCGGGAAGCGACTCCCCGGCCTTCAGTTCGGGCGGCGTCTCGCCGTCGGCCGCCACCCGGCACTGGATGCCGTACTGCTTGCCCTCCTCCGTCCGCGAGTAGTACCACCAGCCGCCCTTGCGGGTGGGGACCGAGAGATCGGTCTCCAGGGTGCGTCCCTTGATCTCCTGGAAGAGCGTCTCCTGCAGGGGCTTGAGGTGGGTGGTCGCCTCCTGCGTGTAGGCGTTCTCCGCCTCCAGGTAGGCGACCACCTCCGGGTCGTCCTTGACCGTCAGCCACGCGTAGTCATCGACCACGGTGTCCCCGTGGTGCACGCGCTCGCTGGGAACCTTCTTCGCCGTCGGCGGCGTCTGGCTGCTCACTCAGCCGAGTCTATGTTTCCGCCGGTCCCTGTTCGGATCCACCCGCTCAGCTGACTCGACCGACCTTGCCGGCGCGTTTGGTGCGGTCCTGGGCTGTCCTGGGCGGTCTTGGTTCGGTCTTGGTTCGGCTGCCCGGTGGGGTCGGAGGGTCGGGACGTCCAGGTAGTGGCCAGGGTGGTTGGAGGTGGTTGGGGCGGCGGCCAGGGCGGGTTGGGGCGGTTGGGCCCGTTTCGCTCGTGGTCCCTCATGGCCTCTCGTGGGCCGGGGCGCCTCCGGCTCCGTCCACCTCCTGTTTCCCGGCCGTGAGGTTCGCCGTTACGTCTCGAGCGGTCTTCGGGGGCTGCTAATCTTTGGACGTCGGCAAGGTCCGGCGCAAACCACTCCAATCACTCCGGTGACTTCCGTATGGCTTGTGTCGTGTTTGCCGACAATCCCTTTGAAACCAACGGTCTCGAAGATCGGTTCGCAGAGCCGCTCAGGGGCTGGTAAGTTAGAGGGGTTGCTCCGGAAACGGAGTCGCCTGAATTCCAGCAGGTCAGCTAGATCGAATCAACCGGATCACAACAAGCCGGTTTGACACGAAAAAGCGGGCCTGAAAGAATAAAGGCACAACGAAAGAACAGAATAAAACAAAACGAACGCCCCGGAGTTCTGCTCGGCTGGTTGGCCGGGTCTGGGTGATGGTGTACGCGTCCGTTTCTTGAGAACTCAACAGTGTGTTAAAAGCCAGTGCATGAAGCACAACCCCGTCCAACCCATCTTCGGGTGGGG
>NZ_JBHMBS010000026.1:0-110567 GCF_042428775.1 Streptosporangium vulgare | reverse complement strand
CACCGACGACGGAGCCGAAATCCTCACCCTGCCGAGGTAGGCGCGACCGTGAGGCGGAAGCCCCGCCCCCCGTGCTCCGGGCGCCTCATCGCGAATCGACGGCGTGCGCACCCTCCGGGGAATCCCGGGGCGGGAGGGGAGGGGGGTGAACGCGCGTCCGGGGTTTCCGCGCTGTCCTACACTTGCGCGAGCGGGTTCAGCGCGAAGGAGGTGGCGTGCAGCCGGAGCAACGCGGGGTCACGGGTGTCTCCATCTCCGCCGTCCTCGAACGCATCACCTACGCCAACGAGGAGACGGGCTACACCATCGCCCGGGTGGCCACCGACCGTTCCGGCGCCGACCTGCTCACCGTGGTCGGGCCGCTGCTGGGAGCCCAGCCCGGCGAGTCGCTGCGGCTGACCGGGCGCTGGGCCTCCCACCCCAAGTACGGCAAGCAGTTCGAGGTGTGGTCCTACGCCACCGTGCTGCCCGCCACCATCCAGGGCATCCGGCGCTATCTGGGCTCCGGGCTGATCAAGGGCATCGGGCCGAAGATGGCCGAGCGGATCGTCGACCACTTCGGCGTCGACACCCTGGAGGTCATCGAGAACACCCCCGAGCGGCTGGTCGAGGTCCCCGGGCTCGGCCCCAAGCGGACCAAGATGATCGGTGTCGCCTGGGAGGAGCAGAAGATCATCAAAGAGGTGATGATCTTCCTGCAGGGGGTCGGGGTGTCCACCTCGATCGCGGTCCGCATCTTCAAGCAGTACGGCGACAGGTCCATCACGGTCGTCAAAAGCGAGCCGTACCGGCTCGCCGACGACGTGTGGGGCATCGGCTTCAAGACCGCGGACACCATCGCCCAGGCCGTGGGCATCCCGCACGACAGCCCCGAGCGCGTCAAGGCGGGCCTGCGCTACACCCTGTCCCAGGCCGCCGACGACGGCCACTGCTACCTTCCGGCGCCCAACCTCGTCGGCGACGCGGTGAAGATCCTGGAGGTTCCCGCCGAGCTGACCGCGCGGTGCCTGGAGGAGCTGGTCGCCGAGGAGGGCGTGGTCCGCGAGGACGTCCCGGTCGGCGACGGCAGCGTTCCCGCCGTCTACCTGGTGCCCTTCCACCGGGCCGAGCTGTCCCTGGCGGGGGCGTTGCGCTCCCTGCTGGCCTGCGAGCACGACCGGCTGGGCGCCTTCGCCTCCGTCGACTGGGACACGGCGCTGGCATGGCTGCGCACCCGGACCGGCGCCGAGCTCGCCGAGGAGCAGGCCCACTCGGTACGGCTCGCGCTGACGGAGAAGGTCGCGGTGCTGACCGGTGGCCCCGGCTGCGGCAAGAGCTTCACCGTGCGCTCCATCGTCACGCTGGCCCGCGCCAAGAAGGCCAAGGTGATCCTGGCCGCGCCCACCGGCAGGGCGGCCAAGCGCCTGGCGGAGCTGACCGGCCACGAGGCCACCACCGTGCACCGGCTGCTGCAGCTGCGGCCCGGCGGCGACGCCACCTTCGACCGTGACAACCCGCTGGACGCCGACCTGGTCGTGGTCGACGAGGCCTCGATGCTGGACCTGCTGCTCGCCAACAAGCTGGTCAAGGCCGTCGCCCCGGGCACGCACCTGCTCTTCGTGGGAGACGTCGACCAGCTGCCCTCGGTCGGCGCGGGCGAGGTGCTGCGCGACCTGCTGGCCGCCGAGGAGGAGATCCCCCGGGTGCGGCTGACCCACATCTTCCGCCAGGCGCAGGAGTCGGGGGTGGTCGTCAACGCCCACCGGGTCAACACCGGCCTGCCCCCTGCGCTGGAGGGCATGACCGACTTCTTCCTGTTCCCCTGCGAGGAGCCCGAGGAGATCGCGGCGCTCACCGTGGACGTGGTCGCCAACCGCATCCCGCGCAAGTTCGGCCTCAACCCGCGCCGCGACGTACAGGTCCTCTCCCCGATGCACCGGGGCCCGGCCGGGGCCGGCAACCTCAACAACGCGCTGCAGGAGGCGCTGACCCCCTCCAGGGAGGGCATGCCCGAGCGCCGCTACGGCGGGCGGGTCTTCCGGGTCGGCGACAAGGTCACCCAGCTGCGCAACAACTACGAGAAGGGCGCGGCGGGGGTCTTCAACGGCACCGTGGGCATGGTGGTCGACATCAGGCCCGACGACCACAAGCTGACCGTGCTGACCGACGAGGACGAGAACGTCGAGTACGCCTTCGACGAGCTCGACGAGCTGGCCCACGCCTACGCGGTGTCGATCCACCGCTCCCAGGGCAGCGAGTACCCGGCGGTGGTCATCCCGCTGTCCACCAGCGCGTGGATGATGCTGCAGCGCAACCTGCTCTACACCGCGATCACCCGGGCCAAGAAGCTCGTCGTCATCGTCGGCTCGCGCCGCGCGCTGGCCCAGGCGGTGCGCACCCGGGGGGCCGGGCGCCGCCACACCAGTCTCACCCACCGCCTGCGTGGCCGCTGAGGGATCGCACGGACCGCGCCGCCGCCCGCTACCGCCGGCCGGCGGCGCTCACTCCTGCTCCTGGGGAAGCCGGAAGATCCGGTCGAGGGCGGTCACCCGCAGCAGGTGGCGCAGGTAGGGAGTGAGGGCGACGATCCGCATGGTGATGTCGTGCTCGCTCGCGGAGTTGTAGAGGCCGATCAGGGCCGCCACCCCCGAGGAGTCGATGAACTCCAGGCCCGACAGGTCCAGGTCGAGGTTGCGCACCTCCCCGGGCAACAGCTCCTTCGAGAAGCCGAAGAGCTCGGGGGCCGTGTCGTAGTCGAGGTCACCACTGAGGACGAGCAGGGTGGTGTCCGGAGCGGTGACGCGCGCCTCGGTACGGAACGGGGTCTTGTCGAACATCAAACGTCAGATCTCCTGGTCGGTGCCGGGACGGGTGCCGCCTCGATCCCCTGGACCAGCATGTGGCGGGCACGGGGGAAGTCTCGCAGCTCGTCGTGGAAAACGCGCAATCCCACGGTGAGGGCCTCGGCGGGGACGCCGCGTGCCGCGAGCACGGCGCCGGTCCAGCCGATGAAACCGGTGAACAGCGGCACGTCGTCGACGTACAGGGCCGCGGCCAGGAAGTCGACGAGGTGGCCCAGGTCGGCGGCGGTGGCGTCGACCTGGTGGAGGTCGTAGGCCGCCATCGGCGGGTAGGCGCGGGCCAGGGTCTCCATCGCCCGGGTGAGCAGTTCGGCGCGCCGGCGCGTCAGGTGGGTGTACTCCTCGTCGGCGAGGTGGGTCGGCGCGTCGGCCGGGCGGGGCGGGCCGGTCAGCTCGCCGCGCTCCAGCCGGTCGGCGGCGACGTCGGCGGTCGGCGCCCAGGCGTCGGCGCCCAGCAGGCGGGCGTAGCGGCCGTCGGCGCCGAAGCCGGACCCGCCGGCCATGACCGGCACGCCGACGGCCTGGCAGGCGGCGAGGGTGGCGTGCGCCCGGGGCAGGCGGGTGGGCAGCGCGCAGCCCAGCGCGACCGCGTCGGGCCCGGTCTGGTGCAGGTGGGTGATCAGGTGCGGGCCGGGCACGCTGGCGCCCAGGAAGTCGACCCGCCAGCCGCGCAGGCGCAGGACCTCGGCCAGCAGCCGGGTGGGCAGCGCGTGGTACTCGCCGTCGGCGCAGGCGACGGTGAGGCGCCCGCGGGTGGGCTCGGGCCGGACGCGGGCGGCGATCGCGGCGACGGCGCGCTCGCTGACGGCGGTGGCGCCGTGCTCGCGGGCGATGGACCACTCGTTGGCCGCCCACAGCTCGCCCACGCGCCGCTGGGCGGGGGCGATGAGTCCCAGCAGCAGCCGCTCGGCCTGCACCCCCTCCTCCAGCAGGCCGAGCACCAGGTCGATGGCGGCGAACTCGTCGGCCCGCCCGATGTGCTCCAGGTATCGCTCCACCGCCTCGCGCAGGCCCGCGTCCTGAGGCGCGGCCCTGCCTGCCGCGCCTGCCGCGCCCGCCGTGCCTTCGGCGTCTGCCGGGTCTCCCGTGCTCCCGGGGCTCAGCGAGGTGCTCAGCGTGCTCATCGGGCCGGCCTCGCCTGCACCGCCAGCAGTGCCCGGTCGTCCTGGACGTCGCCGCCCAGCCAGTCGGTGCTGATCTGCTCCAGCCGCTCGACCAGTGCCGCGACCGGCATGCCCGCGCAGTCGGCCAGGGCGGCCTTCAGCCGCTGGGCGCCGTACATCTCCCTGCCGGTGGGGCCGCCGAAGGCCTCGGTGATGCCGTCGCTGTAGAGCAGGCACACCTCGCCGGGGGCGAGGTCGACGCCGACGACGTCCAGGACGGTGTCGGCGAACGCGCCGAGCATGGAACCGTGGGCGGTGCTCTCCTGCACGGTGCCGTCCAGGCGCAGGATCAGCGGCGCCGGGTGCCCGGCGACCGCCAGGTCCACGCGTACGTGCCCGTCCGGGGCGGCGCTGAGCGTGCCGAGCACGAGGGTGGCGTAGGAGTTGGGCGCGGGCGAGCCGCGCAGGGAGCGGTTGAGCAGGGCCACCAGCCGCTCGGGGCGCTCTTCCAGCAGCAGCAGCGTGCGCAGGCAGTGGCGGATGTGCCCGGTCAGGACGGCGGCGCGGGCGCCCTTGCCGCAGACGTCGCCCAGCACCACCAGCGGCTCGCCGGGCCTGCCGGTCTCGGGCAGGTAGACGTCGTAGAAGTCGCCGCCGATGAGCCCGGTCTGGCGGGCGGCGCGCAGCGATCCGGCCAGCTCCAGGCCGGCCAGGGCGGGCAGCGGCGGGGGCAGCAGGTCGTTGCTGAGGATCGCGTTGGTGGCGCTCTGCTCCTGGTAGAGGGCGGCGGCCGAGATCGCCGCCCCGGCCCGGGCGGCGAAGATCCGCACCAGGGTCTCGGCGTCCTCGTCGAAGGGCGGGCCGTCCTCGTGGCGGGCGAGCACGAGCGCCCCGGCGGGCACCCCGTTGCCGGGCAGCGGGGTGACGAGGAGGTGGCCCGCGGCCCCGAACCTGTCGGGCAGCAGCCAGCCGGGCACCTGGCCCGGATCCAGCCAGCGGCTGGGCACGGGCGGGAAACCGGCCAGCGCCTCGGCCAGGCCGGGCACCTGCGCGGTGTCGGCGACGGCGACGTTGCCCTCCTGCAGGGAGCGGTCGGTGCTGGTCAGGCGCAGCCAGCCGGCGTGGCGGCGCCCCGAGGGCGGCAGCACGACCATGGCGGCGTCGGCCAGGAAAGGGGTGGCCAGCTCGATCGCGGTACGGGCGCAGCGGCGCATGTTGAGCGAGGCCGACAGCCTGCGGCCCGCCTCGATGAGGAAGTCGGTGCGCCGGCGCTCGGCCAGCAGCGCGTCGGTCCTGGCGGACTCGGCGGTGACGTCACGCAGGTACCAGGCCCGGTGGGTGAGGCCGAAGACCTCGCGGCGCACCCGGATCCGGCGCTGCCCGTGATCGCTCTCGCGGCTCTCGCCCTCGGGATGGTCGCCTTCGAACAGGGACGCGGCAGGGCCCGAGCACAGGGGGCGGCCGGGGACGATCTCCGGTGCCATCTCGGCCGCGGCGGCGTTCAGCATCACCACGACGCCGTCGGTGCCGCACAGCACGACCCCCTCGCCGCTGGCCTCCACGATGGCGCGCAGCAGCTCCTCACCCGGTGCCCGCGGGACGTCGCGCTCGTCACCCGCACCGCGGCCGATGTCGTGGCCGATGTCGTGGCCGATGTCGTGGCCGGCGTCCATGCCGGCGGTGAGCGTGTGGCCGGGGTCGCGCAGGGGGGGAGGTCTCGTCATCACCCAGGGCTTCCGTGTGGAGGGGGATCGATCAGATTATCTTCCGTCCGCCGCCGGGACGGACCGGGGGAATCCGGTACGCGACGCCAGGGTCTTCAACTGTCCCATGCCCCTCGGGGGGCCGTTGATGCGGCCGGGGCGCGACGGCTTGTGATCCGATGTCGCCCGAGCGGATCTCACCTCGCCGGCGCGGTCTTTTTGCGGCCGGCCCCGTGACGTGGGCACCTTGCCTTTTCCTGACTCTCGGTCGGCACTTTTTTGACTTTACGAAGAGACCGAAACGTTATCAAATCAGGCGCAACCATGCACAGTCATCATGCATCTCCTATTAGTGTTTTAAGAGCAATTTGCTGTAGTTGGGGAGAGAAATTGTGCTGATCGTGGAACGCCGACGCCTCAGGACGCCGCTGGCCGGTCTGGCCCTGGCGACCTCGGCGGTGCTGGTCACCGCCTGCTCCGGGGGGGCGGACCCGCAGGCTTCCGCCGGCCCGGGCGCCGGATCGGGCGCCGTCTCCGCCACCGCCCCGGCCGCGACGGAGATAAAGATCAGCCCGGCCAAGGGCAGCAAGACCGTGCGCCCGAACAAGAAGGTCGTCGTCGCGGCCTCCAACGGGGCGTTGGAGGAGGTCACCGTGGAGAGCGGCGGCCGGAAGCTGGAGGGTGACTTCGACGCCGAGCGCACGAAGTGGATCTCCTCCACGCCGATGATGCCGGACAGCGACTACACCGTGTCGGCCCGGGCGGTGGACGGCACGACCGCCACCGGTTCCTTCAGGACGCTCAAGCCCGAGCACGAACTCGAGGTGGCCGACGTCACCCCGGCGATCAAAGGGGAGAAGGTCGGCGTGGGGGCGCCGATCATCGTCACCTTCAACCAGCAGATCGCCAACAAGGCCGGGGTGGAGAAGGCCCTGGAGGTCAAGGCGCAAAAGCCCGTCCAGGGCGCGTGGCGGTGGATCAACGACACAACCGTGATCTACCGGACCGCGAAGTTCTGGCAGCCGCACCAGAAGGTGACCTTCACCGCCCGCCTCAAGGGCGTGCAGGGCGGCAAGGACATGTACGGCGTGAAGGACATGACCAAGGTCATCCAGATCGGCGCGGCCCAGATCTCCACGATCGACACCCGCAAGCACAAGATGATCGTCAAGCGGGACGGCAAGGTCGTGCAGACCATGCTGATCAGCGCGGGCAACGCCAGCACGCGCGAGTACACCACCACCAGCGGCGTCCACCTGGCGATGGGCAAGGCCAACCCCGAGCGCATGATCTCCCCGGGCCGCAAGAAGGGCGACCCCGGCTACTACGACCTGATGATCAACCACGCGGTCCGCTTCTCCAACAGCGGCGAGTACGTGCACGCGCTGAACAACGTGTGGGCCCAGGGACGCCAGAACGTCAGCCACGGGTGCATCAACTCCCGCCCCGACCAGGCCAGGTGGTTCTACAACCAGGTCCAGCGCGGCGACGTGATCACCATCAGGGGGACCGACCGCGAGATGGAGTGGAACAACGGCTGGGGCTTCTGGCAGATGTCGTTCAAGGAATGGCGCAAGGGCAGCGCCCTGACCAAGGCCTGACCCCAGCCCTGACCCCGCCCCCTCCCGACGCGGCGAGCCCGCCGTCGCCTTCTCCCGCGCACCGGCGCGGGCCGGTGACCCTGGTGACCCCGGGGCGGCGCGGAGGACGGCGGAAAACGGGCCGCGCCCGGCGGGGCGGGCGCGGTAGCGTGTGCGGCGAACACGACGACGGGCGCGACGGGCGCGGCCGGAGAGGACGTTCTCGGGGGAGGACCGTGTGAGGCTCCAGGAGCAGGTGCTCATCTTCGACGCCGACGACACGCTGTGGGAGAACAACGTGCTGTTCGAGCGGGTCGTCGAGGACTTCCTCGACTGGCTGGCGCATCCGACCCTGGAGCGGGCCCAGATCCGCGCCGTCCTCGACGACATCCAGGCGGCCAACGCCGTCACCCACGGCTACGGCAGCACGATGTTCCTGCGCAGCCTCGGCGAGTGCTTCGAGCGGCTGAGCGAGCGCCCCGCGACCGCGGCCGAGCGCCGCCGCATCGACGAGCTCGCCCTCGCCCTCGTCGAGCGCCGGGTGGAGCTGGTCGAGGGCGTCGCCGAGACGCTCACGGCCCTGGGCGAGCGCCACGAGCTGCTCCTGCTCACCAAGGGCGACCTGGACGAGCAGCGGCGCAAGCTGGAGGCCTCGCGACTGGCCCACCACTTCCGCGACGTGCACATCGTGGCGGAGAAGGACGTCGGCACCTACCGGTGGCTGGCCCGCGAGCACGCGCTGGCGCCCGCGACGACCTGGATGATCGGAAACTCCCCGAAGTCGGACATCCTGCCCGCCCGGCAGGCGGGAATGAACGCCGTGTTCATCCCCAACGACCACACCTGGGCGCTGGAGCAGAGCGACCTCGACCCCGGTGACGAGCGGGTGCTGCGGCTGGCCAGGTTCCCCGAGTTGCTGGAGCACTTCTGAGGGGCGGCCTCAGGTCCCGTTCCCGTCAGGTCCCGCCGTCCGGGGCGGGGAGGCCGGGGCGGGGGAGGCCACCCCGGGCCGGGTGAGGCGTTCGGGGTCGACGACCCTGTCGTAGAGGGCCTCCTCGACCCCCGACCTCAGTGCGGCGTCCCTGAGGGTGAGGTCCTCGCGCAGCGCCCGGTGGGCGATGCGCGCGGCCTCGTCGTAGCCGATGGCCGGGCTGAGCGCGGTGACCATCATGAGCGAGCGGTCGACGTTGTCGCGCAGCCTGGCGGTGTCGAGCCGGACGCCCTCGACGAGATAGGCGCGGAAGTGGTCCATCGCGTCGGCCAGCAGCCGCATCGAGCGCAGGACGTTGTCGATGACGACCGGCCGGAAGGCGTTGAGCTCGAAGTTGCCCTCCGCGCCCGCCATCGAGACCGCCGTGTCGTTGCCCGTCACCTGGACGCAGACCATCAGCACCGCCTCGGCCTGCGTCGGGTTCACCTTCCCCGGCATGATCGACGATCCCGGCTCGTTGGAGGGCAGCACCAGCTCGTGCAGGCCCGTACGGGGCCCCGAGCCGAGCCAGCGCATGTCGTTGGCGAACTTGAACAACGGCACCGCCAGGGTGCGCAGCGCCGCCGAGAAACGCACCAGCGCGTCGCAGGAGGCCTGCGCGGCGAACGCGTTGGGGGCGCCGGTGAAGGCGAGCCCGGTGAGGGCGGCGATCCGCGCGGCGGCCGCGTCCCCGAACCCCGGCGGCGCGTTCAGCCCGGTGCCCACCGCCGTGCCGCCGATCGCCAGCCGGTACAGCCCCGCCAGGGCGTGCCGGAGGTTGTCGGCGGCGTCCTGGAGCTGGGCGGCGTAGCCCGACCACTCCTGGCCGACCGTGAGCGGCGTGGCGTCCTGCAGATGGGTACGGCCGATCTTGACCACGTGCTCCCACTCGCGGCCGCGGGCCTCGGCGGCGTCGCGCAGCCGCGCCAGCGCGGGCAGCAGGCGGCCGGTGGCGGCCTGGACGGCGGCGATGTGCATGGCGGTGACGAAGGTGTCGTTGGAGGACTGCCCCATGTTGACGTGGTCGTTGGGGTGGATCGGCTCCTTGCTCCCGAGCCGGCCGCCGAGCAGCTGGATCGCCCGGTTGGAGATCACCTCGTTGACGTTCATGTTCGACTGGGTGCCCGAGCCGGTCTGCCAGACGTACAGCGGGAACTCCGCGTCCAGGTCGCCGGCGACGACCTCGTCGCAGACCCGGCAGATCAGGTCGGCCTTCCAGCCGGGCAGGCGCCCGGCCTCGCCGTTGACGAGGGCCGCGGCCTTCTTGACGACGCCGTAGGCGTGGTAGACGGCCTTGGGCATCCGGTCCTCGCCGATGTCGAAGTGGATCAGCGACCGCTGGGTCTGCGCGCCCCAGTAGTGGTCGGCCGGAACCTCGATCTCCCCCATCGAGTCGCTCTCGGTACGGGTGCCCGAGGCCCGCAGCCCGATCGGCACGTCGCCGATCTGCGGTGCGGCCTGCCTCGCGCGGCGCGGATGGCGGGCGGCCACCGTCAGGCTCCCCGGACCGGCCGGTAGCGCGGCTGCCACATCGCGTCCTGCACCTGCTGGACGGGGTCGGACAGCTCCACGCGGGCCAGGCCCTCGGCGGCGGCCTGGCGGGCGACCGCGACGGCGACGGTGGCCGAGACCTCCCGCAGGTCGCCGACCGGCGGCAGCAGCGAGGCGCCGGGGGCCGACACGTCGGCCATCGAGCCGACCGCCTCGGCCGCGGCCTGGAGCATGCCGTCGCTGACCCGCCGGGCACGCGAGACGATCACCCCCAGTCCCACCCCCGGGTACAGCAGGGCGTTGTTGGCCTGGCCGATGACGTGGGTGAGGCCGTCGTGGGTGACGGGGGCGACCGGGATGCCGGTGGCGACCAGGGCGCGGCCGCCGGTCCAGCGGATCAGGTCCTCGGGCATCGCCTCGATGCGGCTGGTGGGGTTGGAGATGGGGAAGATGACGGGCCGCTCGACGGCGGCGGCCATCGCGCGCACGATCTCCTCGGTGAAGGCGCCGTGCGCGGTGGAGGTGCCCAGCAGCATGGTCGGGTGGACGCGGTCGACGACCTCGGCCAGCCCGATCCCGTTCTCCTTGGCGTCCCTGAGCCAGCCGGCGACCTCCGAGGCCGGGCGGGCGTAGGGGGTCTGGAAGTCCCGCAGGCCCGACATGTCGTCGGTCAGCAGGCCCTGCCGGTCGACCGCCCAGATCCGGCGGGTCGCCTCCTGGGCCCGCAGTCCGTCGCGCACCATCGCGTCGCGCAGCTGGTCGGCGATCCCGATGCCCGCCGTACCGGCGCCGAAGACGACGATCCTCTGATCATGCATGGGCGTGCCCGAGACGCGGGCGGCGCCCAGCATGGCCGCCAGCACGATCGCGCCGGTGCCCTGCATGTCGTCGTTGAAGGTGGGCAGGCGCCCGGTGTAGCGCTCCAGGATGCGCCGGGCGTTGGAGGGGCCGAAGTCCTCCCAGTGCAGCATCGCGCCGGGGAAGTGGGCGGTGGCCGCCGAGACGTAGGCGTCGACGAAGTCGTCGTAGCGCCGCCCCCGCACCCGTGAGTGCCGGTTGCCGACGTAGAGGGGGTCGTTGAGCAGTTTCTCGTTGTCGGTGCCGACGTCCAGCGCCACGGCGACGACCCGGGCGGGGTCGACTCCGGCGGCGGCGGTGTAGACGGCCAGCTTGCCGACGGCGATGCCCGCGCCGCCGCCCACCCCCCAGTCGCCGATGCCGAGGATCTCCTCGGCGTCGGAGGCGACGATCAGGTCGACGTCGCCCGCTCCCAGGCCCAGGTTGACGAAGGCCCGCTCGATGCCCGCCACGTCGTCGACCGACAGATACAGGCCCTGGGGGCGGCGGTACTCGTGGCTGTAGCCCTCGATCGCCTGGGCGATCGTCGGGTCGTAGACGACCGGCAGCATCTCCGACAGGTGATCGCTCAGCAGCCGGTAGAACAACACCTCGTTGCGGTCCTGCAGCGCCGTCAGGTAGATGTTCCTGCGCAGGTCGTCCGGTTGTGCCAGATACTGCGCGTACGCGCGCAGCGCCTGCTCCTCCAGCGTCTCGACCGCCGCCGGCAAAAGGCCGTCCAGGCCCAGCTCCCGGCGTTCGGCCGCGGTGAAGGCCGTGCCCTTGTTCAGCAGCGGGTTGTCCAGGACCTCCAGGCCGCGCCCCGGGGTGGTGTAGCTCCCGTCGGGGTTCTCCGTGAAACCGCGGCGCGTCCGCGTGGCCCGCCGCCTCCTGCCCGGCGCCATCGTCTTGCCCATGGTCTTCCCCGTTCGTCAGCGTCCCCGGTATTGCCTGGACGCCCGCCCGGCGTGCGGGCCCGTACTCGCTATGCCCTCCCCAGGGCACGGCGGCGGACGCCACAATCAGAACAAAGATTCCCTTTGCCGCCTATTACCCCTTTTGGGGATGTTGCCCCTTTTGGGGCTCAGAGGAGGGTGAGCTGGGCCTGCCGGGGCAGGGCGAGCGGCAGGGGCTGCTCGGGCCGCGCCGGGCCCATCCCGTAGCGGGCGGCCAGCCGCGACACCTGCCCGGTCAGGCCGCGCACGTAGCCCGGCTCGGCGTCGGCGCCCCTGCCGTACAGCTCGGCGTAGCGAGGCGCCAGTGCCGGATGGTGCTCGCCCAGCCAGGCGAGATACGACTCACGGGCGCCGGGGGGCAGGCGCAGCACGTGCGGGACGAGGCTGACGGCCCCGGCGTCGGCGACGCGGCGCACGGTGGCCGCGAGCTGGTCGGGGGAGTCGGTCAGCAGCGGCAGGATCGGCGCCATCGCCACCCCGCACGCCACCCCCCGCTCGTTCAGCTCGGCCACCAGCTCCAGGCGTTTTTGCGCGCTGGGGGCGCCGGGCTCCACGCTGCGGCGGATCCGGTCGTCGACGAAGGCGATCGAGACCACCACCCCGGCCCCCGGGGTGGCCGCCAGCAGGTCGGCGTCACGCAGGATCAACCGGCTCTTGGTGAACACGGTGAACGGCGCCCCGGCCTCGCGCAACGCGGTGACCAGGCCCGGCATCAGCCGGTACACCTCCTCGGCGCCCTGGTAGCAGTCGCCCCCCACCCCCACGGTGACGTGCTCGCCGTCCCAGCGCGAGCCCAGCTCCGCGCGCAGCCTGCGCACGATGTTGGTGCGCACCACGATCCGGGAGTCGAAGTCGCCTTCGGCGTTCAGCCCCAGGTAGCGGTGCCCCCGGCGCACCGAGCAGTAACGGCAGGCCTGGGCGCACCCCCGGTAGGGGCTGACCGCCCACCCGTCGGGGGCGCGGTCCAGCGCGGTGCGCGCCTGCACCTCGTAGCAGGTCAGAGCCCCGTGGACTCTGGTCAGCGCGGAGCGCTCGATGCGCGGCCTGACGTCGGGCGGCGCATCGAGCAGGGCGGGCGCGTCCCATGGCATGCGGCCCAGTGGAACACGCTTTCGACACCGCTCGCAAGCCGGGCAGGTCGTGGCGCCGGACGGTCCCGGCACCGGGGACCGGGCCGCCCCGACCAAGGAAAATGGTATGTTTGTGCCCATTTTTGGGGGAGTGGGGGAATCATGGCGTGGTTGATGCTGGCCGGAGCGATCATCGCCGAGATCGTGGCGACCACCGCGCTCAAGCTGAGCGACGGATTCGCCCACAAGGGCTGGTCGGTCCTCGTCGTCGCCGGTTATGTCGCCGCGTTCGTCCTGCTGGCCCAGGCGCTCAAACTGCAGATGGAGGTCGGCACCGCCTACGCGGTCTGGGCCGGGGCGGGCACCGCCGCCATCGCCGCCATCGGCGTGCTCTTCCTCGGCGAGACGATCAACCTCGCCAAGATCGCGGGCATCGTCCTGATCATCGGTGGCGTCGTGGTGCTCAACCTGGCCGGAGGCGCCCACTGAGCCCCCGGCCGCGCCCCGCGCCCTCCTCGCCCCCTGAAAACACCTCGCCCGCCGCGCGGCGGGCGGCCTAGTCTGGCCCGGTGCTGAAGCCTTCCTATCCCATCCGGACCGAACGCCTGATCCTGCGCCCCTACACCCCGGCCGACCTCGACGCCCTGTACGCCATCCACCGCCTGCCCGAGGTCGCCCGCTACCTGTACTGGGAGCCACGCGACCGCGAGCAGACCCGCGAGGCACTGGAAAGAAAGATCAACGAGACGGCGCTGCTGGAGGAGGGGCAGTCCCTCACCCTGGCGGTGGAGCTGGCCGCCACCGGCGAGCTGCTCGGCGACGTCCTCCTCATCTGGCACAGCCGCGCACAGCGCTCCGGTGAGATCGGCTACGTCTTCCACCCCGGCCACCACGGCAGGGGATACGCCACCGAGGCCGCCGGGGCCATGCTGGAGTTGGGCTTCGACGGCCTGGACCTGCACCGCGTCGTCGGCCGCCTCGACGCCCGCAACGAGGCCTCGGCCCGGGTGCTGGAGAAACTCGGCATGCGCCGCGAGGCCCACTTCGTCGACAACGAGATCATGAAGGGCGAGTGGACCAGCGAGCTCGTCTACGCCATCCTGCTGCGCGAGTGGCGCGCCCGGCACCCGAGCACCCCCGCGCCGGCCGGATGAGAGGGGGCCTCGCCCCGCCGGCGGCGGGGTTGGGGTGAGGTGGGGATGTGCGCCAACGGGGCGGCGGCACACATCGGTGAAACCCGGCCGCTCGAGGGGGAGGACGTGCGGGCCCTCTGACGCGGGTCCGCCGTCCGTCCGGCCGGCCTCACGACACAGACGATGAACCTACCTCTTTAAGATCGTTTACGGTCAACACAAGTGACTTGAGATGATCGGCCAGCATTGAGCCGTATCAGCCATCAAATGACTCATGGCGGGGGAGTAGCCGGTGAGGACAGTGCTGCACACGAAGGAGCTGCCGGAGGGCGAGCGGTTCGACTTCTGGCTCGATCACATGTTCCGGCGGGTGGTGGCCCCCATGATGATCACCTGCGACGATCCCGCGAGCTTCCGGGGAAGCATCGAGTCGATGGACCTGGGGGCCGTCCATGTCTCCGCGGTGGAGGCCTCCCCCTGCGGGGCACACCGGACCCCTCGGATGATCCGCCGGTCCGATCCCGAACTGCTCCAGCTCGCGTTCAACCTGCGCGGAGAGACCGCGATAGCGCAGGACCGCAGACGCGCTCTGTCACGGCCTTCGAACATGGTGCTCTACCACAGTTCGCGTCCCCACCAGATACGGACCGGGTTCGGCAAGGGCGACACCTACGGGGTGATGATGGTGTTTCCCGCCAGGCTGCTGCCGCTGCCCGCGCACAAGGTGGAGCGGCTCACCGCCACCGTGCTGTCAGGCCGTGAGGGGATCGGCGCGCTGATCTCGGGATTCCTCACCCGCCTGGTCAACGGCACCGACCAGTACGGGACAGCCGATCGTTCACGCCTCGGGGCCGTGCTCACCGACCTGCTCACCGCGCTGCTCGCCCACCGCCTCGACGCCGATGCGGCCCTGCGGCCCACCACCCGCCAGCGCGTCCTGCTGCTGCGGGTTCACACCTTCATCCAGCGGCACCTGACCGACCCGCACCTGTCCCCGGCCACGATCGCCGCGGCCCACGCCGTCTCCGTCCGCACCCTGCACCGGCTCTTCCAGACCCAGGACGCCACCGTCGCCGAATGGATCCGTGACCGGCGGCTGGAGCACTGCCGTCGTGACCTCTGCGACCCCGCCCTCGGCGACCGGCCGATCCACGCCATCGCGACCCGATGGGGTTTTTCCTCCCCCGCGCACTTCACCCGCGCCTTCAGCGCCGCCTACGGAGTCACCCCCCAGGACTACCGGCGCCGGCACCGGCTCGATCACGTCCTCGCTCGGCACGCATGGTCGCCGAGCCGGCGCCCGGACGAAACGGCACCGCCCGCAGGTCGGTGATCCTCATCCGGGCCCGAAGTCGCGGTGGCGCAGGGCGAGCAGCCCGCCGCCGAGCAGGACCGCCGTAACGGCGAGCAGGACCAGGATCGGCCCGGCGTCCACGGGCGCCGCGGCGAAGGCGTTGGGGACGTAGTGGAACGGCTCCAGCGGGCTGCCGCCCCAGCGCCCGTAGAGGGGGCCGGCGACCTGCCCGAGCGCGGCGGTCAGGACCCAGACGGTCCAGGAGATCGCCGCACTCGCCCGCGGCAGCGTCGCGTACGCGAGCAGGCACACCGCGCCGACGCACCACACGGCCGGCACGGCGCCCAGCGCCCCGGCCAGGAACCGGGGCATGTCGGTGGCGAGGTCGCCCACGAGCACCGCGTACAGCGTGCCGAACACGAGACCGCAGAGGGCCATCAGCGCCGTCGCGCCGAGCCCGGTCACGACCAGGTGCCCGGCCGCCCACCGGAGCCGGGTCACCGCGGTCGCCTGGACGGCCTCGGCGCGGCCCGAGATCTCCTCCGAGCGCAGCCGCAACGTCATGAGCACCGGGTAGAGCGCGACGGCGTACGCGAGGATCAGGATCATGTACCAGGAGTAGGCGCCGAGCATCTCATCGGCGGGGACGCCGAGGGTGTTCCTGATGTTGTCGACCACAAGGCTCGGCCGCGAGAGCAGATCCCGGCCCAGCGGGCTCACCCCGGCGGCCGCCGCCGAGAAGAACGCGACCCCGGCCGCCCACTTCACCAGCAGGCCGCGGTGCAGCCGCCAGGCCAGGCTCACCGGGCCACGCAGGCGCGGGGCTCGCGCGCGCCCGAGGCGTTCGGGCAACAGCCCGGCGCCGAGGTCGCGGCGGCCGGCCAGCCGACCGGCGACGGCGCACAGGACGGCGCCGGCCAGGATCGAGACCCCGAGCATCCACCACCGCTCGTCCTGGTATGCCCGCACCAGATGGCTCCAGCCGACCGGGGACAGGTACTTCAGCCAGTACCGCCCGCTCGCGTCACCGGCGTAGCGCATCACGAAGGAGACCGCGAGCACCGACAGGCCGATCGCGGTGGCCGTACGGGCCTCGCGCGCCAGCTGGGCGGCGACGGCGGCGATGCCCGCGAACACCCAGCCCGCCACCGTGACGGCGGCCCCGTAGGCGAGCGACCCGATCGGTTCGAGCCCGATCCCGATCAGCACGGCGGCCGTCGACAGCCCGCCGAGCAGACTGGTGCCCGCCGCCACCAGCATGGCGGCGGTCAGCTGGGCGTGGCGGCCCACCACAGCCGAGCGGACCAGCTCGCCGCGGCCGGCGTCCTCCTCCCCGCGCGTGTGCCGGACGACGGACATGAGGGCCGCGAACGCGCTCGCCAGGTACAAAAACCCGCCGCTGCGCCATGTGGCGAGCACCTCCAGCCGCGGTTCGGCGAAGCCACCGCCGAGCCCCTGCAGGAAGGCGTTGCTGCGGATGATGCCGATGTAGGCGAGTTTCAGCTCGTAGGTGCCCATGTTCCTGTTGACGTAGGCGACCATCGTCAGGGCCATGGTCACGATCAGCAGGATCCACCAGGGGGCGATGGTCCTTTCCCGGCGCAGCGCCAGGCCGACCAGGTGGCCGGTGCCGGTGAAAGAGGTCATCGCGCCGCTCCCAGGTGTCGCCCCTCGCTCCCGCCGGTGCGCTCGTAGTGCCGCAGGAACAGC
This sequence comes from Streptosporangium vulgare, assembly GCF_042428775.1. Lineage (NCBI taxonomy): Bacteria > Bacillati > Actinomycetota > Actinomycetes > Streptosporangiales > Streptosporangiaceae > Streptosporangium > Streptosporangium vulgare. The sequence continues at coordinate 93,880 of NZ_JBHMBS010000026.1, read as the reverse complement.
TCCTCCAGGGTGGGGGGCCGGCTGACGAGACCGCGTACCCCGGCGTCGGCGAGGTGGCGCAGCACCGCGTCCAGGCCGGTGGTCTCGACGTCGAACCACACCCGGCCGCCCTCGGTGCGCAGGTCGTGCACGCCGGCCAGGCCGGCCAGCCCGTCCGCCGGCGCTGACAGCTCGGCCTGGATGGAGGTGCGGGTGAGGTGGCGCAGGCCGGCCAGGGTGCCGCTTTCGACCGTGCGCCCGTCCTTGACGATGGTCACCCGGTCGCACAGCGCTTCGACCTCGGCCAGGATGTGGCTGGACAGCAGTACGGTCCGGGTTCCGCGGCGCTGCTCCTGGCGCACCGTCTCGCGGAAGACCTCCTCCATCAGGGGGTCCAGCCCGGTGGTGGGCTCGTCGAGGACGAGCAGCTCGACGTCGGAGGCGAGCGCGGCGACCAGGGCGACCTTCTGCCGGTCGCCCTTGGAGTAGGTGCGGCACCTCTTGCGGGGGTCCAGGCCGAAGCGCTCCAGCAGCTCGGCGCGGCGCCGCTCGTCGAGCCCGCCGCGCAGCCGTGCGAGCAGGTCGATCACCTCGCCGCCGGACAGCTGGGGCCACAGCGTGACGTCGCCGGGGACGTAGGCCAGCCTGCGGTGCAGCTCCGTCGCGTCGGCCCACGGATCGCCGCCGAGCAGCCGGGCGGTGCCCGCCTGCGCGCGGAGCATGCCGAGCAGGACCCGGATCGTGGTGCTCTTGCCCGCGCCGTTCGGTCCCAGGAAGCCGTGCACCTCTCCGGTGCCCACGACGAGATCGAGGCCGTCCAGCGCGCGGACGGTGCCGAACGCCTTGACCAGGCCCGTCACGGATATCGCGTCACTCATCAGGGCGCTCCCCGGCCGAACGGGGGGTGGCTGCGGCATCCGCCCGGGTCCTGTCCAGGGCATCGCGGTAGGCGGCGGCCTCCTCCGGGTCGAGCCAGGGGTGGGAGTAGAGGTCGAGCAAGGTCAGGGCGAGCAGGTGGGAGCCTTCTGGGCCGGACACGTCGACCCCCAGCCCCCGGGACACGTGCTCGTGGAGGATCCCGACGGCCAGGGCCATCGCCGTGCCCACCGTCGCCCTGGCCCTGCGGTCGGCGAAGGGGGGATCGGAGCGGTGCTCGTCGAGTCTCGCGAGCCACCGCTCGCCCATCTGGACCATCGCGTCGAACACCGGCTCGGCCCGGCCCTCGGTCAGGGCGCGCGCCAGGTACCGCTGGTAGGGCCCGAGGTCGGCCATGGAGGCCGCGACGTAGTTCACGCCGTTCACGCCGTTCACGCCGTTCGCGGCGCCGGAGGCGGTGTCGGCGCTGACCCGCTCGTTCATCCCGCTGATCAGCTTGACCAGGTGGGCGTCGCACGCCTCGCGCAGCGCCTGCTTGGACCCGAAGTGGTGGCGCAGCAGTCCCGGGGAGACGCCCGCGGTCTCGGCGATCGCCCGGGTCGTCGCCCTCTCGAAGCCATGCTCCCCGAAATGCCGCAAGGCCGCGTCCCTGATCCGCGCGCGAGCGGTCAGGTCCTCAGGGTCGGGTCGTGATGCCGTCACCGCTCATGACTCCTATCCAAGCGAACAGAAAGCTACTCATACGGAGAGGATACTATGCGTGCGTATAGTCCGTCTGCTGTGTGAGAGTGAACGCGCCCCCCGGGAAGGCCGGAGTGGAGGATCCGCGGGAACGGGGGTCCCGGCAGCAACGAAGAAATTTCCAACGAAGTAGCTTCTGACCTGCAGTCATCCTGGACTCTGCAATCAAGGCCTCGATCTGCTTACGGTACAGATCATGAGCGACGACGACCTTTGAGTTTCGGCGGGGACGTCGGCGCTGGATGGGGTCGGCTTCGGCGGTGACTCGGGCGGAGGTCTCCTCACCGAGGCGGACGTAGCGGCTGAGGCTCGCCAGGTGCTGGTGGCGGCTCTTGGCCTGCAATTCGGGCGCGGTACGGCCGGCTTGGACCAGGTGCCGCAGCGCGCTGTGGCGGAGCTGGTGCGGTGCGCAGCCCTGCCGGTGCGGGTCGAGTTGGGCCGAGGCGGTCTCGAACAGGTACTCGGCGCGCGGGTAGATGGGGTCGATGTCGGCGGCCGCGAGCGTGCGCGGGGTCGGTGAACAGCGTCTCCAGCCGGGCGGCCGGGATGGCACGGTCGCCGCGGCGGGCGGGTTCGCGGCGCTCCAGGCGTCGGGCCGGGTTGGTGGCCGGCAGGTCCTGGCGCTGGGCCCAGGTGGTGAAGGAGACCAGGGCGGACAGGTGCCGGTTCCAGGTGGCGGCGGCCGCGGCCGTCCAGTTGCTCAGACGGGAAGTTCGGTGATGCCGAGGGCGAAGTCCAAGTTCCCCACCCCGTGGTTGGCGAGGCCCACCGTGACCACGCCCGCTCCTTCCAGCCAGTGCGCCATTTTCAGGCCGCCGACGTCCAGCGGGCGCAGCCCGAGGCTCTCGATGAACGCCTCCACACTTGCCTTGGCCTGCGCATTATCGCCGGCGATGAAGACGTCGGGCCGACCCTTCTCCAGGACATGACGGAAGATGGTGTTGAACGCCTTCACCACGCCGGCGCTGGCCGGGGCCGCCTTGGCGACTTCCTGCGCGATCGAGGTCTCCTCGCGGTGGGCTAGTCCGTCGAACGTGGAATTGAAGGGATTGCTGATGTCGACGATGACCTTGCCCGCGAGAGCGTCTCCGTACTGGGCGACGACCGGCACGACACCGTCGTACAACAGGGCCACGATGACGATGTCCCCGGCCGGGGGAGTGCCCCATTCTCCCGTCGTGGCGCCGCCGCCGAGAACCTTGGCCAGGTCAGCGGCCTTGGACTGATCGCGGCCCATGACCTCGACGGTGTTGCCGCCCGCCACCGCGAGCGCGCCGATGGTGCGGGCCATGTTCCCGGTGCCGATGATGCTGATGTTGCTCATGAGATGTCCTGTCCTGGTTGTGCGTCGTTCGGTTTAGATGGCGGTGGTGCCGCCGTCGGCGACGAGTTCCAGGCCGTTGACGTAGCTGGAGTCGTCGGAGGCGAGGAACAGGGCGACGGTGGCGATTTCTTCGGGGCGGCCCATCTTTCCGCGGGGGATGAGGGACTCGAATGCGGCCTTGGTGGCCTCATCGAACAGTTCTTCCTGTTTGGCGGTGGCGACCTGGCCGGGGGTCAGGACGTTGACCCGGATCTTGCGGTCGCGCAGTTCGTTGAGCCAGACGCGGGCCCAGGCCTGCTGGACGGCCTTGCTGCCGGCGTAGAGGCTCCAGCCGGGGAAGGCGCCGAGGGAGGCGTTGGAGCCGGTCATGAGGATGGAGCCGCCGTCGTTGAAGAGCGGGAGGGCCTTCTGGACGGTGAACAGGGTGCCCCGGGCGTTGAGCCCGAACCAGGTGTCGAACTGGGCCTCGGTGATCTCACCGAGCGGGGCGGGCTCGCCGCCGCCGGCGCTGGCCCACAGTACGTCGAGGCTGCCCTTCTCCCGCTTGACGGTGTCGTACAGGCGGTCCAGGTCGTCCAGGTCGGCGGCGTCGCCTTGGACGCCGGTGACGTTGCGGCCGATCTGCTTCACGGCCTCGTCCAGGGCGTCCTGGCGGCGGCCGGTGATGAAGACGTGCGCCCCTTCGTCGACGAACAGCTTCGCGCCGGCCAGCGCCATGCCGGTGGTGCCGCCGGTGACGACCGCCACCTTGCCGTCAAGCTTTCCCATGGCCGCTCCTTTGGGTCGGTGGTGCCGTGTGCACCTGGGGCGACGATGTTATGTACACCGCCCTGTGTGCTTACGGTACGGGGCGGGCGGCCGGGACGCAAACTATGTACACCGGTCGTTACCCAGCTGGGGTACCATGGACCCATGACGGAGCTCGAGAAGGGCCCCCAGGGCCGCCGCCGCGGCCGGGGCGCCCGCGAGCGCATCCTCAGCGCGTCCCAGCAGCTGTTTCGCGAGCAGGGCATCAACCGCACCGGCATGGACCAGCTTTGCGCGGCGGCCCAGGTGTCCAAGCGCACGGCCTACCAGCACTTCACCGGCAAGGACGAACTCGTCGCCGAGTACCTGCGCCGGTTCGACCCCTCCGTTCTGCCCGGCGTGTTCGACCGCACCGACCTCACGCCCCGCGAACGGCTCCTCGCCGCCTTCGACATCCCTCCCACCACCCCCCTGTGCCCCTACATCGGCGCCGCCGTCGAACTCCACGACCCCCAGCACCCCGCATCCCGGTACGCGCGCGACTACAAGAAAGCCGTCGCCGCGCGACTCGCCGACACCGCCCGGGAAGCCGGCGCCGCCGACCCTGAACAGCTCGGCGAGCAGCTCGCACTGCTCATCGACGGCGCCGCGGCCCGCACCCGGGTTCTCAACGCCGACGCCTTCCCCACCGCCGCCGCCATCGCCGCCGTCCTCATCGACAACGCCATCGCCGCCACAGCCGGCGATGACCGGCGATGACCGGCGACGAAAGGAGGTGTCACGTTGACTTGACACTCCGCGGCCGGGCCGGACGCGCCGCCGGTCGCGCGGCTGCACCCGCTGGTACGCGACACCAGCCGCCCGGCACCTGGCCCGGACCCGCCGGCTTTTACGGAACCGGCCGCCCGCCTGCTGAAGGCCGCGGCAGAAGCCGCCGGAGAGATCGGCTACCTGCCGTACCGGACGAAACCGGAACGAACGTAGCGGCAGTGATCACCAATCCGTCAAACGCAGCCGTTACCACAGGTCAGGCGGTACTTCGAAGGAGAAGGTCCGCAAGCACCCGAAGCCCGTCCGCGATCTGCGCGACCCGGACGCCGCCGGAGACGACGAGATCTGACCGCCGACAACCCGCCCAGGCCTTCATCTGACGGCCGTTGGATGAACCTCCTTTTGGTGCGTCTATTCCGTCACCGCGCATGATGCCGACGGAATAGACGGCCGGGTTGCGGGCAACGCTCATCCGGCACGGCGGGCGCGCCGTCGCTCGCAGATCGCGCACCGATTAGGTTTCCGCGCCGCGCCCGTCTGTACGTGTGAGATCGACTCACAGGAGGCTGACACGATGCGGAAACTGATCTTCGGTATGAGCGTGGCCCTGGACGGCTACATCGCCGCGCCCGGCGACGACCTTGGCTGGAGCGTACCGAGCGACGAGCTGTTCCAGTGGTGGTCCGACCGGGTGGGGGCGACCGGCCTGGCGCTGTACGGGCGCAAACTGTGGGAGACGATGAGCTCCCACTGGCCGACCGCCGACCAGCGGCCCGGCGCCACACCGGCGGAGATCGAGTTCGCCCGCCGCTGGCGGGACATGCCGAAGGTGGTGTTCTCCTCGACGACCAGCATGGTCGACTGGAACACCCGCCTGGTCACCGGCGACGCGGTCGCCGAGATCACCCGGCTCAAGGCCGAGGACGGCGGCCCGATGGACATCTGCGGCGCCACGCTCGCCGCAGCGGCCATGCGGGCCGGGCTGATCGACGAGTACGTGCTGGTCACCCACCCGGTCCTGGTGGGCGGCGGCACGCCGTTCTTCACGGCGCTGGACAGCTGGGTGAACCTGAACCTGGTGGAGACGCGGACGTTTCCCGGCGGCGTGGTGCTGACCCGATACGAGACGAGGCGATGAGCACGGGCCAGATGCTCGCCTCGTGAGACCAGGCCCGAATCCTTCCTGGCGTGCTCACCGTGACCCTCGGCCGTGCGGGAACCTTCCCCGGCCCCCTCCTCGCGTTCTCCTCGCGTTCCGAGTGAGCTGCTGACCGGCTCGCCGGAGATGAGGACGACGGCGTCGTTGATCATGATGATGTTCTTCGGAGCATGAAGGAGCATGAAGACGCCCCGCCGGCAACGCCGGCGGGGCGGTGGTGTTCGAGTTGCCGCGTTGGTGTTCAGCTGGTCGGGGTGCTCATTTCGCGGTGACTTCGGTGCAGGCGGCCCGTGCGCTGGATTCGTCGACGACGGGGACTTGCCTGATCACAGTGTCGGGGGCAGGCCCAGCCATGGTTTGTCGGTGGCGTCGAATCCGGTGAGCTCGGCGATCTTCCCGTCGACGATGTGCAGGACCGCGATGTTCAGTAACCGGTACTCCGGGTCACCGGGGGTGCGGAGGTACAGCGCGGCGGCAGGCATGCGGTTGACCGTCGTGGTGATACAGCGCCAGTCGTCGTGACCGCGCTGGAAGAGCCCACCGGAGACCCAGCCGTCCACCGCCTCCTTGGCCGTCATGGTCAAGGTGCCCCGCTCGGGCAGCATCACGAAGCGCAGGTCCTCGCGCAGTAGGGACATCAGCCCGTCGAGGTCGTTGCGCTCGTGGGCGTCGATGTACGACTTCACCACGCCGCGCTCGTCATCCGACAGCTCGTGGGTGGCGGGACTCCGCCAGTCGAGGCGGCGGCCGGGTAGCTGCTCGCGCATCGTCACGCGCGCCCGCTGCAGTGCGCTGGTCACCGATGCGACGGTCAGCTCGAGGGCGTCGGCGGCCTTCGACGCCGGCCAGCCCAGGACGTCGCGCAGGATGAACACCGCCCGCTGCCGCGGCGGCAGGTGCTGGACGGCGACGATCAACGCCAGCTCGATCGTCTCCCGCGCCACCACCGATTCCTGCGGGTCCTCGGGGAGCATCCGGTCGGGGTACGGCTGCAGGTACAGCACCTCGGAGGCGGGGTCCGGCAGCTCGGATGGTACGGGTGTGCGGTCGTTGCGTTTCTCCAGGAAGTCGAGGCAGGCGTTCGTCGCGATCCGGTACAGCCAGGTCCGCAGCGCGGCGTGGCCCTTGAACGACTCCCGCTTGTTCCACGCCCGCAGGAACGTCTCCTGCGTCATGTCCTGGGCGTCCTCGTAGTTCGCGAGCATCCGGTAGCAGTGCACCTGCAGCTCACGGCGGTGGCGCTCCGTGAGGAGCGCGAACCTCGCCGTGTCGTCCGAGCGGACCGCCGCGATGAACGTGGCCTCGTCGGCGCCCAGCAGTCTGACGTCGGTCATGGTCATCAATCCTTCCACCGGTGCGAGGGGTCACCAGAACTGACGACGTGGCGGAGGATTTCTGATCGGTGAGGCCGCTGACACCAGGCCGTTCGTCAGGCCGGGTGGGTCGGGTCGATCCCAGGGGACGTGCTCCGGGTCGGGCACACCCTCGATGTCGGGATGGGATCCCCGTAGCACCCCACAGCTTCGCGTCGTTGTCCGATATCCACTGCCGAACCATGGCGCCAGCCATCCCGTGACCACCCGCAGAGGCGCCCACCGGGCTCCTTAACGTGACCGACCGTTCGATTGCCGCTCAAGCCCCGACTCCGAGATCAGCGTCTGATCGTCGCGAGCCCGGCGTAGGTTTCCGACCGCGACCTCAGGTAAATGCCCGATGGTGATTAACCGGGACATGAGCTGGATGCGGACGACGATCCGCCGTGAGGCGCGGTATCTACGCGACCAGGTGGCCGGGCTGGGCCGGCGAGACTCCGAGCAGCGCTTCGAGGTGCGTCAGATCGCCAAGGCGACCCTGGCCGCGGTGCTGGCCTGGTTCCTCGCCGATCGGCTGCTGCCCCACGAGACGGTGTGGATCGCCCCGGCCACCGCTGTGATCATGGTGCACGCGACGGTGTACCAGACACTGACCAACGGGGTGCGGCGGGTGTGCGCGGTGGCCGCCGGTGTCATCCTGGCCGGCAGCGTCGGCCACCTGATCGGCCTCAACGCCTTCAGCCTGGTGCTGGTCGTGCCACCGGCGCTGGTGGCCGCGCGCTGGCGGCGGATGGGCCGGCACGGCACGGACGTGGCGACCACCGCGGTGTTGATGCTGTCGTTCGGCGCCGGCTCCCAGGAGCGCTACCTGCTGGCCTATGTGGTGGCCACCGGCATCGGCGCGCTGTCGGGAGGAGTGGTCAACGCGGTGGTGTTCCCGCCGCTGTATCAGCGCCGCCCCTACGAGGCGGTGCGCCGGCTGAGCAAGGAGGCCGCCAACCTCCTGGAGGCCGTGGCGGGCGGGTTGCGCGAGCGCTGTGACCTGTCGGGCCTGTCCGGCTGGCAGCGCCACGCCGCCCGGCTGGACGCCCACCTGGCCCGGGCGAGCGCGGCCATCGCCGACGGCGCGGAAAGCCGCCGCTACAACCTGCGCCGCACCCGCGTCCCCGAGACGAACGACGACCACGAAGAGCTGCTGGAGGCGATGAGCGAGATCGGCGTGCACATCCACGCCCTGGTACGGGCGCTGGCCTATGCCGCCCAGCGCCAGCGGCGCCACTCCGACGGGCCGCCGTGGATCAGCGACGAGTTCGCCCGCGACTACGCCGCGCTGCTGGACCTGCTCGCCCAGGCGCTCCAGGCGCAGATGCGCACCGCCGACGAGCCCGCGAGGCTGAACGCGGTGATCTCCGCCGCGCTGGAGCGGGCCGGCGCGATCCAGGAACAGATGACCGAGGAGGTGCGCACCGGCCGGCTGGACCAGCCACACGGCTGGGCCGTGACCGGAAGCCTGCTCACCGACGCCGAACGGATCCTGACCATCCTGACCACCCTGCACGCCACCACCGAGATCACCGAGATCACCGGGGCCTCCGGGACCGCAGGCAGCGCCGACAACGCCGAGGCCGTGATGTGAGGCCGGCCGCCCCGGCGAACCCCCGGTGCCCGAACCGCGCCAGCCTTCGGACGGTGCCTCCGACGGGGCCTCCGGGACGCCCCGCTTGAACGACGGGCGCGCGCAGGGCACCATGTCATCCGATGACCATTCTGCATCTCGCCCTGGCCGCCGACTGGGACGCCGCCCGTCAGGCGGGGGAGTACCGCGTCTCCACGATCGGCCGCACCCTCGACGACGTCGGCTTCATCCACGCCTGCGCCGACCACGAGCAACTGCGCGGCGTCGTGGAGCGTTTCTACCGCGACGTCACCGACCCCCTCGTGCTGCTCAGCGTCGACCCCGCCGGGCTCGACGTCCGCGTGGAGGAGGTCGCCGGTGACCCGCCCGAGGCGTTCCCGCACATCTACGGGCCGCTGCCGGTCAGCGCGGTGACCGCCGTCCAGCCGTTCACCCCGCCCGGCCGGCTTCAGTAGGCTCCGCGCATGACCGACGTATCCGGACCAACGATCCGCACCCTCGAGTCCATGGTCGTCTACACCAACCCGTGGATCAGCGTGCGCGAGGACCGTATCGAGCACCCCGACGGCTCCCACGGCATCTACGGTGTCGTGGACGCACCGGACTTCGCCATCGTCATGCCCATGGAGAACGACGGGTTCCACCTCGTGGAGGAGTACCGCTACCCGGTGGGGCGCCGCACCTGGAACTTCCCCCAGGGCGGGGTGAAGGACAGCCCCTCCCCCCTGGTCACCGCTCACACCGAGCTGACCCAGGAGACCGGCCTGCGCGCCACCTCGATGACCCACCTGGGACGACTGGACAACGCGCACGGCACGATGGGCCAGAACTACGACATCTTCCTCGCCACCGGCCTGACCGCCGGCGCCCACGAGCGCGAGCACACCGAACAGGACATGCGCCAGGACTGGGTGTCACGAACCGAGTTCGAGCAGATGATCCTGAACGGCGCCATCACCGACAGCAACTCGATCGCCGCCTACGCCATGCTCCTGCTGCGCGGGATGCTCTGACAGACCCCGGGAGGCCCCGGGGGACCGGAGCCGCCTCCCTGGAGCCGAAAACCATTGAGATCACCGCATCCACGCCGAATACGGTGATCACCCCTCCTTTTGACCGGCTCGCGGCGGTACGCTCAGCCCATGTCGAACCCGATCGTCATCCTCCTCCTGACGGCGGTCGTCGTGGCGGCGGTCATCGCTCTGATCGTCTTCGCGGTACGGGCGGCACAACGCCCCAGAAACGCCCTGGTCGGCGGGGGGATCGGCCCCGAGCTCGTCGAGCGGCTTCTGGAACTCAAGGCCTCCGACCAGTTCGACCAGGCGGTCTTCCTGGTCCGCGGTGAGACCGGCATGAGCCACCGCTCCGCCGCCCGCTTCGTCAGGAAACTCAGGCCGTCGCCTCCGCCGCCCCCGCCCTGACCTCCCGCCCTCCTCCCATTCCGGGCAGGCGCCGACTGACGCGACCACCGCGCCCGTCCGGCCCGCTCCGCATCTCCTCTCCTCGATCCGCACTCCGGTGCCGGACCGCCGGCGCCGACCTTGGGTACCCTGGGGGCGACCTCGGCGGCGCTCACGACACGGGCGGAAACCTCGGCGGGCATCACCCGCCCGCCGCGAGGGGGCATCGACCGCCGCGCCGTACGATCGAACCCGCGCCCTCGCCGGAGCACCGCCCCCGCCCGCCACCACCGGGCGGCGCCGGACACGAACAGCGGCATACGAGCGGCGGGACACGAACACGAGAACGCGCCGGCGCGAGAGCGTCACCCCCCCCCACCCGAAGAAGTCAACGGACGGCCCGGACCGGCCGGACAACACGTGATCCACACCGCCAGGCACCGGGGGAGGCCACGATGCGCCCGACGAGAACCCGACGATGACGTCCGCCCGCCAGGAAGGCACCGAGGACGCCCCGCAGCCCGCGCGGACCGTGTGGGCACAGACCGCCACCACCCCGCTGCGCGACTTCCTGCGCACGGAGACCGGCAGCGCCGTCGTCCTGCTCGCCGCGACGCTGGCCGCCCTGGCCTGGGCCAACGTCGCGCCCTCGGCCTACGAGCGGTTCTGGCGCATCCCGCTGTCCATCACGGCCGGGGACTTCGGCGTCTCACAGGAGCTGCGTCAGTGGGTCAACACCGGCCTGATGACGTTCTTCTTCTTCGTCGTGGGGCTCGAAGCGCGCCGGGAGTTCGACATGGGGGAGCTGCGCGACCGCAGACGGCTCGTCCTGCCCCTCGCCGCCGGTGCCGGCGGCATGATCGTCCCGGTCGCGATCTACCTCGCCCTCAACGCCGGTACCCCGGCCGTCCACGGCTGGGGCGCCGCCATGTCCACCGACACCGCGTTCGCCCTCGGCATGCTCGCCCTGTTCGGCTCCCGCCTGCCCGCCCGGCTGCGCACCTACCTGCTCACCATCACGGTCGTCGACGACCTGCTCGCCCTCGCGGTCATCGCGATCTTCTACAGCGAGCACGTCACCTTGATGCCGCTGCTGGCCGTGGCGGCCGTCTGCGCCGTGATCCTGGCGGTCCGCGCCGCCGGCGTACGCCACGGGTTCGTCTACGCCCTGCTGGGCGCCGCGGCATGGGTCGCGCTGCTGCGCTCCGGCGTCGAACCGGTGATCATCGGCCTGGCGATGGGACTGCTCACCTACGCCTCCCCGGCCTCGCGCGGCGACCTGGAACGCGCCACCGACCTGTTCCGCCTCTTTCGCGAGCAGCCGACCCCCGAGCTGGCCCGCTCGGCCCAGGGCGGCCTCACCTCGGCGATCTCCCCCAACGAGCGGCTGCAGCAGCTCTACCACCCCTGGACGAGCTACGTCGTCGTCCCGGCGTTCGCCCTGGCGAACGCCGGGATAACCCTCAGCGGCGACTTCCTGGCTCGAGCCCTCGTCTCCCCGGTCACCCTGGGCATCCTGCTCGCCTACACGGTGGGCAAACCCCTCGGGATCATCACCTCCTCCTGGCTGGTCACCCTGCTCGGCCGTGGCCGCGTCCGGCCGCCGGTCGGCTGGGCCGCGGTGACGGCCGGTGGCGCGATCGCCGGCATCGGCTTCACCGTCTCCCTGCTGATCGCCACCCTCGCCTTCGACGGCCCGCAGCTGCAGGAGGCCAAGTTCGGCATTCTCGCCGCGGCGGTGTGCGCGCCGGTCGTCACCTGGGCCGTCTCCCGGGCGACGGCGATGCTCCCGGTGCGGCTGCGCGTCCGCGCCCTGCTGGGCAGCGCCGAGACCATCGTGGACCTGGCCGCTCCCGTCGACCCCGGCCGCGACCACCTGCGCGGCCCCGCCGACGCGCCGGTGACCGTCGTGGAGTACGGCGACTTCGAGTGCCCCTACTGCGGCCAGGCCGAGCCGGTCGTGCGCCGCATCCTGGCCGACCTCGGTGACGTCCGCTACGTCTGGAGGCACCTGCCGCTCACCGACGTTCACCCCTTCGCCCAGCTCGCCGCCCAGGCCGTCGAGGCCGCCGCCGCGCAGGGGGCGTTCTGGCAGATGCACGACCGCCTGCTCGCCCACCAGGACCGCCTGCGCCCCGCCGACCTGGTCGCTCACGCCCGCGACCTCGGCCTCGACGTCGAACGCTTCCGCGCCGACCTCCACGATCACGCCGCCGCCTCCCGGATCGCCGCCGACGTCGACTCCGCCGACGTCAGCGGCGTGTCCGGCACGCCGACGTTCTTCATCAACGGGCGGCGCCACCACGGCGCCTTCGATCTCGACGGCCTCTCCTCGGCCATCCGCTCGGCCCGCGCCCGGGCCACCCTGGACTCGCCGGACTCGCCACGGCGATAGGAACGAGCCACCCCGGGGGAGCGGCACCTCCGGGTCAGCACCGACCAGCACCGACCAGCACTGGCCTGTGCCGGTCTGCGCCGGTTGGCGCCGCCGACTCGCGCGTCGTCCATCCGGCCGCGCCGGATGACCACATGACCAGGGCCTGATGACCAGAGCCTGGGTGAGGCGGCGTTCCCGGGCCTGTTCCCGGCCCTGGCGTTCCCGGCTTCGGCGCGTACCGCGCCTCAGGTGCGTCGCGCGGCCCACACGGTGCGTTCGGTGCGTACCGTCAGGTCGTCCCTGCGCAGGATGCCGTGGGGGTCGTCGGTGTCGAGCAGCCGGTCGAGGGCGGCGAGGTCCTCGGCGTGGAGCGAGTGGGCGACGCCGGCGCGGATGCGCCGGAGGCTGGTCAGCGCGTAGCGGCCGACGGCCTCGGGGTGCGGTGGCCCCAGGTTCACGGTGATCGTGCGTTCGCCCTCGACGGTGAAGCCGGCGGCGGCCAGCCGGGGGCCCCAGTCGGCGCCCCGGTGCGGCACCCGCTCGGCGTGATGGTCTCCGAGCGCGGCGTGGCAGCGCTCCTCGAGGCCGGGCCGGTCTCGCGGGGCGTCCTCCGGCAGGAACCGCGGGAAGCCGGGCAGCTCGACGAGGGCGAACAGCCCGCCCGGCGCGAGCGCGTCACGGACCTGGCGCAGGGTGCGGTCGGGATCGGCCATGTGATGCAACGAGGCCGACGCCCAGACCAGCTCGGGCGCGCCGAGGTCGGGCCAGGCGCCGTCGAGGTCGGCCTCCACGGGGTGGACCCGCCCGGCGACCCCCTCCGAGGCCGCCTTGTCGCGCAGGCGCCGCAGATGCTGCGGTGAGGCGTCGACAGCGGTCACCTCGGCCTCGGGGAAGCGCCGCAGCAGCGCGAAGGTGCCCGCGCCGGTACCGCAGCCCAGGTCCACGATCCGCCGGGGGGCGGCCGCGACGGGCAGCCACGCGATGATGGACGCGACCTGCTCGGCGAGCACCTCCGCGTCCAGGTCGAGCAACTCGGCCATCTCGCCCTCGGCGTCGTGCTCTCGTCCGTGCGGGTGATCGTGCTGCGCGTCGTCGCCGTGGTGGTGGTGCGCCTCGTGGTGGTGCGCTGTGTGCGGAGCTGTAGGTGTCATGACGACCACGTTAGGAGCATCATGCGCCAGAGGCGTTAAGTCTTGCCGATAAGGCAAGACGATGACCCGCCGGGCCGCGTGACACGCAAGCGGATCCCCGGCCCGGGCTTCGTGACGGGGCCGGATCCGAAGGCCGGCCCTCCCGGGCGGGCCAGAGCGGTCGCGGGGGACCGGTCAGTGCGGCGGGCGGCTCGCCTCGGAGACGTCCTCGGCGTCATCGCGGGTCTGGTGACCGCGGCGGGCGTCGCGGTCGAAGATCCCCAGGACGTCGGACGGACCGCCGACGGCGCCGATGGCGTGCGGAAGCATCGTGGGAAACTCCGCGGACTGGTTGGTCTCCACGCGAAAACGGTGGTTGCCCAGGATCAGGACCACAGTGCCGGACAGGACGACGAGCCACTCGCGGCCCGGGTGGGCGCGCAGCCGCGAGGGGTCGTCCGGCGGCGGCTCCACCACACGCTGGCGGATGACGGTGACGCCGGGATCGGCGCGCACCGTCCATCGCATCTGCCGGCGGGCCGCGTCGTGCGTCGGGTTGGCGACGACGTCCTCGGTGGCCGTCTCGACCAGCTGGTCGATGGAGGTGTCCAGGGCGCGGGCGAGCGTGACGAGCTGGTCCAGGGCCAGGCGGCGCCGGCCGTTCTCGATCCGGCTGAGCGTGGAGGGACTGAGCCTGGCCCGGGCGGCCAGGTCGTCCAGGGACCAGCCCTGCGCCACCCGCAGCGCGCGGATCCGCTTGCGCACCAGGCTGTCGAACTCACCATCGTCTTGCGTCATAGGCAAGATGCTATGCGTGAAGCGCGAATACTGCCCAATGTCGTCGTGCCGTCGCCACGGGGACCCCGCCCGGGGATCCTGCCGGCCGCGAGAAAGGCCATGCCCATGTCCCTCACGCCCACCGGGCACACGCCCGGCCGGCCGCCTCGCCAGACCGTCGACAGCCGGGAGGTGCGCTACGAGCCCATCGGGATCCTGGCCGTGGACCCGGCCTCCGCCGGCACGTCCCGGCAGGACCCGGTCATCGCGACGGCCTCGACCGATCCGCCGCCCTGGGCGCACCCGGGAACGCGGGTCCACGCGCAGGGCCATCGGCCACAGGCCCGCCAGGACGGCCGCCGTGCACCGAACCACGACGAAGACCGACCCCCTAGCGCCGATCTTCCCCGGAAAGCGGAGCGCCCGGAGCGGGCGAGGAGACCGCGGCCGGCGAACCGATGCCGCCCAGCAGATTGGCGACCAGGGCTTCGGCGAACTCCTCGTCCAGTGGCCGATCCGGGATGAGCAGCCGGTGATAGCAGGCGCCCCACAGCTGGTCGACGGCCACCTCGGGATCCAGGCCCGGACGCAGCTGACCGCGCCGCCTGGCCCTCTCCAGGGCCTGCACGGCCAGAGCCCGGCGCGGACCCGAGTAGCTCTCGCGGTAGACGGCCGCCAGATCGGGATCGGTCTGGGCCTGGCCGATGAGCTGCGGCACGACGATCCCGGCCCGGGTGTCGCGCATCAGGCGCACGAACGCCTTCAGCTGCGCGGTGAGATCGGCGGCGATGTCGCCGCTGTCGGGAAAGGCCAGGAGGGGGCCGACCACGCCGAAGTAGCCCTCCAGGGCGAGCGCCCCCTTGGAGGGCCACCACTTGTGCAGCGTGACGCGGCTCGCACCCGCCAGGGCCGCGACCTTCTCGACGGTGAAACCGGCCATGCCCTCGGCCAGCAGGAGCTCACCGGCCGCCCGCAGGACCTCCTGGCGCACCTGTTCGGCCGGGCGGCGGCCACGCCCGCGCCGGGCGGGCGGGCTGGGATGGGTCACGGTCTACCTCCCGGGAACGTATATGTACATGATGTATATATACGCGGAAAAGTCGCCCGCCGACACCGTACCGACTCATCCGGCCGCCCGGCCCCCAGGACGCCGTGACCGGACGGGGGGTGGCCCTCAGCCGCTGCGCCGCAGCAGCATGGCGCCGACGTTCGCCCGGGCGTTCCTGCCGAAGTCCGCGCTGTCGTTGACCCGCGGGAACGGGCCCTCCGGCACCGCCACCCCGAGAAACCCGCACAACGGCTCCCAGCCCTGACCGACCTCGAACCGCAACAGCCTGCCGGGCGGGATCGCCGCCACGACGTCGTCGATGTGCGCCTGGAACGTCCGCAGCAACGACGCGGGATCCTCGCATCGCCCGTGGAAGACCCGCTCGTCGACGATGAGCCTGGTCATCTTCGTGAACGCCGCGAAGTCGGTGCCCAGCACCGACGACAGCCCGCGCACCGCCCTGCCGAACAGCCCGCGCCCACGCCTGCGCCGCTCGAGGACGGTGGCGTTCATGCTGGCCAGCCACCGCTCCGGATCGCGCACGGTGAGCACGACCTTCGCCTCGGGAAAATGGTCTGCCAGCTCACGCCAGTAGGCGGCCGAGGGCCAGTCCACGCAGGAGCGATACCCCTTCAGGAGCTCGTCCCAGCTCACCGGCCGCCCCTCGGCGAGGGCGAGCCACCGGCGGATCTGCTCCGGCCGCTCGATCACCTCCTTCATGTGGTGACACGGCCCGTACCCCAGCCGTTCCAGGGCCGTCTTGAGCGAGAGCGTTCCCGTACGGCCGAAACCTGCCCCGATGACCCGCATGATCCCTACCGTTCCCCCGGAAACCGCGCGGCGGCTACTTCGGCAATCTCTCATCACCCTGGCGGACCGGCGAGAAGCCTCGCCGGTCCGCCACACCGGGGCGGGGGAGAAGCGGGAGAAACCGGATACCGGTGGTCGGCCGTCGGGCGTGTTCCGCCACGACCGCGAGCAGGCAAGCAAGCGGGCGGGCCGACGGGCCGGTACCCGCCGGTCACGAGGGCAGCCCGTCGGCCGGGGGAATAATCCGTTGTGCGCCGCTGCTGAGCCGGTCATCATGGTCGCCATGTTCCGGAACGCTCGCCTCGTGACACCCGCCGCCGCGGGTGCCTTCGAGCGTGTCCGCGACGGCCTGGAGCGCTGACCTCTTCCCGTGAGTCCCGAGGTGACCCGGCGGGGGGAGGTAGCCGGCCCGTGACGGGTCACCCCGGATCCAGGCAGTGCGAAGGAAAAGACATCATGGCCAAGCAGGCCTACGTGCGCAACAAGCCGCACCTCAACATCGGCACGATGGGACACGTCGACCATGGCAAGACCACGCTGACCGCCGCGATCACCAAGGTGCTCGCCGAGCGCGGGCAGGCCACCTACACGCCGTTCGAGCGGATCGACCGTACCCCCGAGGAGCACCAGCGGGGCATCACGATCAACATCTCGCACGTCGAGTACGAGACCGCCACCCGGCACTACGCCCACGTGGACATGCCCGGCCACGCCGACTACGTCAAGAACATGATCACGGGGGCGGCGCAGCTCGACGGCGCGATCCTCGTCGTGTCCGCCCGGGACGGCATCATGCCGCAGACCAGGGAGCACGTCCTGCTCGCCAGGCGGGTGGGCGTCGAGCACCTGGTCGTCGCGGTCAACAAGGCCGACGGCGCCGACCCCGAGCTGGCCGACCTGGTCGAGCTGGAGTTGGCCGACCTGCTCGCCGAGCACGGCTACCACGACGTGCCGATGGTGCGCGTCTCCGGGCTGCGGGCGCTGGAGGGCGACCCCGGGTGGGCGGCGTCGATCCAGGCGCTGCTGCGGGCGGTCGACGAGCACATCCCCGTACCGGTCAGGTACGTCGACGCGCCGTTCCTGATGCCGGTGGAGAACGTGCTCACCGTGAGCGGCCGGGGCACGGTCGTCACCGGCGCCATCGAGCGGGGCACCGTGCGCGTGGGCGACACGGTGGAGGCCGTCGGGCTCGGCGACGGGTTCAGCGCGGTGGTCACCGGAGTGGAGACGTTCGGCAAGACGATGGAGCAGGGCGAGGCGGGCGACAACGCCGCCGTGCTGCTGCGCGGCATCAGGCGCGAGCAGGTACGGCGCGGAATGGTGCTGGCGGCCCCGCGCAGCCAGCGCGCCCGCCGGTCGTTCACCGCCAGGCTGTACCTCCTCACCGCCGAGGAGGGCGGCCGGCGCCGGCCGATCGCCTCGGGGTACCGGCCGCAGTTCTACCTGCGCACCACCGACGTGCCCGGTGAGCTGACACTGCCCTCGCCCGCCCGGCCCGGCGACACCGTGGAGGTGTCGGTGGAGCTGGGCAGGGCGGTGGCGGCCGAGCCGGGCCTCGGCTTCGCGATCCGCGAGGGCGGGCTCACGGTCGGCGCGGGCACGGTCTTGACCGTGGCCGACTGACCGCTCGCCACCGCGACCGCGTGGGACGCGACCGCCCGTCCCGCGCGGTCGCGTCCGCCGGGCGGATGGCTCAGCCGCTGCCCTCGGGCACCCAGTTGCGCACGACCGGGGCGTACTCGGCGGGCTTGTCGCCGACCCTGAGGCCGGGGTTGACCAGCCAGCCCTGATAGCCGGGCGTGAACATCCGGTAGACCGACGCGGCAGGCACCGAGCTCGCCTCGTCGAGCTGGGCGCGCAGCTCGGCCGGCAGCTCGACGTCGAGCGCGGTCAAGGTGGTGTCGAGCTGCTCGGTGCCGCTCGCCCCGACGATCGCGGAGGCGATGCCGGGCTGGGTGGCGACCCAGTTGAGCGCGACCTGGGCCATCGTCAGCCCGAGCTCGCCGGCGACGCCCTCCAGCGTCGCCAGCAGCCGCCACTCCCGCTCGGTGCGCGCCTGTGCGGGCGAGCCCGCGCCGGTGAGGCGTCCCTCCCCGGCCAGGCCCTGGTCGGAGTGGCGGTACTTGCCGGTGAGGAAGCCTCCTCCCAGCGGGCTCCACGCGGTGATGCCGAGCCCCAGGCTCTGCCCCATCGCGACGTGCTCGGTCTCGATCGCCCGGTCGATGAGGGAGTAGGGCAGCTGCAGGTTGATCACCGGTTCGAGGGAGTGGGCCTCGGCGTAGGTCTGGGCCCGGGCGGCGTACCAGCTCGGCACGTCCGACAGGCCCGCGTAGCGGATCTTCCCGGCCCGGACGAGGTCGTCGAAGGTCCGCACGACCTCCTCGACGGGAGTGATCCGGTCCCAGGTGTGCAGCATGAACAGGTCGATGTAGTCGGTGCGCAGGCGGCGCAGGGACGCCTCGACCGCCCTGATCATGTGCTTGCGGCCGTTGCCCCCGGCGTTCGGGTCCTTGGGGTCGACGCTGTTGGTGAACTTGGTGGTGAGCACCACCCTGTCGCGCACCCCGGCCTCGGCGATGAGGTCGCCGAGGATCGTCTCGCTCTCACCCGCGGTGTAGAAGTCCGCGGTGTCGACGAAGTTGCCACCCGCCTCCAGATAGCGGTGGAAGACGGCGCCGGACTCCTGCCGGGTCTTGCCGTACGCGGCGTGGAAACCACCGGTGCCGAAGTTCATCGTGCCCAGGGCCAGCCGGCTGACGCGCAGCCCGGAACGTCCGAGCAGATAGTAGTGATCCAAGGACATGGGAAGGTCACTTCCGTTCGTGAGCGGCGCCGAGGGGACCGGTACGTGCCGGTTCCCGCGAGCGGCCGGGGCCTGGGTGTCCCCCCGGCGGGAATCGGATGTCAAGGGCGGGCGCGCCAGCGCCGCCGTTCCGGCCCCCCGGGCGGGCCGGAACGGCGGCGCAGGCGCGCTCTTTCTGAACCGTGCGGTCCGTTCATCAGCTTGCGGACGAAAAAATGGACTGTCAAGTCCAAAAAGATGGGCCGCAACGCCCCCAAAGCCCGCACCCCGCACCCCGGAAACCGGGACAACCGCAGGCCGAGCCGCCCACACACCTTGCTCACCGAAACATTCACCGCACCGCGACTTTGGCCACAGACACGCGACCCCAGGCGACGCCCCCGGTACGCCCGTCACCATCCGCACAGGACAGATGACGAACGACACCGCCGACATCGCCACCAACCGGACAGCAGACGTCGAAGGCGTGCCCGCCCGGAAACCCCGCCGCACCCCGGCACCCGCCCAAAGGAGGCGCAAGCTCCCGCCCGCTACGGCGACGAAGCCCCGCCGCCCTGAAGATGGGCGATACCCATGTCCAGGGCGGCCTCCAGATGGGTCGTCCGGCCGGTGGACATCTGGATCAGCACACCCCCCTGGATACCGGCGAGCAGAGCGGCCGCCGCCCGGTCGGGGTCCAGGTCCGGATCGATCTCACCGGCCTGCTGCATGTACCGCACACCGACGGCGATCTCGGCCTGCCAGCGGCGCATCAGCTCGGTGACCACGGCCTGCGCCCCGGGCGTGCTGCCGCCCATCTGCGACATGACGGAACCGAGCGGGCACCGGCCGCCCTGCTCGCGGTAGCGCTCGACGACCTTGTCACGCCACAGCCACCAGCCGGGCCAGGAGGTGAGGTCACCGAGCTGGGGCTGCTGGTCGGACAGCACCCGGTCGGCCTCGAAGCGGGCCACGGCCAGCAGCAACTCCTCCCGCCCGCCGGGAAAGTAGTGAAACAGCTGGCTCTTGCTCGTCGCCGTCACGGCCAGCACGTCGTCGAGGGTCGTGGCGGCCACACCGTGCTCGCGGATGTAGGCGGCCGCACCCTCAAGAACGCGCTGCCGCGTCGCGGCCCCCTTACGGGTCAGCGAGCGCATGACACCCCCCGAAATGCACCTTTCCCGCCAATTTTAGGATGAGCGCTCCGCTCACGCGCCGCGGACCCGGCCCGCCCGGCCACCTCGGCCACCTTGCCCCCGACCGGCTGGCCCGCCCGCCTCGGGAATGGCAGGATCACCACCTGGACGAGGAACCGCGGGCGCGACGGCACCCGAACCCGTTCCCGCGCCACGACCGGCGAACATCCACCGACCGAACATCCACCGACATGACACCGCACAACCCCGCACGAAACCCCACGCCGTTCCGGACAGGACCGTGACCCGCACCGCGCTTCCACCACCCGACCGGACGAACCGCGAAGGCGACAGCCCCGCCACCACCGCCGAGGAAGACCAGCCGGCAGGAGAGAACGAATGAACAAACGACAGGTCTCGGTCACACAGATCATCCACGCGAGCAGCGACACGATCTTCGACCTGCTGGCCGACCCGCGCAAGCACAACCTGATCGACGGATCGGGAACCGTGCAGGCCCCCCAGACCGGCGCGCCCGACCGGCTGAGCCTGGGCGCCCGCTTCGGCATGGACATGAAGAGGGGCCTGCCCTACAAGGTCCACAACCAGGTCGTGGAATTCGAGGAGGGACGGCTGATCGCCTGGCAGCACAGCGGCGGCCACCGATGGCGCTGGCGACTCGAACCCGTCGGCGAGCACACCACCCGGGTGACCGAGACCTTCGACTGGTCGACCGCCAAGGGCGCCGCGCTCTTCCCGCTCTTCCGCTTCCCCGCCAAGAACAAGATCTCGATGGAGAAGACCCTCGAACGGCTGGCAGCCCTGATCGAACGGTGAGCGCGCCAACGACCCGAGAAACGCGCCACGACACCAGGCCCCCGCCCCCGTTCCGACACCAGGCCCACGACGAACCCCGGGAGCTCGTCGATGTCACCGGCCCTCTCATCGTCCGTCACCGAGACGATCGGCAACACCCCGCTGATACGACTCACCCACGTCGTACCCGGGGGAGCGGCACAGATCCTCCCCGGGCCGGCGGCTCATGTACGCGATGGTGATCTGCCATCGCGTACATGAGCCGCGTGACCCGGGACAAGGGCGAGGGGGCGGTTCCCGCGGCAGGCCGATCCGCCGAAGAACGGTTCAGCCACGCCCACCCCCGTCTCGGCCCAGATCTCCACAGCCGAAACCCAGGTGACCGCGAGGACGCTACCCGCCGCTGATCACCTTGTCGGAGCGCAGTGCCTGAGTACGGGTTCGCAGGAACGTACGCAGGTTCTCCGCCTCACTGTCGGCCTTGGCGGCGTCGGCCTTCTCGTTCAGCTTGTAGGACGCGGTGAGCTTGTCGAGCAGGCCGGAGGCGGTGCCGTTGCCGAGCAGCTTGGCGAACAGAGCACGATACTGCTCCTCGTAGACCTTCTTGAAGGTGGCGTTCTTGAGGAACTTCTCCTTCAAAGGGTGCCCCATGCGCATCATGGCGCCGCCTTCCGGACGCTGCTGCCCGTCCCGGGGCGGGGTGGAACCCTGAGACGGCTTGGCCTGCGGGCCCTGCTGGCCTGGCTTGGCCTGCTGGGCTTGCTGGCTCGGCTTGGCTTGTTGGCCCTGCGGGCCCTGTTGGGCTTGTTGGCCCTGCTGACCTTGCTGGGGGCGCCCCCGGCCGAAGCCCATCGTCACCGCGTCATTCACCCCGCTCTTGGCGTCACCGTTGAAGGCGAGGTTGAGATCCCACGTGATCACCTTGAACTTCTTGGTGTCCAGGTCGTACCACAGGTAGTAGTTACGTCCGGGCCCGGCCATGTCATCGAAGTTGACCATGAGGTTCTGCAGAACCAGGTAACGGGCGAACGACTCCACGTCCAAACGCTCACCCAGACCCGCGGCGAATTCGGCGTCGGAGGCCTGGTTCACCCATTTGACCAGGTCGATGACCGGCTGCAGATCCTGACCGCCGACCTTGTTGACCTGCTTGAAGTCGGTGGTGTACCCGGTCTGGTCCTCGCCCTTGTAACTGAAGGAACCGCTGGCCAGCGACTTGTACAGCACACCCTCGCCGAGACCTTCGGCATAGCCCTCGTCGAGGTACTCCACGAGCAGACGCGGTGTCGAGGCGCGGCCGTTGACGGTGAAGGCACTGTGGGCCGAACGCTGGGTGGGCTCACCAGAGGCGCCGACCAGCGCGATACCCAGCGCCTCGTTCAGCATCGTCGTCGACCCCATCGCGGCCGGCCGTACCGCCACCTGACTGTGCCCCTGGTAGCGGCGGCCCTCCACGAACTCGTCGAAGCTGATCAGCCACGGCAGGTTCTCCGGCTCCTCACCCTTCAAGGACGCGCCGAACCCGCCGAACCCGCCGCCGCCTCCGCGCTGCCCACGCTGCCCGCCATCGCCCTGCTGGGCCGGCGGCGACCCGGTGCCCGGTGACGGGGAGCCTTCGGGCGGCCCACCACCCTCCGGCGGTTGAAAACCCTCGGGCGGCTGGAAACCCTCCGGGGGCTGGAAGCCTTCCGGCGGTTGAAAACCCTCCGGGGGCTGGAAACCCTCGGGCGGCTGGAACCCCCCGGGCGCACCTCCGCGCCGCTGGCCGCCGGGCACACCCCGCTGCTTGGACTGCCCCCTCCAGGTCAGCCCGGCCAGCGTGGAATTGCCCTTGAGCCGCACCCCCACACTGGGGATGCGGACGCCGTCGACGACCAGGTCGGCTTCGAGATACCTCTTCTCACCGTCCTTGAAGTACTCGCTCAGCATGTCCCCATAGGCCGCGTCGGTGAAAGTGAGCTTCACCTCGTGCGCCACGGAGGCGTCGAACAGGTCCTTGGTACCGGTCAGGTTCGTGATGACGGTCTCGGCCTCGGCGGCCTGGGAGACGGTGACGTACGGGCGGATCATCCCGCTGCCGAGCACCCCCCAGCACACACCCAGGAACGCCGCGCACAACGCGACCAGCTTCCAGTTGTGCCGGAGTTTGACCGGGATACGATGCTTGAGCTGTGCCATGGCGCCGGCCTACAGGTCGCTCTGGTCGTACCCGGTCAAGACGGTGACCGACTGGCCGTGGTTGCGCTCACGCAGCGCGGCCATCACATCGGCCGGCTCACTACCCTTCTTGATCTTCACGGTGTACATCAGCTCCGTCAGCGCGCCCCCGCGGATCGACTCCATACTGACCAGCTCGAACTCCTCGGTGTGCCGGATCAGCACGTCCTGGATGGCCGCGGTGTAGTCCTCGTCCGCGGGAACCTGCACCTTGACCACCTGCCGCCGCACGTTGAGCTGGAACCAGTTGAACCGGTGCATGACCATGATGATCAGCGAGATCGCCACGGCGGCGACGATCGCCAGCAGGTAGAAACGGGTACCGACCGCCATCCCGATGCCCATGACGAGGAAGATGAACCCGACGTCGCGCGTCTCCTTGATGGCGTTACGGAACCGCACCACCGACAACGCGCCGACCAGGGCGAAGGCCCGGGCGATGTTCGAGCCGACGACCAGCATGATCAGCGAGATCAGCATCCCCAGGATGACCAGCGTCTGCACATAGGACTGGCTGTAGGACACGTTGCGGTGCGTGGCCCGGTACACCCAGCCGATCATCGCGCTGAGCACGAACGACAGCGACATCGCGATCGCGATGTCGGCCACGCTGAACGTGCCGGACAGGTCCTGGAAGGAGAAGTCCATGGGGGGTCATGCCTCCGAGAGAACGGTCGGCCGTGAACGGCCGAGATCGAGATCGTGGTCGGGGATGTGAAAGACCGAGCGGGGGGCCAGCCCGTGCGCCTCCACGCTCTGGCAGTACTTGGAGACCCGCACCACCTGCAGGTTCCGCCTGGCGGTCAGATCGGTCAGCCAGTACGGCACACGCTCGTTGGCCTTGACCTCCACGATGGACATGTGAGCGGGCACGATGAGCCTGTTCTCGGCCTCGGCGCCCAGATGGAAGTCACGGTCACGGCCCCGGATACGGTGGTCGAAGGTGACACGCAGGCCCACGTCGGCGTCACGGCCCACGTAGGCGTGCCGGGTGTAGCCGGTCATCGCCACAGCCCGCAGGTCCAGGCGCAGGACCAGATCGAGCACCTCCTGCAGGAAAGCACGCTGGGACGGCTCGTGCTCGACCATCTGCCGGCCCCCGCACAGACGCAACGCGTCCCGGTAGGGCAGGCTCACCCGGCGCTTCTGGGTCACCCGGTTGACCCGCTGCTTGATCTCGACGAACACCGGCGTGTCGTCCCCCACGGCGAACCGGTCACCGTAGTGGCGCACCCGCAGCTTCCTGCGGAACTTCAGACCCTCGATCTTCTCCCAGTAGAAACGCAACTGCCGGGTGTCGTAGTAGACGCTCCAGATGCCGTACCCCTCCTGGCCGCTGTGACGGTCGCGATCCAGCCGCTGCCCGATCTCCTCCCTCAGAGAGGCCGCCTGCGACGCCTCCACGAGATACTTGATCTCATACCGGTTGAAGGCGTGCAGCCTGCTCGGCGCCCGCAGCCGATGACCCTGATCATCAGCCGGTTCGGCACCGGACACACTTCGATCACCACCACGAGCCGCAGAAACGGCTGGTTTGCGGAACCTTGCCAACATGTTCCTCCTTTCGTCAGCACACATCTGACAGCACCAAGCTGGGAACAATGTGTGAACCGCACCCGACGCGAAGATGAACCGCCGATGGACGCTCAGACCTCCCCAAGCTCCTCCAGCGGGAGAAGCACACGGAAAGTGGTGCCACGGCCAGGCACACTGCTCACCTCGATCCGCCCGTCGTGCGCCCGCACGAGCGCCGCGGCTATGGCCAGACCCAGCCCCGTTCCGCCGCTGTCCCGCGAACGGCCCGGATCGGCCCGGTAGAAACGGTCGAACAGATACGGCAGATGATCAGGATCGATACCCCGCCCCTCGTCCCGCACCTCGACCAGCGCGGCCCCGCGGCCAGGGGCCGGACCGGCCCCCGCGTGCACGACCCCCGGAGCCGGAACCCCGGCCACCGCCCGCGGAGCGACGGTGAGACCGATCTCGGTACCCGAAGAGGTGTGCTGAATGGCGTTGCCGACCAGATTGGCGATGACCTGATGCAGACGGCGTTCGTCGCCACGCACGAACACCGGCCCCTCAGAGATCACCAACCGGATCGGCCGCTCGCGATCGCGAGCACGAGCGGCATGCACCACATCTCCGGCCAGCACATGCAGATCCACGACACTGGGCTCCAGCGCGGGCTCCTGATCCAGCCTGGCCAGCAACAGCATGTCCTCCACCAGGACACCCATACGCTCGGCCTCGGCCTCGATCCTGCGCAGCAACCGCTCGGCCACCGGATCCCTGGCCTCCTGACCATGATGGTAGAGCTCGGCGAAACCCCGGATGGAGGTGAGCGGAGTACGCAGCTCATGCGAGGCGTCGGCCACGAAATGCCGCAACCGCCGCTCAGAACGCCCCGACTCACGAAGCGCGGCCGACAGACGCTCCAGCATGGTGTTCAACGCCCCACCGAGACGACCCGTCTCGGTGTCGGGATCGGTGTCACTGACCCTGCGATCCACATCCCCGCCCGCGATGGCCTCGGCGGTCTGCTCCATACGGGTCAGCGGGCGCAGGCCCAGCCGTACCACGGCGAAGGCGAGCGTGCCCAGCACCAGCAGCACCAGGCTGCCCACCACCGCCTCGATGACCATGATCTGGTGCACGGTCGCCCGGTTGGGCTCCAGCGACATCGACACGGTCAACCTGCTGCCGTCAGGCAGGCCCCTGACCAGCACCCGCCACTGACCCGCCCCCATGGCGGGCACCGTGATGGGACCCCGCGGGACACTGGACAGCGCCGCGGCGGGAACAGCCGGCCCGTCGCCGTTCTCGGCGGGCAGACTCCGCAGCAAAACCCCGAAGGAGTCGTAGAAGGCGATCCTGAACTGCGTCGGGATCTGAACGGACTGCCCCCGATCCACCGGCGGCGGAGGCGGAAGCGGGCGCCGGCCGAAACTGACGGCCGTCTCGGCCAGCTGGGCGTCCACCCTGGACAACAGCGAACGCTCCAGCAGCAGCACACTCGCGGCGGCGAACGCCACCAGCCCGACCGCGCACAGACCGAGCAACGCGGCCAGCAGCCGATGCCGCAAAGGCCAGGCCCGCCTCACGAGCCCCCCTGCAACCGATAACCGACACCACGCAACGTGTGGATCAACGGCGGCCCCTCAGCGTCGATCTTCCGCCGCAGGTAACTGATGTAGGACTCCACGATCCTGCTCTCACCGTCGAAGTCGTAGTCCCACACCCGGTCAAGGATCTGCGCCTTGCTGACCACCCGCTCGGCATTGATCATCAGGTAACGCAGCAGGCTGAACTCCGTCGGCGACAAATGGATCGCCCGCCCCGCCCGCCGCACCGAATGGGCCTGCTCGTCGAGCTCCAGATCGGCGTAGCGCAGCACACCGTCGTCGACCCGCTCCTGCGCGGGCCGCATCCTGCGCATGATCGCCCGCAGACGCAAGACCACCTCCTCCAGGCTGAAAGGCTTGGTCACATAGTCGTCACCACCGGCGGTCAGCCCCGCGATCCGGTCGCACACCGCGTCCTTGGCGGTCAAGAAGAGCAGCAGGGGACTGTCACCGGCCTCGCGGAGCCTGCGCGCGACCGTGAACCCGTCCACAGCGGGCATCATCACATCCAGCACGATGATGTCGGGCCGCTCCCGGGCCACCGCCTCCAGCGCCTGACGGCCGTCGGCGGCGGTCCGCACGGCGAAGCCGTTCAACTCCAGGGCCTCCGACAGCAGCTCGCGAATGTTCGGCTCGTCGTCGACGACCAGTACCTTCACGGCGGGGTGTTCGTTCACGACATCGTTGTACTGGCTCGTGGTGAGAGAAAGATGAGAGCGACCGGCCCGGCCCAGACGGCCCCGCCCACAGGGGCCGGCGGGGGAGTGGTGGACGGCGGGAGCGGCCGCCGCGTGCTTCGTGTGCTACTTCCGGCCACTTCCGGCTACTTCCGGCCACATCGGTCACGGGGTGCCGACGGCTCACCCGGCCATGATCAGCGAGAGGAGGCGAACCCGCGGGCGGGGGAGTCACCGGCCGGTCGGCGCCGCCGGCTCGCCTCGGCGCCACCGGTGGCGACCCCGTCCGAACCGGAACCGAGGCCCTCCTGCCCGACGAGCAGGACCCGGCACTCCACACCGGCCCGCCCGCTCAAGAACCAAAAATCCGACAAAAGCGAATATTTTCTCCTGATAGCGGGGGAGGGGTGCCCCTGCGCCGACACCACCACCAGGCGTACGCCTTCCGCCCGGCCGTTTCCCGCCCCCATTCCCATCGGACCGAGAAAACTCCCGCCGGACCAGAAATCATGACGACGGAGCCGATCGCGCACGACGGACACCCGCGGCCAGGTGGATCATCCAAGACCACCATGATCACAAAAAGGCCCTCGAGAGCCGCGAGACACCGGCACCCGGCGCGCATGTCGAGCGCGGCCTTCACCCGGCGGACCGACCGAGGCGAGCACGGGAATCCGGGCCGCCGAACGGGTTGCTCGAAACGGGATGCGCGGCACGGGAAAGCCCCATAAATCGTAAGATGCTATACCAGACAGAATTGACCTTCTGTCTGGTATAGCATTAATAGCCCTAATTCGTCGTTTTGCCGTCTCGTCTCGAATGGCCCACCCGGACTCCAGACCCGGCCCGCACGGCCACCCGGTGAAAGTCACTTCGTGCGGGCGCGCGCCGAGCCCCCGCCTCGCTCGACCCGCCCCGCGCCCATGATCATCTACCCCGCTTTGCGATCATGGTCATCTCCGCGATCATGACTTTCCTGTTCGAGCTGTTCGAATCACCGCCGCGTTCACGGCGCGTTGCTCCCGATCGGCCGTGAGGGCGGTTTTCCGGTTTCCGGGGAGTTTTTCGGGAGCTCCGCCTGGTTGCCGGGGTCACAGGCGCATGACGCTGCTGTGGTGGTCGATGTGGTCGGCGCTGTCGTCGTCGAACCAGAGGCCGCCGGTGGCGAGGTAGCGGAATCGATGGGTCCCGGGTGGCAGGATCACCGAGACGGTGCGGGTGCCGTTGCGGCGGCGGCGCATCTCGTGCAGGCCGGGCTGCCAGTTGTTGAAGTCGCCGACGACGCTGACGGTGCCGGAGGGGTGGTCGGCGGGCAGGGCGAAGGTGACGCGGGTCTTGCGGCCGAACAGTTGTGTGCGCCTGAGCATGGGCGTCCTCCCTGTGCTCCCTGGGGACTGGGGAATATCGGGAAATATCGGGGAATGAGGTCAGCCTCCCGGTTGGCGTGGCGGTTCGGTAGAGGTGCGCGCAGGCCGTAACACACTGTTCACCCCGGTTTCGCGTTGTTTGCGGCTCGGGTGATGTGGAGTGATTCGTTGTCGTTCCTGGCCTGCCCGGCAGCGGGGGTCGAGCAGCGATGGAGCCGGGTGCGGAGGTCCGCCCTCCCCCGTACCCGGCTCCTGGTACGACGCCCGGGGTGGGGTGGGGGGACTTTTCGTGCGGGCCCTGCGGGGGCGGGTGTTCGTCTACCGTGGGGGGATGTACATGATCGGTGATCTGCCGGGTGTGCGGTGTGTGCCGGGTGTGCCACTCCCCCGTGGTCGCGGCCGGTGGTGTTCGTCCGGGTCGTCGCCGGTGACGGTGGTGAAGGCGGCGTGGCGGGCGGTCCCCATCCCCGGCGCCGATGTCGGTGGTGGTGTTTCGGCGGGCGGGGATGTGGCACTGGTGCGAGGTGGGCGGCCGTTGACGGCGGCCCGGATACGGGAGGGGTGTCGCCGGGATCATGCGGCCAGCTGATCTGAATCGTCTCAGCGTGGGCGAGTCGGCCGATCGTTATGTGGAGCTGGTGCGGGCCAAGACCCTGACCGGCGCGCTGTCGACGTCGACGGCGGAGGTGTACGCGCGTGATGTGGCCACTTTCGTGGATCTGGCGGGCGAGGAGGTGGTGCTGGACGACCTGACCGGTGAGGACGTGGACGCCGTCCTGCTGGCCTTCGCCCGTAAGCCCGACGGCCGGCGGCGGTCGCAGCCCGGTGAGCGGGCGGGTGCCTCGCAGTCGGCCTCCTCCCAGGCGCGGTTTCGGCGGTCGATCTCGGCGTTGTTCAAGCACGCGGTGCTGGCGGGGTGGGTGCAGGTCAATCCGATGGCGATGGCGACGGTGACGGCCAGGGAGCGCGGGGGGCTGCGGCCCGAGCGGCGGGCGCTCACCCGTGAGCAGGCGCGGGGGCTGATCGGTGCGGCGCGTGAGCTGGGTGGCGGGCCGGGCGGTGGTGCGGCGGTGGCCGAGGCGCCCGCGGCGGGTGCGGGGCGGGTACGGCGGCGTGACCAGCACACCGAGTTGCGTGACGGGCTGATCGTGCTGATGCTGTCGACGATGGGGCCGCGGGTGTCGGAGCTGGTGCGGGCCAATGTGGAGGACTTCTACACCAACGACGGGGTGCGGTACTGGCGGATCTTCGGCAAGGGCGGCAAGACGCGGGACGTGCCGTTGCCCGATGATGTCGCGCTGGTGCTGGAGGCTTATCTGCTGCACGGGCGGATGGCCTCCGCCGACAAGGCGTTGCTGCTGTCGTGGCGGGGGCGGCGCCTGGCGCGGGGGGATGTGCAGGCGGTGATCGACCGGGTGCAGCGCAGGGTCGATCCCGACAGCCGCCGTTCGGTGACGCCGCACGGGTTGCGGCACACCACGGCCACCCATCTGCTGGCCGACGCGGTGGACATGGACGCGGTGCGGCGGGTTCTGGGGCACAGTGACCTGGCGACGCTGGGGCGTTACCGTGACGAGCTGCCCGGGGAGCTGGAGGTGGCGATGCGGTCGCATCCGCTGCTGCGCGGCCCGGCGCAGGGCTGATCGGCTGCTCACCGGTTCACCGGCTGCTCCCCGGAGGGGTGCCGGGCCGGTTCAGGCGAGCAGCTCCCCCACCAGCTGGCGTAGTGAGCGGGCGAACCTGCCGGGGTCGTCCTGCGGGGTGAGGCGGCGCACCATGTCGGCGTCGAACATGCCCAGCAGGGCGTGGGCCACGAAGGTGGCGTCCAGGTCGGGGCGGGCCTGGGTGATCAGGGTTTTCAGGTGGGCGTGCCAGCGCGTGTAGGTGGGGTCGGTGTGGCGGTCGGTGGCGCAGGAGCGCTCGTGGGCGGCGAGCAGGGCGAGGTTGCCGGCGGCGAGCTGGGAGAGGGCGTCGAGGAAGGCGACGATGCGCTCGGCGGGCGGGGCGCCGGGTCCCAGCGGTGGCGGTCCCGACTCCAGTGCCTCGCGTAGTTGCACGGCCCGTTCCTGCAGCAGGGCCTGCATGAGCCCGGTGCGGCTGCCGAAGCGCCGGAAGACGGTGCCCTTGCCGACCTGGGCGTGCGCGGCGACCTGGTCCAGGGAGATGTGGGCGCCGTGGGTGGCCAGCAGTTCCTCCGTGGCGCGCAGGATGGCGTGGCGGTTGCGGGCGGCGTCGGCGCGTTCGCCCATCGCTGGCTCCCCTCCCCTTCACGTGTTCGCGTGGCCGCTCTGGTGTGACCGGCTCGGGGAGCCGGTCGCCTGTGGTCCCCTTTGCGTAACCGGACCGTGAGTCCGTATATTAGCCCACATGTAACCGGACCGTCGGTCCGCTTCGTTCGGTGTGCGGGGGTTCTCGCGCACCGCCCTCCCGGTCAGGAGCATCCGCGTGCGCGCTCTCGTCGTCGACCCCTCGGCTCCCTGCGGCCTGCGCCTGGGAACGGCCGCCGACCCCGAACCCGGCCCCGGCCAGTTGCTCGTCCAGGTGAGTCACGCCTCCCTCAATCCCGGCGAGCTGGGCATGCTCGCCGGGCTGCCCGCCGGGCACGTGGGCGGCCACGACGCCGCCGGAATCGTCGTCCGCCCCGCCGCCGACGGCACCGGACCTGCGGCCGGCACCCGCGTTCTGGCCTTCGGGCCCGGCGCGTGGGCCGAGCTGCTCGCGGTCTCCAGCACCGACGTCGCCCCCCTGCCGCGCGGAGCCGCCCTGGCCGAGGCCGCGGCGCTGCCCATGGCGGGGATGACGGTCCTGCGTACCCTGCGCGCCGCCGGCTCCGTCCTGGGCCGGCGGGTGCTGGTCACCGGGGCGAGCGGCGCCGTGGGCCGCTACGGCGTGCAGCTGGCCGCCCGGGCCGGCGCCCACGTCGTCGCCTCGGTCCGCGACGGCGCCCACGGCCCGGCCCTGGCCGCGCTCGGCGCCCACGAGGTCGTCGTCGGCCTCACCGGCCTGCGGCGGCTGGCCGAGCCGGTCGACGTGGTGCTGGAGACCGTCGGCGGCCCGTACCTGGTGGCCGCCTGGGCGCTGCTGGCCCCCGGCGCCACCCTGCAGAGCATCGGCTGGGCCGGTGGCGAGCCCGCCGTCTTCCCTCCCGGCTCGACCTTCTTTCCCGGTACGGCCCGCACCTTGAGCTCCTTCGGCGACGCCGCCGCCGTCGGCGCCGACCTGGGCCTGCTGGCCGGCCTGCTCGCCTCGGGGGCGCTGTCGGCGCAGGTCGGCTGGCGCGGCTCCTGGGAGCGGGCCGAGGAGGCGGTGGCGGCGGTCCGTGAACGGAAGGTCGTCGGCAAGGCCGTCGTCGACATCACCCCCCCACCCCCGAGTCCGGGCCCGGGGGCTTGACCCTGCCGTAACGTGAGGGTGCAGGCTGGCACGGTGAACAGGGGCACATCATGAGACACGCGACGGCTGGCGCCGTGGACCATGGGCCTGGCCGCGTGCCGGACCACGCCATCGGGCAGGTGGCGCGCATCGCCGCGGTCAGCGTGCGCACGCTGCACCACTACGACGAGATCGGGCTGGTCTCACCGGGGCGGCGCACGGCCGCGGGATACCGCCGCTACACCGAGGGCGACCTGCAGCGCCTGCAGCACGTGCTGTTCTACCGCGAGCTCGGCTTCACGCTGGAGGAGATCACCGCCATCCTCGACGACCCCGCCACCGACACCCTGGCGCACCTGCGCCGCCAGCACGAGCTCCTCACCCGGCGCATCGACCGGTTGCGGGCGATGGCGGCCGCCGTCGAGCACGCCATGGAGGCGAACGTCTCGAGCGTCCCCATGACCCCCCAGGAGCGTTTCGTGGTCTTCGGTGACTTCGTTCCCGAAGACCACGACCAGGAGGCGCGCGAGCGCTGGGGCGACACCGGCGCCTGGCACCGCTCCCGCGCCCGGATGGCCGCGATGACCAGGGACGACTGGGCGCGCTTCACCGAACAGGCCGCCCAGACGGTGCGCGACTTCACCGAGGCCTACCGTGAGGGGCTGCCGGCCGACGGCCCGCGGGCGATGGAGCTGGCCGAACGCCACCGGGCACACCTCACCCGCTGGTGCTACGACTGCTCCTACGACCTGCACCGCGGCCTGGGCGACATGTACGTCGCCGACCCGCGTTTCGCCGCCGGATACGAGGCCTCGGCCACCGGCCTGAGCGTCTACATCCGCGACGCCATTCACGCCAACGCCGACCGCGCCGAGCCGGGCAGCTGACCTGAACCACCACCCCGCTCCCCCGGCTCCCCGTTTCCGGGGGGCAGGGGGTGTTCACGGGAAGGTGTTCAGCGCAGGGCCACGACGTCGCCGGGCTCGCTCGCGCCGGGGACGGCCGAGACAGTGTCCTGCCGAGTGGCCTGCCGGTCGAACTGGGTGCGGTACAGCTGCGCGTAGCGGCCTCCGGCGGCCAGCAGCGTGTCGTGCGTGCCCCGCTCGGCGATCCGCCCCTCCTCCACCACCAAGATCAGGTCCGCGGCGCGGACCGTCGACAGCCGGTGGGCGATGACCAGTGCCGTCCGCCCGGCCAGCGCCTCCGCCAGCGCCTCCTGGACCGCGGCCTCGGAGGTGGAGTCCAGGTGCGCGGTGGCCTCGTCCAGCACCACCAGCCGGGGGCGGGCCAGCAGCAGCCGGGCGATGGTCAGCCGCTGGCGCTCCCCGCCCGAGAGGCGGTAGCCGCGCTCGCCGACCACGGTGTCCAGCCCGTCGGGCAGCGCCGCGACCAGCTCCTCCAGGCGTGCGCGCCGCAGTACCTGCCACAGTTCCTCGGTGCCGGCCTCGGGGCGGGCCAGCAGCAGGTTGGCGCGGATCGAGTCGTGAAACAGGTGCCCGTCCTGGGTCACCACGCCCAGTGTCCGGCGGATCGAGGCCGCCGACAGGTCGCGTACGTCCACCCCCGACAGCCGCACCGCGCCGCTGTCGACGTCGTACAGGCGGGCCAGCAGCTGCGCGATCGTCGACTTGCCCGCCCCCGAGGAGCCCACCAGCGCGACCATCTGTCCGGCCTCGGCGCGGAAGGACACCTCGTGCAGTACCGTCGCGCCGCCGCGCGCGTCGAGGGTGGCGACCTCCTCCAGGGAGGCCAGTGAGACCTTCTCGGCCGAGGGGTAGGCGAAGCCGACGTGGTCGAACTCCACCGTCACCGGCCCCTCGGGCACCGTCCGGGCGTCCGCCCTGTCGGTGATCAGCGGCCGCAGGTCGAGGATCTCGAAGACCCGCTCGAAGCTGACCAGGGCGCTCATCACCTCCACCCGCGCCCCGGCCAGCGCGGTCAGCGGCGCGTACAGGCGGGTCAGCAGCAACGCCAGCGCCACCAGCGCGCCCGGCTCCAGCCGGCCGTGTAACGCGTAGAAGCCGCCGACCCCGTACACCAGTGCCAGGGCCAGCGCCGAGACCAGGGTGAGGGCGGTGACGAACACCGACTGCACCATCGCGGTGCGGACCCCGATGTCACGCACCCGCCGCGCCCGTGCCAGGAACTCGGCCGACTCCTGGGCGGGGCGGCCGAACAGCTTGACGAGGGTGGCGCCGGGCGCGGAGAACCGCTCGGTCATCTGGGTGCTCATCGCCGCGTTGTGGTCGGCGGCCTCGCGTTCCATCCGGGCCAGCCGGGCGCCGACGCGCCGGGCCGGCAGCACGAACAGCGGCAGCAGGACCAGTGCCAGCGCGGTCAGCTGCCAGGAGATGCCGACCATCACCACCACGGTCAAGGTGAGCGTCACCACGTTGCCCGCCACCCCCGAGAGGGTGTCGCTGAAGGCCCGCTGGGCGCCGATGACGTCGTTGTTCAACCGGCTGACCAGCGCGCCGGTACGGGTGCGGGTGAAGAAGGCGATCGGCATGCGCTGCACGTGGTCGAAGACGGCGCCGCGCAACCGCAGGATGAGCCCCTCGCCGATGCTCGCCGACATCCACCGGGTCACCAGGCCCAGCGCCGCCTCGGCCAGTGCGATCACCGCGATCAGGGCGGCGAGCCTGACCACGACGCCCGCCGCGGCGCCGCCGACGATCGCGTCGACCACCTGCCCGGCCAGTACCGGTGTGGCCACCGCCAGCACCGCCGACACCACGCTCAGCAGCAGGAACCACGCAAGCAGGGTGCGGTGCGGGCGGGCGAAGGCGGCGATGCGCCGCAGCGTGGCCACCGAGAAGGGCCGCCGGTCCTCCTGGGCGCGCATCGTGCTGTACAGCGAGTGCCAGGCCGCCATTTCCATGCTCATCACACGTCACCATGTTTTCTGTGTTCGTCGTGCGGGGGTCTGCTCGTCGTGCGGGGGGGGGATCGCCGGTGGCCGTCCGCGGCCCGCGTCCTGCTGAGGCACGCCTCCGGCCTCCTGTGTCCCGCGGCGGACCGCGCGGCACCGGGTGGCGCCGGGCGAGGGCGCGCGGGTGGTGTCACATCCACGACCCTAGAAGCTGAAGTTAACTTCAGGTCAAGGACGCCGTCTCCGCCGATCCCCGCCCCCCGTGCTCCCCGGCCGTCTTTCTCCGGCCGGCCCCCGGAGCGCGTCCGTCTCGCGTGTGAGGCGCGGCCGGGCCCGGCCGGGCCCGGTGGGGTGGGCGGCACCCCGTCCCCCTAGGCTGGAGGCCGTTTCCCCCTCGTCCGGACGATCCGTTTTCCGGCCGTTCTTCCCTTCAGGAGAGGTGTACCTGCCGTGCCGACCGCACTGCGCCTGTTTCGTTACGTGGCGATCGCCGAAGCGTGCTCGTGGGCGGGGCTGCTCGTCGGCATGTACGTCAAGTACGTCGTCGCCGCCGGGGACCTCGGCGTGAAGATCTTCGGCCCGGTGCACGGCGCCCTGTTCGTGCTCTATCTGGCCGCGGTGCTGTACGCCGCCCGTCAGGCCCGCTGGAGCCTGGGCACCGTCGTCGTCGGCCTGGTGTGCTCGGTGCCGCCGCTGGCCACCTTGTGGTTCGAGCGGCGCATGCTCGCCCGCCACCGGGAACCGGTCACCGCCTGAGCCCCTTTCAAGGGGCCGGCCGCAGGTCCGGTTAGAGGTCCAGGACGGCGCGGGTGACGGCCCGGCAACGCCGCGGGTCGGTGAGCAGGTCGACGCAGTCGCCGAACTGGTCGATCGAGCCCACCGGCGGCAGCGCCCGCACCCGGGCGTCGGTGATGGCTCCGCCGAGGGCGTCGGCGAACCGGCCGGCGTCGATGACCTGGAAGGGTCTGCGGTGGTAGGGCCGCAGGCTCCCCTCCAGGGCGGGGGCCACCCCCATCCGGTTGTGCAGGGCCGCCACCCTCCGGTACACCACCCCCAGGTGCTCCTCGCGGCGGCGCCACCCGGTGGCCGCCACCGCCGCCGACAGCGCGTCCCCCAGCTCCGCCGTGCCCGGCAGGCGGGCAAAAGCGCTACCCAGCCACTTGGCGTACGGCGGATAGCGGCGGCGCGTCAGCACCACCAGCCGCATCAGGTCACGGGCCAGCTCCGCGGTGACCAGCGCCGAGCCCAGGTCGTCGCCGACCTCCCCGCACCGCCCGGGGAAGGCCTCCTGCTGGGCCAGGCGCCGCCACTGCCCGGCCAGTACGTAGCGCTCCAGGTCGGGCGGATACCAGCGCAGCGCGGCGCGGGCGCGCTCCAGGACCTCCAGGCCGTCGTGGAAGACCTCCCCGCTGGTGACCTCGGCCAGGCGCTGCCAGGGGGTCGACAGCCAGTCCAGCACGCTCACCTCGCCCAGCGGGTCGAAGCCGAGCCGTTCGGTGAACCACTCCCGCGGATCGCTCACCTGCACGCCGTGGCGTTCGCCGGTCACGGTGGTGCGGTATCCGCGAAAGGCCTCGGGCAGGTGTTCGCCGACGGCGCGCCGGACCCGCTCGGCCCGGTGCCCGGCGACGAACACCACTACTCTGGGTCCCCAGTCGTGGTCGGTGGAGCGTTCGGTGTCGAACGCCAGCACCTCCGACCCGGCACCGATCAGCGCGGCACTGTGCGGCACGTCGGCCACGATCGGCCGCACGACCTGGGCGTAGAAAGCACGCGAAAGCTCCAGGCCAGGTATGAAACTGGACATCATTTCGTCCACTCTGCCTGCCGAGGCCGCGCCCCGCACCAGGTTTTCCCCCTGCCCGGGACCGGGTGGGGGTCAGCCGTCCAGGGCCGCGGCGGCCAGCGGCCGCCCGCGCAGCCCCAGCCGCTCGTACAGGGCGATGGCGGCGTGGTTTCCGGTGTCGACCATCAGCGCGACCCGCTCGTGGGCGGCGGCCAGCTCACCGAGGGCGAACCGGCACACCCGCTCGCCGTACCCGCGGCCGCGCAGGGCCGGCGCGGTGGCGACCCCGGCGACGAATCCCACCGGCGGGCAGGACCAGGCGTCGGCGGCCACCGCCACCAGCCGCCCGTCGTCGCCGCGCACCCCGGCCCAGCGCCGCACCCCCGGCACGCCCGGCACCGCCCAGGAGGAGGGGGCGGCCCGCGCGAGCAGGGCGCTCACCTCCCCCTCCTGGGCGGTACGCAGCCACCCGGCCTGTCCCGGGCCGGCGTCCCGGCCCGGGCCGGGGGCGGTGAGCGCGTCCGGCGGGGCGCCGGGCGGGGTGTCCATCCACTCGAACGTGCCCAGCACCCGCAGCCGCGCGTCCCCGGCGGCCACCTCCTCGACCAGGGCCCGCTCCCCCGTCACCCGGTAGGAGGGGCCGATCTCCCGCAACGCGTGCCGGACCAGGGCGCGCACCGGGCCGGGCCGGCCGCGCACCGTGAGGCGGTCGCGGCGGTTGAGGTCGGGGCAGGCCACCGCCACCGCCTCCCCCAGCGCCCACGCCCGCACCCCGGGGCCCATCGCCTGGGCTCCCCACAGCACGAGCGCGTCACCGGCGCAGGCCTTCGCCACCTCGGCGGCGTCCTTCAGCCGCACCGGCGTGCCGTCCATGCCGTCCGTGATGTTCATACCGTCCGGGCCGTCCGTGAGGTCTCCGTGGCGTCCGTGCCGTTCAGATCAGAGGATCGCCCCGGGACGGTAGGCGGCCGCCTGCGGGTAGCGGGCCACGACCGCCTCCACCCGCGCCACGACCGCCTCCACCTGGGCCGAGGCCGCGCCGGTGAAGGAGAGCGGCTCGCCCAGCAGGGCCCGCAGCGCCGCCTCCTCCAGCGGGAAACGCTCGTCGGCCCCCAGCCGGGCGATCAGCTCGTTACCGCCCGCGCCCTCGCGCATCGCCAGCGCCGACGCCACCGCGTGCTCCTTGATCAGCTCATGGGCGCTCTCGCGGCCCACCCCGGCCCGCACCGCGGCCATCAGCATCTTCGTCGTGGCCAGGAACGGCAGGTAGCGGTCCAGCTCGGCGGCGATCACCGCGGGGAAGGCGCCGAACTCCTCCAGCACCGTCAGCATGGTCTCCACCAGCCCGTCGAAGGCGAAGAACGCGTCCGGCAGCGCCACCCGGCGCACCACCGAACACGACACGTCGCCCTCGTTCCACTGGTCCCCGGCCAGCTCCCCGGTCATCGCGGCATACCCGCGCAAGATGACCGCCAGGCCGTTGACCCGCTCGCACGAGCGGGTGTTCATCTTGTGCGGCATCGCCGAGGAGCCGACCTGCCCCTCGGCGAACCCCTCGGTGACCAGCTCGTGCCCGGCCATCAGCCGGATCGTCTTGGCCAGCGAGGAGGGGGCGGCGGCCAGCTGCACCAGCGCGGTGAGCGCCTCGTAGTCCAGCGACCGCGGATACACCTGCCCCACACTCGTCAGCCGGTGGGCGAACCCCAGGTGCGCGGCCACCTCGTCCTCCAGCGCCGCCAGCTTGGCCGCGTCGCCGCCCAGCAGGTCCAGCATGTCCTGGGCGGTGCCGACCGGCCCCTTGACGCCGCGCAGCGGGTAGCGGGCGATCAGCTCCTCCAGCCGGGCGAACGCCACCAGCAGCTCGTCGGCCGCCGAGGCGAACCGCTTGCCCAGCGTCGTCGACTGCGCGGCCACGTTGTGCGAGCGCCCGGCCATCACCAGCTGCGAGTGCTGCGCCGCCAGGCGCGCCAGCGCGGCCAGCAACGCCACGCACCGGTCGCGGACCACCACCAGGCTGTCGCGGATCTGCAGCTGCTCGACGTTCTCGGTCAGATCCCGCGAGGTCATGCCCTTGTGGACCTGCTCGTGGCCGGCCAGCGCGTTGAACTCCTCGATGCGGGCCTTGACGTCGTGGCGGGTGACGCGCTCGCGGGCCGCGATCGACTCCAGGTCGACGTGGTCGACCACCTTCTCGTAGTCGGCCTGCGCCCCGGGGGGAACCTCCACCCCCAGCCGCGCCTGCGCGGCCAGCACGGCCAGCCACAGGCGCCGCTCGGCCACCACCTTGTACTCGGAGGACCACAGATGGGCCAGCTGCGCGGAGGCGTAGCGGGCGGCAAGGACATTGGGGATACGCGGCTTGGCAGTCACGTTGCGTCAGTATATTCCGCCGTCCCCGCCCGCCCCGACCAGGGGCGGGCGGGGACGGCGAGGAACCCCGAAAAGCCCGGGAGACCCGAGCGGGCCGGGAACCCCGGGGACACGCCCCGGGGGTAGCCGGGTGTGTCCCGGGACGCGACAGGCGGTCACGGCAGGCGCGGCGAGACCGCCGGGGGGAGGTGTGGGAGCCGGTCGCCCGCGCGGGCGACCGGCTCCCACACCTCCCCTGCTCCCCTGCTCCCCCGCTCTCCCGGAACGACTCGCCGAACGGCCTACCGGGCCGTCGTCGGCGCCAGCTCGTCCTTGTCGTAGACCTTCAGCTGCGGCCGCTCACCGCCGTCCTTGGGCGTGCGCCGCATCCGCTCCTTGAGCCGCTCCACCATCACGTACAGGGTCGGCACCAGCACCAGCGTCAGCAGCGTCGACGACAGCAGCCCGCCGATCACCACGATCGCCAGCGGCTGGGAGATGAACCCGCCCGAGCCGGTCAGCCCCAGCGCCATCGGGATCAACGCGAAGATCGTCGCCACCGCGGTCATCAGGATCGGCCGCAGCCTGCGCCGGCCACCCTCGATCACCGCCTCCACCACGCCCATGCCCTGCTCGCGGTACTGGTTGATCAGGTCGATCAGCACGATCGCGTTGGTCACCACGATGCCGATCAGCATCAGCATGCCGATCAGGGCCGGAACCCCCATCGGCGTGCCCGTCGCCAGCAGCAGCCCGATCGCGCCGGTCGCCGCGAACGGCACCGACACCAGCAGGATCAGCGGCTGCACGAAACTCCGGAACGCCGCCACCATGATCATGAAGACGATCGCGATCGCCGCCAGCATCGCCAGCCCCAGCTGCCCGAACGCCTCGGCCTGGTCGGCGCTCACCCCGCCCACGGTGAAGCTCGCCCCCGCCGGCAACGCCAGGGCCTCCAGCTTCGAGGTCAGCTCCGTCGTCACCGCCCCCAGGTCACTGCCGGTCGCCGTACCCGACACCGTCGCGCTGCGCTCACCGTCGATCCGCGTCACCTGCGTGGGACCGGCCACCGTCGACACCTTCGCCACCTGCGACAGCTTCACCACGCCCGTCGCCGTCGGCAGCTTCAGCGCGCCCACGGCCTTGACGTCCTCGGGCGCGTCCGCGGTCCGCAGCACCACCGCGCCCGAGCGGCCGTCCAGCGTCAGCTCACCCAGCGGCGCCCCGCGGAACCGCTGCGCCACCAGCTGCCCGATCTGCGTCTCCGTCAGCCCCCTGGCCGCCGCCTTCTCCCGGTCGACGCGCACCTCGACCCGCTCGGCACCGGCCGCCAGGTTCGAGGTCACATCCCGCAGCCCGCCCAGGCCGGTCATCGCGGTGCGGACCGTCTCGGCCGCCGTCCGCAGCGTCGCCACATCCGGCGCCTGCACGATCACCTGCAACTGGTCGGTCGACCCGCCGGTGGGACCGCCCTGGCCGCCGCCCACGGTGACCTCACCGATCTCCGCCTCGGGCAGCTCCTTCAGCCGGGCGCGCAGCTCCTCCTCCAGCTCCGCGCTGTCGGTCTCCTCGGCGATCGTCACCGAGTACGAGGCCCGGTCACCGCCACCGCCGCCCGCGCCCAGGAAACCGCCGCCGCCGCCCACGTTCACCTGGTAGTCGCGCACACCCTTCAGCGACGCCAGGACCTCCTCGACCTTCTTGGCCGCCGCGTCCGTCGTCGCCAGGTCGGTACCGGCCGGCATCCGCTGGCTGATCGACACCGTGTCCTGGCCGGAGGAGTCGATGAAGTTGGTCTCCAGCCGCCCGGCCAGGCCCATCGTCGCGGCGAACACCACCACGCCGACCAGGACCGTCACCAGCCGCCGCCGCGTCGCGAACCGCAGCACCGGCAGGTACGCCCGCTGCAACGGGCTGCGCATCTCCTTGGCCTCGGCCTCCTCACGCACCACCCGCGCCTGCTCCGGCGTGAGCACCGGCGCCTTCAAGAACCAGTACGCCAGCACCGGCACCACCGTCAGCGACACCAGCAGCGACGCCAGCAACGCCACCGTCACCGTGATCGCGAACGGTGCGAACAGCTGTCCCACCATGCCGCCCACCACCGCGATCGGCGCGAACACCGCCACCGTCGTCAGCGTCGAGGCCGTCACCGCGCCGCTGACCTCGCGCACCCCGGCCAGCACCGCCTTGCGCTTGGCCTCCCCGTATCCCAGATGGCGCTTGATGTTCTCCAGGACCACGATCGAGTCGTCGACCACCCGGCCCACCGCGATCGTCAGCGCGCCCAGCGTCAGCAGGTTCAGCGAGTAGTCCCCCACCCACAGGGCGATCAGCGCGATGACCACCGACAGCGGGATCGACGCCGCCGTCACCAGCGTCGAGCGCACCGACAGCAGGAAGACCAGGATGACCAGCACAGCGAACGCCAGGCCCAGCAGCCCCTCGGTCGTCAGGTCCTCGATCGAGCGCTCCACGTACGGCGCCTGATCGAAGATCACCGTCATCTCCGAGGAGTCACCGATCGCCCGCACCAGCTCGGGGATCTTCTCCCGCACCTCGTGCGAGATCGTCACCGCGTTGCCGTCCGGCGTCATCGTCACCGACAACCCCAGGCTCGGCTGCCCGTTGGTCCGCGTCAGCGACGTCCCCTCGGCCAGCGTCCGCTCCACCGTCGCCACGTCCCCCAGCCGCACCGGCTTGGGAGCCGCCGGCGGACGCTGCGCCTGCGTCTGCGCCTGGGCTCGCTGCGCCTGCTGGATCTGCTGTGCCTGCTGGGCCGCCCCGCCGCCCGGCGCCTGCCGGGCCTGCGAAGGCACCTGCTGCTGCGCCGCCGGCGCGGCGGGCGTCAGGTACAGGTCCTTCAGCTCCTCCAGCGTCGAGATCCGCGACCCCACCTGGACCGTGAGCGACACCTTGTCCTCGGTCACGCTGCCCGCCGGAACCGGCTGCCCGTTGGCCCGCAGCACCTCGGCCACCGCCGTCGGCGACAACCCCAGCAACGCCAGCTTGCCGGCATCGGGGGTGATCGTCACCACCTCGTCGCGGGTGCCCGTCACCGTCGCCGAACGCACCCCCTCGATCGCCTGCAGCTCCGGCACCACCAGCCGCCCCAGCCGCTCGGCCATCACCCGCTGGTCACCGCCGTCGCCCACCGCCAGCTGCATCACCGGGATGTCGTCGGTGCCGCCCGACAGCACCTGCGGATCGACCCCCTCGGGCAGCTGCGCCTCGATCCGCGAGATCGCCTGCTGCATCTCCGCGACCGCCGCGTCGATGTCGGTGCCGTACTCGAACGCCACCTGGACCTGCGCCATCCCCTCCCGGGACGTCGAGGTCACCTCCGAGACCCCCTCCAGCCCCTGGAAACTGTTCTCGATCGGCTCGGTCACCTGCTCCTCGACGATCTCAGGAGAGGCACCCGGGTAGGAGGCCGCCACGAACGCCCCCGGAAACGACAGCGAGGGCAGCAGCTGCTGCTTCAGCGAGGGGATCGCGAACAGGCCGAACGCGCTCAACACCAGCGCGATCATTATCACGAGGCTGCGGTTGGCGAGGCTCAACCTGGCCAGGGAGGTCATGGGGGCGGGCTCCTCAAGGAGGGATGTCACAACAAGATTCGCCCTACACTAACACTTCGCCTCATACGAATATTTAACGATGCTTACCAATCCTGATAACCTTCTCAGGAAGCGAGAGGTGAGCGTGAACGACGACCGCGAACAGCTGATCGACCAGATCGGCGCCATGCAACGCGACCTGGGCCGGCTCATGGCCCAGCACCGCGCCCCATCCCCCCTCTTCGACTCCAACCTGACCATGCGCCAGCTCAAAGTCGTCATGATCCTCTCCGGCCAGGACTCCGCCTCGGGACAAGACCTCGCCGCCCACCTCGACGTCGGTCTCGGCACCGTCACCGGCCTCGTCGACCGCCTCGTCGCCCACGGCCTCGTCGCCCGCCGCGAAGACCCCCACGACCGCCGCATCCGCCGCGCCCAGCTCACCCCCGCCGGACGCGCCCTCATCGAACAGATCACCGACGCCGGCCTCACCGAGTTCCGGCGCCTGCTGCAACACCTCGACACCCCCACCCTGCACGACCTGTCCGCCGTCATGCACAAGATCCAGCAGGCCGCCCTCACCCTGCAGAACGACAACCCTCACAAAAAGGTGGGATGATAGGTTCTGTCGCTGTGACAACACCCACCGACACCCTCTTCTCCCTCACCGGCCGCACCGCCCTCGTCACCGGCGGCAGCTCCGGCATCGGACACGCCATCGCCCACGCCCTCGGCCACGCCGGCGCCTCCGTCGTCATCGCCGCCCGCCGCACCACCGAACTCACCCGCACCCTCACCCAACTCCACGACCACCACATCAGCGCCGCCGCCATCACCGCCGACCTCGCCGACCCCGACGACATCACCCGCCTGTGCCACCAGGCCCCCACCCACTTCGGCGACATCGACATCCTCGTCAACAGCGCCGCCAACAACATCCGCGCCCCCATGGCAGAACTCACCACCGACGACTACCAAAAGACCATGGCCGTCAACATCACCGCCCCCTACCTCCTCGGCCAGCACTTCGGCCCCCGCATGGCCCGGCGCGGCTGGGGCCGCATCATCAACATCGGCTCCCAGCAATCCCACAAAGCCTTCGGCGACAGCGGCGCCTACGGCATCTCCAAAGCCGCCATCACCGGCCTCACCCGCTCACAAGCCGAAGCCTGGTCCCCCCACGGCGTCTGCGCCAACACCATCATCCCCGGCTTCGTCCTCACCCCCCTCACCGAACCCGCCCAAGCCATCCCCGGCCGCGTCGAAGCACTCGCCGCCCGCACCATGACCGGCCGCAACGGCCTGCCCGCCGACTTCGCCGGCATCGCCGTCCTCCTCGCCGGCAACGCCAGCGCCTACATCACCGGCCAGGCCATCTGCGTCGACGGCGGCTTCTCCGTCCACTGAAACCCCACCGCACACCCCACCGCACACCCCACCAAAACCCCCACCAAAACCCCCACCACAAAACCCCCCCGCCACCACCCACCATGATTGAATACGCCCCGGATCCACCACACCCGGGGAGCCCATGACCACCACCCACCACCACCCCGCCGGCGCCCGCAAAGCCGTCGGCTACTTCTTCGTCCTCCTCGGCATCGTCTCCGGCACCTGGGCCGCCCGCATCCCCGCCGTCAAACACACCCTCCACCTCAGCGACGGCCAGCTCAGCTACGGCCTCCTCGCCGTCGCCATCGGACTCCTCACCGGCATGCGCTTCGCCGGACACCTCACCGACCGCCTCGGCAGCGCCCGCCTCACCACCCCCGCCGCCATCACCACCGCACTCGCCGTCATCCCCCCCGGCTACGCCACCACCCTGCCCGCCCTCATCGCCGCCCTCTTCCTCTTCGGCCTCACCAACGCCTTCCTCGACGTCTCCATGAACGCCCACGGCGTCGAGGTCGAACGTGCCTACCGCCGCCCCATCATGTCCTCCTTCCACGGCATGTTCAGCCTCGGCTGCTTCACCGGAGCCGGCATCGGCGCCCTCTTCGCCGCCCTCGACCTCAGCGCCGCCACCACCCTCACCGCCGTCGGCCTCCCCCTCGCCCTCATCTCCCTGTACGCCGGCCGCCACCTCCTCCCCGCCACCCCACCCCCCGCGACCCCCGCCCCACCCCGCCGACGCGCCCCCTGGACCGCCTGGATCATCCTCATGGGCGTCGTCTCCTTCGCGGGCCTCGTCGGCGAAGGCGCCGCCAACGACTGGACCGCCGTCTACCTCTTCCAGAACCTCGGCGCCCCCCAGGCCGTCGC
Organism: Streptosporangium vulgare; assembly: GCF_042428775.1. NCBI lineage: Bacteria > Bacillati > Actinomycetota > Actinomycetes > Streptosporangiales > Streptosporangiaceae > Streptosporangium > Streptosporangium vulgare. Next base: position 49,474 of record NZ_JBHMBS010000026.1, on the reverse strand, counting down.
CGCCGCCGGATTCGCCGCCTTCTCCATCGCCATGACCGCCGGCCGCTTCACCGCCGACCGCCTCGCCCAGCGCCTCGGACCGGTACGCCTGGTCCGCCACTCCGGCCTCGTCGCCGCCCTCGGCCTCGGCGCCGCCCTGCTCTCCGGCCAGATCCCCGTCGCCATCGCCGGATTCGCCCTCTTCGGCCTCGGCCTGGCCCCCATCGTCCCCCAGGTCTTCTCCGCCGCGGGCAACCACGACCCCGCCCGCGCCGGACAGGCCATCGCCCAGGTCGCCACCGTCGGCTACGCCGGCCTCGTCGCGGGCCCGGCCATCATCGGCGGCGCCGCCGAACTCGTCGGCCTGCCCGCCGCCCTGGGCATCCCGGCCCTGCTCGCCGCCTTCATGGCCGCCTCCGCCGGAGCGCTACGCCCCCAGAAAACCACATAACAACACATCGCCTCCCCCGGACGCCATATCACGGCGACCACCGGCCACGGCGCCCTTGTTTTTCGGTGACGAGTCTTCAGTCCGCTGTAAATGATCTTGAACTCGACCGATCGCCTCTACATTGTAGATTTATTTAATGAGGCGTCTCGAAGCGGGCCAGCCAGGTGGTGAGGAGCGACTCCAGCAGCGCCGCCTCCTCTGCGGACAGGTCCTGCAGGAGGCGGCGCTCGTTGCGCATGTGCTCGGCGAACGCCCGGTCGATCAGCTCCCTGCCCGCGGCGGTGAGCGCGACCACCCGCCCCCGGCCGTCGCTCTCGCTCGGACGGCGGGTGACGAGCCCGTCGCGTTCGAGCCGGTCGAGGCGCTTGGTCATCGCGCCGGTGGTGACCATCGTGAAGGCGGCCAGCTCCCCCGGAGCGCGCTCGAAGGGCGCTCCCCCGCGCCGCAGGGTGGCCAGGACGTCGAACTCCCCCTCCCCGAGCCCGTAGCGCCGGTAGACGACGCAGAGCTGCTCGGTGAGGTGCCCGGCCAGCCGGTGCAGGCGCCCGATCACCCCCTGCGGGCTCACGTCCAGATCCGGGCGCTCGCGAGCCCACTCCCACTGGATGCGGGCGACGTGGTCCAGAGGTTCGCTCATGCCCCGAGCATAGCTTCCCGAGAAGCTATATTCCTTCCATGGAAGCTACCTTTCGCTGGACACTGGTCACGGCGACGGCACCGATCGCGTGGGGGACCACCTACTTCGTCACCCACCAGTTCCTCCCGTCCGGCTACCCCCTGTACGGAGCGGCCATCAGGGCACTGCCCGCGGGCCTGCTGCTCCTCCTGCTGAGCGGCAGGCTCCCGCACGGGCCGTGGTGGTGGCGATCCCTCGTCCTCGGAACGCTCAACATGAGCGCGTTCTTCGCGCTCGTCTACCTGGCGGCCCAGCTGCTGCCCACGAGCGTCGCCTCGACGATCATGGCGACGTCGCCCGTGGTGATGATGCTCCTGGCCTGGCCGATGCTCGCCGAACGGCCACGGATCGCGCACCTGGCCGCGGCGGGCATCGGCATCGCGGGGGTGTGCCTCCTGCTGTTCACCGGCACGGCCGCCGCCGACCCCCTCGGCGTGCTCGCGTCCGTCGCGGCCATGGTGATGTCGTCGTTCGGCTACGTGCTGGCCAAGAGATGGACCACCGGCGCCGGCACGCTGGCCTCGACCTCGTGGCAGCTCGTCGCCGGGGGCCTGGTCCTGCTGCCCTTCGCCGTCGCGCTGGAGGGCCCGCCGCCGGCCCTGGACGGGCCCGCGATCCTCGGGTTCGGCTACGTCACCGTCGTCGCGACGGCCCTCGCCTTCGCCGCCTGGTTCGCGGGCCTGCGGCACCTGCCGGCCGCGACGGTGGGACTCGTCGGGTTGCTGAACCCGGTGACCGGGGTGCTGCTCGGCACGATGATCGCCGCGGAGGCCCTCACCGCGCGGCAGCTGTGCGGGCTGGCGCTGGTCCTCCTCGGAATCCTCCTCGGCCAGCCCGCCGCGGCCCGCCTCGCCGCCCTCACCCTCACCCGGGGCCGAGACCGGGGGCGGAGCTGGGTGAGGGGGCGGCCTTCGGAACCGGCGGGCGAGGACGGCTCCGGTCTCAGCCGACGTGGACCAGAGGACGGCGGGCGGTCTCCTGCTCGGCCTGGCGCAACACCTCGCGGGTGAGGGGCGGGATGTCACCACCCCCGAAGACGAGGTAGCGCAGCAACGCGCCGACCGGGTTGCCCTCGGCGGCCCAGTGGAAGTAGACGTGCGGGGTCTTGCCCGTCTGGTCACGCAGGTACAGCAGCAGGGCGGCGATGGCGTTGGCGATGGTCGGGCTCTCCATCCGCAGGATGCGGAACCCGTGACGCTCCTCGCCGACGACGTGCAGCTCACCGGCGAACTCCGAGGCGTCGGAGACGCTCACCTCCAAAAACAGCAGGCCCTCACCGGTACGCAGCCGGTGCAGCTCCCAGGCCTCGCGGGCCTTGTCGACGTACTCCTTGCAGTCACGCTCGTGCGGCTCGTTGGCGATCAGCCGGATCTCCCCCGACTCACTGACGTAGCGGCGGGCCAGGTCGTCCAGGGTGACCTTGGTGACGCGCAGCTCGGTGGAGCGGGTGGCCCGGGAGATCAGCGAGGTGATCACGATGGCCAGCACGAACAGCAGGGCGATCACCAGGCCGTCGGGACGTTCGATGACGTTGGCGACGGTGGCGTAGGCGAAGATCAGCGTGATGACCCCGAACGAGACCGCCGCGCGGGTACGGCCCTCGTTCCAGGCGGCCAGGGTGACCGCGACCGCGGCCGACAGGATCAGCGCGAGCACGCCGGTGGCGTAGGCGCCGCCCTGGGACTCCACGTCGGCGCCGAAGAACAGGGTGATGAGGAAGGAGATGGCGGTGAAGACCAGCACCATCGGCCGGGCGGCGCGAGACCAGTCGGGGGCCATGCCGTAGCGGGGAAGGTAGCGCGGCACGATGTTGAGCAGCCCGGCCAGCGCCGAGGCCCCGGCGAACCACAGGATCGCGATGGTCGACAGGTCGTAGACGGTGCCGAACCCGTCACCCAGATACTCGTGCGCCAGGTAGGCCAGGGCGCGCCCGTTGGCCGCGCCGCCCTCGGCGAACTCCTTCGCCGGGATGAGCACGGTGGTGGCGAAGCTGGAGGTGATCAAAAAGACGCTCATGATGACCGCCGCGGTGGTCAGCAGCTTCCTCGCGCCGCCGATCCGCCGGGCGAGGTCCCCCTTGACCAGCGGCATCACCGCCACGCCCGTCTCGAAACCCGACAGGCCGAGGGCGAGCTTGGGCATCACGTACAGCGAGACCGCGACCATCGCGAGCGGGCTGGAGTGCTCGGCCGTCAACGCCTCACCCCAGTCGCTGACCAGCGCGGGATCGGCGAGCACCCGGCGCAGGGCCGTGACCAGGACGACCACGTTCAGCACCAGGTAGAGGGCGACCAGGACGACGGCGATCGAGATGGCCTCGCTGAACCCGACCAGGAACACCCCGCCGAGCGCGGCGATCAGCGCCAGGGTGACCGGGACCTGCCAGCCCGACATGAACCGCGGCACGAACGGGTTGTGCAGGATGTGGGCGGTGGCGTCGGCCGCCGACAGGGTGATGGTCACGATGAACGCGGTGGCCACGAACCCGAGCAGGAACAGCACCAGCAGCTTGCCGCGCCAGCCCGGCAGCAGGCGCTCCAGCATCGACAGCGAGCCCAGCCCGTGCGGACTCTGCCCGGCCACCGCCCGGTAGGTCGGCAGCGCGCCGAACAGGGTCAGCGCCACCAGCAGCAACGTCGCCAGCGGGCTGAGGGCACCGGCGGCCAGCGCGGCGATGCCCGGCTGGTAGCCCAGGGTGGAGAAGTAGTCCACCCCCGTCAGGCACATCACCTGCCACCAGGAGTGCTGGCGCTCGGGCGGCTCCTCGTGGTGCGGGCCGCCGGCCCTGGGGTCGGAGCGTTGCAGCCCCTTCAGCAACCACCCGCGCATCCCCGAGTGCGCCCGTGCCGATGTCGACGTACCTGCCACTGTCTCTTTCTCCCTGCGCTCCACGTCGTCGCCCGGCTCCCGGCGGGGGTGTGCGGCGCGCTGTCGCGCCACCGGCCGCCGGGTGCCGATGTCCGCCCTGCCGCCGGTCACGTCCGGCGGCGGCGAGATGGAAGCGGGCGGACGAGGGACGTCCGGCGGGGACGAGGGTGGCGTGGCCGATGGCCACCGGCCGGCGAGGGGACGGCGGGACGTCCCGCACGACGCGGCGCGGCCACGAGGGGGCGCTGGAGAGGAACCGGGAGGGGGCGCCGGAGGAAAAGACGAGACACCCCATATTCCCTACCGGCCCGGCCGCCGGGAGCCTAGAAATTCATGCGGATCCATACGCGTTCTTGACGCCGGTTCGCCTTCGTCCGGTTTCGTGGAAGTTCGCCGTGCTTCAGGGGAAGTTCGCCGTACTTCACTCGGGCGCCGGCCGCCTGTCGCAGCGAACCGTCCCAGTCGGCATACGCCGCCGGCTCCCGGGAGACGGCCCGAACACGGCAGAAACGACAGAAAGGGATCACCGGCGGGGATAGCCGCTGGTCAGCGTCGGGGGGGTGCCGCAAAGCGCCTTTGGCGGCGGAGCTAGCGTGGGAATGTGGACGAGGCCGAGCAGCGGCTCGTCACCGAGCGGCCGCCGAGACCGGCGAACTGGACGCCGGCGACGCCCTCGACGGGGCAGTCATCCATGTCGCACCGACCGGCGGCACACCCTCGATGACGTAGGGGAATCCGGAGGTCTGACCATGCGGTCACAGACCAAGGACGCGAGCGTCGTCCAATGCTCGAAATGCGGGCGGAGGAACCGGCTGCCCAGGGCCACCTCGGGGATCCCGCGGTGCGGCGTCTGCCACCAGCCGCTTCCCTGGGTCACCGAGGCCGGGGACGACGACTTCGGCGAGGTCGTCGAGGCGGCCCGGATCCCGGTGGTCGTCGACTTCTGGGCCCCTTGGTGCGGCCCGTGCCGCATGGTCAGCCCGGCGCTGGAGCAGGTCGCGGCCGATCTTGCCGGTCGCCTGAAGCTGGTGAAGGTGAACGTGGACGAAGCGCCCCGGCTCTCGCAACGCTTCGCCGTACAGGCCGTCCCGACCCTTGTCGTGATCGATCAGGGCCGGGTCCTCACCCAGCGGTCGGGCGCGGCGCCGGCCCCCGTCCTGCGCGAATGGGTGGACGATGCGCTGGCCGCCTGAGCTTCACGAGACGCCGGACCCGCAGGGGGCCTACCCGCGGCTGAGCGACGCGCAGCTCCAGGCGCTGGCCCCGCACGGCGAGCGGCGCCGCGTCCGCCGGGACGAGATCCTGTACGCGGAGGGTCTTCCGTGCGCCGAGTTCTTCGCGGTCCTGGCCGGCAAGGTCGCCACGGTCGAGGGATTCGGAACGGACGACCAGGTGATCGGCGTCCACGGGGCAGGCCGGTTCCTGGGAGAGCTCAACGTGCTCACCGGCCAGGTGGGCTTCGTCACCGGCGTGGTGGCCGAGGACGGCGAGGTTCTCGCCGTGCCGGCGGACGCGCTCCGCCGCCTGGTCGCCGGGGATCCGGCACTCGGCGACCTCATCTTGCGGGCCTACCTCATCCGCCGCACGATGCTCATCGGGCTGGGGGCGGGCTTCCGCGTCATCGGCTCGCGCTTCTCGGCCGACTCCCGGCGGCTGCGGGAGTTCGCGGCACGCAACCGGCTGCCGCACCGGTGGATCGACCTGGAGCAGGACGAGGAGGCGGAGCGGTTCCTGCGGAGCATGGGCCTCACCCCGCAGGAGACCCCGGTCGTGATCTTGCGTGGCGAGAGGGTGCTTCGCAACCCGAGCAACGCGGAACTGGCCCGGGCGATCGGGCTCCTCGCACCACGGGTGCAGGAGACCCGATGCGACCTGCTCGTCATCGGGGCCGGGCCGGCGGGGCTGGCGGCGGCGGTCTACGGGGCGTCGGAGGGCCTCGCGACGACGGTCCTGGACGATGTCGCGACGGGCGGCCAGGCGGGCACCTCCTCGCGGATCGAGAACTACCTCGGCTTCCCGTCCGGGATCTCCGGCGGCGAACTGGCGGAGCGGGCGGCGATCCAGGCCGGCAAGTTCGGCGCGCGTTTCTGCGTCCCCGCACAGGCGTGCGGGCTGCGCCTGGACGCGGGCGATCACGTCGTCACCGTGGGCGAGGGCGGCACGATCCGCGCGCGCACCCTGATCGTCGCGACCGGCGTCCGCTACCGGAGGCTCGACGTCGGGAACCTGGAAAGGTTCGAGCCCACGAGCGTCTACTACGCGGCGACCATGTTCGAAGCCCAGATGTGCGAGCGGGATCCGATCGTCGTCGTGGGCGGAGGCAACTCGGCCGGCCAGGCCGCCCTCTTCCTGGCCCGGCACGCCGCCCGCGTCCGGCTGCTCGTGCGCGAGGACGCGCTGTCTGCGAACATGTCCCGCTACCTGGCCGTCGAGATCGAACGGCACCCCCAGATCCAGATCATGCTGAACACCGAGGTCCGGGAGCTGATGGGAGAAGAAAGGCTCGCCGCGGTCATCGCCGAGAACAACGTCACCGGCGAGCGTTCCACGATCGAGGCCCGCGCGATGTTCATCTTCATCGGCGCGGAGCCCTACACCGCCTGGCTGGCCGACGAGATCGCGCTCGATGCGCGGGGCTACATCCTGACGGGCGCGGACGCCACCCGGTCAGGCAGGGAAGGCACGCCCGACTCCGCCGGCCGGCCGTTTCCGCTGGAGACGAGCAGGGCGGGCGTGTTCGCGGCCGGGGACGTGCGGAGCGGGTCGATCAAGCGGGTGGCCGCGGCGGTCGGTGAGGGCGCCATGGCCGTACGACTGATCCACGACTACCTCCAGGCCGGAGAGTGACTCCGGGCCGGAAGGAAGGAGACCTCCATGGCTGTCATGGCGGTGCCGAGATTCGAACGCTTCTTCCGCAGCGCCGCAGGGATCGATGTCGACAAGGACGACCTCCGGCGCTACGGCGACTTCGTGAACGACAAGCTCTACGACCTTCTGGTGATCGGCCAGGCCCACGCCAAGGCGAACCGTCGCGACATCATCGAACCCTGGGATCTACCCGTCACCAAGGGCCTCCAGGAGAGCATCCACCGGTTCCGCCTCCTCGACGAGGACATCGAGCTGAAACCCGTCCTGGAGCAGCTCGCCACGCTGCCTCCGCTCGACCTGTCGGTCGGCGAGGAGACCGTCGGCCGCCTGCCCGAGATCGTCGGCGGCCTGTCGGTGGCACTGGCCCAGGCTTTCAAGATCGTGGATCCGGAGGTGAAGAACCCCGCGACCGAGCAGTGGGAACGCACGACACGTGTCTTCGACCTGCTGCTCTGAGGCGGCCGGGACGGTCTCGGCGATCAGCTCGGCAGGCCCGCCCCGGACGCCCGGTGAATCCGGCGCCGAGCCCGCCCAGGGGCGCGGCCGCGGCGAGCGAGGAAGGAGGAACGAACCGTTGACCTGCTGTACGGCGTAGAACTCTCGCCCCGTCGTCGACGGGTAAGGCGATCCTTCGCAATCAACCGCATGCGAGGAAATCATGAAAGCGATCGTGTACAACGGGCCTCGACAGGTAAACGTCGAGGAAGTCCCGGACGCGCGCATAGAGCGGCCCACCGATGTCCTGGTTCGCATCACCACGACCAACATCTGCGGGTCGGACCTGCACATGTACGAAGGCCGGACCGACTTCGAGACGGGCCGCGTCCTCGGTCACGAGAACCTCGGCGAAGTGGTCGAGGTCGGATCGGCCGTCGACCACGTCCGCGTCGGCGACGTGGTCTGCATCCCGTTCAACATCTCGTGCGGCTTCTGCGCGAACTGCGAAAAGGGCCTGACGGCCTACTGCCTCACCACCAATCCCGAGCCGGGCATGGCCGGGGCGGCCTACGGCTTCGCGGCCATGGGGCCCTACAGCGGCGGCCAGGCCGAGTTGTTGCGCGTGCCCTACGGCGACTTCAACTGCCTCGTCCTCCCGGACGACGCGAAGGAGAAGCAGAACGACTACGTGATGCTCGCCGACATCTGGCCGACCGGCTGGCACGCGACCCAACTCGCCCAGGTGGAGGCGGGCGACTCGGTCGTGATCTACGGAGCGGGACCCGTCGGGCTGATGGCCGCCTACTCCGCCACGCTCAAGAACGCGAGCAAGGTGATGATCGTCGACCGCCACCCCGACCGGCTCGCCAAAGCCGAGGAGATCGGCGCGATCGCGATCGACGACTCCCAGTCGCCACCGGTCGATCAGGTCATGGAGCTCACCAAGGGCCTGGGCGCCGACCGGGGCTGCGAGTGCGTGGGCTACCAGGCCCACGACCCACAGGGGCACGAGCACCCCAACATGACGCTCAACGACCTCGTCAAATCGGTCAAGTTCACCGGGACCATCGGCGTCGTCGGCGTCTTCATCCCGTCGGACCCCGGCAGCCCGGACGACCTCTTCAAGCAGGGCGAGATCGCCTTCGACTACGGGATGTTCTGGTTCAAGGGCCAGATGATCGGCAACGGCCAGTGCAACGTGAAGCGCTACAACCGGCAGCTCCGCACGCTCATCCACGAAGGGAAGGCCCGGCCGTCCTGGGTCGTCTCGCATGAGCTGAACCTGGACGACACACCGGACGGCTACGAGCACTTCGACCGCAGGGATCTCGGCTGGACCAAGGTCGTCATCCACCCCGGCGAGCTCAACTGACACACAGCGCCCGGACCGCCGCCGCGATCGCGCACGCCATCGCGGCGCCCGGCCCCGGGCGAAGGCCGGCCGCCGTGATGGCACGTCCATCGCCGGAAGGCCCCCCGTCGAGGAAGTGACGACCATGGGCGGCGCTCGCGCGCTCAAGGACGAGCGGCCCGAGGCCTTCGACGCCCACGACCTGAACCGTCTTCCTCGACGCCACGGCCGGGAGGGGGTCCTGGTGATCCCGTCACCCGGCCCCCTCCAGGGCGAGCAGGGCACGCTTGGCCTCGGCACCGCCCGCGTACCCCCCGGCGCCGCCGTCGGAGCGCACCACCCGGTGACAGGGCACCACGACGGGCAGCGGGTTGGTGGCGCAGGCGCTGCCCACCGCGCGGACCGCCCGGGGACTGCCCGCCGCGGCGGCGACCTGGGCGTAGCTCTCGGTACGGCCGTAGCCGATCTCCCCCAGGTGCCTGAGCACCTCGCGCCGGAACCCCTTCGACAACCGCCAGTCCAGCGGAAGGTCGAACCCGGTGCGCCGGCCGGCGAAGTACTCCTCCAGCTGCCGGCTCGTCTCCTCCAGGCGGGCCGGAGCGCACAGCACGCGCGGGCTGATCACCTCGGCGAGCTGCCGGAGCACGGCGTCGTGGTCCTGGACGGCGTAGGCGATCCGCACCAGCCCCTGAGCGGTCGCGGCCAGCAGCAGCGTCCCGACCGGTGTCTCCAGGGTGCGGTAGGCGACGTCGAGGACGCCCTCGCGCAGCGCCCGCTCGGCGAGCCGCCCGCGCAGCCGGGCCATCGCGGGGGCGTCCTGGACGGGAAGCGCCGCGAACAGCCGTTCGCCGCGGGGATCGGATGCGGTGCTCATCGGGCCACTTCCCTCTGCTCGGCCGGTCGCGGATAGGTGGTGCGCAGGGTCTTGATGCCGTCGGCCGCCGCCCTGCGGGCGGCGTCGGTACTCCCGCCGTGCAGGGCGGCGATCTCCTTGTACGGCAGTCCGGCCAGGTAGTGGTAGACCACCGCCTGGCGCTGCCGGACCGGCAACGCCCCGAGGGCCCGCCACAGATCGCCGTCCCACTCCTCCGGCCGGCCGACGCGGCTGGGACGCTCCGGCAGCGCCTCCACCGGGACGGGCCTGCGAGCGGAGGCGCGGGTGACGTCGATGGCCTTGCGGTGGGCGACCGTCACCAGCCACGCCTCGACGTTCGCCCCGGGCGGCAGGTCCGGGTACGCCTTCAGTGCCGCCAGGAAGGTCTCCGACCAGGCGTCCTCGGCGTCCTGAGGCCCCAGCACCGCCCGGCACACGCGCAGCACCATGGGCCCGTACTCGGTCACGATCTCCTCGAAGGGTCGCATGGTCCCACCTTGCCCGTCGACCGGCCGCGTCCCGGCGAGGCACGGCTTCCGGAACGGCCTCGCACGAAACAGCGTCCCCTGGAACAACCTCACGCAGAACAGCCCTGCTCAGAACAACCTCGCTCAGAACAACCTCGTCGCCTTCAGGGCGGCAGGCTCCTCCAGGTCCAGCAGGAACCGCTTGCGCTCCAGCCCCCCGGCGTAACCGGTCAGGCCGCCGTCCGCGCCCACCACCCGGTGACAGGGCACGATCACGCTCACCGGGTTGCGGGCGTTCGCGGCGCCGACCGCCTGGGCCAGTGACACGTTCCCCAGCCGCCGCGCCAGCTCCCCGTACGAGCGGGTCTCGCCGAAGGGGATCTCCGTCAGCAACCGCCACACCCGCTGCTGGAACGCATCCCCCCGGGGGGCCAGCGGGAGCTCGAAGCGGGTCCGCTCACCGGCGAAGTACTCCCCCAGCTGGCGGCGGACCTCCTCGAAGCCCGAATCGCGGTAGACGCCCCGCTCCTCCGGCCCGGGGCCGCGGAGGTGCCGCTCGAAGTACAGCCCGCTCAGCACGCCGTCCTCGGCGACCGCGGTCAGGTCACCCAGCGGCGACGCGATGACGGTGTGGGTCCTGGCCATCTCACTTCGTCCCTTCCAGCGCTGCGGGGCCGCCCGCGCGGCCCCCACTCTTCACCCTTGAAGACGTCCGGCGACCGGAAAACGTGAGAAACGCGGGAGGGACCCGCGTCCGGGTGGGGTCCCGCCCCGGGAACCCTCACGGAACACACTCCCCGCCACCGCCCCTGCCCGGGAACGGCGGACACCCGTCCGATACGTGGCCGAGTGCCGGCGCACACGCGGCGCCGCCGGGACTGATGTCCGGTTCACGAAGGATGTCGGACGGTTTCACCTGGGGCGGGAGCGCTCCCGCCCAGGATCGATGATTGAGCAGGTCAGAACGGGTAGTTCCTCTTGCACAACTTTCACAGCGACCGTTCTGATCATGGCAGACACGTCGGTAGCCCCCCGCTGAACGCCATGGACGGTAATCACGTAAGGGGACGCACATGCACACCGATCAGCGTGGCCACTGGCCGATCAGCACCGACCTGATCGGCCTGCGCCGGCATCTGCAGCGCTACATGAGCCAGGTGGGCCTCGCTGGGACACGACGCGACGACCTGCTGCTGGCGGCCAACGAGGCCGTCATCAACGTGCTGGAACACGGCGACGCGGCCGGGAGCGTGAGCGTCTGGCGCGACGAGGAGGACCTCGTCGTCGACGTCGTCGACGACGCCGGACGCCTCGCCCCCGACCAGGCCGACCGCCGCCGGCCGGGTCCCGGCGCGGTCCGCGGGTTCGGGCTGTGGCTGATGGGCCGCCTCTGCGACGAGTTCACCATCTGCCAGAGCGACGGCCGCTCTCACGTCCGGTTGCGGATGCACCTGCACGCCACCCCCGGCGCCGGATGACGGCGGCACGCCACCTCCGGCGCCGGGTGACGGCCGGTGGTGGTGACGCCCCCGCGCCTCCAGGCGCCTCCAGCGAGCCGGGCCCGCCCGGCGGCCTCGTGTCCGGCGGCGGCCCGCGCCCCCGGCGTGGCCGCCGCCGGACTCAGCCGGTGTGTGAACCGGGTTCCGCGAAGCGGCGGGCCGTGAGCATCAACGGGGTCTCGACCCCGTACCGGCAACTCGCCTCGGCGAGGAAGGCGGCCAGCCATCCCACGGCGTCCAGCGACCACTCGGCGAGGGTGCCGTGGAAGATGGCCCGGTGGCGAGCGGGACCGAGCCACACCTCGTCGATGACGGTGGGCTCCAGGACCACCTCGTCGCCGTCCGCCACGGAGACCGAATCGTCGTCATCTGTCACGGAGACCGCGTCACACGAGAAGACGTCCTGATCGAATTCCCGCATCCACCGGAGCATCCCCGGCGCCGCCGAGCGGACGGACGGATCCTGCCCGCCGTCCAGTGTCACCCGCACCCGTGTCCTCAGGCGCGGGTCGCCGTCGGCGAACCAGCCCGTCTCCTGGAGCAGGGGCATCACGGCGCCCACGCGCGACGACGCGCCCGCGGACGCGTCGAGGCTCTGCACGGGCAGCAGGAGCCGAACCGCCCGCAGACGAACGGTGCCGACCCGCGCCACGACGTCGTCCACGCACGACAGGAACGCCTGCACCGGCAACGGCCGGCCGGCCGGGACCGGCCTGGTCAGCGACACCTGAAACCACGCGACCCGGGCCGGCCGCGGTTCGCCGAAGGCCGCGGAGGCCGGGGCCCGCGAGGCCGGGACCGGGTCCTGCCCGGCGTCGTTCATCCCCCACAGGCCGCCTGACGCGTCCTCCTCGGCCTCGGTGAGCCATCCCATCGCGGACGACCTCGCGACGAACAGGCTGTAGGCGTCGGAGGAGGCGACGAGAGGATCCCGCCACGGATGCGGCTCCAGCTCACCGTACAGAGCCGCGAACATGGTGCCGCCGGGTCGTCTGATACTCACGTCGCCCCTCCCGCGTTACAGCCTGCAGTAGATGTTCTGCCCCGGCGTGTAGAGCTTGCCCGGGTCGTCGGCCAGGCCGACCAGGTCGACGTCGATGACGCTACGCCACCCCGTCAGGCTGCCGCTGGTGCAGACCCCGCGCCCGGTCGCGCGGTTGCCGGCCCCGCCGCCGGACCTCACCGTCGCGGTGCCCGCCGTACCGGCGTTTCTCCAGCTGCCGTCAGCGTAGTACTGCTGCAGCTGGACGGTGACGATCGCCAGCGTGGCGTTGCAGTTGCCGTTGACCCACCAGCCGTGCCCGGACGCCTCGAAGGCGGACCCGGAGATGTGGACGTAGTCGCCTCTGGTCTGGAAGACGCACACCGCGGCGGGCGCCCGGCCGTTGTCCGGGGAAGCCGAGTTTCTCGAACCGGCCTCACCTCCCGCGGGGGCGGGCGCGGGAACCGGGGCGGGCGCGGGCGGCGGGGCGGACCTCTCCGGAACCGCGATCGCCGAGGTCTGGGACATCGCGAGAAGCATCGCCCCCACGATGCCGGCCGTCGTGGAGATCCTACGAAAAGGGTTACGCATGACCGCACCTCCGAGCTGAGTCGAGCGGGATCAGGGGTTGCCGCGCACCCCCTGACGGGCGCGCCCCTGACGGCGGTTGAGAACGCGCGAGGCGCTGACCTGGATCGGCACGCCAAGCGTAAGTAAAAGTGTCATCGCCATTCCGCCGTGTCAAGAAAATTAAAATCGTTAAGCAGCGTTTTGTTGCGATATGGGTCGCGATTTCACTTACACACAGATAAGCGGTCAGAAAATCTTTCTAGTGGATATTTCGTTACAGCTTACAAAAAGCCCGAAATGTGGGAAGAAATGCCGGACGACAAACCCTTGTCGACCCAGGAGGGTTGTTTTGTGTTTGCGGGTTGTGGTTTGATCGACCAGCCGACCGGCTTTACAATGTAGATCAGATCAGTGCCGGACGATCCGGTCGATCAGCCGCCGGGCGCCCGGTCGAGCCGCATGGTGTCGCCCGAGACGCCCGGGACGCCCGAGACGTCGGCCGCGTTCCAGGCCGTCGAGGATCAGCGCCACCAGCGCCGTCAGGGGTCAGCCGCCGAGCCCGGGCAGCACCTCGGCGCCCAGCCGGCGGATGTTCTCCAGGGTGCGGGCGTGCTCACCCGTACCCTCGACCATGAGGATCAGGTGTTCGAGCCCGGTCACCTCGCGGGTGCGCCGGATCGTCTCCACACAGTGGTCGGCGTCACCCACCGGATGGACGCCGGTCAGGAAGTCGACGTACTCCCCCACGTCCCGCACGGGCCGCCGCCGGCCGTCCACCGGCACGTATCCCGCCAGGCCGGGCTCCAGCCAGCGGGGCATGGCGGCTTTCAGCTCCCGTACGGCCGCCCTCGTCGAGTCGGCCACGTGCCCGACGACGGCGGCCAGGTGCCGGACCGCATGCCGGGCCGTGTCCGTGCCGGATCCCATCCCGGCTCCCGTGCCCGCCTCCGTCGCGGGTGGGGACGCCGCGTCGTAGTCGGCGAGCATCGCGGCCTTGCCCGCGTCGTCCAGGTGCATGCCGAGCAGCATCGGCAGCCCCCGCCCGGCAGCCAGCCGCGTCGTCTCCGGCGAGGTGCACGCCACGACGGGCCGCATCGACGCCGCCGGGACCATCGCGACCTCGCGGAAACGGAAGAACTCCCCCTCGGCCGACACCGTGCGCCCCTCCATGGCCCGGCACAGCAGGTCGAGCGACTCGGCGAAGCCGTGCTCGAACCTCGCCAGGCCGGTGCCGAACACCTCCAGGTCGACCCAGGGACCGCCCCTGCCGACCCCCAGCGTGAAACGCCCCCCGGACAGGTGGTGCAACATCGCCGCCTGCTCCGCCAGCGCCACCGGGTGCCACGTGGACAGCACGCTCACGGCGGTCCCCACCCCGATCGTCCGCGTGCGCCCGAGCGCCACGGCCGCCAGCGTCGCCGCCGACGGGCAGACCCCGTACGACATGAAGTGGTGCTCGGCGATCCACGCGTCGTCGAATCCCGCCTCCTCCGCGACCTCGATCGCCTCCACGCAGTCACGCAGCACCCGTCCGTGCGGCCTGCCGGGAAACCCGGCCGCGACCAGGAAGATTCCGATCCGCACCCTGCTCACGACCTCCTACGCGCGCGCCGGGGACGACGCCGGGGACGGCACGGTGTGGACCCGCCCCCGGCACCTGCCCGTCCGGTGGTCCACGCCCCCCGCCGGGCGAAGGAGCCCCGGTCCCGCCCGCCTACCGGAGATACCGACATCTCACGCGCCTCCCTCTGAACCCGTCGCGGCGCCGAGAAGGCCGCGCGACTCCTTTTCCACGATCTTTCCCGGCCGGTCCCGCGGCAGGACGTCGACGAGGAGCACTCGCCCGGGGATCTCGTGTCCGGCCGGTCGCCTCGCGAGGCTAGAGATCACGCGCCGAATCCGTCAAGGTTTCGCGCTCGTTCTCGGCCGTGGCAAAGCACCACATCCTTGCTGTGAACACGGCTCGGCGTCCGCGAGTGCGCCGAGTCGATGCACCGGTTCCCCGACCGGTGGACGCACGCGCCGCACTGGTACGAGGTCTTCACCCTCGGCGTCGCGGCCGCCGCCCTTGTCTCCGCGAGGCCGGGGCGAGCCGCCGCCGCCGCGACCTGGCGGACGCCTGACGGCTCGGGCCTACTTCTGCGTCCTGTTCTGCGTGGCCGGGCCGGGGTCGCGCGACTTGGATGGAGAACACCGGGACAGGCGCCGGGCCTGTCCGTCCAGCCGCGGGAGCCGACCATGACCACCACCGGGAACATCGTGCTCGTGCACGGCGGCTTCGTGGACGGATCCGGCTGGCGGGGCGTCCACGACGAGCTGACCAGGGACGGACTCCGCGTCCACATCGCGCAGAACCCCACCCGGTCGCTGGAGGACGACGTCGCGGTGACCCGACGGGTCCTGGACGGCCTCGACGGCCCGGCCGTCCTGGTCGGCCACTCCTACGGCGGGGCCGTCATCAGCGAGGCCGGCACCCACCCCAACGTCGCGTCACTGGTCTACGTCGCCGCGTTCGCCCCCGACAGGGGCGAATCGGTCAGCACCCTCACCGCCGCCCCACCGCCCGGCGCGCCGGTACCGCCCGTCCTCCCTCCCGTGGAGGGCTTCCTCCTCCTCGACCGCGACAGGTTCGCCGCCTCGTTCGCCGCCGACCTGCCCGGCCAGGTGGCCGCGTTCATGGCCGACTCCCAGGTCCCCTGCGGCGTGGACGCCCTCGCCGGGGCGGTCACCGAACCGGCCTGGCGGCACAAGCCCAGCTGGTACCTCGTCGCGACCGAGGACCGGATGATCCCGCCGCCCGCCCAGCGCGCGATGGCCGAGCGCGCCCAAGCGACGGCCGTCGAGGTCATCGCCAGCCACGCCGTCCACATCTCCCAGCCCGCCGCGGTCGCCGACCTCATCCGCGAAGCCGCCGCCTAGGGGTTCCCGCCCGCCCCGCGCATGCGGGCGGCGCCGGGATGCGCGGGGCGGGTCGCGGAGCCGGGATCGTGGCCCTGTCAGGGCTGGTCTCACCG
This sequence comes from Streptosporangium vulgare, assembly GCF_042428775.1. Taxonomy (NCBI): domain Bacteria; kingdom Bacillati; phylum Actinomycetota; class Actinomycetes; order Streptosporangiales; family Streptosporangiaceae; genus Streptosporangium; species Streptosporangium vulgare. Next base: position 33,437 of record NZ_JBHMBS010000026.1, on the reverse strand, counting down.
CGGCCTTCCCGGGCACGGTCCCGGCTGCCAGGCTCGGACCCGTGAGCGCGTTCACCGTCCGGGGTACGCGGAGACGTACACCGCGGGCGGGGAGCGGGCGGGCGGCCCCGGAGCCTCCAGGAGCGGCCCGAGGCGGCCCGGTTCGCGTCCCGCCCGGCCCGGTCCCGGCGAGACGGTTCCGGGCGGCCCGGTTCCGGCGGGACCCCGACGACACGGGGCCCGCGCGCGCGGTTCCCACGACCACCGACCACCGGAAAGGACCTTCCTTGCGTTACCGACCACTGGGCCGGACCGGGCTGCGGGTGTCCGAGCTGTTCTTCGGAGCGATGACCTTCTACAGGCGCGGCGGCCCCGACGTGCCGCAGGAGTACCGGGCCATGCTCGACACCTACGCCGACGCCGGGGGCAACGTCGTCGACACGGCCTCGGCGTACGGCGAGAGCGAGGAGATCCTCGGCGAGCTCCTCGCCGGCCGCCGGGACCGCTTCGTCGTCGCCACCAAGTACACGCTCTCCCGCGACCGCACCGACCCGAACGCCGCGGGCAACCACCGAAAGAACCTCACCCTGTCCCTGGAGCGCAGCCTGCGGCGGTTGCGGACCGACCACATCGACCTGTACTGGGTGCACCTGTGGGACCGCCACACCCCGGTGGAGGAGACGATGCGGGCGCTGGACGACGCCGTACGCGCCGGGAAGATCCTCTACGTGGGCGTCTCGAACGCCCCGGCGTGGCTGATCAGCCGCGCCGACACCCTGGCGGAGTGGCGGGACTGGACGCCGTTCGCGGGCCTGCAGGTGCCGTACAACCTGCTCAGGCGCGACGTGGAGCGGGAGCTGCTGCCGATGGCCGAGGCGTTCGGGATGAGCGTGGCCGCGTGGGGGCCGCTCGCCGGCGGCGTGCTGTCCGGGAAGTTCACCGGCCGGGCGGCCACGGAAGCGGGAGGGGACACCCGGGTCGATCCCGGCTCCCTCACCGCGCGGGACCACGCGGTCGCGGATGCCGTCCGGAAGGTCGCGGACGACCTGGGCGTCACGGCGGCCCAGGTGGCGATCGCCTGGACCCGCGCCCGCTCCCCCGCCGTCCACCCGATCGTCGGCGCGAGGAACGTCGGGCAGCTCACCGACAACCTGGGCGCGGCCGGCGTCGTCCTCCCCGGGGAGGCGGTCCGGCGCCTGGAAGCGGCGACGGAGTTCGAGGTGGGCTTTCCCGGCGACTTCATCGCCGAATGCGAGGCCGACCCGTGGGTGTTCGGCGAGGCGCCCACGGAGCCCCGCGTCCGGTCGTGACCCTCCGGGCCGCGCGTCTCCGGCGCGTCGTCAGGTCCACCAGGCCGTACGGCCGGTGAGTCCGGTCCGGTCCGGCGGGAAGCCCGGGGGCGTCGGCGGAGCGTCCCACCTCCGGTCCCGATGCCCGGCGAACGCCACGACGAGTTCCAGCCCGCCCCCCGGGTTGGGGCTCGCCCGTACGCCGGCCCCGTGCGCCTTCGCGATCGAGGCGACGATCGACAACCCGAGCCCGGCGCCCTGCTCCCGGGTCGTGTGCAGCCGCCGGAAGGGCTCGAAGAGGTCGCCGAAACGTTCCTCCGGCACCTCCGGGCCGGTGTTCCTGACGGTCAGGACCCCACCGGCGAGCGTCACCTCGGCGGTTCCGCCGGGATGGTTGTGGCGGACCGCGTTGTCGACGAGGTTGGTGACGAGCCGGTTCAGCAGGATCGGGTCGCCGTGGACGACGAACGGCTCGGTCCGTGCCGTCACGGTGACGTCGCCGGAGCCCTCCTCGGCCAGGACGAGGCGTACCACCTGGTCCAGGGCCACCGGTCGCCGCCTCTCCAGGCCGTGTTCCGCCTGGGCCAGGACGAGCAGGGCGTCGATGAGGTTCTCGGTGCGGCGGTTGTGGAACAGGAGCTTGTCGCGGATCTCGCCGACGTCCTCGGGGAGGCCGATCTCGATCGCCGCCCGCTGGACGGCGAGCGGGGTGCGCAGCTCGTGGGAGGCGTTCGCGACGAACCGCCGCTGCCCCTCGACCGAGCGTTCGAGCCGGTCGAGCATCGCGTCGAACGTGTCGGCCAGTTCCTTCAGCTCGTCCTTCGGCCCGGTGAGCGCGATCCGCTCGTGCAGGTTCGACAGCGACAACCGCCGCGCGGTCGCGGTGATCCGGTGGACGGGCCGCAGGATCCGCCCGGCGACCAGCCATCCGACGACCACCGACACCACCGCGAGGATCCCGACCGTCAGCGCGGTCACCTCCCACTGGTAGCCGATGACGTCGTCCACCAGGTCGGGCAGCGGCACCGGCAACGGCCGATCCGCCGGCATACCCGGCACATCCGGCATCCCCTGCACCGGTGCCACCGGCGCGGGGGGCGGCGGCACCGGGAACCGCGCGATCCGCGTGTGCAGCGCCCGGCTCAGCAGCAGGTTGACCGTGACGAGCAGGATGACCGAGGTCAGCAGGAACAGCCCGGAGTAGGCCAGGGTGAGCCGTACCCGGACCGTCGTCACAGCAGGTATCCCGCGCCGGGAATCGTCTGGACGCACGGCGGGTCGCCCAGTTTCGCCCGCAGGCGGCTGACCACGACCCGCACCACCGTCGTGAACGGGTCGGCGTTCTCGTCCCAGGCCTCCTCGAGCAGCCGTTCGGAGCTCACCACCGCGCCGTCCGCCCTCATCAGCACCTCCAGGACGGCGAACTCCTTGAGCGACAGGTGCAGGTGCCGCCCGTCCCGCGACGCCTGGAGCCGGTGGGTGTCGACCACGATCCCGTGCCGCGCCAGCACCGGCGGTACCGGCGACCGGCTGCGCCGCCCCAGCGCCTTCACCCGCGCGACCAGCTCGGCGTAGTCGAACGGCTTGGGCAGGTAGTCGTCGGCGCCCATCCCGAGGCCCTCGACCCGCTCGGGCACCGACGCCGCCGCCGTCATCATCAGGATCCGCGTACGGCTCCCGCGCGCCGCCAGCTCACGGCACACGAGGTCGCCGTGCGTCCCGGGCAGGTCCCGGTCCAGGACGAGGACGTCGTAGTCGTGCAGCGCCAGCCGTTCGGCCGCCGCGTCGCCGTCGTACACCACGTCGACGGCCATGGCGTGGCGGCGCAGTCCCATCGCCACGAGATCGGCCAGGTCGCGTTCGTCTTCGGCCACCAGAACCCGCATGCCGACGTTCCTACCCGAACAGAGGTAACAGCGGCGTTAACCGATCCGTTCACCGCCGCGAAACCCGCTTCCGGCCACGCTGACGGGCATGATCAGAACCCTCTGCGCGGCCGTCCTGGTGACGGCCTGCTCCGTGTCCGCGGCCGCCCCGGCATTCGCGGCGGATCCGTCGCCCCGGCCGAAGCCCTCGTCCTCACCGGCCGCCCCGGACGGGGGCTGCGCGCCCGTCACGGCCCCGCCGCCGGAATCGGCGCCGCCGACCTCGGTGAACACGCTCAGGCAGGCGTACTTCTGCGTGCTGGACAACTACTACGGCGCTCCCGTTCTGGATTCGAGGGAGCTGCTGAAGAACGCCCTGGCCGCCTACACCCAGGACCTGATGCGGCGCGGCGCCGACCGGCCCGGCCTCCAACTGCCCGCGCTCACCGGCGACCGCGACACCGACTGGGCCGCCTTCGCGAAGGTCCTGGGCACCGGCGACCCCGCCGCGCTGCGCGCCGCGATCACCGGCATGGTCGCCGGGCTGCACGACAACCACGCCCGCTGGGAGAGGCCGTCCCCGCCGCCGGAGGGCGGCCCCGTCGGAACGGGCATCGCGGGCGCGTCCGCCGTCCGGGGCCGGGAACTCGACCCGGCGGCCCGGCCACCGCTGTTCATCACCCGCGTCCTGCCCGGCAGCCCCGCCGCCAAGGCCGGTGTCAGGCCCGGCGACATCGTGCTCAAGGCCAACGGCATGCCGCCGTTCGTCGGGGGAAGGGCGAACCAGAGCTTCATCGAGGCCCTCGCCTCAGGCACGGTACGGGTCACTCTCAAGCGCCCCACGACGGGACGGATCCGCACCATCGACCTCAAGGAGGGGCCGATCACCCGGCAGCCTCCGGCGGTGACGTCGAAGACGCTTCCCGGCGACGTCGCGTACGTCCAGCTGCCCGGATTCCACGAGGGCGCCGCCGACCAGGTCATCGCCAAGCTGGGGGGCGAGCCCAAGGCGGTCATCCTCGACCTGCGCGGCAACGGCGGCGGATCGCCTCGCGAGGTGACGCGGCTGCTCGGCGCGTTCGCGCACGGCAAGGTCACCAGCTACTTCTGCCCGCCCAAGGGTGAGTGCGTGCCCAACAGGACCGACGACAGCGTCCCGCTGCTCGGCCTGCGCCTGGTCGTCCTCACCGACCGCGGGTGCGCCTCGGCCTGCGAGGACTTCAGCGCGGCCGTGAGGGGCAACGGCCTGGGCACCCTCGTGGGGACCCGCACCGCCGGAGCCGTCTCCGGTCCCGCCGCCGCGTTCCTCCTCGACGACGGCAGCGTCCTGCTGCTGCCCAAGGTCCGCCACCTCGGCCCCGACCGCGAGATCATCGACACGATCGGGGTGCCGGTCGACCACCACGCTCCCCTGACCGCCCTCGACCTGGCCACCGGGCGCGACCCGGGCGTGTCCAAGGCGCTCTCGCTCCTTTAGCTTCCACGGCTCCCGTGGTCCCTGGGTGGGCGCCCGCGCCCGCCCAGGGTGCCGTCAACGGCCTACCGCGGGGCGGGCCGGTACGAGGTGCGGCGGCCGGGGCGGCGAGGGAGGAGGCGGGGCGATCGCCGTCCCGCGCCCCTGGTCACGATGTCGCCTGAGCGGCCCCGGGGCCGGGCTCTTCCGGCTCGCGAGCCTGCCCGTCCGTGCCTTCCGTTCCGGTCTCCCGCAGACACACACCGATCACGCAGTCGCGCAGCCACCGGTGAGCCGGGTCCGCGTCGAGCCGGACGTGCCACAGCAACGACACCGTCACCTCGGGAGCGCGGAAGGGCAACTCGAAGGAGCACATCCCTCGCCGCAGGTTCGCGGTGTGACGCTCCGGAACCGTGGCGACCAGGTCCGAGGCCTTCGCCAGCGCCAGCGCGGCGCCGAAGCCGTCCACGACCGTCACGATCTCCCGCCGGCGGCCCGTCGGGCGAAGAGCCTCATCCACCAGCCCCTCCGTCAGACCGCGCCGCGAGACGTGCACGTGCCGCGAGGAGGCGTAGCGGGCCGGCGTGACCTTCCCGGTGCTCAGCGGGTGCTTCCTCCGCACCACCCCGATGAACCGGTCGGTGAACAGTGGCCTGCTCAAGACGTCCGGAGGCATGGCGTGCTCGACGACGCCCGTCTCCAGGTCGACACCGCCGTCTCGCAAGGGGCCGACGTCCTTCCTGGTCTTCCGCGTCAACCGGAGCCGCACGCCAGGCGCCTGTCTGCCGACCATGGCCACCAACGCGGGTCCGAACCTCTCCACGAACCCGTCGCTGCTGCGCAACGTGAAAGTCCTCTCCAGCGTCGCCAGGTCCAGCTTCTCGGCCGGCCTCAGAACCTCTTCGGCCTCCTGGACCAGGCCACGCACGCGAGCGCGCAGCTCCAGGGCGCGGGGCGTGGGCACCAATCCCCGGCCGGCCCGCACCAGCAGCGGATCACCCGTGGCCCGCCGCAACCGCGCGAGCGCGCGGCTCATCGCGGACGGGCTGAGCGCAAGCCGTTCCCCCGCCCGCGTCACGCTGCCCTCCTCAAGCAGGACGTCCAGTGTGACCAGCAGGTTCAGATCGGGCCGGGCCATACGCACATGCTCTCATGCACCAGGCCGGACATGGCGTTTCATGCACAAATGACTTTCCATCCTTGCGTCTTCCGCCAGGCCGGGACGAGACCTAGCGTCCATTGCGACCCCCTCGAATTCAGGAAGAGGCATCGTCTTGAGACCAGCAACACCCCCGGGTGCCGAGCGTGAGCGGACACCGCCCGCGCGCCGTCCGCCCCTGGCATGGGCGCTCACCGCGCTGTCGCTGTCCGTGCTTCTGCCCTCACTGGGCACGAGCATCGCCAACGTCGGCCTGCCGGCCATGGCCGTGGCCTTCGACGCCTCCTTCAACGAGGTCCAGTGGATCGTGATCGCCTATCTCCTGGCCCTCACGACCCTGATCGTCGGTGCCGGCCGAGCCGGTGACATCGCCGGCCGGCGTCGCCTCCTGCTCGGCGGCATCGCCGTGTTCACCCTCGCGACGCTGCTGTGCGGTCTCGCCCCGAACCTTCCCCTCCTGGTCGCCGCCCGGGCGCTCCAGGGAGCCGGCGCCGCGTGCATGATGGCACTGACCATGGCCTTCGTCGGCGAGATGGTGCCCAAGGAGCGCACCGGCGGCGTCATGGGGCTTCTGGGGACGATGTCGGCAGTCGGCACGGCGTTGGGGCCCTCCCTGGGTGGAGCCCTGATCGCGGTCTTCGGCTGGCGTGCGATCTTCCTCGTCGCCGTGCCGCTCGGCCTTCTCACGCTCACGCTCACATTTCGGGTGCTGCCCGCCTCCGCACCGGCGGTGAGCTCCGCACGCCGGCGTTTCGACACCGTGGGCACGGTGTTGCTGGCGATCACCCTGGGCGCTTACGCGCTGGCCATGACGATCGGAGGGAACTCGTTCGGCCCGTTCTCCATCGGATTGCTCATCGTCTCTGGGGCGGGCCTCGGCCTGTTCGTCATCGCCGAGAGCCGTGTCTCATCCCCGCTGCTCACCCTCTCGATGTTCCGCGATCCCGCCCTCGCCGCCGGCCTGACGACGAGCGCACTGGTCTCGACCGTCATGATGACCACTCTCGTCGTGGGGCCCTTTCACCTGGCCCGGGCACTGGACCTCACCCCGGCCCTCGTCGGCCTGGTGATGTCGGCCGGCCCCGCGGTGTCCGCCCTCACCGGCGTCCCGGCGGGCCGTGCCACCGAGCGCTTCGGAACCGAGGCGATGGTGGTCGTCGGGCTCGGCGGCATCGTCGGCGGTGCCGTGGTGCTCTCCTTGATGCCCACGGCGGCCGGTGTCATCGGATACGTCCTGCCCCTGGTCGCCGTCACCGCCTGCTACGCGCTGTTCCAGGCGGCCAACAACACCGCCGTCATGAAGGACGTGTCCCCGCACCAGCGTGGCCTGGTGTCGGGCATGCTGAACCTCTCCCGGAACCTCGGTCTCATGACCGGCGCGTCGGTCATGGGGACGGTCTTCGCCTTCGCCGCCGGCACGGGTGACGTCACCACAGCCGCGTCGGCGGAGGTGGCTCGCGGAACTCACCGGACTTTCGCTGTCGCGGCTCTCCTCGTGGCCCTGGGTCTGGCCGTGGTCCTGGTGAAGTTCCGCCGCTCCCGCCGGGCCGTCCCGGTCGCGCAGGCCGTCCTCGTCCCGCGAGCCTTCGAGGACGACCGCCGCTCAGGATGAGAAGGCTCGCGGGGAGAGCACCCGATCTCACGAGCGGGGCGCCGGTGTTCCGGCTGTCGATCGGCGGGAAGCCCGGGCCCGTCGAGGAGGCGATCCGGCGGCCGGACCGGTCCGGCGCGGCGCGGCGTCTCCGCGAGCGGCCACCCGATCATCCGGCCGTCACCCACCCACAAAGCGGATATTGCCTACCATTTATGCAGGAAATAGGGTGATCCCAACCTGACACGCAGAACGGACATCAGTATGAGTATCGACAGCACAACGCCCCAGGCTCCCGGCCTGCCGGGGGCACATGTGATCGCCGATGACGCGGAGGCGGTCGCCACGGCCCGCGCGCTGGCGGCCGAGTTCGCGCCCGGCGCCGCCGAACGCGACGCCGGGCGGCTGCTGCCCGTCGCGGAACTGGACCGGCTCTCCGCGAGCGGGCTGCTCGCGATCACCGTGCCACGCGAGCACGGCGGCGCGGACGTGGGCGCGCGGACCCTCGCCGAGGTGGTGCGCCTGCTGGCCGCCGCCGACCCGAACATCGCGCAGATCCCGCAGAGCCACTTCGTCTACCTCAACGTGCTCCGCCGCCAGGGCACCCCCGAGCAGCGGAAGTTCTTCTTCGGCGAGGTGCTCGCCGGTGCCAGGCTGGGCAACGCGCAGTCCGAGGCCGGCACCAGGAACGTGCAGGACTACCGCACACGGCTGGTGCCCGACGGCGAGGACGGCTTCCTGCTGCGAGGGGTGAAGCACTACAGCACCGGCGCGCTGTTCGCGCACTGGATCCCGGTACTGGCCCGGCGCGAGGACGAGACACTGCACGTGGCGTACGTGCCCAGGGACGCCGGTGGGCTGACGGTGATCGACGACTGGGCCGGGATGGGCCAGCGGACCACGGCCAGCGGAACCGTGCGCCTCGACGACGTGCGCGTGCCCGCGAACCGCGTGGTGCCGCACCACCTGACGTTCACCGGGCCGCAGCTGCACGGCGCGGTGGCCCAGCTCCTGCACGCCGCGATCGACGTGGGCATCGCCGGCGGCGCGCTCGCGGAGGCGCTGGAGTTCGTCCGCACCAAGGCGCGGCCCTGGTTCGAGAGCGGGCTGGACAGCGCCGCCGAAGACCCGCTCGTCATCCAGCGGGCGGGCGAGCTGACGATCAAGGTACGTGCCGCGGAGGCCCTCCTCGCCGCGGCCGCACGGGAGGTGGACGCCGCGGCGGCGGACCTGACGGAGGAGTCAGCCGCCGCCGCGTCCATCGCGGTGGCCACCGTGAAGGCGTACGTCGACCCGGTCGCGGTCGAGCTGGGCGGCGCGGTCTTCGAGCTGGGCGGCACCCGCGCCAGCCTGGACGGGCTCAACCTGCACCGCCACTGGCGCAACGCCAGGACGCACACGCTGCACGACCCGGCCCGCTGGAAGATCCAGCACATCGGCCGCTACGTGCTCAACGGGCGACTCCCGCCCCGCCACGGCCTGCTCTAGCCCCTCTCGACCCCATCTCGCCGGAAAGACGGTGACCGACGACGGAAGTGCCATGACAAACCTGACGTTCCACTGGTTCCTCCCCACCTACGGGGACAGCCGCGACATCGTCGGCGGAGGCCACGGCCTGCCCGCGGGAGCGGCCGGTGGCGCCCGCCCGGCCACGCTCGCCTACCTGCGGCAGATCGTGCACGCCGCCGAGCATCTCGGCTTCGTCGGCGCGCTGACACCGACCGGCGCGTGGTGCGAGGACGCCTGGCTGACCACGGCCATGCTCACCGAGACCACCGAACGGCTGAAGTTCCTCGTCGCCTTCCGGCCCGGCCTGGTCACGCCGACCCTGGCCGCGCAGATGGGCGCCACCTTCCAGCGGCACTCGGGCGGGCGTGAGCACAGGCCCGCAGGCTGCTGGACGGCATCGACCCGGCCACGATCGAGAAGGTGCAGGCGGGCCTGGCCCGCAGCGAGTCCGAGGGCCAGAGGCGGATGCTCGCCCTGCACGGCGGCAGCCGTGACGGCCTGGAGATCTCCCCCAACCTGTGGGCCGGGGTCGGGCTGGTCCGCGGCGGCGCGGGCACCGCGCTGGTCGGCAGCCACACCGAGGTGGCCGACCGGATCGAGGAGTGCGCCCGCCTGGGCGTCACCGAGTTCGTCGTGTCGGGCCATCCGCACGTGGAGGAGGCGTACTGGTTCGGCGAGGGAGTGCTGCCGATCCTGCGCGAGCGCGGGTTGTGGGAACACCCCGACGCGGCGCCCGCGCACGAGCCGGCCTCGATCCCGTTCGCGTCCACCGGATCGAGCTGAGTGCCGCTCCGCTTCTCTCCGGCCGCGTTTCGCCCGCTCCCCGGCCCCGGCGTCGCCGGTCAGCCCAGAGCGCCCGGATCACCCAGGTCCAGGTGGCCGGCCAGCCCGGCGGCGGCGAAGGCGGCCACCAGGTCGTCGCGGCCCTCGGTGAAGTGCGCCCAGCCGTCGTAGTGGACGGGAACCACCCGGCGGGCGCCGAGGAGCGCGGCGGCCTCGGCGGCCTGGACGCTGTCGAGGACGATCGGCGCGCCGTCGAACAGGGCGGGGAAGCGGGGAGCCCCCGCGAAGAGGACGGCGGTGTCCACCGGGCCGAAGCGGCCGGCGATCTCCTTCACCACGTCGAGTGAGGCGTTGTCGCCGCTGACGTAGACCGTGGGCAGGCCCTCCCCGGTCAGGACGAATCCGACGACCTGGCCGGTGATCGGTTCGACCTCCTCGCGTGCGCCGGGCCCGTGGACGGCGGGCACGCCCGTCACGGTGACCGTGCCGCCGCCGGGGCGGTCCAGTTCGACCGGCTCCCAGTCGGCCAGCCCCTTGGCCCCGCCTCCCAGGCGCCGCTCGCCCCCGGGCGTGGTGAGGGTGAGCGGGACGTCGGCGAGCAGAGCCCTGCCGGAGTCGTCGAGGTTGTCGGGGTGCTCGTCGTGGGAGAGCAGGACAACGTCGACGCGGCCGAGGTCTGCGGGGCCACCGGAGGAGGGCGCGGTCTTGGTCAGGATCCTGCGCCCCTCCCTCCGGTAGTCGCCGGGCGCATCGAAAGTGGGGTCGGTGAGAAACCTCAGACCTCCGTATTCGAAGAGGGCGGTCGGTCCGCCGAAGACGCGGACGGGAACCTGCTCCTGGGTCGTGCCGACAGCCGCCACGGAAAACTCCTCACGGATGAATGCTTGCCTATCCGTGAAGGACGGTAGTTGTTTCTCACGGATGAGTGCAAGTCGTACCATGAGAGCCATGAGCGAGCCCTTGATCGCCGAGTTCCTGCCTCCGCCCGCGCCAGGGGCGGAGCGCTATCTGGCCCTCGACTTCGTCAACAGCGCCCTCGCGCTGCCCGGCGGGCAGTTCATCGATCTTCTCGGCACCCCCGAGGCGGCGAGCCGGTGGCTCACGGGACACGGCCTCGCTCCGGCCGATATCGGACTACGAGAGATGTGCACGACGCAGCTGCGCTCGATGCGCGAACACCTCAGGGCGTTGTTCGCCGCCCGCGTCGACGGGCTTCCCGCCCTGCCCGCCGCCCTGTCCGCCGTCAACGACGCGCTGACCAGGGTTCCCACGGCCGGCCTGTTGCGCTGGGACGACGAGACCGGCCCCTACCGCGCGGCCCCGCACCCCATCGACCAGATCCTCGACCACACTCTGGCGACCCTCGCGGCCAACACGGCCGACCTCCTCACCAGCCCCGACGCCGAACGCCTCACCGCCTGCGGTTCCGCCCCCTGCAACCGCTACCTGCTGCGCCACGGCCGCCGCCACTGGTGCTCCACCCGCTGTGGCGACCGCGCCCGCGCCGCCCGCGCCTACGCCCGACGCACCCGGTCGAGGACGGACTGACGTACGCCCTGCCGGACACGACCGCGGCGGGCCGTGTGGGCTGCGGGGGCCGTAGCTCACGGCCCCCGCAGCCCCGGCGCCGGGCGGACCCCCGAACCGACAGCCGAGACGACCCGGGCCAGGAACGGTGGCAGGAGAGACCGGCGTGGGCCGGCCGGGATCAGCCGGTGCCTGCGTCCGTGCCCGTGCCTGTATCTGCGTCCGTGCCTGTATCTGCGTCCGTGCCCGTGCCTGTGCCGTACAGCGTGGCGAGGTCGGCGACGGTGGCGGCCATCCGCTCGCGCAGCTCGGGAGGCTCCAGCACCTCGATGTCGGCGCCCAGGCGCAGCAGCAGCCAGTGGGCGTGCGCGGTGGACTCGGTCGGCAGGCGCAGTACGACCCAGCCGCGCTCGTCGGGCGGCCCCGCCTCGGCGAGCGCGGCCTCGGCGACCTCGGCACCCACCGTGTAGCTCAGCATCCCCTCGATGCCGGGCGCCATCCGCACCACGGCCTCGCCGGTGTACATCCGCTCGCGGAAGTCGGCGGCGTAGGCCCGCCAGAAGGCGGGCAGGTCGAAGTCGGCGGGGCGCTCGAAGTGTCCCGCCGCGAGCTCGGCGCTCACGATCCGCGACACCCGGTAGGTGCGCGGCCCTCCCTCACCGGCGGTCGCCACCATGTACCACGCCCCGCCCTTGAGGACCAGCCCGTACGGGTGGGCCAGCCTCTCGACGTCGCGGGGGCCCCAGCGCCGGTAGGTCATGCGCAGCGGCCGCTGCTCCCACACCGCTTCGGCGACCTCCCCGAGGAAGGGGGCCGGGTCGGCGTCGCGGTACCAGCCGGGGACGTCCAGGTGGAAGCGCTCGCGCATCCGGGCGGCGTGGAAGCGCGGCTCGGGAGGAAGCGCGGCGAGCATCTTCAGCTCCGCGTTGGCCGCGACCTCGGCCAGCCCCAGATCGGCGGCGGGACCGGGCAGCCCGGCCAGGAACAGCGAGGACGCCTCGGCGGCGGTCAGGCCGTTGAGCCGGGTGCGGTAGCCGTCCAGCAGGCGGTATCCGCCGGCGGGACCGCGGTCGGCGTAGACCGGCACCCCGGCCGACGACAGCGCCTCCACGTCGCGGTAGACCGTGCGGACGGAGATCTCCAGCTCCTCCGCCAGCTCGGTGGCCGTCATCCGTCCCCGGGTCTGCAGGAGCAGCAGGAGTGAGAGCAGCCGGCTCGCGCGCATGACGGCCATTGTCCCGCACGTCCGTCCGCACTTCTGTCCCGCACGTCTGTTTCGCACCTCCGTCCCGCACGCCCGTCCTGCGCGGTCGTCCCGCCCGGTTGCCAATCTCACACATCTCATGTTCAAATGAACACGTGGAAAGCAACAATCGCATTCGCGCGATCATGTCGGCGCTGCGGGCCAGCGACGTCGTCTCGGTCGCGGAGCTGGCGGTCGAGCACGCGGTGTCGGAGATGACCATCCGCCGCGACCTCGACGAGCTCGCCCAGCAGGGCGTGGTCCGGCGGGTCAGGGGCGGCGCGGTGAGCCTGCTGCTGCGCGGCGACGAGCCGCCCTTCGGGGTGCGCGAGCGCGAGGCGGTGGAGGCCAAGCGGCGGATCGCGGCCGAGGTCGCCGCCCTGCTCGCCGACGGGGAGGCCGTGCTGCTCGACAGTGGCACCACCTCCCTGGAGATCGCGCGCGTGATCCGCGACCGCCGCCTCACGGTCCTGCCGCTCTGCCTGCAGTCGGCCACCGAGCTCAGTGCGGCCTCCCGGATCCGCCTGGTGCTCCCCGGGGGCGAGGTCCGTCCCGGCGAGCTGAGCTTCACCGGCCCGCTGACCGAGAGCGCCATCCGGTCCCTGCGCTTCGACACCGCGGTCATCGGCTGCTGCGGCCTGTCCGCCGAGCACGGCCTCACCGCCCACGACCTCTCCGACGTCGCCGTCAAACAGGCGGCGATCGCCTCGGCCCGGCGCGTCATCGTGGCCACCGACTCCGGCAAGTTCACCCGCACCGCGTTCGGCGCGGTCTGCCCGCTGGACCGCCTCGACATGGTCGTCACCGACACCGCACTGCCCCCCGCCGAGCACGACGCCATGATCGCGGCAGGCGTCGCCGTCCGCACCGTCTGACTGGAGCCCTCCCCCATGCACGTCACCACCCTCGACCGGGCCGTGCTGCTACGCGGCCGGGTCGCGGTCTACCTGCTCTTCCTGCTCTCGGGCATGGCCATCGGCACCTGGACGGCACGCATCCCGTCGATCAAACAAGGACTGGGGCTGAGCGAGGGCGAGCTCAGTCTCGGGCTGCTCGGCATCGCCGCGGGGGCGATCGCCGGCATGCAGGTGGTCGGCCGCCTGGTCGACCGCCACGGCAGCGTCAAGGTGATGCTGCCGATGGCCTTCGCCCAGGCCGTCGTGCTGATCCTGCCCGCCTTCATGCCGAACCTGGCCGGCCTCGCCGTCGCGCTGTTCGCCTTCGGCGCGGTGCACGGCACGCTGGACGTGGCGATGAACGCCAACGCCGTCGAGATCGAGCAGGCCGTCGGCCGTCCGATCATGTCGTCCTTCCACGCCGTTTTCAGCATCGGCGGCTTCCTCGGCGCCGCCACCGGAGGGCTGCTCGCCCAGGCCGCCCTCGACCCGGGGGCGACGTTCGCCGTGGTCGCCGCCGTGATCGTCGCGCTCGCGCTCTGGGCCGCCCGCTGGGCGCTGTCCCTGACCGCGCACTCCGCCCCCACCGGGAGCGGACCGGCGACCGGCGGGGGCGGCGGGGTGCTGCTGCTGGGCGTCCTGGCCTTCTGCTGCATGATCGGCGAAGGCGCCGCGGCCGACTGGAGCTCGGTCTACCTGAGCGAGAGCCTCAACAGTTCCGACGGGTTCGCCGCGGCCGCCTACGCCGCCTTCTCGATCATGATGACCGCGGGCCGCCTCGCCGGCGACAGGCTGGCCTCCCTGCTGGGGCCGGTCAACCTGGTGCGCGCGTGCGGGGCGCTGGCCGCCTCCGGGCTCGGCCTGGGCCTGCTCGCCGATCACCAGATCGCCGCGGTGATCGGTTTCGGCTGCTTCGGAGCGGGCCTGTCCTGCATCGTCCCGCAGGTCTTCTCCGCGGCCGGCAGGCGCGACCCGGCCCGGGCCGGGAAGGCGCTGGCCCGGGTCGCGAGCCTGGGCTACGTGGGATTCCTCAGCGGGCCCGTGCTGATCGGCGGTGCCGCCGAGCTGATCGGCCTGCCCCGCGCGCTCGCCATCCCCGCCCTGCTGGCTCTTTTCGTGGCCTTGGCGGCGAGGGCGCTCAAGACCCCGTCCTTTACAAAGTAGATCAAAAGCGGATCACCGCGGGCCGGGTCACGAAACGTCGATCACGAGATCACGAGATCACGAGATCACGAGATCACGAGATCACGAGATCACGAGATCACGAGATCACGAGATCACGAGATCACGAGATCACGAGATCACCGGAGCATGGATCTCGGTGATCCCAGTGGACCACCGAGACCTCAGTGGGTTTCAGCGGGTCTCGGTGAATCTCGGCGGGCCTCGGTGGATCTCAGCAGGTCACAGCGAATCACAGCGGATCACAGCAGTGCCAGCGCCTGGGCGGCGACCCCGGCCATGCCCAGGCGCTCGGCCAGGCGCAACGCACGGCGGAGCAGATGGGCGGCCTCCCCCCCGACCTCCCCCGCGCCCTCCCCTGAACCCTCCCCCGAAGCCTCCCTCGGGGCGGTCGCCGCGCCTCGCAGGCGAAGCGCCCTGGCGCGGTCGAGGTGGAGGTGCGCGATCAGCGGTGAGGCGACGCCGGCGAGCGGAAGCGCCTCGTCGAAGCACCGCAGCGCCTCCTCGGCGTCCCCCTCGGCCAGCGCGAGCAACCCGAGATAGCGGTCCGTCGGCCCCAGCAGGATCGTGGGCCACCCGGCGAGCGCGATCTGCCCCCGGTGGGCCGACAGCCGCTCCCGTACGAGGGCGGCGCAGCGCGACAGCTCGGGATCGCCGTGGCCCGCCTCGAGGAGGAGCGCGCACGACTCGGCCAGCAGGGCCAGCGTCGGGACCGACCACCCGTCGGGCGGCAGCGCGCCGAGGTCGGAGGTCTCGCGGAAGAACGCCCGGAGCCGGTCCCTCGCGTCCTCGTGCCCGCCGATCTCGCAGAGCGCCAGGACGAGCGCCGCGCGCCAGATCGGGAAGTACTCGTACTCGACCACCTGCCGGGCGAGCCCGGAGCCGAAGAGCTCCCCCAGCCGTCCCTGCTCGCGCAGCAGCCAGTAGTGCTGCCCGATCAGGGTCTGCCGCAGGGTGTCGGCGGACACCGACCCGCCCTCCCCCTCCTTCTCGAGCTGCCCCCACTCGGCCAGGACACGCTCCTCGGCGCGGCCGAACTCCCCGTGCCACACGTCCATCAGCGTGTCGAGGGTGGTCTGCAGCCAGGAGCCGAAGACCCGGTGGTTGCGCGCGACATGCCTGCGGTGACCGGCCACGGTGGCCGCGGCCTCCCTCAGGCGGCCCAGCCTGAGCTGGTCGATCGTGAGGGCGACCATGGCCTCGCTGCGGAAGTGCGCGGACGCCGCCTGGATGCTCGCCTCCTGGAGCCGCTCGGCGATGCCCAGCAGCTCCTGCGGGGGCGCGAAGTCGTACAGGCCCCATCTGCACTCGTTCAGCACCTCGCAGCGGATGAGCGGCCCCGCCCCGGACTCCTCCAGCTCGCGCAACGTCGCGCGGGCCAGCTCCACGCCGGGCCGCAGGCCGGCGTAGGTGGGGTCGAGGCGGTCGCTGACCGCCATCGTCAGCTTGTGGGCGAGATGCGCCTGTAGCTGCAGCCGTAGCGGGACCGCCTCGTCGCCGGTGTCGTCGCGGAGCGCCTCCAGGCTGCCGCTCAGCACGTGCAGCAGCTGCCGGTCGGCCTGTCCGGGGTCCGACCAGCGGCGCGCCAGCCTGATCGCCGCCACCGCCGCGAGCCTCGGCAGCCTCTCGCCGTCGCGGTGGGCCCGCAGGTAGGAAAGCTCGGCCTCCCGCAGGTCACCGGCGTCGTTGCGGGCGTCCCCCAGTGTGATCAGCAGGCTCACCCGGGTCTCGGCGTCGCACCGCAGCCCCAGCCCGGCCAGCGCCCACGTGATCGCCCCCTCGGTGGCGAAGCCACGCTGCTGCGCCCGCGCGGCGCCGAGGCAGGCCGCGGCGACCCGTTCCTGGGGCAGCCCGTTCCCCGAGGAGCGGGCGTGCTCGGCGACGCGGACCGGCAGCGCCGGGTTGATCCAGCCGTCCCCGGTCGTCCGCGCCAGGTGCTCGTCCAGGATCTCGAACGCCCGGCGGTGCAGCTCCATGGCGAGTGCCGGATGGCGTTTCAGCTCCTGGAGCAGGCTCTCCCTGGCCGTGTCGTGGCCGAAGCGCAGCCCCTGGTGGTCCAGGACCGTCCCGGCCGTCACGGCCACCGCGCGCCTGCGGTTCGCCTCCTGGGCGTCGAGGTCCAGCATCGCCGCGACGAGGTCGGGGTTGATCTCCCTGCCCAGGGCGGTGACGGCCGCCGCGGCGAGCCAGCGGAACATCGGGCTGGAGGCGGTGTCGTGCCGCGGCAGGTCTCGGGGGAGGTCACCGGTCTCGGTGATCCGGCACAGGTCCAGCGGCAGCCCTCCGGTCTCGTCCACGGCCCTGCCGGTCTCCGCGCGTGTCGGTTCGCGTCCCCACGTCGCGCCCAGCCACTCCGCCACCTCCTCGGTCCCCAGCCGGGACAGGGTCAGCACGTCCATCCGCCCGCGCCAGCGCGACGGCTCGGAGCGGTCGGTGAGCACGAAGCCGACGGGGGCGTCCCCCAGGGCCTCCCGCACGTTGTGCAGCAGTTCCTCGGCGTCGGAGCGGAGCAGGTGGGCGTCGTCGAAGGCGACCAGGAGACCGGAGCCGGCGGTCAGGCGCAGCAGGGAGACCAGGAGGGCGACCAGCCGCCTCGGGTCGCGTTCGTGGCCGGGCCCGCCGAGCGAGACGAACAGGCCCGCCGTCATCAGGCCCTCCAGCGTCTCGCGCTCCTCGGCGCCGATCGGGACGGCCGGGCCGGCCAGGTCGCGCCGCAGATCCTCCCAGAGGGTGCCGACCAGCAGCCGCCACGGCTGCAGGTCGCCGAGTTCCTGGCACGGTACGGTCACCATGCGCACCCTCGGGGGCAGCAGCACGGCCAGCTCCTCCACCAGCCTGGTCTTGCCGACTCCGGGGACGCCGCAGACGGCCAGGGCGACCGGCTCGCCGCGTTCGAGCCGCCCGGCCAGCGCGGAGAGCCGCAGGATCTCGTCCCTGCGGCCGATCAGGGACCGCGGGCCGCCGTGACCGTAGGCGTGCCCGTGGACGCGGGCGGCCGGGGGCGACGGCGGGCGGCCGAGGCCGTGCCCGCGCAGGGCGAGCAGGTCCTGTGCCCGGCTCACCGCGTCGTCACCGGGGGAGATCGCGCGGCGCCGCTCGATCAGCTCCCTCGCGGTGACCGCTCCCTCGTCGCGCAGGGTGATGAGGAAGCGCAGCAGCCACAGCGGGCCGCTGTCCTGCTGCCCCTCGGCGGCGACCTCGCCGGTGAGGAACGCCGCGTCGCCCAGCAGGTCGAGCCGGATGGCGACACGCGCGATGAGCCTGATCAGCTCCCGGCGCCGCTCCCGCAGCCCGGCGTGGTAGCTCTCGCAGACCCTGGGCGGGATCCATGCGCCCGCCAGCGACGCGAACGGGTCGCCGGACCACTCCCCGAGGGCCTCTCGCAGTGTCCGCAGGGACGCGGCGAGGTCGCCCCGTTCCAGCAGCGTCCGCCCGTCGCGCAGGTACGCCTCGAACCGCCGTGTGTCGACGGTGGCGGCGAGGCGGCCCGGCGCGTCCTCGACCAGTTCGTAGACGTGCGAGCGCCTGGCCCGCGGGATGTCCAGCCCGCTGCCGCGCAGCAGCCCGCGCAGCCGCGAGACGGGCGGCGCCACCTCCACGTGCCGGTCCGCGGAGGGTTCCGACAGCCCGGCGGCCAGGGCGGCCGGGGAGATCGGCCCGCGGGCGGAGACCAGCATGGCCAGCGTCTTCGCCAGCTGCGGGTTGATCTCCTGCGGCACCCCGTCGATCACGATGTCCACGGCACCGAACAACCTGATCTCGAAGCTCGCCACGTCCACCGTCCGGGAGGATCGATTCGTGTTTTTTCCGGCGACGGCTCCGGCTGCAAGGTCATCGCAAGGTTGTCCGCCCCATCGTGGAGACGAGCGTGGAAAGCAGCTCGAAGCGCTCGACAACGATGTCACAGGAGACGACCGCATGGCCAAGATCGAGGATTTTTCCGTCGGTCCGTTTCCCATCGGGCCGATGGGAAACGGACCGCGGAGAAAGGCGAGGGAGAATGTTCGGCGCGAGAGAAGTGCCGAATCAGATAAACCACTAAGTGTGGCAATAATGGGACAAACAGGAGTCGGGAAGACGTCGCTGCTGAATTGCCTGTTCGGCACCGATCTCGCCGTCGGCCACGTCCGGCCGGTCACCCGGAGGCCGGAGCCGGTCTCGGTGCCCGGCGACTCGGGCCACATGCTGACCTTCTGGGACATGCCGGGGATCGGGGAGTCCAGCGCGGCCGACGAGACCTACCTGGCCATGTACCTGGAGAAGATGATCCAGTGCGACGTCGTCGTCTGGGCCTTCCACGCCGACAGCCGCTCCACCGCCTACGACGGGCAGTGCCTGAGCGGGCTGCTGGACAGTGTCGCGGTCGAGACGCGGCGGCTCATCATGAGCAAGCTGACCTTCGTCCTCACCAAGGCCGACACCCTCACCCCGCCGCCGTGGATCTTCGACATGCGCGGGGAACGGGGCACCTTCGGCCCCGGCGGCGCGCTCCTGCGCCGCCTGGAGGAAAAGGCCGCCTACTACGAGAGCGTCTTTCTCGAACCCCGCGAGGACATTCTCCTCACGAGCACCTACGGCACCGGGGAGTTCACCGTCTCCGACGAAAGGCTCGGCTTCGACCGGCGCGGCGTCCACTATCGCGGCCATTTCTCGCAGGAGGTGTGCGACGCGTACTCGGAACGCCATCCGGCGCACCGGGAGGTCTTCTCCCGCCTGCGCGACAACCACCGCGTGCTGTCCTGCTCGGCGCTGTTCAGGTTCAATCTCACGCGGTTGATGACCGGTGTCGTGAACAGGCTCGGGCCCACGGCCGTCTTCCGTTTCCAGCGCCTTCTGCGAGACGTGGACGAGCTCACCGGCGTGCCGGTGGCCACGGCGCGCACGTACGGCAACCTGATGATCTGGGACGGCGAACGCGGCACCAAGGCGTTCGACCTCACCGAGATCCCCCTCTGAGGACTCACTGAGGACTCACTGAGGACTCAGCGGGCCCGGGCCCTTGGCAGGCGGCTCGCCGCAGCCTCGGAGGGGACCCGCGGACCGGATGGCGGGAAGCTTCCGGCACGCCGTTCCGGCATGTCGTTCCAGGGGGAGGGAGAAGGGGGGCGGCCGCACCGCGACGGCGTCCCGCCGGGAGGGGAGACCCGGCGGGACGAGAACCTCGCGGGTGGCCGGCGCCGCCTGACCGGCCGGACGGGGTCCGGCCGGTCAGGGGCGCCCAGGGCCGCCGGGACACCGGCGGCCCCGAGTCGGGAGTCCCGAGGGGTGAGGAGTCAGGCCGTACGGAGCCAGACGGCGGTGTCGGAGGGGAGCAGGTTCCCCTCCAGCGGGCCGCTGGCCAGCAGGACCGACTCGTGCTCGGGCAGGGAGGCCGGCTCCTGCCCGAGGTTGACCACGCAGACCAGACCCGACTCCCGGCGGAAGGCCAGCACCCCGTCCTGCGCGTCCAGCCAGGTCAGCGTGCCGTCACCGAGCAGTTCGCGGCGCAGGTGCAGCCCGGCGCGGTAGAGGGTGAACATGGACGTGGGGTTGGCGGCCTGCGCCTCGGCCGTCAACGCCTTCCACTCCAGCGGCTGCGGCAGCCACGTCGGCCCGGCGCCGAACCCGAACGGCGGCTCGTCGCCCGACCACGGCAGCGGCACCCGGCAGCCGTCGCGGCCGTGGTCGGTGCGGCCCGAGCGGATCCAGATCGGGTCCTGGCGCAGCTCGTCGGCGATGTCCTCGACCTCCGGCAGCCCCAGCTCCTCGCCCTGGTAGACGTAGAGGCCGCCGGGCAGCGCCATGGCCAGCAGCGCGGCCGCCCGCGCCCTGCGCTCGCCCAGCACCGGGTCGGAGGGCATGCCGTGCTTGCGGTCGGCGTGGCTGAAGGAGGTGTCGGCCCTGCCGTACTTGGTCACCGGGCGGGTGACGTCGTGGTTGGACAGCACCCAGGTGGGGGGCGCGCCCAGCGGGATGTGGGTGGCCAGGGTGAGGTCGATCGAATCGCGCAGCGCGGCCGCGTCCCAGGAGCACGCCAGGAAGTCGAAGTTGAAGGCGGTGTGCATCTCGTCGGGGCGCAGGTACTGGGCGAACCGCTCCTGGTCGGGCAGCCACACCTCGCCGATCAGGATCCGGTCGTCGTACTCCTCGGCCACCCGGCGCCAGCCGCGGTAGATCTCGTGGACGCCGTCGAGGTCGGTGTAGGCCTCCTCCCCTCCCAGGCTGTCCATGTCCTTGACCAGCAGGGCGGCCGAGTCGATCCGGATGCCGTCCACGCCCCGGTCGAACCAGAAGCGCAGCACGTCGTGGAACTCCTCGACGACCTCCGGGTTGTCCCAGTTGAAGTCGGGCTGCTCGGGGGCGAACAGGTGCAGGTACCACTCGCCGTCGGCGATCCGGGTCCACGCCGGGCCACCGAAGATCGACTTCCAGTCGTTGGGCGGCAGCTCGCCGTTCTCCCCCCGCCCCGCGCGGAAGTGGAAGCGCTCCCGCTCGGCGGAGCCCGGTCCGGCCTCCAGCGCCTGCAGGAACCACTTCTGCTGGTCGGAGCCGTGGTTGGGGACGATGTCGGTGATCGTCTTGATACCCAGGGCATGCGCCTCGGCGATGAACTCCTCCGCCTCGGCGAGCGTGCCGAACGATGGCTCGATGTCACGGTAATCGGCCACGTCGTACCCACCGTCGGCCATCGGCGACGGGTACCAGGGGTTGAGCCAGATCGCGCCGACGCCCAGGTCGGAGAGGTACGGCAGGCGCGCGCGGAGTCCCGCGAGGTCGCCGATGCCGTCGCCGTTGCCGTCGGCGAAGCTCCGGAGATAGACCTGGTAGATCGCGGCTCCCCGCCACCACGTTTCGGACATGCTGGAACAACTCCTTAGTAGTTGT
This sequence comes from Streptosporangium vulgare, assembly GCF_042428775.1. Taxonomy (NCBI): domain Bacteria; kingdom Bacillati; phylum Actinomycetota; class Actinomycetes; order Streptosporangiales; family Streptosporangiaceae; genus Streptosporangium; species Streptosporangium vulgare. The sequence continues at coordinate 12,097 of NZ_JBHMBS010000026.1, read as the reverse complement.
GGGTGGGTGACGAGGTCAGCCCTTGAGGCTGCCGGCGGTGAGGCCGGCCATGATGCTGCGCTGGAAGATGAAGAAAACGATCATCGTCGGGATGCTCGCGATCACCAGCGCGGCGATCAGCACGTTCTGCGGCATCTGCGCCGAGAGCGAGGCGATGCCCACGCTGATCGTCATCTTCTCCCCGTCCGGCAGCACCAGCAGCGGCCAGACGAAGTCCTTCCAGACGTTCACCACGGAGAGGATGGACACCACCCCGAGGATCGGCCGGGAGACGGGCAGCACGATCGACCAGAGGATACGCGCGGGTGAGGCGCCGTCGATCTGGGCGGCCTCCAGCAGTTCCCTGGGGATCGAGTCGAAGAAACGCTTGAGCAGGAAGATGAAGAACCCGTTGGCGGCGGCGGGAAGCCAGATCACCCAGGGGGTGTTCAGCAGGTCCCAGCCGAAGATCGGCATGTCCTTGACCGTCAGGTAGGCGGGCAGCAGGATCACCATCGGCGGGATCATGAGCGTGGCCAGCATCAGGCCCAGGACCAGGTTGCCCAGCACCGGCCGCAGCTTCGACAGCGCGTAGGCGGCCGAGACGTCGATGGCGAGCGTGAACAGCCAGGCGCCGCCGGCGTAGATGACGGTGTTGGTGAGGAAGGTCCCCAGCTCCAGCTGGTCCCACGCCTCGGCGTACACCCCGAAGTCGAACGACGACGGGAAGAAGCTCGGCGGGATCTGGGCGAGCTCCTCGGAGGTCTTGAGCGCGCCGGTGACCATCCAGTAGAGGGGGAACACGAACACGGCGGTGAACAGGACCACCACCACGGTCAGCACGATGCGGTAGATCCACCGCCCGTGCGGGGTGGTGAGGGTGTGCGGGGAGACCAGGCTCCGGAACTCCCTGATCGGCTCCTTGGACCTGCGCGGCCGCCTGGGCTTCTTCGCGGAGCCCTGCTCCGGCGGCCGGGCGGGAGCCGGGCGGCTTGGTTGAACGGTGAGGTTCGACATCGGCTCAGCTGCCTCCTTAGCTCTGGTTGTCCCGCGACAGGCGCAGGTAGAAGGCCGAGAACACCATCAGCACGACCATGAGCATCAGCCCGAGCGCGCCTCCGGCGCCGAAGTCGCCGAAGTTGAAGGCGTACTGGTACATGAGGTAGGCGACGGTGAGCGTCGCGTTCTCCGGGCCGCCGCCGGTGAGCAGGTACGGCTCGATGAAGACCTGCATGGTCGCCACGATCTGGAGCAGCAGCATCACCAGCAGGATGAGCCTGGTCTGCGGGATCGTCACGTGCCAGACCCGCTTGAAGAGCCCGGCGCCGTCCAGTTCCGCGGCCTCGTACAGCTCGCTGGGGATGCTCTGCAGCGCGGCGAGGTAGATCAGCGTGCCGGTTCCCAGGTTCATCCAGGTGGAGACGATGACGAGGGAGATCAGCGCGGTGTCGGTGGAGTCGAGCCAGCTCAGGGCCGGCAGGTGCGCCAGCTCCAGGATCTGGTTGAACAGTCCGGCGCCCGGGTCGTAGAACCACTTGAACAGCAGCACCCCGACGGCGGGCGGCAGCATCACCGGGAGGTAGACGATGAACCTCAGGTAGGCCCGCGCGTGTCGCAGTTCGTTCAGGACGATCGCCGCGACGAACGGGACGACGTAGCCGAACACGAGCGCCAGGCCGGTGAAGGCGAGGGTGTTGAGCCACGCGTCGACGAACGCCGCGTCCTCCGTCACGGTACGGAAGTTGTCCAGGCCGACCCAGGTGGGGTCGTCGACGAAGTTCGTCTGCTGGAAGCTGAGCAGGACCTCCCTCACCATGGGGTACCAGGAGAAGAAGGCGAAACAGATCAGCGCCGCGCACAGGAACCCGTAGGCGGTCAGGTTGCGTCGCAGCCCTCGCCGGAACGCTCCCGGCTTTCGCCGCCGTGGACCTTTCACGGTCATAGTGGTCATCGGTTGACTCCCGATATCAACATGAGTGTCGGGGTGCCGGCCGACGGGCCGGCACCCCGGGTGTCAGAAGGTCAGCTCGACTTCGCCAGCACCTTGTTCGCCTTGGCCTCGGCGTCGGCGAGAAGCTTGTCGATGTCGGCGTCCTGCCTGGTCAGCACCGCCGACATGGGCACGTCGAGGATCGCGTAGAGCTCCTGCGACTTCGGCGGCTCAAGCTTGTTCTGGATGGCCGCGGAACCCTCCACGAAGGGGGCGAAGTTCTCCACGGGGACGGTGGCGTTCGCCTTGCGCAGCTCGGTGATCTCCTTGCCCGGCGCGGTGTCGCCGTACAGGTCGGGGATCGGCAGGCCGACGGGGCGGCCCTGCTGCTTGCTGCGGGCGTAGTTGAACTGGCCCTGGCCGGGGGTGAGCTCGTGGAACTCCAGCCACAGCATGGCGGCCTTGATCTTCTCGGGCGAGGCCTTGGGGTTGATCATGTAGCCGTCGCCGCCGCTGAGCGAGGCCTTGGCCTCGGGCAGGGCGGTGACCCCGTAGTCCTCGAACTTGCCCTTGAAGTCGTTGTTGACGGCCTGGACGACGTCGGGGGCGCCGATCATCATGCCGAGCTTGCCGCCGCCCATCATCCGCATCAGGTCCTCCCACTGGAGGAGCTGCTTGGCGCCCATGCTGTTGTTGGTCCAGCGCATGGTCTTGAGGTTCTCCAGAACGGCCTTGCCCTCGGGGCTGTTGAAGGCCGCGGTCTTGCCGTCGGGGGTGACCATCTCGCCGCCGCGCCCGTAGAGGGAGGCGGCGAAGTGCCAGCCGCCGGTGTTGCCGGCGCTGTACTCGCCGAAACCGACGTACCCGGGACCGAGGGCGCTGATCTTCTTGGCGGCCTCCTGCACCTCGGCCCAGGTCTTGGGCGGTGCGGCGGGGTCGAGACCGGCCTGGGTGAAGAGCTTGCGGTTGTAGACCAGGCCCATGGAGTAGTTGTTCCTGGGCAGGCCGTAGAGCTTCTCACCCTCCTTGAAGGTGGCCAGGACGTCGGGCCGGATGTCGTTCAGCAGCTTGACGCCGCCGACGTAGGGGGTGATGTCGGCGGCCTGGCCCGCGGCGATGATCTTCTTGATGTCGGTGAAGTAAACGTAGAAGACGTCCTCCATCGAGCCACCGGCCAGCTTCGCCTGGAAGGTGTCCGGGTTGATGCAGGGGAAGGCGTCCTTGCTGTCGATCGTGATGTGCGGGTGCAGCTTCTTGAACGCTGCCACGTCCTCGTCCCAGGCGGTCCGCTCCAGCGGGTTGCTCTTCGGCGGCTGGCAGCCGACGGAGATCGTGACCGGAGCGTCGGCCCCGGCGGCACTCGGCTTGGTTTCCGCGGCCTGTGATCCGCTGTCGTCGTTGCCGCACCCGGCGGCGGTGAGCGCGATGGCTGCGGCGAGCAGCATCGAGAGCTTGGGGGATTTCATCCGAGGCACTCCTTGGCGGGTCGGTTGCGAGAAACATATAGAGGCGTGCAGGAAGTAGCAAGAGCCCGTCAATTCAGATGCAAAAAAGTGACAGTGATCGATCGGCCATCTCCCGGAAACACCTCCGCCGCACGCGGGAACCCCTCCCCACCTGGGGCTACACGCACATGACACGGAGTGGAGTCATCCACTTGCAGGAAGATGCATGATGACGTCATCTTCCTGTCGAAATTTTTAGGGACGATCGCCACGGAGACAGGAGATGGGGCGCGGGGCGCGGGAAGGGCGCAGGAGGGCCGGGAGAGGCCGGCGAGGAGCACGAAGGGGCACCGGGGGGACACCGGGGGCACAGCGGCACGGCCGGGCCGGGAGCCGCCGGAGGACGTCCTGACCTGGGCAGACAGCGAGAACCCGGGAGAAACAGGGAGAACGGGTCAGGCCGGTACGGCCCTGGGCAGCGCCGGAGCGGTGGAGGCGCGGACCACGAGCTCGGGGTCGAACAACAGCTCGCCCCCCGGCGGGGCGGCGGTGTCGATCTGGGCGACCAGCAGGTCCACGGCCGCGCGGCCCATCGCCTCGATCGGCTGGCGCACCGTGGTCAGCGGCGGGTCGGTCCGGTTCATCATGGCCGAGTCGTCGTAGCCGATCACCGAGACGTCGCGCGGCACCGCCAGCCCCTCGCGCCGGGCGGCGCGCACCGCGCCGAGCGCGAGCAGGTCGCTGCCGCAGATCAGGCCGGTGACACCGCGCCGCACCAGCCGGGCGGCGGCGGCCTGGCCACCCTCCATCGAGAACATGGCGTGCTCGACGTGGCGTTCGCCGAAGTCCATGCCGTGCGCCCGCGCGTAGGCGGCGAACGTCTCCAGCTTGCGGCGCGACGGCATGTGGTCGGGAGGCCCGAGGAGCATGCCGACGCGCACGTGACCGAGGGCGCGCAGATGACCGGCCGCCATCTCGGCGGCGGTGACGTCGTCGCAGGAGACCTGGGAGAAACCGAGGTGCCCGGCCGAGGCGTTCACCAGCACGGCGGGCAGGCGCCGCTCCAGGATGCGCTCGTAGTGCTCGTGGGAGGCGTCCTCGTCGGCGTACGCGCCCCCGGCGAAGACCACGCCCGAGACGTGCTGCGCCAGCATCAGGTCGACGTAGTCGGCCTCCTGCAGCCCGCCCGAGGTGCGCGTGCACAGCACGGAGGTGAACCCCTGCTGGGCGAGCGCCCCGCCGACGACCTCGGCGAACGCGGGGAAGATCGGGTTGTGCAGGTCGGGGAAGACCAGGCCGATCAGGCGGGCGCGGTCGCGGTGCAGCCGGGTCGGGCGCTCGTAGCCGAGGGCGTCGAGCGCCGTCAGCACGGCGTTTCTGGTCGACTCGGAGACGCCGCGCCTGCCGTTGAGCACGCGACTGACCGTCGCCTCACTCATCCCGACCCTCTTGGCCACCTCAGCAAGCCTCCGCGTCATACCCGCAAGCATAAGGCGGCTTTCGCAAGTGTTTACATCGGATTTGCGGATCGGTGTCATACCGGCTCGCGGGGATGACGCGTTACGACGGTCCGAGATGCGGGCTTCATGCCCTGATAGAGGTGATTGACGGACCTCACTTCGCCGCCCGCGCGGCCTTGCCGCGCAGCTCAACCCGCCCTGCGACCTCGGAGGGCCCCACACGGCGTCACATCCACGACAACCGGAAGCTTACGGCGATTAATTCCTTGCGACATGTGGATGAAATATTGCGGCTATCTGTTCGTCATCTTATGATTTTTGTACCACCTGATACTGCCCTCTTGTCAAGCCGTCGGCCTCCCACCCCTCCGAGCGGATCTCCGCGGCCTCCGGGGAGCCCGTCGCACGCCGGCCTTCGCACACCTGCCTTCGCACACCTGCCTTCGCGCACCCGCCGGCATGCGCCCCTCCCACGCGTGGCGGCGCCTACTCCCCCGGTCGTACCCGCGACGCGACCGGGCTCCTCGTACACCAGGGGAAGTACGACCGGCCGCTTCGCCGGGGTGACGACGCCCGCGCCCCGGACCGGGAGCCTGGACACCGAAATCCGACGGAGGTGTCCATGAGTTCCCCACCCGCCCCGACCGGCCGGGCCCACGTACCCGGCTCGGCGGACCCGGCCGACGTGCCCGCCCGGACCGATCCGGCCCGCGTGCCCGCCTGGATCGTCTGGTCCCTGCGGGTCACCGCCACCCTGCACCTGGTGACCGTGCTCGGCCAGGCGGTGATCGCCGGCATGTTCGTCACCGGGGAGGTCGACATGCTGGCCCACCACAACCTCGGCGCCACCATCACCACGGTGCTGGTGGGCCTGCAGCTCATCGCCGCGATCACGCTGTGGCGGCCGGGACGCGGCCCGCTGTGGCCGCTCGGAGCGAGCGCCCTGCAACTGACACTGGTGAACATCCAGTTCGTGCTCGGCCAGGAGCGCCAGATCGCGATGCACATCCCGCTGGCGATGGTCATCTTCGGCCTGGCCGTGTCGATGACCGCCTGGACGTGGCGGGGACCGCGGAGGGCCGCGGCGTGATCTCCAGAAGACGTTTCCTGGGCGGCGCGCTCGGCGTGACGGGCCTGGCCGCCGCCGGATGCGGCGCGGTGTCGGCCGAGACCGCGGGACAGGTCCTGTCCAGCGCGCTGCCGCTGCCCAGGCCGTTCACCGTCCCGCTGCCGATCCCCGCCGTGGCGCGCCCCACGCGGCCGGGCCACTACGAGGTGGTCCAGCGTCCCGCGAAGGTGGAGATCGTCCCGGGGACGACCACCGAGGTGTGGGGGTTCGACGGCACCTTCCCCGGGCCGACCTTCCAGGTGCGGCGCGCGAGCCCCGTCACGGTCAGGATCCGCAACGAGCTGCCCGTGCCGACCTCCACGCACCTGCACGGCGGGGTGACCCCGGCCGGCTCCGACGGCTATCCCACCGACCTGGTGGTGGCCGAGGGCCGAGGCTTCCGGCCCCCGCCCGGCGGCCACTCCCACCACGGCATGCGCGTGGATCCGTCGCAGTGGACGCTGCACGCGGGGGCGAGGGACTACGCGTACCCGCTGGACCAGCGGGCCGCCACGCTCTGGTACCACGACCACCGGATGGACTTCACCGCCCCGCAGGTCTGGCGGGGGCTGGCCGGGTTCATGATCGTCGGGGACGACGAGGACGACGCTCTGCCGCTGCCCAGGGGCGAGCGGGACGTCCCGCTGATGATCTGCGACCGCGCGTTCGAGGAGGACGGCTCGTTCCGCTACCCGGCGGCCGATCCCAGCCTGCTGGTGAGCGCCGGGGTCGAGGCCGCCTACATGGAGGGGGTCGAAGGTGACGTGATCCTGGTCAACGGCGCCCCCTGGCCGGTGCTGGAGGTCTCCGGCACCCGCTACCGGCTGCGGCTGCTCAACGCCTCCAACGCCCGCCGCTACCGGCTGGAGCTCACCCCCGGCGGCAGGTTCGTCCAGGTCGGCAGCGACGCCGGGCTGCTGGCCGCCCCCGTCGCGCACGAGGCGATCACGATGGCCCCCGCCGAGCGGTTCGACGTGGTCGTCGACTTCTCCGCCTACCCGCCCGGCACCGAGGTGACGATGGTCAACACCCTCGGCACCGGCCCGGCGCGCGACGTGATGCGCTTTCGCGTCGCGCGCCGGGCCAGGGAGGACAGCGCGGTGCCGGGGCGCCTGGCGGTGGTCGAACCGGCCGTCAGGTCGTCGGCCGCCGCCTCGCGGCTCTTCGACTTCCGCAGGACCGGGCAGGGGCCGGAGGCCTCCTGGACGATCAACGGCCTGCCGTTCCGGCCCGGCAGCCCGCTGGCCCGTCCCCGGCTCGGCACCACCGAGGTCTGGCGCCTCACCAGCGACTTCCACCACCCCGTGCACGTGCACATGGCCCACTTCCAGGTGCTGTCACGCAACGGCCGGGCCCCGGCGGCGACGGACGGTGGCTGGAAGGACACCGTCGACGTCCGCCCGTACGAGGTGGTGGAGGTCCTGGTGCGCTTCGAGGGCTTCCGGGGGCGCTACATGATGCACTGCCACAACCTCGAACACGAGGACATGGCGATGATGGCCGACTTCGAGGTGGTCTAGGGACGTCCCGGGCCGTACGGGGGCCTGCCCGTACCCGGGGGAGGGCCACCCGGGAGCCGTCGGCGATGTGGCGCGCCGGTCGTTTGAGCGGGCAGGCCGCGCGGGCTCCGGGGTGTCCCTCCCCCGGGGTCCGCGCGGGAGCGTCCGCCCCCCCGGGGCCCGTGGGCGCACACGACGTGGCGTGCCGGCCGTTTGAGCGGGGCCCGTGGAGGAAGCCGTAGCATCGGCGGTCCACAGGGGGGCGGAAACGATGGCGGAACGACTGGTGGTGATCGGCGGCGACGCCGCGGGGATGAGCGCGGCCTCCCAGGCCAGGCGCCGGCGCGGGCCCGAGGACCTGCGGATCGTCGCCTTCGAGAAGGGCGCGCACGCCTCCTACTCGGCCTGCGGGATCCCCTATCTCGTGGGCGGGGAGGTCACCGACGTGGAGTCCCTGGTCAGCCGGCGCCCGGAGGTGTTCCGCGACGAGATGGACATCGACCTGCGGCTGCGCAGCGAGGTCGTCGAGATCGACCTGGACCGGCGCGCGGTGGCCGTGCGCGACGGGCGGGGCGGCGACCCGAGCTGGGAGCCGTTCGACCAGCTCGTGGTCGCCACCGGCGCCGTGCCCGGCCGCCCGGACCTGCCGGGGGCCGACGCCGAGGGGGTGTACGGCGTGCAGACCCTCGACGACGGCGTCGCGCTGCTGCGCGCCCTGGAGGACGAGCCGCGCAGGGCGGTGGTGGTCGGCGGGGGCTACATCGGCCTGGAGATGGCCGAGGCGCTGGTGCGGCGCGGGCTGGAGGTCTCCCTCGTCGACGCCGCCGAGCAGCCGATGAGCACGCTCGACCCCGACATGGGCGCCCTCGTCGCCGACGCCCTGCGCGACCTGGGCGTGGAGGTGCACCTCGGCGAGCGCATGGAGGGCTTCGAGGAGTCCGGCGGGCGGGTCACGGCGGTCCGCACCGCGAACCTGACCCTCCCCGCCGACCTGGTCGTCCTCGGGCTCGGTACCCGCCCGAACAGCGCGCTGGCCGAGGCCGCGGGCATCCCGGTCGGCGAGACCTCGGGGATCGTGACCGACCGGCGGATGCGGACCCCGGTGGAGGGGGTCTGGGCCGCCGGTGACTGTGTCGAGACCTTCCACCGGGTCTCCCGGCGGCCGGTCGCGATCGCGCTCGGCACCCACGCCAACAAGCAGGGGCGCGTCACGGGCATCAACATCGGCGGCGGGCACGCCTCCTTCCCCGGCGTCGTGGGCACCGCGGTGTCCAAGATCTGCGAGTACGAGGTGGCACGCACCGGCCTGACGACCGCGGCGGCGGAGCAGGCCGGGTTCGAGCCGGTCGGCGGGATCGTGGAGTCCACCACGCGCGCCGGTTACTACCCCGGCGCCCGCAAGATGAAGATCAAGACGATCGCCGACCGAGGGACGGGCCGCCTGCTGGGCGCCCAGATCGTCGGCCAGGAGGGCGCGGCCAAGCGGATCGACGCCCTGGCCGTCGCCATCTGGAACGAGATGACGGTGGAGGAGATGTCGGGGCTCGACCTGTCGTACGCTCCCCCGTTCGCCCCCGTGTGGGACCCCGTTCTGATCGCCGCGCGTAAGGCGGCCGAGCACATCGACCGGCTCGACGGGAAGGCCTGAGCCCCGGTGGGGCACGGAAACGCCCGAGCCCCCGGTTCGCGGGAAGGCCGTGGCCCTGGTTCGCGGGAAGGCCGTGGCCCGGCGGGTTCGCGGGGAGGTCTGAACCCGGTTCACGGTGCCGGGGCCCGGTTCACGGGCCCGGGACCCGCCGTCGGAGCCGTGCCGAGCCCCGCGGGTGAGGCCGTACGGCCCCAGGGACGAGGCCGTGCCGACACGCCGAGCCCCGCCTGGCCTCGGCGCGCCCGCATGATCGGCCGGTCGCGGGAAAATCCGCGGGGATGGTTGGGCCCGATGAGAGCGGGCAAGGGCGAAGAATCCAAGTCCCGATCCCGACAAGGAGTAGCAATGCTCACATTGACGGACACGGCAGCCCAGGTAATCCGGGATCTCAGCTCGCAGGTGACAGACTCCCCGGATACCGGGGTTCGCATTTCATCCCAGAGCGACGGAACCGGATCGCTCGTGCTCTCGATCGCGGAACACCCCGAGTCCGCCGACAGGGTGGTGGAGTCGGAAGGGGCACGAATCTTCCTCGACCCGCAGGTCGTGGACATGCTCGACGACAAGTCGCTGGACGCGGACATCGACGAGGGGGGCGGCGTCGCCTTCCTCGTCACCGAACAGCTTCACTGACCGCCGGGACAGACCCGGAACGCGGGCCCCGGCCCCTTGAAGGGACCGGGGCCCGTACGCGTTCTCCCCCGGCGGCGACGGCGGGGGCCGCGTGACCTTCGGAAGGGGTCAGGCGCGGGCGCTGCTCAGGGCGAGCGGGTCCTTCGGCGCCCCGGGCCTGGCCTTCTCCATCTCCTCACCGAGCTCCTGGAGCCTCTTGCGCCCCATGGCCTCCCGCACCTGCGGGAACCACTCCTGCTCCTCCTCCTCGACGTGGTGGCGGACGTTCTCGATCAGCACCGTGACCTTGGCGTCGAACCGCTCGTCCTGGGGGTCGAGCCCGGCCAGCTCGGAGAGCATCCAGACCACCACGTGGTGCTCCTCGACGCTCTCCAGGACGTGGTCGGACGTCTCGGGGACACTCTCGCGGGCGGCCGGGTAGAAGATCTGCTCCTCGATGTGGGCGTGGACGGTGAGCTCCTCGATGATCTGGTCGACGAGGTCCCGCTTCTTCTTGTACGCCCGCTCGCCCGCGCCCTCGAACTCCTTGAACAGCTTCTCGACGGTCTTGTGGTCGTCCTTCAACAGAACGATCGCGTCCATGCTTCTCCTTCTATCGACGTATCCGGTGTGTCAGGGGTTGAGCAGGACCTTGACGGCCCTGTCCCGTTTCTTCTGGAAGATCTCGTAACCGTGCGGCGCCCGGTCGGGCCAGGTCCATGACCTCAGGAGGACCTCAGGAGGGCTTCAAGCAGGCGGAGTCAGGGACGTCAGCGCAGTCGGGGCAGGACCTCTTTGGCGTAGAAGTCGAAGAAGGCGTCCTGCTCCTGGCCGATCTGGCTGATGTAGACCTCGTCGAAGCCCGCGTCCACGTACTCCTTGATCGCCTTGACGTGCACCTCGGGATCGGGGCCGCAGGGGGTGGCGATCTCGTCCTCGGTCACCATCTCGGCGAGCTCCTCGAAGTGGCGGGGCAGCGGCAGCAGCTGCGAGGCCTCGCCCTTGATGCCCTGGGTCGGCCAGATCCGGTGCGCCGTCCTGCGGCCGGTGGCCTCGTCGGCGGCGTGACAGACCTTCAGCCCGCCCTGGGAGGGCTTGCCCTCGCCGCCCGCCTTGTGGAACTTCTCCACCAGCTCGGCGCTCGGGGCGGTGCAGATGTAACCGTCGGCGATCTTCCCGGCCAGCTCCACGGCCTTGTCCCCGAAGGCGGACATGTAGACGGGCGGCGGCTCGTCCGGAAGGGTGTAGAGGCGGGCGGTGTCGACGCGGTAGTGCTCTCCCCGGTGGGTCACCAGCTCCCCGCTCCACAGTTTCCGCATGAGCTCGACCGCCTCCTCGAGCATCTCCAGCCGCTCGGAGGCCGGGGGCCAGCGCGAGTCGACGATGTGCTCGTTGAGCGCCTCACCGGTGCCGACGCCGAGCCGGAACCGGCCGCCGGACAGCGCCGCGCTGGTGGCGGCGGCCTGCGCGATGATCGCCGGGTGCGTGCGGACCAGCGGGCAGGTGACGGCGGTGGTGATGGGCAGCGAGGTCGCCTCGGCCACCGCCCCGATCACCGACCAGACGAACGGGCTCTGGCCCTGCACGTCCAGCCACGGGTGGAAGTGGTCGGAGATCCACAGGCCCTCGAACCCCGCCCGCTCGGCGAGCTTGGCCTGCCGTACGAGCTCCGCAGGCCCGTGTTCCTCACTCGACAGAAAGTATCCGAACGTGGTCATTTCCCTCCCCGATCGCCTGAGCTGCGACGACGTCTCCTTTACCCGGTCCGCGAAGGTCAAACGAGGGGATGTGAGGGGGCGGGCGGGATCTCCTGCCTGACCTCCCCGACGAAGCGGCGCAACTCGGCGGCGAGCTCGTCCGGGGCCTCCTCGGCGATGTGATGACCGGAGTCGACGGAGCCGCCGCGAAGATCGTCGGCCCGGTCTCGCGAGACCTCCAGCGGGTCGCCGTACAGATCCTCCATGTCGTCACGGGCGGCCCGCAGGAACAGGACCGGGCAGGCGATACGGCGGCCCGCGCGGCGGTCGGCGTCGTCGGCGCCCCTGCCGACGCCGAGCCCGGCCCGGTAGTCCTCGCACATGCGTGGACGGTGGCCGGGTCGTGACTCGATCCCCGGCTACGGCTTCCCGCGCCCGACCACCCCCGGGCCCGATCGGGCCGGGAGCCGGGTGCGCGTCCGGCCGAGGCCCCTGCCCCGCGATCGGGACAGGGAACCAGGGGGACCGGGGCGAGGGTCGTCACCGGTTCGGGAGCGGACCTGATCGGCGCGACCAGGCCGGTAGGGCCAGGTCAGTGGCCCGACCGTACGGACTGTTCAGTAGGGCCAGGTCCAGTCGCGGATCTCGGCGGGGTCCTCACCGTACTCGCGGGTATGAGCGCGAGCGTGCAGACGGGCATCGACCATACGCTGACGCAG